>NZ_JACOII010000006.1 GCF_016306625.1 Xenorhabdus lircayensis | reverse complement strand
ACATTTTAACTTTGGATAGACAACCTTGGTTCGCACAATCTATATTATGTTAAATAAACAGGAATGGATAATAACTTCATGAACTTGAATTTCTTGTCATAAATCAACAAGTTACTGTTTTTTTGGCAGCCTTCTCTTTTCCTGCGTTATGTTCACAGTGCATTATGCTTAATACCCATTATCAAGTTATTTCATGAAGAAATATGGCGTCACTGATACTTTTCTTCCCTCATACTCTTATCCTTATCCATAAAGCTATAAGAACTAAAATAATGAAAAAAACGGGTACAGTGAAAGTAAGTTCCCTAAAAACAAATCTACTTATATTTAATCCTGACACCTCTTGAGATAAATACAATGCTACAGGGCATGTCAAAATCCCAGAGATAAACCCAATACTAATAAGACGATAAAGTTTTATTTTCTAAGTGTAGGGATCTAATTTTTTCTGATATTGAGAATACTTAATACAGAGATACAGTAATCCCATCAATGAACTGAGGTGCTGCAGAATTTTTATATATACTTATCCCCTGCCCGTTAGTCATAGAATGAAGAATACGAAACTGTAATAAAGGAATTATCTCGACAAAAAAACCTTTCTCGTGTGTAAATGCATCCCAGCCAATATGAGTTACCGCACCTATGAATAACGACGACACAAAAACAACACTATTCTTATAACCTTACTTTCATAGTAAGTAAAAGATATCGGGGAAATTTTAGAAAAAGGATATGATAATAGGTGTATAGTTAAGAATTTTAATAAACACAAAGGAAAGATGGTTTTATACAGTATAAAACCATCCGATCAAGTGATGCGCAGTTGTTACTATATTATATAAACCAACGGAGTAAAATAAATCAGGAGATAAACTCCCTGTAATTAACGCAGGTAAATTTAGCCATTTGCCTCCTAGAAAATGCTTTGAAGGAAAAACGGCAGCTGGATGTGAAAATGTCCATGGCATTACAAAAAGTCTTTAAAAATATTAAAGTCTACGATAAAAATATATTTTTCAGTCTAGCAATGCTCCATCCCGATTAATACATTAAATTACAATTCTGATACGATAGTAGATAATTTCCCTTTCTTTTCTATCAAGCCGTTTGTTATGGTCATACCTAATGACAAAACCACTTTTAATAATACCGACAGGTTTTTAAACTATATCAACAACACATTTTCATAATACATAGCGGCCGCGCTGCTATCAGCGCGAAATACCGCATGATGAAGTTCGTTCCTGACCTTGCTCGATGCTAATAATCCCCGATACGGCAAGCCCCGGCGTTTTTCTCCGGTCTCCTGTGGAAAATTGCTTTAACGGTAGTGAAGTGCACATAATAGCGGCCATTACGGCTAATGGAGAAACTAGCCAGCCACTCAGAACGAAACCATATCTGCCGGATTAAGTGTGTTTATCACTCCCAGAGCGCTTTTAATCAATGGGATAGCCACCGGAGAGAGATAGGAACCCAGCGGTATACTCGAGTGTTCGATGCGGGTAAGCATGGTAAAGTCGTGATTGCGTCCGGTGAGATCGTCGCTGATGGCTTTGCCAATGCGAACCGTCTGCGCCACTCCATGACCGCTCCAGCCATGCACCATATACACAGGGACGCTGTCACCGCTTTTGCGAGCATCGGTGGCACCGTTCAGGGTCAGATCGCTGATCCCGCCCCAAGAGTATTCCAATTCGGGTTTTTCCAAGTGCGGGAACACGGTTCTGATGCGATCAAGCAAATAGTTGTTTACATCACGCGGTGACCAGGAGTTGCCGGTGCCCTGTCCACCAAACAGTAGGCGGTTGTCGCGCACCGCGCGATAATAGTCTATCTGTAACTGTGTATCGTAGACTGGCAGATCTGACGGGATCAGTTCTTTGATATCCACCGACAACGGCGGAGTTACCGCCACATAGGTGAAAAAAGGTACTGTAGTGGAAGGGCCGGAGATAAACTCCTCGGTGGAGCCATGCACCCCCAGTACCACGGCTTTGCTCGCCCTGATAACTCCCCGTTCAGTTTCTATGACCGTGCCGCTGGCATCCTGCCTGATGCCCTTCACTTTCGTGCTGTCATAGACTCGTCCACCCAGTTTGGCAAAGCCATAAACTAGGCCTCGCAGCAGCGCCAGAGGCTGAACCTGTCCACCGATACTGTCGATATTGGCACCATGATAAATACTCGAACGGACATATTCTTCCTGCAATTCATGTGGCCCAATAACCTTCACCGCCGTATCTCCCAAGAGTTGCCGGGCATCAGCATTAGCCACCAATGGTCCCATATGACCTGGGTGTATCGCGGTGGTAATATGACCATATTTGCGGTCACATTCAAAACCGTAACGCTCTCGGAGTTCATCCACAAGATCCATCGCTTCAACTGATGTAAAACGCCATAAACGTTTGGCCTCATCGGGCGAAAATTTTTCCAGTATAGTTTCCGCTGACCAGCGAGCAATTCCGGGGGTCATCTGCCCTCCATTACGGCCAGAGGCTCCCGAACCAATGTTATCCTTTTCAACCAGAATCACATCCACGCCCGCTTCTGCAAGATGCAGCGCAGTGGAAGCACCCAGCAACCCGCCGCCAATGACCACAACCTCACAATGTTGGTCTCTAGGAAAGCGTCCAAAAGCCGGCCAATCAGCCAGGGAGGCCTCATAGTAGTTGGCTGGCATGGCGTTGGTAGCCACGTTTCTATGCCAGTTCCAGATGCGCGGATCCAACCCCAACCGGCTGGTTCTGTACTGTGCATCCTGCAACAGCGTCGGCCGGAGTTGGTCAATATTGACAGCCGAAACATCGACCGCAGTTAAGGTTCGGGCGAGCAGAGATGTGGTGGGAAGTATTGATGAAAGTACTCCCACCCCTGCGAGGGTCGCGGCAGTAGAGATAAAATCTCTTCTGTTCATTGCCATTTCAGCACTCCTTTATGACCGGAAATTACCCGTTAGCCTGGCCCGGGGTATTTCCCTGTGAGTAAATCCCGTTCTCTGAACTGTATTTATTGCTGCCCGCCTGCCCTTTCAGAGCGGCGAGAATCAGTAAGATAACAGTGCCGACAAACGGGATAAGATGTAATAGTAGCCACCAAGCGCTACAGTTGATATCGTGCAGGCGGCGGGCATTTACCGCCAGCGCTGGCAAAAATGTGAGCAGCAGATAGATAGCGCTGAACCACCCCATATAAATTTCGGGATTGGCAACAGCAAACAGCCTTTCTAGGAAAGAAATGATGAGAACAGCCAGAATCTGAAACAGAACGAAATACCAGAACTCCTTACGCTGGGCTCGCCCCCTGAAACAGGTATAATTCTTTAATACAATTAAATACCAGTGCATTGTTGTCCTCTCTTGTGAACCAGCGGGTTTTTCCCTGCCGCCATGCTCATTTTGGGTTAATCTCTCTCCTTAGCTGCCCATCGGTTAAGCGGCAGAATAGCCATCGGAGGGAAAATGCTGAGCAAACCAAACACTGGCTCACTCAGGCATCACTCTTACACTAGAGCTCCCGGCCATTACTTTCCCTCTTTACCGTTCAGATCGAGCAGCACAGATTCCAGAACGTTTAGTGCCTCGTCAAAAACATCATTTGGTATAGTCAGCGGTGGAAGGAAACGGATCACGTTACCGTGTACACCACACGTCAACAGAATCAGGCCACGTTCTAGTGCTTTCTGACGCACCGCGTTGGTAAAGCCGGCATCGGGTTCCTGACTGTCCGCATGGTTAAACTCCACTGCAATCATCAGCCCAAGCCCACGCACGTCAGTGATCTGCGGGACACGCGGTCGCAGTTCATGCAGACATTGTTTTAGCCGCTCTCCTAGCTGCGTTGCACGCGCAGCCAGCTTCTCTTCTTCGATCACATCCAGCACTGCATGGCCAGCCGCAATCGCCACCGGGTTACCTCCATAGGTTCCCCCCAAGCCACCCGGTACCACTGCATCCATCAGCTCTGCTCGTCCCGTTACAGCCGCCAGCGGGAATCCCCCCGCCAGACCTTTTGCCATTGTGGTCAGATCGGCCGCAACCTTATGATGTTCCATGGCAAACAGTTTGCCTGTACGCGCGAAACCGGTTTGAATCTCATCGGCAATGAGTACAATATCGTAGCGATCGGCAATTTCGCGTAGGGATTTGAGCAGTTCGGGAGGTGCAGGATAGAAACCACCTTCTCCCTGTACCGGTTCGATGATGATGGCTGCGACGCGCGTGGGCTCAATATCGGTTTTGAAGAGATTCTCCAGTGCGTTCAGCGTCTGTTCCACGCTGATACCGTGCAGCCCTACCGGAAACGGAACACGATAAACGTCGCTAACCAGCGGGCCGAACCCCATTTTGTATGGGGCTACTTTGCCGGTTAATGACATACCGAGGAAAGTACGGCCATGAAAAGCGCCGCTGAAAGCCACCACGCCGCTGCGCCCGGTAGCGGCACGTGCGATCTTCACGGCATTTTCTACTGCCTCAGCCCCGGTGGTAACAAAGACGGTCTTCTTCACAAAATTACCCGGCACCAGACGGTTCAGTCGTTCGGCTAGCGCTACATAATTTTCATAAGGCACTACCTGATGACAGGTATGGATAAACTGTTCCAGCTGCTCTCTGGCGGCGGCAATGACGCGCGGGTGGCGGTGGCCGGTATTCACCACGGCGATACCAGCGGCAAAATCAATATAGCGTTGCCCCTGAGCATCCCAGATTTCAGCATTTTCCGCACGCTCAACATAGACTTGTGTGGTCACGCCAACGCCTTTTGCGATAGCCGCGCTGCGCCTTTTAGCTAACATAGATTCAGTCATAAGTAAAAACTCCTGAGCAATCTGAATAAGTGGGCTTCAGCAGACAAACGCCCTGTGTGATTCAGTGTGTGATGACGGCAGGATCACCAGACGCAGTGAAGGTATTTCACCATCGGCCGACCGGTTAACGTCTTGGCTCTTCAATAGCGAACCTGAACGCACTCCCGGCACTGTCGAAGTCACGACACGCGCATCGTCATTAATAATCAATGCTGGCTTACCGATAGCGCCCAGAGCCGGCAGAAGTAACCGATCCAACGTCGAAACCAGCATATCCACCGCCGCAACACCGGCAAACTCCTCACCGATAAGCACTGGATAGGCTATCGTAATCGTGTAGGCACCGTTGCAGACATAATCCACATAGGGGCCGTCAATAACGGGAAGATGACGGCTGGATGGCTGCCGGAACCACTCAAACAACCGGAAATCCAGACGCCTGCGTTGCTCCTGATTGTGTTCCAGCTGCGCATACTGAATGGTATTCCCTTCCTGACGCCACCACTCCAGCGTCCAGTAACCGTCCTCCTCCCCAACCGCCTTCGGTACCGCATAGCTGGCAAATCCCGCCCCGTTACACCAGGCGTTGTTACGCAGTATATCGTGGATATGTTTTTGCAATGCGCCGCGTTGCTCCTGCGCCAAGCGGACACCTTCCGTATGATACAATGGTAGCCCCAATAAAATACGCGCTGTCTCATCCGCTAGAGCTGCTGTGGCCTGCTGCGCTGTGACCAGAATATCGTTCAGGATGCTCCTGGCCCGTTCTATGTATATGTCGTTGTACATATGCTTCCTCCCTCTCTTGGGATGTATGCAGCCGCGTTACTCGCGATCAGATCTCTGCAAGAATGGCGCGTCAGTATCCACACGCAATTTGTATTCAAGCAAGTGGTCGGTAATTTGGGTAATCATCTTCTGCGCCAGCTGGTAGCAGGTTAGGCCATCACCCTTATACAGAGCAGCCAAGAGTGTACGCCAGGCGGCGGCCACCTCACTGTGAACGGCAGCCTCTCGGTACAGAAGCACCACCAAAGGCGTCCATGCAGCCTGAATCTCCAGCTCCTGATTGGCAAGCCTGGCCGACTGTGACTGGGATGCCAGAGTTAATAGACAGCGCATATCTGTCTGTATACGGGCATCCGGTTGAGTCGCGGCCGCAAAGCTGTCGATCAGTTGTCCAAGCTTTCTCAGTTCACCCGGTGTTGAACGTTGAGCCGCAAGCCTAGCGCTGTGGCCGATCACTGCACAGTGAAACTCGCTGAAATCCGCCAGTTCGCCTGAAGCCATCAGCCGCAGAGGGTGATATTTCCGCATTGTCTCAACAGAGACCTGGCACACAAAACTACCGCCATGACGTCCGCGCCGAGTATCGATCAACTGTCTGGCCCGCAGCGTATTCAAGGCGTCACGAACAGTTACCGGTGACACACCCAACAGCCGCGCCAGCTCGTTTTCGTTAGGCAGCTGCTCATCAGTCTGTAATATCCCGGAGATGATCGCGTTACTTAAACGTTCCACAACCTGTTCGGTTCGGGTAGCCTGATCGAGCGGTGCATAAATGATGGAATATGCCGTCATTCTCTAATTCCTGGTTGAAATGACATGAGATTTCAGACTGTCTGCAAACAACGCTAAAAAATACCGTGGCGATGCAGCGCTTGCGCATCCCCCGGTACCGGGGTGATGGCATCCCAAAGCTCAACCACTTTGCCGTTCTCGATGCGCCATAGCTCAAAGTAGCTGTGACGTGCTCCGGCAATACTCCCCTCCGAATGGCTCAGAACAAACTGCCCGTCGGCTACTGTACGATGGGTTTTTGCATATTGCAGGCCCCGCCCTTCATTCTTGAGTTGCTGAAGAAACGCAATGACCGCAGCCGTACCATCGGGAATATCAGGGCTGTGTTGGCGAAACTCTTCACCATTGGTGTAGTTTCCAAATTCATCATAGTGTCCTTCGATCAGGGTACGGGTGAAAAAGTTAACCACCAGTTCGCGGTTCTTCTCTCTGTCATGGCTATGGCCCGTTTCAGTCGGGCCATCTAACTGAGTTCGGCCACTGGCGTTGGGCGAGGACTGCGGCACTAAGCCGTCCCAGTGCTCCACGATTAGGCCATCGGCAACCCGGTACAGATCGAAACCGACCAACAGCTGATCATCTAACCCCGTAAAACGGCCGTGGATAGCAACGAGGTCACCGTCCTGTAGTACGCGATACGTTTCATGGTGCAGTTCAGGATGTGCCTGAACCCGTTCACGTAGTCCGGCAAGACCATCTTTGACCAACGGGGAATGTTCGATGAAATTCGGCGCAAAATAACGCTCAAGCGCCCCCACATCACGGTCAGTAAACAGCTCGTGATGTGCGCGCACCACCAGGTCACGTGAAGATCTATTTTGATTCATTATGGGTGTCCTGTATTAGTCGTTGGAACTCATTACGTGTTTGATACGCGTATATTCATCGAAACCATAAGCCGACAGATCTTTACCGTATCCAGAGTTCTTGAAGCCGCCATGCGGTGCCTCTGCCGTAAGAGGAATATGGGTGTTAATCCAGACAGTTCCAAAATCAAGCTCACGAGACAGGCGCAATGCGCGACCATGGTCGCGGGTCCAGACACTGGAGGCCAACCCGTATTTCACATCATTAGCTTTCTCGATAGCATCCTGTTCTGTTAGGAACTTCTGCACTGTAATAACAGGGCCAAAAATTTCGGTCTGAATTACTTCATCGTACTGCTCCAGACCGGTAATCACCGTAGGTTCAAAGTAATATCCCGAACGATCGGCCTGACGGCCTCCTGTTTCGATACGGGCATGAGCGGGCAGACGCGCAATGAACCCTTTGACCTGCTCCATCTGGCTAACATTATTAAGCGGCCCATACAGCGCCTCTTTATCTTCTGGATCGCCAAAACGGGTGGCTTTAGCCGCCGCCGCCAGTTTAGTAACGAAGATATCGTGAACAGATTCATGCACCAGCACACGTGAAGCTGCCGTGCAGTCCTGACCCGCGTTGAAGTACCCTGCGGTAGTAATGGTCTCCACCGCTTTGTCCATATCCGCATCGGCAAAAACAACCACCGGCGCTTTGCCACCCAGTTCCAGATGTGCTCTGGTGAGATTAGCCGCCGCCGAAGAGGCAACCTGCAAACCTGCACGTACGGAACCGGTGATGGAAACCATCGCCGGCGTTTTGTGTGAAACTACCAGTGCGCCTGCGCTGGCATTACCCAGCACCACGTTGAAGGCGCCGGCGGGGAAGAACGGAGCGGCCAGTTCAGCCAGCAACAGAGTACTCTCCGGCGTGGTATCGCTCGGTTTAAGCACCACGGTGTTACCTGCTGCCAGCGCAGGTGCTATCTTCCATATCGCCATCATCAACGGATAGTTCCATGGGGTAACCTGCCCCACCACGCCCAGCGGTTCACGTCGGATACTGGTGGTCATATCAGGAAGATATTCAGCTGTAGCCTTGCCTTCCAGAAAACGAGCTGCCCCAGCGAAGAAGCGGATATGATCCACCGATGTCGCAACCTCCTCGGAAGCAATCAGGTGCTTGAGCTGCCCTGTATTGCGGCTCTGCGACTCAATCAGACGTTCAGCGTTTTTTTCCACCGCGTCAGCCAGCGCTAACAACGCCTGCTGACGTGCCGAGGGTGTGCTGCGTCTCCATATTTTAAACGCCTCTTTAGCTGATGCATAAGCATCATCAACATCGGCTGCGCCCGCGTTAGGAGAACGTGCATAAGATTCACCAGTGATCGGACTAACCAGATCAAAATATTCGGAACCTTTAGATTCAATATACCGACCATTAATGAAATGCCTGAGCGTTGGTACCAGCATGGTTACCTCCTGATGGATTGAATACATAAAATATAACCTATGATTTAATATATTTAATGGTTGTATTTTAGTCAAATTTGTAGCTAAAATGTAAAAAAATAGGGAATTTAGATACATACATGTAACTTACAGCGTTTCCAGCTGAAAAAATATGCAAATCTGTGAGCAAGATCGAGGATTTCATATGATCGCATTCAATCCGATTATTTAGGTGTAATTCACTTGCCGTTGCTGGCCATTGACAGGATATTTCTGCTCCTTCTTGAGCTGATGTAATGCCTTACCGTATGCAGACGCTTTATCGGGATAGTAAACGTATTTGTAGGGCGGCTGGTATTGGATACAATTGGCTACTTTTTATATTTGATTACCAAATGGCTAAATGGGAAGTGTATATGTTCAGGTTTATACCAACTATGTTAGCGCGTTTATTTAATGTAGCTGTTTAAACCATTTTTTAATATCTTCAATCACAATCGATGATTCATCTTCTTTTTCTCTGTTTTTAAAAAAATGGTCAAGGTTTTCATATGTCATAAAAGTAATGTTTTTTTTGTTAATTTGATGTCGCATTTTGTTGAATGAATTAACATCAACATTGATATCACTCATATTTTGTATAATAAGCATAGGTGACTGTATTGATGATATTACTGATTGATTGTCAATGGATAATGTGTCTTTCCACCAACGAGTACCGTGGTCGCTAGTGACAAAGTCTTCAGGTAGCTTATTTTCTTTAATCAAAGAAAAAAACTCATTCAGTTTTTTGAGTGTGTCATCTACTTCGACTTCTTCTCCGTTATGATTTTTTTTCATACTGTAAATGACATCATCACTAAAATAGCGACCGCCGCCGTTAATCGATATTGTCACATCGCTAACATCAGAATTTGCTGTCACTAAATTGGCAATAATGGCACCTTCACTTCCACCTAATAAAATGACTTTTTTATAATTGTTTTTTAAGAGCTCAATGACAGCAATATAGTCCGACACCCTTTTTTTAGGTGAATCATTTAAAATATATGCCTTAGGACAGTGATTCTCGTCTATTATTACATCATCTTGATTTGATGATTTTTCATTAAGTTCATATTTTTCAACCAGTAAAAGATCGCTTTCAGGGATAACCTGCCCAAACTTTTTTATCATGTTTTCATTTCGTATGGCACTCTTACAATCAGATCCCTGAATGAGAACCAATAGATTTTTAGATTTCCCATTATTTCTTTGAAATAGGTAATAAGTAATATCTTTTTTATCGTCAGAAGTTAGAGTATGAGTAGAAAAATCCCCTATGCTTTTGGCAGAAAAAGACAAACTCAGCAGGGAAAAAAGAAAAATATATTTAATCATGTGATAATTTTAATTTAAATGAAGATAGCACGGTTGTAACATAAATATGACTGATTTTTCAAATTAAAACTATCCAATTGGTTTATAATTAATTTATCAATATATCGGCAATCTTATAACTTAATGCGTGATTTTGGAAAACGTATAAAATAAGCTCTGTAACCTGCCCATCCACCGGAATGCTCTAAACTCGGCTCTGCTAAGTGGTTGTGATGTTCTAAACCAAATGCATAAAGTTCGTGATTTTTAACTGTATCTCCGATAGGTGTTTTTTCTGGTAATGCTTGAATCATACGCTGAATTAATGCTTCTCCACCTACTCTGCCGCAAGTTAAATTTTCGCCCCATAACATGAGATCTCCAACTGTTGAGTGTACCGCCCCATCCCCCGTGTGTGTCCATAAGGATTCAAGTAGCTGATCTTCTTGACCATATGCATGTGCAAATTCGACAGCTATTGGGTATTCATTAACAATGAATGTATTCTTCATTCCGAGTGGCCTAAACATACGCTCTTGGCTTAATTCGCTCAATTTCATCCCGCTGATTTTTTCAACCACTTGTGCCAGTAAGAAATATCCGGTATTGCTATATTCAAAAGCGGTTCCTGATGCAAATACCGCTTTGGATTGAGCATATAAGTGATGTAACGATTGTTTAATCGTCAACGGATCTTGTTCACTAATGCCAACTGATTCAGCCAACTCCATATAATCAACCAATCCGCCAGTATGATAAATTAAGTGAAGCAAGGTGACGGGTTTTGCATAATCACCCAAATCAGGTAGGTATTTTATGATTGAATCATCTAACGATAAACTACCGTCACTTTCTAACAACAGAATTGCAAATGCAGTGAATTGTTTTGAAACTGAAGCAATATTAAATACGCTGTCTATTGAAAGCGGTTTCTGTGATTCTAAACAATCTAAACCTATAGAACCTTGATAGGTTAAACCGCTGTCATATTTAGCCATGTATACAACACCGGGAGCATTTTCAGCGAACGGTGTTAAAAGTTCATTTAGTGATTTGATAATATTATTTTTTTTACGCATAAGAAATGAATTTATAAAGTTATTTTATTGTACAGAAGCGTGGGAGTTACCGACTTTGATTTCAGATTCATAACCTTCAATCAAAGTCGTTTTTTCAAATCAAGGTGCAGATTTTAGCTAACCTTCCACAAGTATATTATGTTTTTTTAATATTTCCATAACCCTCTCTTTAGGGATAGAATACGAAGTATTATCATTTCTCCCCACCATTTTTTTGGCTGCGATCATAGCATTAATTATTGCCTCTTCTGTTGCATTTATTGTTGCCTCATACAAAGGATCTAGTTTGTCATTTGGCAGTATTTTTATTGTTCTAACATCTTCCCTAGAAAATGCATCATTATTTGCAGTTGAAAATGCAATAAATATCTCACCGCTAGTATTCCTGGCAACACCACCTACTCTTGCAAGCCCAAGAGATACTCTTTTAGCTATTTTATCTAATTGGTGAGGAGCCAATGGTGCATCAGTGGCAACGACTACTATTATGGAACCAGCATCCTTTAGTTTTTTCTTGTCTCCATGGTATACCTGTTTAAGCTCCTTTATTTCTTTACCAACTGGAACTCCTGCAATAATCAAGTCATCCCTATCACCAAAGTTGCCTTGAACAAGAACTCCAACGGTATACCCTCCATCTTTTTTATCTAAAATTCGCGATGAAGTACCTGTACCTCCCTTAAAATTAAAAAGGTTCATTCCTGTTCCACCACCAACATTACCTTCTTCTATAGCGCCTGATTTGGCGCTATTTAAGGCGTCATATACATGTTCTTTTTTTACATGCATACCATTTATATCATTTAATATTCCATCCCACGTTTCTGTAACCACAGGTAATAACCAAAATAAATCATCTTTTAGTGGTGATGTTAGGTTGTTATCAATCATCCAGCTAATTGTTGAGTCCCTAACAACACCAACACTATGAGTGTTGGTTATTAATATTGGAGTTTCCAAGAAACCACTTTCTTCAACCCATTGACTCCCCGTCATATCTCCATTGCCATTTAAAGAAAATATACTGGAAAATACAGGGCTAAATCGTTTTCCTCTTGGCAATATAGCTGTCACGCCTGTTCTTATTGGACCTTTTCCAACCTCTATCGTTCCATCGCCTTCTATTATGGTCGAATAGCCAACTTGTACACCGTTAACATCTGTAATCGCATTATACTTCCCTGTTACCCCAGATAAAGGAATGCCTAAATCTCTTGCTCTAATCTCATGGGCTAAAGCATTAGAAGTTATCATTGTTGATATAGATAAGAGCATAATATTTAGTATCTTCATATTTCCCATAAATACTCCTTGTTATACTAAATTAATTTGAAGATTTAGGATTTAAAACATAAAGATTCAAAAGGAATTTGCCTTCGGCCAGTCGGTATACCCTTTTGCCCCATTACCGTAATAGGCATCATTAGTTACATCAGCAAGTTTAATACCGTAACGTAGACGCTCCACCAAATCAGGATTGGAAATAAACGGACGCCCGAATGCGACTGCATCAACCTGACCTTCTGCACGACGGGAAATTGCCATTTCAAAGTCATAGTTGTTATTGCCGATATAAGCCCCGTCGAACAACGATCTTAATGTACCCAGATCAACATTTTCAGGAACAGTGCGATTTTTTCCTGTCGTTCCTTCAACAAAGTGGAGATACGCCAATTTAAACTTGTTTAACTGCTGAATCAGATAGCTATAAGTCGCCATCACATTGCTATCAAGTGGAGTGTTCCCTACTTCAGTTGTTACTGGAGACAGCCTAATACCAACTCGGCCACTGCTCCAAACGCTGGTGACAGCTTCAACAACTTCTAGAGCCAGTCGAACCCGGTTTTCAATGGAACCACCGTATTGATCGGTACGATGGTTAGTTGAATCACGTAGGAATTGTTCCAACAGATAATTGTTAGCTGAATGGATTTCTACACCATCGAACCCTGCACGTTTAGCACATTCAGCAGCATGTCTATACTGCTCGACAATACCAGGGATCTCGTCGATTCTTAGTGCACGAGGCATGGAGACTTCCTGGATGCCACTTTCGGTATAAACGTTACCGTCCGCTTTAATAGCAGATGGCGCTACAGGCGCTTCCCTATTAGGTTGAAGATCGACGTGTGAACAACGACCGACATGCCACAATTGAATCACAAGCTTACCGCCGGCAAGGTGAATAGCATCTGTGACTTTTTTCCACCCTTCGACCTGATCTTCCGTCCAGATGCCAGGCGTCATAGCATAACCACGCCCCTGTGCTGAGATATTGGTTGCTTCTGAAATGATTAACCCAGCACTCGCGCGCTGAACATAATAGGTTACATTAAGCTCATTCGGAACACCCTCCTTATTCACGCGGCTGCGTGTTAGAGGTGCCATAACAATACGGTTGGCAAGTTCAATTTCCCCCAATTTGGTCGGTGAGAAAAGATCGGTGTGAATACTATTGTCGGCCATAAGATTTCCTTTTTTAATAATTGACCCGTCGTCTATAAAAAATAAAGAAATGCGACTACGAAACTAATAAGATGATCGAATTATCGGCCTGCCCTAACTCAATACAGCGAGTCAGATAGCCGATGATGGCGATAGTACCTTGACGGAGCACTGTTCTCATCCCTTCGGAAAGGTCACAGACTTCTGCTCCTAGTTTTACTACCAGAAACTTGTCTTCAGGAAAACAATAATAAGGACATCTATAAGAAGATTTTTAATAACATAGATATCTGTTTATCTTAGCTATAAATATGAATGTAATTCAATGGCATATTTCACTTTCCTCAATACCGCTCGCAGAAACGCCAACTCTACCGATCCTATAGCTAGACGGATTGCATGGGGTACATGCATAGATGTTGAAAATGGTTCAGCGGTTGATACAGAGATATAATGCCATTGCAACTTGATCAGCCCTAACTTCCTCTCCTAACGATAGCCATACAAAATAAGATGATGAATGTCTGATACACCGCATTCTAGCGAATTATCCGTGAGCCTATTGATGGTAGCTGTAACTATTGGAGTGATTTTTTGATTACCCGCCACTATACTGTAAGGTTCAACATCTTTTGTAACAACGCTGTTGTATGATTGCCGCCCATTAAAATGACGACTTCAGCAGCGATGCACACATAGTCACCAATATATAACTTATCTATCGGGCTCTCTATCATATCTGCGCCAACTGCAATGCTTGACCCCGACTATGGATAGTATACGATTCATCTTTATTAATGGCTGATATAGATACCCTTAAACATGCTTGGTTATTGAAAGAAAATAACGGTGAAGTAAAACGTTACGCTCCACCAGCAACTTATGAGTTTGCTGATGGAGATGCAATGTTGGCGGCTGTATTGGATGGATGCGGATTTGCCCAGCTGCCTTTATGGATGGTGGGTAAATATCTTGAGAACGGAAAACTCAAGGAAGTATTGCAAGGGTATTCTGGGATAGAAGTCCCGATTAGCGCGTTATGGCCTAAAAATCGTCAACTGCTACCCAAAATACGCCATGTTGTAGATACTCTGGTGGAAATGGCGGAAAACGGTTTGCTGGATTAACCTTTTAAGTTGTTTTTAATGTGAATGCTTACAAATGCCATTAATGCAAAGAGGATACTGCTCAGTACAACCGTGTGTACTCCGAACTGTGAAATAAACCACCCTCCTGCCACAGAACCGATTGTGATACCCAAATTAGAAAAAGAAATGTAAAGGCTGTTGCAAATTCCGGGGCTTCATTGGCTTCTCGCATAAGCCATGTTTGGCTGACCACCAGCCCCGCAGAATGTAGTCCACCCCAGAAAATCGCCAATACACACATAGCTACCGATGAAAAACCTAAATACCAGACTTGAATATAGAGAAAGATAAGTAAAATAGGATAGGCATAAGTTGTATTTACAACATTTTTTTGCAGGAATCTGCTAAAGACAAAGTTGCCTATAAATCCACAGACGCCAAATAGTATTAGAATTACGCTGATTAAATCATTATTAAGATGAGTAATTTTCGCAAGGTAATCTGCTATATAGCTGAAACTTGAGAACATCGAGGAAAAAATCAATGTCACAGTAAAAATCGTCAGCCATAACTTTCCTTTACGCAACACGTTTAATTGTTCGGAAAAAAACACTGTTTTTTGTGGCGGGGATAGAAGGAACAAAAAACAAAATACCAATAAAAGCCAGTACACAAGTCACTGCGCCAAAATAAAACGCAGCACTGAGTGATAAATGCTCGGCTATAAACGAACTCATGGGCATTCCTAACACCATTCCCACAGCCACTCCTGCGAAAACTTTTGCGGTCGCACCCGCACTTTTTTCTTTAGGGACTGAATTAGCGGCAACCACAAGAGCAACCGCAAAGAAAACTGCGTGTACCAGTCCCGGAAGAACCCTGAAAGTAAACATCAGATTAAAAGTGTCTGTCGTGGCATAGATAAGGTTAGAAATGATGAATATTAAGATAATGGTGAGAAGAACGTGCTTTTTGTTATATCTAGAGAGCATTAAAGTAACAAATGGACCTGTCAGAGCCACAACAATGGCATAAATACTCACAAGAAAACCAACTTGAATCGGTGTCACAAGCAGCTGTGCTTCCAGTTGTGGTAGCAATCCAATAACTGCTATTTCGGTAGTAATAACACCAAAAACTGCAATTTCGGTAGTAATAACACCAAAAACTGCAATTGATAAAGTCAGCAACAGCATAGCGCTTTTATTTTTCATAATGAAAATCTATTTATTCTTGGCTTTTAAAAGGTAAGTAAAATGATAGGAAATAATCTATAAAAACAGAAGGATACTTTCTTCCATTGTCTGTAGACATAACTTCTTCAATAAATTTTTCTCAAAAGAATTAAAATCGCAACAAGTAAGCAATGAATTTCTGGCGGGTATTTAAGAAAATTAATTAAGACTGAGTTTATGGGGGGATTTAGCTTTTATGAAATCCAGCAATTTAGTGCTAATGCCAAATCGCTGGTATTCCATGGAAATATAGAGATGGTGAATGAAATAATCAGGCCCCCAAATCCGAGAACCTTATCATTGTCTATTGCTACATAAATCACCTCACCTTCTGTGTCTTAAATTCTAAAACAACAATTTCCATATCAGGTGAAAATACGCCTTCGTTTTTAAAAAAGCGTTGATGCTCTAATTGCCATTTAAGCAAACTCCTATCGCCCTCACCTTCTTTCCAGGCCAGTTCTGCTGTCATTTCTGAAAACTTCATTAAATGCATGGCCGTTACTCTAGCAACACAGACTGGGCGCTCCTTACTGTCGAAAACAATATAGTGATTACCAACTGTGATTTTGCCATTATCTGGTTCATCAGAACGATAAGAATGAAACGAGCACGTCGTCGCTGTTTTTATCCCTTTGGCAATTAATTCAGCCAATTCATCATACATCGCAGGAGAGTCACCAAATACCCAACGCCCAGCTTTTGGATATTTATTTTCAATCAGTTCCATGATTTCATCTGTTTTCATATTATCTTTTAGATATTTAATAAGCGACCCTATTTACTAACACAATGACACCATTTTTCACTACAACTTTCTGTCAACTATATGACATGGATCCCTATTATAATTTTGGTTAATGTAAGGTTCGTCGGTATGAGCGGTAAAATCACCGCTCTTTTTAAGAAGTTAATAGTGGTTAATTATTGTTTGGAAATGCGAGTAACCATCGCAGGGAAATTAAAGGGCGTTTGATGTATCATATCCCCTGTAGAAGGATTAAATACTGCTGCCGTTTTGCCACCAGCGATGGTCATTTCACCATTAATTAAATGCGTAATTATTTCCATCCTTCTTAATTTCCTTTATTTAATCTGGTGCAAAACATCCCCCACAGCATTAAACAGACGATTAAGATCATCCATTTTGGCGTTGAACATTGGGCCAAATTGCAGAGAATCTCCACCAAAACGTACATAAAATCCTGCTTTCCATAATGCAATGCCAGCATCAAAAGGCCGAACAACGGAATCTCCATTCCGCGGAGCAATTTGAATCGCGCCCACCAGCCCGCAGTTACGAATATCCACTACATTTGGACAGTGCTTTAATTCATGTAATACTTGTTCGAAATGTGGAGCCAAATCAGCGGATTGTTGCAGTAAATTCTCTTTCTCCAGTAGTTCCAATGTTGCTAACCCTGCGGCACAGGCAACTGGATGGGCTGAATAGGTATAACCGTGGCTGAACTCGACCATATGCTCGGGCAGAGGCTGGGACATAAAGGCATCGTAGATCTTACTGGACGCAACGACACCCCCCAAAGGAATGGCTCCATTGGTAATTTGCTTGGCAAAATTGAGGATATCGGGTGTTACACCGAAATATTCTGATCCGCTCCAATGCCCCAAACGCCCGAAACCGGTGATCACTTCATCAAAAATCAGCAGGATATCGTGTTGAGTACATATTTCCCGCAAGCGTTGTAAATACCCTTTTGGCGGGACAATAGCGCCGACAGATCCAGAAATCGGTTCAACGATAACGGCGGCAATATTACTGGCATCATGCAATTCAATCAGCTTCAGTAGTTCATCCGCCAGTTCAGGACCCCCAGCCGACGGTATCCCTTTAGTAAAGGCCATATTGGGCTGTAATGTATGCGGCAAATGATCGACATCCATAAACTGACCGAACATTTTACGATTACCGCCAATACCGCCAAGGCTGGTTCCTGCGATATTGACACCATGATAGCCACTAGCCCGTCCGATAAATTTAGTTTTTGCTGGTTGCCCTTGAATGCGCCAGTAAGCACGGGCCATTTTTACTGCGGTATCGGCAGCTTCCGAACCCGAACTGGTAAAAAACACGTGATTTAAATCACCGGGCATTAGACTGGCAATTTTATCTGCTAGCTTGAATGACAAAGGATGGCCATATTGGAAACCGGGGGAATAATCCAACGTTTCCAGTTGTTCAGAAACAGCCTGACGAATTTCAGTGCGCGAATGCCCGGCTCCACATGTCCATAAAGCGGACAGACTGTCATAAATTCGACGACCTTGATCATCAACCAGCCAGTTTCCCTCGGCTGAGACAATTAAACGTGGATCTTGTTGAAAATGACGATTAGCACTGAACGGCATCCAATGTGCTTTAAGATTCAGTGTTTGAAAAGAACTGGTTTGAAAAGGATGGTTATCTGACATTTTTTAACTCCTCGCACAAGGTTGTAACAGAGAGTTTGCAATGAAACGACATTTAAGTTAAGTCTCATTTATCGAATCATTAGTTATGAGTTTGCTTACGTAAATGAAACTAACAAACTTTAGACAAGTAACATTTCTGTAGTGACCCGTAAAGGAAAACTAGCTAATGTAATTTTTGGATTGTTTTTGAATGAATTGGATTATTAATTACCTAAATAAGATTATTAGTTATCAACTGATAACTGTTTTTCATTATACAAAAATGCTAAAGTATTATTTAATGGAATTAAGTTATGATTAATTATTTTCTTGAGTAAAATATTAAACCATGATTGAATTTCAAATAATTTAATAGAGTAAAACAACATGATGAGCTTGGGTGAAAAACGTCATTGCAGTAATTTTATTTCTGTCTTAATAAAAATCTCTCTCGTATTTTTTTGATGCTCAGTATTCAATCATCTTATGCAAAAAGTAAAGACAAAGAAGCATATATATGCAAAAGTGTATGTTGGCAACCTAGATAGATGAGGACAGATGAAATTAGTATTATCAATAATCTTGTGACACAATCATCTGATGATAATTCAGATGCACTGGAACGCCTGCACCGAAATAAAAATTAATATAAGTATGCAGACAGGGGGTGAATGTGGAGTTAATGTTTAATTAACTAATTTTTAATATATTTATTTCAAGGATCTTGTTTATACATTCAGCCCGCATTCACCTAACAACTCCAAAATTTTTTAACAATCTCCATCAGAAATGCAGTAAGATTGGCGCTCAATCGTGGAAACTGAGCTGGATCATTAGTTTGTTATCGCTTTTTCGTCTATCACAATGCCGAACACCTGCCATTATCGCCTTGCTGGCGATTTTGATGTTGTTCATTGCGCCAGTGGTATCAAAAACGCTGGAGCACTATCGTGACGACATAAAAAGCGAGATAAACCACAGCATGTCTATGTCTGACATGCAAAATGGCCATAACAATAGTCACCACCAAACATCATCGTCATCACATTCCATGAATCATCATGGCGCTGATCATATCCATATGGGATTGATGGATGATATTGCCTGTGGTTACTGTCAGCTTTTGATTAACCTGCCACTATTGGCAGGAGGTTTTGCTCCTTTCATCTTGCTGACACTAATAATATCCCGTGCGCCACCAGCACCACGTTTCTTTGGCCCAATAATTCGACTGTTCTACGGCGAATCACAACCACGTGCCCCACCCCTTAATTAATCCGCTTACTTGAAATAAATCATTTTATTTTCCATGTATTACGCTGTTTGTAAGACAAGTCGGTATTGCTTCAAACGAATCCAAAAAACAGGATTTGTTACTAATTAAGGGATATTCTTTTATGTCTACTACACAATTATTCCACGTATCACCCCTAACAGCCGCTTTGGCTATCGCACTCGCTATACCAGCCAGTGGCTTGGCTGCCAACGTGGATCACACTAAAGAAACACACATTATTAATGATAATGAGTCTGTGATAACCGTAACAGCTCCAGCAATTTCTCCACTTAATGTGGTCTCTTCACTAAAAATTCCTCGTCAGCCTGTGCCTGCCAGCGATGGTTCTGATTACTTGAAAACCATCCCCGGTTTTTCTCAAATCCGTAATGGTGGGGCTAACGGTGATCCCGTATTCCGCGGCATGTTTGGCTCTCGTCTGCGTATGCTGATTGATGATGGCGAAGTATTAGGTTCTTGTCCGTCACGTATGGATGCACCAAGTTCTTATATTTCACCAGAAAGCTATGATGTTCTGAGTTTGGTTAAAGGACCACAAACTGTACTTTGGGGGCCCGGTAACTCAGCGGGGACTATCCGTTTCGAACGCACTCGTCCTCAGTTTGAAAAAATTGGCGCTCAAGGTAATGCCAGCACGGTTGTCGGTTCTAATGGCCGCTGGGATGGTAACGTTGACCTTAGCCTTGGCAATGAACTGGGCTATATCCGTTTGATCGGTAATAAATCCCGCTCCAATGACTATAAAGATGGTGACGGTAATCGCGTTCCTTCTCGTTGGGATAAATGGAATACCGATGTCGCATTGGGCTGGACACCTGATGAAGATACTTTACTGGAGTTAACCGCTGGACAAGGTGATGGTGAGGCGCGTTACGCTGGACGTGGTATGGATGGTTCTAAATTCAAGCGCGAAAGTTTTGGAGTGCGTTTTGAAAAATCCAACCTCAGTGAGGTATTTGACAAGTTTGAAACCAATTTTTATTACAACAACACCAACCATATTATGGATAATTACTCCCAGCGTACACCTTTCCCAATGGGAATGGGACACGGTGGTCATAGCATGGGCATGAATATGAGGCATAAGATGGAATTAGACCGCCGTACCGTGGGTGGTCGTATGATGGGGACTTGGATTTGGGAAGATTTCAAATTGCAGAGCGGTGCCGATATGCAGGTCAATACTCATCGTAAACATCCCAAAACAGGTTGGCTGAAAGATGCCCGCTACCGTGATTATGGCATTTTTGGTGAATTAACTTGGGATGCGACTGAACAGAGTAAAGTTATCGGTGGTGCGCGTCTGGATCGCGTGATGGTAGATAAATATGCTACCCAACAAGAACGCAAAGACACCCTCCCCGCTGGTTTTATTCGGTTTGAACATAATCTGAAAGACGTCCCTGTGATGTTCTATGCCGGCGTTGGTTATACCGAGCGCTTTCCTGATTACTGGGAATTGTTTTCATCTAAAGCAGGTCAAAATTCTTTCACTGACATAAAGACCGAAAAAACCACCCAGTTGGATATCGGTACACAATATAACGATCGATATCTGAAAGGTTGGGTATCAGCTTATGTTGGTAAGGTGAATGACTTTATCTTATTCCAATATAGCGACAAAAATAACCAAGCGAATAACGTGGATGCCACTATTATGGGCGGGGAAATGGGTGTTGCTTATCAGCTGAACGATAACTGGAAAACCGATGCAAGTTTAGCGTATTCCTGGGCGAAAAATACTACCAACCACCGTCCACTGCCGCAAACTCCACCTTTGGAAGCACGCTTTGGTTTAACTTGGGAACATGGCGATTGGACCAGCAGCGGTTTGCTGCGTCTGGTTAATAGTCAGCACCGAGTGGCGAACAATGAAGGTAACGTTGTAGGCAAAGATTTTGATCGTAGTAAAGGCTTCGCCATTCTGTCTGCAAATGCAGCCTATAAGGTGACTAAAAATGTTCAGGTTAGTGCCGGTATTGATAACATTTTTGATAAAACCTACAGCGAACATCTTAACTTAGCAGGAAATAATGCTTTTGGTTATTCTGCCAATACGCCAACACCAATAAACGAACCGGGTCGTACTTACTGGGCTAGAGTTAATGTTAAATTCTAATATTTTCTCTTCTTAAAGAGATCTCGCCCTGACTCATGTCAGGGCGAACTTCTCTCAAAAATAACTTTTAAAAAAGATATTTATCTTTGTGAATTGAATTATACCTTCTAAAAAAGATACTTTCACAATCTATCAAAAAATCTCAAATAACTGATTCATTGGTCAGCAGCCAATGCCGCAACAGTGTTGCAAGCTGCTCTTGTTGAGCTTCTGTCAGTGGTTCGAGAATGGCTTTTTGATTTTCAAAATGACTTTCTACCACTTTGTCTATCAGCGCTTTTCCTTCCTGCGTCAGAAAAACCTTACAGCTACGTCGATCTTCTTCATTGGCGATACGCTCAATCAATCCTCGCTGTACCATATGCTCAATACGGGTACTCATTGCACCAGAAGTTAGCATAACGGATTGATACATTTCTGTTGGTGTAATTGGCGTATTATTGCGACGTAGTGTCGCAAGGATATCAAACTCAATGGCACTCAGGCCGTGTTCTCTGAAAGCATGTTGCAAGCGTTGTTCAATAATTTTATTGATGCGACATAGTCGTCCAATGACGCCCATTGACGATGGATCAAGGTCTGGACGCTGCTGTTCCCACTGTATCAGTAATCGGTCAACGTGATCGTACTTCATGCTTTTTTATCCTATTTATTTTATTTCGACAAAAAGATACTTGATAAAAATCGGTTAGGCTATTATTTTAATTTATCTTTAAATAAAGATACTTTTAATGATGGTATATTCATCTTAACTTAAAAAGTACCGAACGACTGTACGCAGGATGAAGCAATGAATAACTTAAATTGTCTGGGGAAGTACCTACATCATTACGACGGAAGTATTGCCACCCAATATGCCTCTATTGGCTTCTATTGCCCATCGCTATTTTGACAGAAGGTCTACCGCAACATCTCACCGTAAATAATATTCTCGGCTACGGTTATTTGTGCATGATTGGCGCTGTTTTCTCTTATATCATCTGGTTTCGAGGTATTGAAAAACTACCCGTGGTAACAATCTCTTTTTTAGGATTTCTCAGTGCACTATCTGCTTGCATTTTGGGTTATTGCTTTCTAAAACAAACATTTTCCTTGCTACAAATGCTCGGAGCTTGCACCATCATTATTTCTGTTTGGTTTTCTATTCCTCGAAATCAGATAGAAAATTCCGGTAACCCTATAAATTAATCAACCAGTAAAAAATAACAGGAAATCTATGAAACTTACTCTAATCTCTGGCAGTCAACGCCCAGATTCTCGCAGTCAACGTGTGGCTTGTTATTTGCAAAAATTAAGTCGCGAACATGGCTTTACTGATATGGAGATCCTTGATCTCTCCAATGTAGAATTACCATTACACGATGGTTTCACGACGGATATATCAGCGGAATCGCATCCTTGGCAGGCGATTGCACGGCATTTAAGAGAGAGTGAAGCATTCATCTTTGTTACCCCGGAATGGCATGGAATGGTAACGCCAGCATTGAAAAACCTTCTATTACATTGTGCTGTGACAGAGCTGGGGCATAAACCCGCGTTATTGGCGAGTGTATCTGGTGGCATTAATGGCGTTTATCCCCTCTGCGAATTACGCATGACAGGTTTTAAAAATAACCATGTTTGTTTCTTGCCTGACCACTTAATTTTCCGTCAGGGTGAAAATTTGATTTCGAAAGATCTGATTTGTAACGATGCAGCATTCGAAGGGCGCGCGAACTATACGCTGAAACTACTCAAATCTTATACTAAGGCATTGAAGCAAGTTCGCGAGGATGTTGGAGAAGAAAGCCAAAGTTATCCGTATGGTATGTAAATAAACGACATCTATCTATTGATGATCAAACTTCGGCTCAAATTTTTGAGCCGAGAATATACAGAAGAATATCGTGTTAAGTCCCCATGGCTGTGAACTGTATAAAAATACAGTATACCGTATTTTTGGCATTTTTGTTTAATAACAAAGCATAATTTGCTTTTAATCTGTTCGGGTATGCCAGCCGCAATGTATGTCACGCGCTAATATAGCTCATCCTTTAACCTCTGGGGTAATTTCGCATCAAAGTCATCTTCATCAAAATCGCCTTTGCTGATTTCTTTCAGAATATTACCGGCACTAGGTAAAGCACTGCGCTCAAGGTGAGTAGAAACATCCCATAAACCGGAGCGCAAAAACGCTCTGGAACACTGGAAAAAGACCGCATCCACAGTGATTCGTAATACAGAACGAGGCAGCATATTGCGATGGGAGAAACGTTCCAACACTTCGGGATCAATAACAATTTCCGCACGGCCATTCACACGTAATGTTTCACCAATCCCCGGAATAAGAAATAATAATGCGACATGATTATCGTGCAGAATATTACGTAGGCTGTCTATACGGTTATTGCCTCTTCTGTCGGGTAACAGTAATGTTTTCTCATCTTCAATATGAATGAAACCGGCCTGATCGCCCCGGGGAGAAACATCCATGCCCTCTGGCCCAACAGTTGATAATGTGGCAAAAGGTGAGAATTCGATAAAAGGACGATATATAGGGTGAATATAATTCACCTCTTTAAAAACAGATGCACCCGCTGGTTTTCCGTATATTTGTTCTAGTGTGGTAACATCAGTAACAATCTTATTTATCATAGTCATCCCCTTTGTAAACGGTATTTATTTAGACTCATAAAATATTCTTGGCATCCCGTGTTTTCATCAACCTCCTCACTGACAACATAAAACCCTTGAGATAGATAGAATTTATAACTATCTTGATTTTTCTGATAGACCGATAACGTGAGTTCAGTTCTTCGGCTTTTGGCATCATTAACTAACGCTTTGCCAACTCCCTGCCCCTGTTTATCCGGTGACACAAAAACAGCAGCCAGGTTATCTCCGTGAAGTGCATAAAAACCGACAACGTTAGCTTCTTGTACATAGACATGTACTTCTGAAGCAGGAATATAGAGACTTCTCATATTTTCCACTTGCGATTGCCAAAATTCTGCCGCCACAAAATTATGTGCTTTAATGGAAGCCTCTAACCAAATAGACAAAACTGCATCCATATCTGCTTCTGTAAATAACCTAATCACTTTTTGATACCCCATGATGCGTTCTATTTCGATGTAATATTTTTAACAAGTAAAATACAACAAAAGCGGCAAAAACATTGTAGAGCATACTGTGAACAAAGGCATTTTGATATGTAATAAAAGAGAGTGTATCCACATTGTTAAAATGCCGCTGAACTAACACGCTGACCACGGCAACACCAAAAGCCGCGCCAACTTGTTGTAAGGTTGCAATCACACCTGATGCCATACCAGCAAATCGCACGTTAACAAAAGCCAAAACAATATTTAGCAATGGTGTCATGACAAAGCCTTGCCCATATCCAAGGAGTATTAATATTGGCACGATAAAAAATAACGGAATTGTCATTGATGGAGTTGCAGAGGATAGCATCGTAATGGCAACAATCAGGGTAATGAAAGACATCACATAGAGTAATGAAAGACATCACATAGAGTAATGAAAGACATCACATAGAGTAATGCGCCGATGACAATGGTTTTACTGCCAAAATGTTTAACCCAATAAGGGGCATTGAGTGAAGATAGAACAAATCCTATGCTGGCGGGAGCAAAAATTAATCCGGCATCAAATGGATTGAATCCTAAGCCATTTTGTAAAAATAACGCGAAAACAAGAAAAAATGAGCTGGATGTGGAATAAACAAATAAAACCAATAAACAACCTACGCTAAATTGTTTGTTTTTCAATAAATAAAAATTGAATAGTGGTGTTTTTCCTCGGGTAACATAACGTTTTTCATAACGTGCGAATTGTAGCAGCGTTAAACAAGCCAAAAAGAGTAACGCCCAGCACCATATCGGCCAGCCTAATGTTGGCCCAATCAACAGTGGCAGCAATAAGGCAAAAATACCCATACTGGAAAGTGCCACCCCAACCAAATCTAACCCCGATTTTTCTTGTGCAATACTTTCGTTGATATAACTTGAGAAGAGCAAGACCAATAAGCCGATTGGGACATTAATCAAAAAAATAGAACGCCATTGTAAGTTCCATAAATTGGCAGAAATCATCCAACCACCTAAGGTTTGTCCAGCAATGGCGGCAAAACCTAAAGTCATTCCCAATAACCCGAATGCTTTGCGGCTGTTATCTCCGTCAAAGCTGACACGAATACTGGCATAAACCTGTGGAAATAACAGCGCTGAGGATAATCCTTGTAAAAACCGGGCTAAAATCAAAAAATTCGCTGTGGGGGCAAGGCCACAAAGCAATGATGTCAAAGTGAAAGCCAATATCCCTAACCTGAACAATCGTCGCCGACCAAATAAATCACCTAAGCGCCCTCCCGTAATCAATAACAAACCAAATCCAATTTCATAGATCACAATAACCAGCGTAATTTGGAATAAACTCGCCTGTAAGTGTGATTGAATATTGGCAATGGCAATGTTGACAACAAAAAGATCAAAAATAGTCACAAATCCGCGGCTAAAAGAACTGATAGGGTTAAGTAATCCTTCCTGGTCATGATGTGAATCCTCACAATATTTGAGATAGACGGATTCTAATAGCCCTATTAGCCTGTTACAATTTAACAAATTATACTATTACTAAGAGTAATGGGTTGAAATAAATGACAAAGTTAAAGCGTTCCCGTACCGAATTAGCTAATTTTTTACGCGCTAAAAGAGAAAGCCTTAACCCTGAATCTGTTGGATTACCCAATATTGGTCGGCGTCGCACTCCAGGGCTAAGGCGTGAGGAAATTGCAGTTTTAGCAGGCGTTGGTGTAACTTGGTATACATGGCTGGAACAAGGTCGGGAAATCGGAGTATCAGCCACTTTTTTGGATAATCTTGCTAAAGTCTTAAAACTGAATACTGCTGAACGAAGGCATTTATACCTGCTGGCGCATATGCGGGAGCCTGTAGAAACTGGACACACATGGTGTGTTGTTTCTCCGCTTATCAAGCGGCTTATGAATGATTTATCTCCCCATGTAACTTATGTGCTGAATTTGCATTGGGATGTCCTGGCCTTTAATCAGCCAGCAGATGAGTATTTTCATTTCAGCCAAGTTGAAAGGGAACAACGCAATTTCTTGTGGTTATTGTTCACCAATGAGCATTATCGTGAGCTATTGTATCACTGGGAACAAGATGCTTATCGTTTACTGGCCAGCTTTAGGCGCGATTATGCCCTTGCAGTTAAAGACAGTTATATTCAGGATCTCGTTAATAAGCTGCTTCAAACATCACCTGATTTTTATGATATGTGGCATAGACATGAAATCTATGAACCCTGTAACGGTGTACGGGAGCTGAATATGAATGGACAAGTAATTTCTTTCGATTACACATCGATGATTATTGATTTGGAAAGGCATTTGCGATTGATTGTTTATGCCATAAGTTGAACGATTCAGTTCGATTAAAACTAATGTTCCTCTCAATATTGCAATCACTATTTAATCAAGCATCAAGTTATTTTGTCTCCCCCTCCCTTTTCAGTAATTCCCAGGACATTCCTACAAATAATATTTTTTTCAAATATATTTAAATGTAAAAAATAATGAATAGGTGGATAGAATTATTAAGTATCTTGATAGAAACGGCCGTGGAATAAATAATCTCCTTAGTGAGCGCTGCCAAAAACACCCCATCAAAAAATAACATTATAATAACAATATTATTCATCTTAATCTCCTACCCCCCTAAATTTATTGGGCTATAACAAATCAACCTGCTATGCGGATCCTTTTTATTTTTGTTACAAAAGAGTTATAAAAAAGTTAACATCCATTATTGCATTTTGGGTTTAATTATTATGCTATAGCACCTTGCTGGCAGAAAATATTATGGTTGAAATTGTCCTATACGAAGTCGAAGAATATGGGATGAGATCGCCACTGCCTGCTTATTACAATTTATATCATCGGTTTTATTAATAAGGACCTTTCAAGGAGCGATGTACCAGATAGCGAATTGAAAGCCGCCACTTTATGAAAAATGGATATATTCTTATGAAAAAAAACAATTCGGCACGACCGATCTTTTTGTGGATGACATTATTTTTTGGACTATTACCTGTTAATGCGTCAATGGCTGCTACAGAATATCAGGAACAGGGTAAAAAAAATTCACCTGATAGTTGGCTATCAGAGGAATTTAATCATCAATGGGGATTGGCCGCTATTGGTGCTCACTATGCTTATGCCCGCGGTTACACGGGGAAAGGCATTAATGTTGGTGTTCTGGACGAAGCTGTTACCAACCATCCTGAGTTTGCAAACAAACTGAAAATCCTGAGCCCAGACGACATTTGGAATTACGATGAAAATCCCTACACTGGAGTTATCAGTTTCGGCGCCCATGGTAACCATGTTGCAGGAACTATTGCGGCAAACCGAGATGGCAAAGAAATGCACGGCGTGGCATTTGATGCAGGTTTAATTACTGGGAAATATTTGCAAAATACACATAACCGCACAGAAGCCATGATCCAAAGTAATGCCCGCGTTATCAATAACAGTTGGGGTGTTCGCCCTAAGTTTAATAGGGATAAATACGGTAACCCTAAACGGAGAGAAGATGGCACGATCGATTACGTTGAGATCACACTGCAAGATGTCATTAATTATGCCACACCGATTAAAGATGATTTGGACCGATTAAGCCGTTCCCCAATTCCAGAACTCGATGACTATACCATCAGAACTGCCGGCCTATTACGTGCGGCACGTCATGGGAAATTAGTTGTTTTTGCTGCGGGAAATGCAAATAACTATAACGTCACTTGGTTACATGCGGGTATGCCGTATTTCTTCCCTGATGCATTGAAAAACTACCTTAGCGTGGCCAACCTGACCAGAGAAAATAAGATTAATGCCTCATCAACTAGCTGCGGATATACTGCCAGCTATTGTTTGTCCGCACCAGGTACAAAAATTTACAGTAGCACGGGTGATTTCATTTCTAAAAAAAATAATGGCGAAATTGACGAAAATGCTTTAGAGAATGGTGAACTGACGATCGATCCGACCTATGACACCTACACGGGCACATCAATGGCATCACCCCATGTGGTTGGCGCCGCCGCTGTCTTGATGCAACGTTTCCCGTACATGACCGCTGGCCAAATCTCCGATGTTCTCAAAACTACGGCAACCGACTTGGGTCCTCTCGGCTTGGATGACATGTATGGTTGGGGAATGTTGAACCTGAAAGACGCCATTGATGGCCCAAAAATGTTCATCACTGAGAAAGATATTCCCAATAAATATTACATTCCCGGCTCCTATACTGAAACCCAGTTTATCGCCAATATTCCGGGTATCGGCGGCTTGGTTGAACGAGGCACCACTGTAGAACGAGTATGTAATAGTATTGAGTGTGCCTATGACAGTTGGATCAATGACATTCGTGGTCACGGTGGGTTGACGAAAACCGGTAGCGGTATCCTTGAACTTGCCGGTAAGAAGAGCATCTATGAAGGGCCAACGTTGGTAGAACAAGGTTTGTTACAGGTTAGCGGTTCCATAACCTCGGATGTTACTGTGCAAAACGGCGCCACTCTCGGAGGTGCGGGTTCTGTCGGTTCAATCATGGCCAACACTGGAGCTAATATTGCACCGGGCAACTTAAACTCAAGCGGTACGCTGAACGTTGATCGTGATGTTATCTTCCAAGCCGGTTCACGTTATCTGGTAGAAGTTGCACCAAATAGCCAAGGTCATAGTGATCGCATTCGCAGCAATGGATTAGCAACGCTGAAAGGTGGTGATGTACAGGTCACGTTGGAAAACAGCAGTAACCTGCTATCGAAGCAAGAAGTTCGTAGCCTGCTTGGTCAGCAATACAATATCCTGCAAGCAAATCTTGGTATCAACGGTCAGTTTTCTGCCGTAGCACCAAACTATTTATTCGTTGGCACGACGCTTAGTTACCAGTCTGACCGAGTGATGTTGGATATAAAACGCAATTCCACCACATTTGCCAGTTTGGGTGCGACGGTTAACGAACGCGCTGTCGCTAATGCGGTTGATAAACTGAGTCTAGGCCACCCCGTTTATGAAAGTATCTTAATGTCTGATACGGCTGTACAGGCCCGTCAAGCATTCCAACAACTTTCTTCCGGGCAAATTCATGCTGACATCGCTGCGGCACAAATCAATAGTAGCCGCTATCTGCGCGATACATTGAATACCCGCTTACGTCAGGCAGATGGTGGAATCACCGGGCAGGATATCAAAGCGGATGGGAACGGTGCTTGGGTGCAGGTCATGGGCAACTGGCAACGTGCTAATGGTAACAATGAAGTCAATGGTTATCGTGTGTCCAATTATGGCGTGCTACTGGGTGCCGATGGAGAACTGGGTAATGATTGGCGGCTCGGTGTAGCCACCGGCTATACTCGCTCTTCTCTGAACGGGGGTTATAGTACTTCAGCACGTAGTGACAATTTTCATCTGGCTCTATACGGTAGCAAGCAGATTGATGCTCTGGCGTTACGTGCTGGTGCCGCCTACAGTTGGCATCGTTTCGATACAAAACGTTCAGTTGCCTTTGGCAGTCAATCCGACAACTTGAAAGCCAAATATGGTGCACAAACTGGACAATTGTTTACTGAAGCGGCTTACGGCATTAATACTTCTCGGCTGAATTTGGAACCATTCGCCAACTTGTCTTATGTTAACTTCCGCAACGATAGTATCAATGAACGCGGTGGTGCCGCTGCACTGAACGGTAACAAGCAATCGAAAAATGCGACCTTCTCCACATTAGGTTTACGTGTCGACCAAAAATGGCAGACTGAAAATGAACTTACTGTGGGCGTATATGGCGAATTGGGTTGGCAACATCAGTTTGGCAATGTAGATCGCGGCACCAAATTGAGTTTTAGCAATAGTAATGCCACATTTACTGTCAACAGTGTTTCAGCAGCGCGTGATGCCGCCGTAATCAAAGTAGGTACGGAATTAGGTATCAATGAAAACACTAAACTGTCACTGGGATATAACGGTGTTCTGTCAAGCAGCCATAAGGATAACGGTGTGTTCCTGAATGCCAATTGGCGATTCTGAACAGTAAAGATTTGAAAGATGAAAGGGTTTTATCAATAACAAAAACTCACTACTGGCAATGGCTGGCGGTGAGTTTTTCTTTTTAGGGCGTTTGTATCTACTTTAATACAAATCACTTCGGTAGCACTGAATAATAATTAAATATAATAATGAATTTAAGTCATTAATATATCCAAAGGAGGAAAATCGTGGCTTATAATAAAATTATATTAATCAGTTTGTTATCTATTTCAGCGGGTTCAAACGCTTTACCTTTCGCGACAGCAAAGGATAATGGTGCTCCGTTAATGAAATCAACCGATCCCGGCGCTGAAAAATTCAGAACCGTAGGTAAATTCATGGGAGGATCACACTGTACCGCGACCTTGATTTCTGGTGAAAATATATCGAGTAAAGATACGCCAGCATTGATACTAACCGCAGGACATTGTGTAAATAGTGGTGTGAGCACAAATGACGTGATCATTGATCAGCCAGCGGCTGAAAATTGGGAATACACCCCGGATTATTTCATTGATAAAAAAGACAGTTTTTCACCAATAAAAATCAACCGTATTTTATATTCAACGATGAAAAACGAAGATATCGCGGTCTTACAATTGGATGCGACTTATGGTGATTTAGCTAAAAAAGGCTATCATCCTTTGAAGCTGAAGAAAAATCTTGATATGAAACATCAACCCATTGTGCTGACTCATATTCCTGTAATAGGCGTTGATTACAATTACGCTTATCTCAGAAAGTCTGAGTGTAATATCACCGGAAAATCACCATTATTGTATGAAGGTGGCGCTCCGTGGATTTGGTCTCCGGTTTTCTCAGTTAACTGTGCTGGTGTCGTCGGCGGAACGTCTGGTTCCCCTGTTTTTGAGAAAGGTAAAACAAACGTTATTGGGGTACTCAATACAACAACAACACCAGAAATGACTGGCTGTGGTGGCAACAGGCCTTGTACTGTTGAGAACAATAAAGGTGTTCCAGAAGAAGGTGCTAGTTATTTCATTCCTGTAGATACTATCGCTAATGCACTAACCAAGGATAATAAGCTAGATCTGTCTAAACTTGAGAATAATAGTGGTAACATTTTGGAAAAAAGTACACCTTGGGCATCTTGGGTGTCTCAAAGTGTTAATCCTTTTGACGGTGAGAAAGCAAAATGGGATGTCATTATCAAAAAAGGGGCCAACGTCAAGAATATTCGATATAAAACAGGGTTAATCAGTGAGGTCGATTGTGCAGATGACGCTGGATATGGTGTTCCAGTTCCTGCCAGCCAAAACCCGCTGGAAAACCTGCTAGTTCCTGAGAAGGATGGAATCTATAAGCTCTGTGTTATTAATCAGAATAACAATGGCCAATGGCAAAATACAAAAGACGCTTCAGTCATATTGCGGGAAATTGATAATACTCCACCATCAATAAAACCCACTTTAAACAAGAATGATCATGGAAGTGATAAGTGGTATATAACTACGGAATCCAGTCCATATGAAGTGTCGAGTGTGCATATCAAATATGGTCCTAAAGCGACAACTAATTGCGACGATAAAACAAATTACAACTTTTACTGGAGACCCGTAATTCTGGCTAAATCTGAAGCTCCATGGCGTGTTTGTGCATATGGCGAAGATATGGTACGGAATGCCGGCCCGATTAATGTACTTGATATTGAAGCAGCTGCTACTAAGTAAATACTTACAAAATAAACAATGAATTGAGACGTGGGATAGTGGAAAACCACTATCCCGTTTTTCCTTATCTTTTCACTCATTTTTTCTGGCAATAAAAATCATTTCTTCTGCCTGATCATGATAGGCGTCCCCTTGCCAGTTGCCTAATACATCTGTCGCGATTAGGTTTGCTTCAATGAGTGCTTGCTGAATGTCATCAACGCTGGCAAATGTAATTGCTGAACATGCCTGATGCTCCTGTTTATCATTTAAAATCTGGTAATAAGTGCCGTAAGTAACGATATCATCGTCGATTCGAAAATCATTCCATGCCAATATAGGGCCTAATGTCGGGTGGAAAAACTCGCGTTGAGAATCTGTTGCTGTCCAAGTCAGCCACTCCTTTACTAAAGGGTTACGGCTATCAAAGATACATTTTCCCCCTTCTGCCAAGTGGTCATGAATACGTTTCAGTACGGCGACCCGATCTTGATGAGTTAAAAACACTTGAAAGGCATGGCCGGATAGAATGATTAAGTCAAACTTCTGAGGTAATGCCAACTGTTTAGCATCAGATTGTATCCACGTAATTCGTGACCCCGCTGGTTTGGATTGGGCAATATTAAGCATAGGGCCCGCAAGATCACTGCCAAATATCACTTTATCGGGATAAGTTAGGGCAATTTTATTGGTAAGCATTCCCGTACCACAGCCAAGATCTAAAATGGCATGTGCATTTTTTGCGAGCTCAATATAGTAATCATAATCTGGCGTCCATTCGTTATCGAAATCATAAAATTGGGCTAATTTGCTATCCTGATAGAGTCGATCAATTGTCATGTCTGATAAACCTTAGTATCATTTTAGATCTCTCCCGAATATCTTGTTTTTCTCTATACCATCATTTCATCAATATTAAACATTACTGCCGAAAATTCCACCAGTTAAAACTACTTATACCCATTAATCCTATTTCTATTAAAGGAAGCTGAATATGTCGTCACGTATTATTTTGCCTATCTTGTCACTCGCTGTATTTTTCGTTGGGGCGATGGAATTTATGTTATCGCCTATGCTTCAGCCATTGGCTGAAGCGTTTAAAACAACAACAGACAAAACAGCTTGGCTAATATCCAGTTATGCCCTCGCCTACGCATTGGCCGCACCTATATTCGGCTGGTTGTCTGATCGGATAAATCGACGCAAATTGTTGCTGGCATCCTTGCTGATTCTTTCACTTGATGGATTGGCACTGACAGTTGCGCCCAATTTGGAGATTGCATTCGGATTGCGTATTTTTGGTGGCATTGCTTCCGCAGCCTTGATTCCTACAGTTTTTTCGTTAATTGCGGAAGTTTTTCCACTTCACAAACAAGCATCAGCAATGGGGATCGTTATGCTCGGTATGACGGCGGGTATTGCAGGTGGCCCCGTCTTGGCTGGTGTTTTGACGGAGTTATTTCACTGGCAAATACCATTTCTGGTGAGTGCAATAGGATGTCTTTTACTTTTTTTCTTAAGCAAAAAACGTATTTTAGCCCAGGTTAGTGTTCGAAAAGTAGAACATCAAACAATAACTTTTCAATGGATACGTCAGGGAAACTTAATGCGTCCCCTTATTGCGAAGGGATTTTGGAATGGCACGGCAGTATCTACTGTTATGTTGGCCGGAGAAGTTCTGAGACAACATTATGACTTGGGAACGGGCGCGGTTGGTATCTCCGTTTCGGCATTTGGCATCGGCCTTGGTCTGGGTAATCTCTCCGTGAGTATCGTGAAACGTCTGTATATCAGAGATGAATGGATTATTTTGCTGGCGATAGTATTACTTTTAGCGACTAGTTCCGCATTTATGTTAATGCCGCTGTTCTTACTCTTTAGCCTTAGTTGCCTGATGTTATTTGGATGTGCACTTGGCATTGCGGCCCCGATAAGCACTTCTATTCTGGCAAATCGAGCGAAACAGGATAAAGGACAAATATTGGCAGTTTCAGAAAGTTTGAACAATCTGACAATCTTATTTTTACTCCCTATCGCTACCATGCTGCTGACACAACATAGCGTTGCAGTAACAATGATAATACTGGGGAACTGTTTAATCATGGGAATCGGACTGACACTAAAAGACCTTTTGGTGACACCGTCACTTAGCCAAGGCCGGTAAAATGATGGTGACAAAGATCAGCGAGTTGTGAATGAGTTTCATGGAATGCTTTTTTTAGCCATTCAAGAAAGATAGTCTGCGGTGTATTGGCTGCAAAAACATCAGGTGATATCAGGTAATACGCTGAACCATCTGGAATGAAACCGTAAGGTGCACTTACTCGCTTATTACGCAGCTCTTGCTCAATCATGTATATGGAACTTATCCCGACACCGTGCCCGGCCATCACCGCTTCCAATAAAATATAAAAGTGTTCAAACCAGTGTTCATGCTGCTTTTGAATAATCTGCTTGTTGCCTGACATCCAATCATTCCACGCATCAGGGCGAGTATGTGTATGCAATAAAGCCAGTGGTTGATGCGTGATGACTCGATTTTCTGCATCCGGTAAACAAATCGGCCCTATCCACTCTCTTCCCAATCGTTCAGCAACATAACGATTATTCCAGATAAAATCATTGCGACGAATGGCTAAGTTCACCGAATTTCGTGAAAAATCGATATGACCACCACCGGAGACTAAATGGATTTCGATATCAGGATGATTTGTTTTAAATATCATCAATTTGGGAATGAGCCATTTCATCATAATTGTAGGTTCACAAGAAACAATTAACGGCGTTATTTGCGAGGTCTGCTGGAGTTCATCAATTGTTAATGTTAGAAGCCCAAATGCTTGTTGGCAGGCTTGTTTGAGTTTTTCGCCTGCCGGGGTCAAAAAAATTCCTCGGTTTCTGCGTTCGAACAATACAACGTCCAAAGCAGTTTCTAACTGTCGGATCTGACGACTCACGGCTCCTTGTGTCACAAATAACTCTTCAGCTGCTTTGACTAAACTTTGGTAACGAGCTGCGGCTTCAAACACTCGCAATGAATTCAGTGAAGGGAGATTTTTCATTACAATCCTTTATCGTTGATTTTTTCTCAATCATTCTAGCGTAAATTAATCGTTATTCTTTCGTCAAAAAAATCAAGAGAATAAGTTATCAAAATATGACGAACGATGATCAGAGGACATAATGACAGAATTAATCGCAGTAGCCATTATTACCATTCTTGCCGTCATCAGCCCAGGGGCTGACTTTGCGATGATCACCCGTAATAGTTATCTTTATGGCCGACGGGCAGGCATACTGGCAGCCTTTGGGATCGCATCAGGTATATTGGTGCATGTTGCTTATACTATTCTTGGCATTGGTATTCTGATTGCACATTCCCCCAATATATTGCTCACCATAAAAATTGCGGGAGCGATTTATCTTATCTACATTGGCTACAAGACAATTACATCAAAAACGGAAATTGATGTTGATATTAACTCAACAAAAAATGCCTCAATTACCGTGTTTAGAACAGGTTTTCTGACAAATGTCTTAAATCCCAAAGCAACGCTTTTTGTTGTCAGTACATTTACTCAGATTATTTCATCATCAACCAGCATCGGTTTACAAGTTGGTTATGGAATTTTTATGTCCCTTATGCATCTGCTCTGGTTTATTGGTGTTGCTATCTTTTTTTCTCACCATAAACTCAGAGCTGCAATGTTAGAAAAACAAACCATGCTCAATCGAGTCATTGGCGTTATTTTGATGGGATTGGGCGTTTCTTTGGGTGTGATCCCTATCGCTAATTGAAAAAACAGCTATAAAGTTATCCATATGCCAATCAACTTTAATGCTAAAGAAAACAGATATATCTATTCTGGTCGTGAAGCCCAACAAGATAACAAAAAAGGCTTGGGAATTACCCCAAGCCTTTTAGTAATTGGTATCTATATTTTAATCAATTAACATCCAAGCGCTTAATATGCAAACTTCCATTTATTAACCAATAAATGGTACATCAATACCCGATATCAGCCATGCTTTTTTCTCTTCCTCATCAACCAGCTGATTCAATTTCTTAACAAAAATAGTTTGAAGCTGCTGCCAGAACTCTTCAAAGTGTTCTTCATTACGTAAACAGTAAGTCATTACCGCCGCTCGTAATACATAGATACGACGAACTTTTTCCCATTCGCTACGACTAAAACCACATTTCTCCGCATAGTGCCATGGTGTATCACCATACTCTTTGTAATCCAGGGTCGTTGATGATGTGAGAAAATCGTTGGTATAAGCACGTCCTGTTGAATATGAGCAAAGTTCATAGAGCCGCTTGTTGAGGGCATTATGGTTGTTTAGATTTTCGTTACCGATTTCTTTGAATGTAAAATTGATCATATGGAAATCAGGGGATGGCATGATATGCGCTTCAAATCGGTGCTTACCTACTTCTATTGGCGGCAAGTTTGCCAGCTTATTCAACAATCGTTGTGCTGTGACGATACCAGCAGCAATCACTTTTCCATAGCCACTGATATTTAGAGGTAATAAGCGATGAGCCGCCCAAAGCGCTGCCGCCGTTGCTCCCGCTTTTGAACCTTCCATGATAGATGAACCAAGCATTCCCCGATTTCTGGCAGCAGAATTCGTTTGATCATTGTGTTCTTCAAAGACATAAGCTGCACGGGAAGAGATCAAATCGAGAATGCGTTTGTCTTTCATGCAGATGGCACCAGCAGTATATTGAATAAAGCCAACTTTATGTGGGTCAACGGTAATCGAATCAACTTCTTTCAATGCCTTGAAACTTTTATAAACTTCGGGTTTTGGCCAGCTGATGTTTTCCGACATAATTCCCATCGAACGATGATGACTAGCCAGCTCATCATATTCTACAAATTCTCCTTGCTCATTAAGGAGCATGGCACAAGCGTATCCCGCATAAGCAGCATCAACATGGATATAGAATGACTCGCCATAACGCTCCTCACACTCCTGCCTCAATGCAATAACTTCATCAATCCGATCAATCGCTCCAACTTCAGTCGTTCCCACCACGGCAATCATCGCTAAAATTGATTCGCCTTGTTCAATTAAGTCAAAGGTGATTTTGCGCATTTGGGTAACGTCAGTTTGATAGTTTTCATTAACAGGCAATGGAATGATGTTTTCCTGACCAATACCGAAAATATCTGCCGCTTTCATCCAGGAGTAATGTTTGGATTGTGGAACCAGTAGTTTGCCTAATGTTTCCGGTTTAACTCCAGTGCCTCGGCACGTCATATCGCGTATTTCTTCAAATATTCCGCGTTGTTGTAGCTCACTGATTAAATCCAGAACTTCAGCCGTTGGCATATTCATCAATTGCTTAGGCGTTTTATGACTGACCAAATCTTTCGCTCTAGGGTGCTGAGATATTGCAAAAGATAATGTTTTTAAATTCCTGGCAACCCATAATCCTTCATAGTTAGCCACTGTTCCGCCAGAAGTAATGTGTCCCCAAGATTGCTGAGGGTCATAACCAAACATGCGGCAGAGATCCAATCCCGATTCAAGTTCTAGCTCTGTAGTTGTGGGAGACGCTTCATAACTACAGTTATTCGGGTTGTACATCATGGCCATGACGTAGGCAAGATTAGAAACCATCAAGGTATCACTGTTAATGTGGCCAAGATAACGGGGGGAGAAAAAAGGAATTGAAGTATTTTTCAGTTTTGCTGATAGCTGATTTAAGATCCCTTCTGTCCGATAAAGGGTTTCTCTGTAGTTATGTTCATAACGATCAACTGATGTGATCAAGGCTGAATCTCCGGGATGAAAACCTGAGCGCCAGTGCATATGTTCGCTAACTGCATAGTCCATCATTTCTCTAAAAAAAACAGCATTCTCTGATTTTGGACCTAAAAACAACGCATCTACATTTAAATTCGGATGAAGTGGCTTAGTCATATCACGCAACCTTTTAAAGGATCTTTTGTGTTTTGTAGTAAAGTGAAATTTATAAACTTATTAATAATATTTTTTTATTTTCTATGTAACGACAGAATCATTGTGATGATGATAAAAAGCACACAATAACCGATTGAAAATAAATTGTTTATTTTTCGATCTGCGCATAAAAAACATTCTGCAACATATGTTAGAACAATCTATTTTTATAGATATAAAACATAGTTACTAGAATATTAATAATAAATTAATAATTAACTTTAAATTTGTGCGCTACCACAAAGAAATGAGAAGAATATCTCATAATACTGAATTGGGAATATTTCTATATGAAACTATAAAAATAATGATATTCACGTACAACATGCTCGCACATAACAGAAAACGTGACCACGTCACGTTTTCTGTTATGTGGATATGTGAAACGAAAAGAACAGGATAATCAACTGAGGTAGTATGAGTTATCTATCAGACGTTGCACACAATAAAAAATGTATATTGATTAATCAATTCTGCTATGAACATGAGGATTACACCAACAAGAATAGAATAATTATTATAAATCAACAGGATATCCCTTGCTTTCCATAAGGCATAAGTCCAGATTGCCATTGCAATAATATATAAACACCATGAGATCATTCTCAATCCAAAAGCACTTTTGATATTCAGTTCAGCTTGATGTGGGAAAATAATATTGTCATTAACTATTGTGGCTTCCGCTAACCACTCCATATAGGCAGGATGTTCAATCAACCGCACTGTTACACTAATAAAAACCACAAGTAGAGCTGCCATCACCAATTTGGTAGGTAATTTTCCTCGAATGTATTTTCTTAACGGACAGCCGATAAACAATAACGCCAATGCAGGCCCTAACGTAAATACCGCACCATAGAACAAAAAATAGGTATTAATGTTTGTCCATGTGATCATGGCACTATTAACGTAAATAATTGCCATATAGTGGAGGTTGATTAAACCAATGACGCCAATCACCATCATAATATAAACATTCGCTCGCTTTGTAATCACAAACAAAAGTGTATATAAGATAAGCAACCCAAAGTAGATAGCAGCAAAGGCCGTTTCTATGTTTACCCATTCCTGCATAACATTACGCAATGAGTGATAAACACTAAATGGATATTCCAAAATGTTCAGAGAGGCGACTAGCCCTATCCCGGCCAGCATGCTACTTACTAATAATGCTCTTAGTAAGATTTTTTGCACAAGAATAGTCACTGAATGTTGCCATGTGTTTAATTCGTGCTTAAACCAGTAAATATAAAGTACGCTCATCAGTACAAGTCCCACTGAGCTTTGTACTATCATTGTAAATGCAATCAACAACCATTCACTCATGTCAACCCTATTCCATTTATCTGTAACCAAACTACATCATCGACGCGTATTAAATCCATATATTATTAATTCAATTTCAGTTTGATTGAGATGTTATATTGAGTGGCTAAAATTTTACGCAAGTTCGTCGTTAATCCCAAAAAAATTTCATTTTTTTTCGCTAGTGATGATGATAAATACCGTGATTAATGGGTGTATCTAGCTCTTATCAGAGCTACCTAAATATGTTAAATTTACGCATATCAATCACTTCTAATGAGCATTCCCTATGATCCCGGAAAAACGTATTATTCGTCGGATTCAATCTGGTGGTTGCGCAATCCATTGTCAGGATTGTAGCATTAGCCAGCTCTGCATTCCTTTCACCTTAAATGAACATGAGCTTGATCAGCTTGATAATATCATCGAGCGTAAGAAACCCATCCAGAAAGGTCAAACGTTGTTTAAGGCTGGTGATGTATTGAAATCACTCTATGCTATCCGTTCTGGGACGATCAAAAGCTATACTATTACTGAGGAAGGCGACGAACAAATTACCGGTTTTCACCTTGCTGGTGATTTAGTTGGATTTGATGCCATCATTAACACTGAGCATCCAAGTTTTGCCCAGGCTTTGGAAACGTCAATGGTATGTGAAATTCCATTTGAAACACTGGATGACCTTTCTGGGAAAATGCCTAATCTCCGTCAGCAAATGATGCGTTTGATGAGTGGGGAAATTAAAGGTGATCAGGAAATGATCCTGTTGCTATCCAAAAAGAACGCAGAAGAAAGGCTGGCTGCGTTTATCTATAATTTGTCACGCCGTTTTGCACAACGAGGCTTTTCACCCCGTGAATTCCGCCTGACCATGACCCGCGGCGATATCGGCAATTACCTCGGTTTGACTGTTGAGACAATTAGTCGTCTACTTGGCCGTTTCCAGAAAAATGGCATTTTGGCGGTCAAAGGTAAGTATATCGCAGTCGAAGATATGGATAAGTTGACTCAATTGGCAGGTAAAACTCCCGCTAATGTGTCCTAACGTTATCTAAATTTTAAGCCAGATCACTATATTTTGCTGATCTGGCGTTCTTTTACCCTGTTATAGTTGTCTATATTGGTTTATCTTTTGTGTAAAAGAGGCATCCAGACTCTGCGAGGAACTCAATATGGCAAACTACCAAAACCTCCTAGTTGCAATTGATCCCAATCAGGATGAGCAGCCTGCATTAAGGCGTGCAGTCTATATCGTGCAGCGTAATGGTGGTCGCATCAAAGCGTTTTTACCTATCTATGACCTTTCATATGAAATGACCACACTACTTTCTCCAAAAGAAAGAAATGCCATGCGCAAAGGTGTTATTGGTCAACGAGTCGCTTGGATAAAACAACAAGCCCATTACTATCTTGAGTCAGGAATTGATATTGAGATTAAAGTGGTTTGGCATAATCGTCCTTATGAAGCCATCATTCAAGAAGTTATCACTGGAAACCATGACTTATTATTGAAAATGGCACATCAACACTCCCGATTGGAATCCATGATTTTTACTCCACTGGACTGGCATCTGCTACGTAAATGCCCTTGCCCTGTCTGGATGGTAAAAGATCAAATATGGCCAGAAAACGGTTCTGCTGTTGTTGCAGTCAATTTATCCAATGAAGAACCTTACCATAGTGAATTAAATCTGAAATTGGTGCATGAAACGCAAGATCTTGCCAATCGAATTGTAAAAGAACCGCGGATTAACCTTGTTAGCGCTTATCCTGTTGCACCTTTAAATATTGCAACTGAACTTCCCGATTTTGATCCAAGTGTGTATAACAAGGTATTACGAGGCCAACATTTGATTGCTATGAAAGAATTACGACAAAAATTCTATATTGATGAGCAATATACACATGTTCATGAGGGCGTACCGGAAAAAATTATTCCTGAAATTTGTGATAAATTAAATGCAGGTGTGGTTGTTTTAGGTATTCTTGGCCGAACTGGATTATCCGCTGCGTTCCTTGGCAATACAGCAGAACATGTTATCGATCGGCTAAAATGCGACCTACTGGCAATTAAACCTGATGGATTTTCCTGTCCTATCAGTGTGAATGACGAGTAACGAATTCAGTGAGAGAAGACTGTTAATAGATTGCCCGAATTGGTTTCGGGCAATCATAAAAATCCAATAAAAAATCCGATTATGGTCACCTGTTGAGGTCAATCGGATTTAAAAAATTAGCAACTCTAGTTATCTGGAGTGGTTTTCGTGTTTTAAATTCAGCACATAATAACTATGCTAAATATGATAAATTCAGTTACTTGAATTTATTTAAGATTCTTAATAGCCTCTGTTCCTTTTTTACGAAAAATAATATCTAGTATGGCAATCATTCCAATGATACTTAAAATAGATAACGCATTACCTAAAAATAAATAATCCATTATTGCTGTTACACCCGGAACAAGATAAAACAAGCTGGTGACATTAACCAAATTACCTGTCTTGATAAGTCGATAAAATAATAATTGAGCCGCTACAGAAATAACCAGACCAAGCCACAATGCTGGAATGATAAACCCTATAGCAGGTTCAATATGAAAAGGCTTGAATGGCACAAATAATAGACACATCAGTAAACTGACGCCATATTGTAAAGGCAATACCAAAGAACATACCTTGAATAAATGAATATTATGCCTCTGATGTAAGATCATACAGAGGCAAAAGATACTCTTTTCGAGCTGATATTTTGAATTCGTAAAGAAAGGATTATTAACGTTGGCCAAAGGATTGAGTGTTTTTCTAGTCAAAAATCCAGATTTCGAGCCGCCTTTCTTAGGCGTTCATCTCCACGCCGATCATACTTTTGGGTTGTAGTGATACTTGAATGGCCCATCGCGTCTTTGACGGTCACAATATCTTCACCATTGTCCAGCATGGCTGATGCAAATGTTCTTCGCAGATCATGAGGAGCAAATTTTTCCAAATCACTTTCCATTCTGCGTGTCTCAAGAATGTGATAAATTGCCTGATCGGAAAGTCGGTTATCAGTTACATCATCATGGCGGCGAATTCGGGTAAAAAGTGGCCCAGCATGATCACCGCGCACTTCCTCTACCCAACGGTTCAAACGTTCCCATGTTCCTTCCGGCATATAGGATAAACGTTCTTTATTCCCTTTTCCCATGACTCTCAATGCTTGTTCACGGCGAATAATATGTTTTATATCCAAAGAAATAATTTCTGACCGCCGAAGCCCACAACCTACAAGCACACCAATAATGGCGGCATCGCGCAAACCTTTTGTACTGACATCGTTTTCACAGGTAAAGAATAGGGTTTTTATTTCATAACGTTCTAGTGCTCTGCCTTTTGGCAATCTATTTCCTCTGACAGAACGCACCTGCTTTATATGCTGGAAATTATCGGTGTCGATTTGTTTCATTGTCCATGCTTCCAATGCAACACCTTTCAGAGCAGAAAGATAAGTATTGATTGTTGCTGGTGCTTTGCCCGAATCTGAAAGCATTTCCATGATAGCTTGAACGTGGTGACGACGTAGTGCACTCCAAGTACAATCCCGCACATTTTGGTATCCCAGCATTTTTGCCACGATATTCAGAAATGATTTCATCGTCTGACGGCTACGTTTTGATCCAAGACTGACAAGATATGCAATCGCGGGGTTGTCATATATTTGTTTTCCCGGAGCTGATAACGACATCATCATACCCTGCTCTTGTTGAGAGCCGGACAGTACAATCAGTGATTTTTTATCATCGTCATTTTCGGGATTATTTTTATTATGGCGGTTCAAAGCTGCCTCCTGACTTCAATGTCTACAGTTTGCCAAAAAAGTAACCCATAAAATAATGGGTGAACAGAACAAACATCTCCATCTGCCTATCCCTGAATGTCTATTTTTAGAACAATTTTAAAGCATCTTAATGGTGATGCCCCGTAAAAATTGGGGATGATTATTCACACCATTCTATTTTATAAAGCTTACTTTTTCAAATGTATATTTTAATAAGTAGAATGAGTTTCCATATGCTAGAGTTGATTTAACTTATTGTATAAAAACAATAAAGTTGTGAGTTTTCTGAATGGATCATTTTGGTATGATTCTTTGATTTCAGGTGAATTTCTATAATTGTCAGAATATAGTGATGTGATGGACCTCCCTCCTTAACGTAAGCCATACCACACTGATGTTAAGCGATCTGATCCAGAGAAGATTAGTATGAGTGGTAAGGGAAATCGTCCAAGGCGATGCCAATGCCCCCCGAACATTGACACCGAATGAGTCAGAAAGATTATTTTGGAAAGACGCTAATACATTGACCAATTTTTGTTGACCACTTCAGCCTCAACGCGTCATAATTTTTTGCTAGTACGCTGAAGTACCCCATCTCCCGGGGTAGATATTCCCGGGCAAAAAATAAATGAAATAATGAATGAAATTGAGGATAACACCATGGCAGTATCTCTCGTAAAAGGCGGTAACGTTTCTCTGACAAAAGAAGCTCCAGGTATGACCAAAGTGATCGTTGGCCTGGGCTGGGATGCACGTGTAACTGATGGCTCGGGATTTGACCTGGACGCATCAGTTTTCATGGTTGGTGAAAACGGTAAGGTATTGAGTGATAAACACTTTGTCTTTTTTAACAATACCACCAGCCCGGACGGCTCTGTTGTCCATCAGGGCGATAACCGTACTGGCGAAGGCGAAGGAGACGACGAGCAGGTTAAAATCAACCTGACTGGCGTACCTGAAGACGTCAAAAAAATCATCTTCTCTGTAACCATTTACGATGCTGAAGCCCGCACTCAGAACTTTGGCATGGTCAGCAACAGCTTCATCCGTGTTGTTAACGAAGACAGCAATGCTGAAATCGCCCGCTTCGACCTGTCCGAAGATGCGAGCACAGAAACCGCAATGGTGTTCGGCGAACTGTATCGCCACAACGCGGAATGGAAGTTCAAAGCGGTTGGTCAGGGCTTTGCTGGTGGCCTGTCTGCGCTTGCTTCACAGCACGGCGTTTCCGTTTAAATAACTGCTTCATTAAGCCCCGTCAAAGACAGGGCTTTTTTTAACCTGCTGGCCTGACGCAGCTGACCGTAGATGCCGCTGGTTTCCGTTTTAATGTTCCGCTGAATGGTCGGATGGAGAAAGCATTAATCCTCATCCAGATTTACCGGCATCAGGGACAGTGGAAGATCAGAGCTCTGGGTCAGGGCTTCAATGGTGGCCTTGCACCGTTAGCGATGAACTTTGGGGTTGATGTAGAGCAGGATCCGCAAACCACACCGACCCCGCCTCAGCCACCAGCTCCGACGTCTACTGTCAGCCTTGAAAAGAAACTTCAGACTATGGCTCCACAACTTGTCAATCTCGCCAAGCCAATCAAAGTCAGTCTTGAGAAACACCGCCTCAGTGACGTGACGGCCAAAGTCGCGTTTGTTCTTGATGCATCTGGTTCAATGATGCGCCAGTTTAAGCAGGGTAATGTCCAAAAGGTACTTGAACGCATTGCGGCGCTGGCGGTGCAGTTCGACGATGATGGCTCAATGGATATGTGGGGATTTGGCGAGCGGCATCGTAAGTATGAGGATGTCACTCTTCAGAACCTGAATGGTTACATCGAAAACCTTCAGAAGACAGACAAGAAGGGGATGTTTGAGATCTTGCCCGGGCTGGGCGGAACGAACAATGAACCGCCTGTCATGAAAGAAATAATCCAGTACTTCAAGGATTCTCAGGAGCCGGTATTTGTTGTTTTCATTACTGATGGAGGAATCAACAAAACGCGCCTCATTAAAGAAGCCATCCGGGAATCAGCCCAGCTACCGATTTTTTGGAAATACGTGGGTCTTGGAGGCAGCAATTACGGCATTCTGGAAAAGCTGGATTCATTTACCGATCGCCTGATAGACAATACCCATTTCTTCCCGATCGACAACTTTGATAGCATCTCGGATGAGTTTTTGTACGACATGCTGCTTGCTGAGTTCAGGGACTGGTTAAATGAAGCCAAGACGAAGCGGATACTGCGCTGAACATCAGAAAAAAACCGGCCTAGCCGGTTTATCTTTATAAAAGCGGAGGCGATTGTCTGAAAGATATAGGATGCAGATATCTTTCCATCAGTTCCTGTACTTCACGCTCAAGCTGTTCGCGCAAGTATGGACGGAGGAGTTTCGCTGCCCAAAATTCATCATGATTCATTCCACCTAGGAATGATGCCTGTCCAGCGAACAGACATCGCTGAACGCTATGCCTTCATTCACTGTGGTGGGAACTCCGTTGACGCTGATTGTGATTACTTTTGTGAGCAAATTTATTATGACAGCCATGTCAAGTATCCAGCCAGTGTTGCTACATTCATTACATTATAATCTGCTGTTCGGCCACACTAAGTGGCGTTCTTGACGGTATTTTCTGGGGAGGAACGCTGAATCTTTTTATTTCATGGTATAAGAATAGGAATAAAAGCACGTAATGTATCATGGAAAATAGGGTATTTTCCCGTTTTTACTTTCTCAGTCTTTATTTGTACTGGGTAATACCGTTTATATTATTAACGCTGACATACAATCCTTCTTTATGAAAATACTCTAATGCCATGAGCGCTAATGTCTTCATATTCGCCTCATCCATGAGGCCCCCCTATTTATTCCTTAAAAGGACTTAGTCATAAAATCGACTGATATTTTCTTTTTCCTGACCGGATGTAATAACATTCAATAGTTGTTCATAATGTTTGGTCAGATTGTCAACAACTTCTTCGCTATACAGCTCTGGATTATAACTAATCTCACACATGATATTTTGTGGTATGTTTATGAGGTTTATCCCGAGTGACTGGAAAGGAACGGGATCGATATTTATCAATTCCATATTAAGATTTGTGGTGGATAATTTTTCATCACTTGATACATCTACAGAGTCAAAGAGATTTGAGGCATCCGCATAGTTAAAGATAACGTTGAAGATGGCATCCCTCACCTTTTTTCCCACAGTATCAATAACTGCGGACATGTGAATATCTAAGTTCCCCAAAGCACTATAGATAAACTGACTGATCTGTTTAATGATATCATGCAGGCTCATCTCTTTACTGATCGTTGATTTTACTATTAAGGCATTCAAAAACATCCCTACTGTTTGATGACTTTCCATGCTAGAACGGTCAGCTTGTGGAGAGGTAACAATATGCTGTGATTCACCCGAATGCATAAAAAGACAAGTATGGAACAGAGCCATAAATAGCATATAAGGCGTGATATTGTTAGTTTCGCAATATTGTGAAACGGCTTTAGTCAATGAATGAGGTATATTGATGCGACGGACATTAAATCGATATTTTGAAGCCAAATGTTTGCTGAAATCAATCGGAAAAACGTGTCCCATATTCACATCAGAAAATTGTTTTTGCCAGAATTTCATCTGTTTTTGATATTCTTCAGTTTTATGACGCCTCTGCAAATCATAGGCGTAATCCGAATATTTCATAGCAACTGGAGGCAGAATAGGCTCTTTATTTTGTGAATAAGCGGCATACGATTTACGAAGTTCATCCATAATGATATAGGATGACCAACCATCGAAAACAATATGATGAATATCAATAAGTAATACAGAATTTGTTTCCGAAATGGGTATTAGGAATGTCCTGATTAATGGGCCATTATAAATATCAAAAGGCGTTCTCAGTTTTTCTTCCCAGAGTTTTTTGATTTCAATAATAAGCTGTTCTTTTTCCATTCCTCTTGGCAGCAATTCGATAATTTGTAAATTTATTTTCATGTTGTTGTTAGGCTGCACGAAAATCTGTCCATTTTCTTGATAAAATTTAAAACGTAAACTTTCATGTTGCTCTAGAATAGTATTCAAACTTTTTTCCAATGCACTGCGATCCAGTTTTCCGTTCATCAGCAAAGTAACTGGCGCATGAAAGCTGTCTTCCAACACATTTTCTTGAACAAAAGACCAAAATATCTTCTGACAATAAGAAATAGGTATTCTGCCATCAGATATATTTTGTTCTGATTCATCCGTAGGTATTTCATACTTTTTAGCGTTACAGATCACATGTGCAACTTGTGCAATGGTCGGATTCGTAAATAGTTGGTGCATGGTGAAATTATCGGTTAATGCGTTTTTGATGGATGCTGTAATTTTAACCGCCAAAAGTGAATGACCGCCTAGTGCAAAGAAATTATCGTGAATGCCAATTTCGTTGATTTTCAAATGCTCTTGCCATAACTGACAAAGCTTTTTCTCAACTTCATTTCTCGGTGCAACATAACTCTGCCGATGCAAGTCATTTTCATCTGGAACAGGCAGCGCTTTTTTATCCACTTTATTGTTCAAGGTAAGCGGCATCCGCTCCAGAGGAATATAGAGATTGGGAACCATATATTCAGGCAGTTGTTTTTTCAGATCTGATTCGAGTAGCTCTGAAAGTTCACTGCCAATAGCTGATATTTGGGGATAGTTGGCTAAATAGGTTTGACTGTAACCAGTACACGCCTGCACGGGTGGTAGTTCGCCACGGCTGAAAATTACATCCAATAAGTCGGGTTGCTGTTGTGACCATGTCACGCCACACTGATAACCACATTGTTCCGCATATTGAAGCAGGGATTCAAATGCCTGAGTCTGCTCTGTCGCCTCTGGGGAGAAGTTGTCTGTATATTCTGGTGGGATTATCACCTGATTTGCCGACCAGTGGCGTAGCCCCTCAGCCAAGGCAAGATCCTCTTTGACGCGGGCATTGGGAATACCAGAAACACCAAATGTGTCGTCTGCCCCTATCTGTAACAAATTGCGCAGGGTTTCAAGGGACGTAAAATCGTACCAGGACAAGGGCAGATCATTACCAGATCTCGCATTTTCGTCTCTTTTATGCAATATGACATCATAACGATAACGCAGCATTTCATTGTCACCAATGCCGCGTTTGACCAGAATATCAACCCGGCTGATCTCAGGATAACGCGCCGGCAATTGGGAAAAATAGGTCGGACTGAGCAAAAATTCCGGCTCTTGTTGTAAGCGTCGCTGAATGCGGTTTGCCAGTGCACCAACTTCAATACGTTGTCCATTCAAACGGCTTTGCTCTATAGCCGTAATATGTGCGGTTAACAAATCTAAATTCCGGATATCGCCCAGCAGAATTTTCCCCCCCGCTTCAACAGCCGATATTAACTGTTCCAGCACTTTGTTCAGATATTGAATATTGGGGAAATATTGGACGACGGAGTTAATGATTACGGTATCGAATTCGCCGGTGGTCAGTGTCCCAAAGTTGAGCGCATCTCCCCTTCTTAACTGCACATGTGCCCAGCCGCGTTGTTGCAGGATTTGCTGATGCCGGGCCAAAACCTCCGCCGAAATATCAGTGGCCAACACCGATTCACACTGTTCAGCATAGCAATACAACAGCAATCCTGTACCACAACCAATCTCCAGTAAGCGCCGAGGCTTGAAAGCCCTGATCCTGTGCAGAGTCCCTGCCCGCCACTCTTCCATCTGGTCGAGGGCAATGGGTTGTTCGGTATAACTGTTCATCCAGCCACCGAAATCACTCTCTGGTTGGCTTTTATCAGTGATAATGCCAAGATCGACATTTTCGGTCGTTCCCTGACGGTATTGTTCATCAAAGATTTCTGTCCAGCTTTCAAGATAATCCGCATTACATGCCGCGGCTCTTTCGGCCAACCAACCCGCGGTGGGGCTGACATAAGCAATCAGTTTTTTATCCTCACTATCATGACCATAAGTGATCACAGCAGCGTTGCTTAAAATGTCATTTCCGGTCAAAGCCGCCTCAATTTCCCCCAGCTCTATCCGGTAGCCTCTGACCTTAACTTGAGAATCAATGCGGCCAATAAATTCCAGATTGCCATCTGATGACCAACGCGCTAAATCCCCCGTGCGGTATAAACGCCGGGGATGGGCACCGTCCATCGGATCAAGGATAAATTTCTTGGCGCTCATTTCGGGGTCATGTAAATAACCCCGCGCCAGCTGGGCCCCGCCGATACACAGTTCCCCTTCAACGCCGATGGGCACAATATGGTCATTGGTATCAAGAATGTGGACGGTAATATTATTTAAAGGTTTACCAATGGTGATTTTCTCACTCAACAATGGTGCCATCGCCACACAAACCGTGGTTTCTGTCGGGCCGTACGCATTGAATAATTGCCTGCCCTGCATCCACTGCATTGCAATATCGGGAGAAATGGCTTCCCCTCCGACAATCAATGTCGTCAATGAACGCCATTTCTCTTGGGTTAAATGTGGCAATAAAGCGGGGGGAAGAAGCGCATGTGTTAATTGATGTTGTTCAACAATGGCATCAAGTAGCTCAGGGGAACGTTGCTGTGTTTCTGAAATTAAATACAGCGTTGCACCGTGCGCCAGTGTCATAGCCAGTTCAAACTGAGTCGCATCAAAGCTCCAGGAGGAAAACTGTAACCCCCGCGTGTTTGCATTAATTTCAAGCAGGGCCGCTTGCGAAAGTGCCAGATTCACCCAACCCTTGTGCTCCAGCATTGCACCTTTGGGTTTACCTGTAGAGCCGGAGGTATAAATGACATAGGCCAGATGATTTTCAGTCAGGGGCAAGGGGCGATCGGTAATATTCGTCATCGGCAAATTTTGCAGGTATGACTGTACGGCATCGGTATCCAGACAGATGACGTTTTGCTGGCTGATAGGCAATTTTTCTGTCAGATGCGTTGCAGTCAGAATGAGCCCGGCTCCGCTATGCTCCAGCATGTATTGGAGGCGTGCTTTCGGGTAACCGGGATCTAACGGCACATAAGCCCCGCCGGCTTTAAGAATGCCGAGCAGTGCCACGACCGCCTGCAATGAACGGGGAATACAGAGCGCGACCAGTGTTTCTGGTTTGATGCCTTGTCCGATCAGATAGTGTGCGAGCTGGTTGGCCTGCTCATTCAATGCCCGATAGCTCAGAACGTTGTCGCCAAAAACCAGCGCAGTTTTTTCGGGGTTCTGCGCCACCTGCGCTTCAAACAGTTCATGGAAACAGCGCCCACGGTGGCGGTGATCCTGTAGCCCATTCCACTCATTCAGTAAGGTGTGTTTTTCGGTATCGGCCAAGAGTGGGATCTCATGGACGGAAGGTTCAGTGCCAATGCGATGGTTCATCGCGTCAACAATGCCGGTCAGCAAGGTTTCATAATTGGCGAGTAATCGGTCAATGGTGGCGCTATTGAACAGGCTGGTGTCGGAAATCCATACAATGGACAGCTCACCTTCCTTTTCCTCTTCATAAACATGGACTTCTAAATCAAATCGGGTAGTGAGAAGCGAACTTTCTTCAAACGCAATAACATTATCCTGCTCCAGCGTCATATTCCGCTGATTGTTCTGGACGGCAAAGATGATCTGGAATATGGGGTTATGGTTTAAGTTTCGCTCTGGACTGATTTTTTCCACCAACATTTCAAATGGCAGATCTTGATGTGCGTAGGCATCCAGAATGGTGCGGCTGTTTTGCTTTAATAACTCACTGAAGGTGGGCTGTCCGGATAAGTCCGTCCGGATAACCAATGAATTAACGAAAAAGCCGATCAGAGATTCTATGTTATGGTGCGTTCTTCCTGCCAGTGCTGTCCCAACCAAAATATCTTTTTCATTACTGTAACGGCTGAGCAACACAGCAAAAGCCGTTTCCAGAAACATGAATAAAGTCACTTTATGTTTGGCACACAATACCTTGATATCTTGTGTTAGGTGCTTTGAAATACGTTGTGTATGAGTACGACCTTCGAAATTCTGTCTCTCTGGACGTGGATTATCTAGTAGTACGCGGTGGAGTGGCGTAATACCTGATAATTGGTTCTGCCAGTAAGTCAGCTGTTTTTCCAGAATCTCGCCTTGCAGCCAGTTCCGCTGCCACTGGGCATAATCAGCATACTGAATTTTTAATGGTGGCAGCGGATCCTCTTCACCTCGGCAATAAGCCTGATATAAGGTGTGAAATTCGCTGAGAAATATCGATATTGACCAACCATCACAGGCGATATGGTGCACCGTATAAATAATGACATAATCATTTTCAGCCAATTTTATTGACCGAACGCGTAGCATCAGATCCGTGCTGAGATTAAAAACCAAACTCTCTTCTTCTTTGCCGAGTTGTTTTAACTGATGGTTTCTCTCGGTTTCAGAAAGTGCTGACAAATCATGGTGTATAATGGGCAAGTCATAGTCAGTGACGATAACTTGCCGTGGTTCGTTATCGATAGTTTTAAAATGGGTACGTAATACTTCATGGCGTTCAAACAGCGCTTTAACGGCAGCCTCAAATGCCTTAATATTCATTAATTCCTGTAGCCTGAAATCCCCTGTACAGTTGTACTGGGGGCTGCCTCCATTAAGTTGATCAAGGAACCACAGGCGTTGCTGGGCAAATGAGAGCGGATAATGTGCTGCACCACCATTACGCTGGATATCTTGCAACCGATGTATGTCCATTTCATCTTCTGAATTGACATGGTTCAGAAATTCAATCAACTCTTGCCTATAAAGTTTCCACTCACTGAGCAATTCTAACGGTATGCTGTCGCGACGGGTTTCATATTGTAAACGGTTATCAGCAACAAACAGGGTAATTCCCTGACTCAAAGCTTCATTGACAATCTGCGCAGCATTTTTCATATATCACCTTTCAATAGTTTTTGTGTCGTTTCTTGCTCAGCCTGGAAATTTTTTCTGCTTTCTTTGACAAGATAAACAGTAATGACTTGTGATAACTGCTCAAGTGTTGGATGCTCAAAAATACTCCTTAATGGTATTTCAACGTCCAACTCATTACGTATCGAACTGATCAGGCGCGTCGCCTGGAGTGAATGACCGCCCAACGTGAAAAAATTGTCATGAATGCCGACCTGACTGATTTTTAGTAATCCCTGCCATAATTGACAGAGCTTTTTCTCAACTTCATCTCTTGGCGCGACATAAGTCTGCCGGCGCAAATCATCTTCATTCGGAGTGGGTAGTGCTTTCTTATCCACTTTATTGTTCAAGGAGAGCGGCATGCGCTCCAGGGGGATATAGAGGCTGGGAACCATATATTCCGGCAGTTGTTTTCTCAGGGCAGATTCAAGTAATTCTGACAGTTCACCGCTAATGGCCGAGATTTGGGGATAGTTGGTCAAATGGGTTTGACTGTAACCAGTACGAGCCTGAACGGGTGGCAGCTCACCACGGCTGAAAATTACATCCAATAAGTCGGGTTGCTGTTGTGACCATGTCACGCCACACTGATAGCCGCATTGTTCTGCATATTGAAGTAAGGATTCAAATGCCTGAACCTGCTCTGCCGCTTGCGGGGAGAAACTGCCCGACAGTTCAGGTAAAGATACCAACTGTTCTGCCGACCAGTGGCGTAACCCCTCAGCCAAGGTAAGATCCTCTTTGACGCGGGCATTAGGAATACCTGAAACACCAAATGTGTCATCTGCCCTCGTTTGTAGCTGAGTACGCAAATTCTCCAGTGTTTCGAAATTGTACCAATTAGAGGCAAATTCGCTGCCATGTCCTGAATTTTTACCTCTTTTATGCAGTATGACGTCATACCGGTAGCGTAACATTTCATTGTCACCCACCCCGCGTTTGACCAGAATATCAACTCGGCTAATCTCAGGGTAACGTTCCGGTAATTGGGCAAAATAAGTTGGGCTGATTAAAAATTCCTCCTCTTGCTGTAAACGACGCTGAATGCGGTTTGCCAGTGTGCCCACTTGGATACGCTGTCCGTTTAGGCGGCTTTGTTCTATGACTGTGATATGTGCAGTTAACAGATCTAAGTTGCGGATATCGCCCAGTAAGATTTTCCCTCCCACTTCAACAGCCGGCAGTAACTGTTCCAGCACTTTGTCCAGATATTGAATATTGGGGAAATATTGAACGACAGAGTTAATGACAACAGTATCGAATTCATCAGGAGTGAGAGTCCCAATATTGAGTGCATCTCCCTTTCTTAGCTGAACATGCGTCCAGCCACGTTGTTGCAGGATTTGCTGATGCCGAGCCAAAATTTCAGCGGAGATATCTGTAGCCAGCACTGATTCACACTGTTCAGCATAGCGATACAGCAGTAATCCTGTACCACAGCCGATCTCCAGTAAACGGCGGGGATGCAGGGTTTCAATCCGGTTCAGGGTTCCCGTACGCCATTCTTCCATTTGGTCTAGGGCAGTCGGCTGCTCGGTATAGCTGTTCACCCAACCGCCAAAATCACTATCTAATGCCATTGTATTTAATGCCATTGTATTGTTCATGCTTTCGGTTTGGGCATTTTCTGTATTGTGGCGGTATTGTTCATCAAAGACTTCTGTCCAGCTTTCAAGATACTCGGCATTTAATGCCGCCGCTTTTTCAGCTAGCCAGTCTACGCTGGGACACACGTAAGCAATCAGTTTTTTATCTTCACTATCATGACCATAATTAATCACGGCAGCATTGCTCAAGGCATCCTGACTGGCCAGAACCGCCTCAATTTCCCCCAGCTCTATGCGATGGCTGCGAATTTTGACCTGAGAATCCATGCGGCCAATAAACTCCAATAAACCATCGGGAGTCCAACGAACTAAATCGCCAGTGCGGTACAACTTATTGTTTTCAGGACTTGTATTGAATGGATCAAGAATAAATTGCCTTTCTGTCATTTCTGGTGCATTCAAATAACCACGAGCCAATTGAATACCTCCAAGATACAACTCCCCTATAACGCCAATGGGCACCAGATTACCGTCGGGATCCAGAATACGAACCACAGTGTTTGGTAACGGTTTCCCTATCGTAATTCGCTCCCCCGTTAACAGGCCTGTGGTGACAATGGATGTGCACTCTGTTGGACCGTATACATTGAACAGTTTTCTACCCTGTGACCAATGGGCTGCAATTTGGGGTGTCACGGCTTCCCCCGCTAACAGCAGGGTGGAAACGGTGCGCCATTTGTTGAAATCCAGATGAGGCAACAGAGCTGGTGGCAATACCGCATGCGTGATCTGGTGTTTTTCAACTATGGCATCCAGCAGTTCAGGGGAACGTTGTTGCGTTTCTGAAATCAAATACAGGGTTGCGCCATAAGCCAGGGTCATCGAAATTTCTAAAATCGTGGCATCAAAGCTCCAGGAAGCAAACTGTAATCCCCGGCTGTGTGAATCAGCGCCAAATAAGGTTGACTGCGAGAGCGCCAGATTGACCCAGCCCTTATGCTCCAGCATTGCGCCCTTCGGTTTGCCCGTGGAGCCTGAGGTATAAATGACATAGGCCAAATGATTTTCGGTCAGGGGCAATGTGTGTTCAGCAATATTGTCTGTTGGCATGTTTTGCACATATAGCTGTATCGCGTCAATATCCAGACAGATGACGTTTTGCTGGCTGATGGGCAGTTTTTCTATCAGATGTGTTTCGGTCAGAATGAATTTTGCTCCACTGTGCTCCAGCATGTATTGAAGACGCGCTTTCGGATAAGTGGCATCCAGAGGGACATAAGCTCCACCCGCTTTAAGAATACCCAGCAGTGCCACAAACGCCCGTAGTGACCGCGGAAGGCAAATCGCAACCAACGTATCGGGTTGGATACCTTGTTCGATTAGGTAATGTGCGAGCTGGTTGGCCTGTTCATTTAATGCCCGATAGCTGAGAGTGCTGTCGCCAAAAACCAGCGCAGTTTTTTCGGGGCTTCGCGCCGCCTGCTCTTCAAACAATTCATGGAAACAGCCCCCGCGTTGGTAGTGATCCTGTGGTCCATTCCACCCATGCAGTAACGTGTGTTTTTCAGTGTCGGCCAAAAGTGGAATGTCATGGACGGACGGCTCTACAGAGTGATTCATCATCTCAATGATGCTGGTAAGCAAGGCGCCATAATTGGCGAGTAATCGGTCAATAGTGGCGCTGTTAAACAGGCTAGTGTTATAAATCCATAAAATAGATAGTTCACCTTCCTTTTCTTCCTCATAAACATGGACTTCCAAATCAAATCGGGTAGTCCGAAGTGGGCGCTCCTCAAATTCAATACTATTGTTCTGTTCTAGCGTCGTATCCCGCTGGTTGTTCTGAACAGCAAAGATGATCTGGAATATGGGGTTGTAATTTAAGTTTCGCTCTGGACTGATTTTTTCCACCAACATCTCAAACGGCAGGTCTTGATGTGCGTAGGCATCCAGAATGGTGCGGCTGTTTTGTTTTAATAATTCACTAAAGGTGGGTTGTCCGGATAAGTCCGTCCGGATAACCAATGAATTGACGAAAAAGCCGATTAAGGATTCAATGTCGCGATGCTGTCTCCCCGCAATTGCGGCTCCAACCAAAATATCCTTTTCATTACTGTAGCGACTGAGCAGTACGGCAAACGCTGTTTCCAAAAACATGAATAAAGTCACTTCATGTTTAGTGCACAGCGCCTTGATTCCTTGTGTCAGGCTTTTTGAGATACGCTGCGCATGAATACGTCCTTCTAAATGTAATTTTTCAGGGCGTGGATTATCTAATGGAAAGCGGTGGAGTGGCGTAATGCCCGATAATTGGTTCTGCCAGTAAGTCCGTTGTTTTTCTAGGAGATCGCCTTGCAGCCAGTGCCGTTGCCATTGGGCATAATCAGAATACTGAATTTTCAGCGGTGGCAGCGGATCCTCTTCACCTCGGCAATAAGCCCGATATAAGGTGATGAGTTCACTGAGAAATATTGCCATCGACCAACCATCACAGGCGATATGGTGCATCGTATAAATAATGACATAATCATTTTTTGCCAATTTTATGAGCAAAATGCGCAACATCAGCTCTGTGCTGAGATTAAAGGCTGTGCCTTCTTCTATTGACCCCAATTGCTTAACCTGATGTTCTTTTTCGGTTTCAGGGAGTGCCGATAGATCATGCAATGTAATGGGTAAGTTGTAGTCTGTGACAATAAATTGCCGAGGCTCGTTATCAATGACATTAAAATGAGTACGCAACGCTTCATGACGTTCAAGCAGTGCCTTAACCGCTAATTCAAACGCCTTAAGTTTGATCGGCTCCCGAAATCTGAAATCCTCTGTACAGTTGTACTGGGGGCTACCTTCAGTCAGTTGATCAATGAACCACAAACGTTGTTGGGCGAATGAAAGCGGATAATGCGCTGCACTGTCATAACGCGGGATAAATTGCGACCCATTTGAATCGATTTGATTAAGGAAATCGATCAACTCTTGTTTATGGCTTTTCCATTCACTGAGTAGTTCTGGCGGAATACTGTCGCGTTTGGTTTTATATTTCAATTTGTTATTAACAACAAACAAGGTAATTCCTTGTTCTAAAGCATCACTGACAATTTGCGCCGCATTTTTCATATATCACCTTCCAATAGTTCTTGTGTTGTTTCTTGCTCAGTCTGGAAATGTTTTCTTTTTTCTCTGATGGTGTGGATATTGGTTATAACTTCCGATAATTGTTCGAGCGTTGGGTACTCAAAAATGCTTTTCAAAGGTAGTTCTATGTCTAAATCGTTACGTATTGAACTAATCAGGCGGGTGGCTTGGAGGGAATGTCCCCCTAGAGTAAAGAAATTGTCATGAATGCCCACTTGTCTGAGGTTCAACAATTTTTGCCATAACTGACCGATTTTTTGCTCTATTTCATTTCTTGGCGCGACATAATCCTGCCGGCGCAGATCATCTTCATTCGGGATCGGCAACGCTTTTTTATCCACTTTGTTGTTCAGTGTGAGTGGCATGCGCTCCAGCGGGATATAGAGGCTGGGAACCATATACTCAGGCAGTTGTTGTTTCAGGGCAGATTCAAGTAGATCTGACAGTTCACCGCTAATGGCCGAGATTTGGGGATAGTTGGCCAAATGGGTTTGACTGTAACCAGTACGCGCCTGCACGGGTGGCAGCTCACCACGGCTGAAAATTACATCCAATAAGTCGGGTTGCTGTTGTGACCATGTCACACCACACTGGTAACCGCACTGTTCAGCATATTGGAGCAGTAATTCGAGGGCTTGAGCTTGCTCTGCCGCTTCAGGAGAGAAGCGGCCTGTATCTTTTGGTGGAGAGATTATTTGATTCGCAGACCAATGGCGTAAGCCTTCAGCCAAGGTAAGATCCTCTTTGACGCGGGCATTAGGAATACCTGAAACACCAAATGTATCGTCTGTACCCATTTGTAACAAAGAACGCAATTTGTCTAGTGTCTCGAAGTTGTGCCAAGTGAGCGCGATTTCATTGTCATTTTCTGAATTTTCACCTCGCTTATGCAGTACAACGTCATACCGGTAGCGCAGCATTTCGTTATCACCCACCCCGCGTTTGACCAGAATATCAACTCGGCTAATCTCAGGGTAACGTTCCGGTAATTGGGCAAAATAGGTCGGACTGAGCAAAAACTCCTGTTCTTGCTGTAAGCGTCGCTGAATGCGGTTTGCCAACGTACCCACCTGAATGCGCTGCCCATTTAAGTGAGTTTGTTCTATGGCCGTAATATGTGCGGTTAACAAATCTAAGTTTCGGATATCGCCCAACAGGATTTTTCCCCCCGCTTCAATAGCGGGCAATAACTGTGCAAGCACTTTATCCAGATATTGAAGGTTGGGGAAATATTGGACGACGGAGTTAATGATTACGGTATCGAATTCGCCGGTGGTCAGTGTTCCCAAGTTGAGCGCATCCCCCCTTCTTAACTGCACATGCGCCCAGCCACGTTGTTGCAGGATTTGCTGATGCCGGGCCAAAACCTCCGCGGATATATCTGTAGCCAGCACTGATTCACACTGCTCAGCATAGCGATACAACAACAATCCCGTACCGCAGCCGATTTCCAATAAACGGCGGGGATGCAGAACGTCAATCCGGTGCAGGGTTCCCGCCCGCCACTCTTCCATCTGGTCAAGGGCAATGGGTTGTTCGGTATAACTGTTCATCCAGCCACCGAAATCACTCTCTGGTTGGCTTTTATCAGTGATAACGCTAAGGTCGACATTTTCAGTCGTTCCCTGACGGTATTGTTCATCAAAGACTTCTGTCCAGCTCTCAAGATAATCCGCATTACATGCCGCGGCCCTTTCAGCCAACCAGGCCGCAGTGGGGCTGACATAAGCAATCAGTTTTTTATCCTCACTATCATGACCATAAGTGATCACGGCAGCACTACTTACGACATTTTGTCCGGCCAGAACCGCCTCAATTTCCCCCAGCTCTATCCGGTAGCCTCTGACCTTGACTTGGGCGTCAATGCGGCCAATAAATTCCAGATTGCCATCTGATGACCAACGCGCTAAATCCCCCGTGCGGTAGAAGCGCCGGGGATGGGATGCATTCATCGGCTCAAGGATAAATTTTTTTGCGTCCATCTCTGGGTCATTTAAATAGCCCCTCGCCAGCTGGGCCCCGCCGATGCATAATTCCCCCACAGCGCCAATGGGCACAATACGGTCATTGGAATCAAGAATGCGGACGGTGATATTGTTTAGCGGTTTACCAATGGTGATTTTCTCACTCAATAATGGTGCCATTGCCACACAAACCGTGGTTTCTGTCGGGCCGTACGCATTGAATAGTTGTCTGTCCCGCATCCATTGCATCGCAATATCAGGGGAAATGGCTTCTCCACCGACAATCAATGTCGTCAATGAACGCCATTTCTCTTGGGTTAAATGTGGCAGTAAAGCGGGGGGAAGAAGTGCATGTGTTAGTTGATGTTGTTCAACAATGGCATCCAGTAATTCAGGGGAACGTTGCTGTGTTTCTGAAATTAAATACAGCGTTGCACCATGGGCTAGTGTCATTGCCAATTCAAATTCTGTTGCATCAAAGCTCCAGGAGGAAAATTGTAGTCCCCGCGTGTTTGCATCGATTTCAAATAGAGTGGCCTGCGAGAGAGCCAGATTGACCCAACCCTTGTGTTCCAGCATCACGCCTTTTGGCCTGCCCGTGGATCCTGAGGTATAAATGACATAGGCCAGATGGTTTTCGGTCAGTAACAATGGGCGTTCGACGATATTTTCTGTCGGCATATTTTGCAGGTGTGACTGTACGGCTTTGGTATCCAGACAGATGACGTTTTGCTGGCTGATAGGCAATTTTTCTGTCAGATGTGTTTCGGTCAGGATGAACTCCGCCCCACTGTGATCCAGCATGTATTGGAGTCGTGTGTTCGGATAACCGGGATCTAACGGCACATAAGCCCCGCCGGCTTTAAGAATGCCGAGCAGTGCCACGACCGCCTGCAATGAACGGGGAATACAGAGCGCGACCAGTGTTTCTGGTTTGATGCCTTGTCCGATCAGATAGTGTGCGAGCTGGTTGGCCTGCTCATTCAATGCCCGATAGCTCAGAACGTTGTCGCCAAAAACCAGTGCGGTTTTTTCGGGGTTCTGTGCTGCCTGCTCTTCAAACAGTTCATGGAAACAGCGCCCACGGTGGCGGTGATCCTGTAGTCCATTCCACTCATTCAGTAAGGTGTGTTTTTCGGCATCGGCCAAAAGCGGAATGTCATGAACTGGTGGCTCTTCAATGCCAACAGGATGGTTCATCACTTCAACTATACCCGCAAGCAGGGTTGCGTAATTGGCGAGTAATCTATCAATGGTGGCTTTTTTGAACAAGTCAGTATCAGAAATCCACTCAAGGGATAACTCACCTTCTTTTTCTTCTTCATAAACATGAACTTCTAAATCAAATCTCGCTTTCAGTAGCGGACGTTCCTCGATTTCAATACTGTTATCCTGCTCCAGCGTTGTATCCCGCTGGGTATTTTCCAGAGTAAATGCGATTTGGAATATGGGGTTATGGTTTAAGTTTCGCTCTGGACTGATTTTTTCTACCAGCATCTGAAAAGGCAGGTCTTGATGTGCGTAAGCATCCAGAATGGTACGGCTGTTTTGTTTTAATAACTCACTAAAGGTAGGCTGACCGGATAAGTCCGTCCGGATAACCAAGGAATTAACAAAAAAGCCAATCAGAGGTTCTATGTCATGGTGTGTTCTTCCAGCCAAAGCTGTTCCAACCAAAATATCCTTTTCATTACTGTAACGGCTGAGCAGTACGGCAAAGGCCGTTTCCAAAAACATGAATAAAGTCACTTCATGTTTAGTACACAATGCCTTGATTTTTTGTGTCAGACTTTTTGAAAGACGCTGCGGATATATGCGTCCTTCTAAGTTCTGTTTCTCTGGGCGCGGATTATCCAGTGGAAAATGGTGGTGTGGTGAAATACCTGATAATTGGTTCTGCCAGTAAGTCTGCTGCTTTTCCAGAACATCGCCTTGCAGCCAGCTCCGCTGCCATTGGGCGTAATCGGTATACTGAATTTTCAGCAGGGGCAGCGGATCCTCTTCTCCTTGACAATAAGCCCGATATAAGGTGAGAAGTTCATTGAGAAAAATTGCCAGCGACCAACTATCGCAGGCGATATGGTGCATCGTATAAATAATGACATAATCATTTTCGGCCAGTTTTATCGCCCTAACCCGCAGCATCAGATCCATGCAGAGGTTAAAAACCAGATTCTCTTCTTCTTTAGCGAGTTGTTTCACCTGCTCTTTTTTCTCGGCTTCAGAAAGTGCCGACAGATCATAGTATGTAATGGGCAAGTCGTAGGCGGTGACGATAACTTGCCGTGGTTCGTTATCGATAATTGTAAAATGAGTACGCAACGCTTCATGGCGCTCAAGTACTTTTTTCACGGCAGCTTCAAACGCTTTGATATTAAAAGATTCCCGCAGCCTGAAATCCCCTAAGCAGTTGTATTGGGAACTGCCTTCATTAAGCTGGTCGATGAACCACAAACGCTGCTGGGCAAAAGAAAGCGGATAATGTGCTGCACCACTATTACGCTGAATTTCCTGCAACTGATGTGGTTGAGTTTCCTCTTTTGAATCGATATGGTTCAGAAAATCGATCAATTCTTGTTTATGGTTTTTCCATTCACTGAGCAGTTCCGACGGTATGCTGTCGCGGCTAGTTTCATATTGTAAGCGATTATCAACAACAAACAGGGTAATCCCCTGATTTAAAGCTTCATTGATGATTTGCGCGGCGTTTTTCATATATCACCTTTCAATAGTTTTTGTGTTGTTCTTTGCCCAGTCTGGAAATGTTTTCTTTTTTCTTTGATGAGATGAACCATGGTGATTTGTGATAACTGCTCCAGCGTTGGATGTTCAAAAACACTTTTCAGAGGTATTTCAACGTGTAGCTCATTGCGTATTGAACTGATCAAACGTGTCGCCTGGAGTGAATGACCACCCAGCGTAAAAAAATTATCATGAATGCCGACCTGATTGATTTTTAGTAGGCCTTGCCATAACTGACTGAGTTTCTCCTCAACCTCGTCTCTCGGTGCAACATAAACCTGCCGTCGTAAATCATTCTCGTTGGGGACTGGCAAGGCTTTTTTATCCACTTTATTGCTGGAAGTAAGAGGCAATCGTTCGAGTGGGATATAAAGGCTGGGAACCATATACTCAGGCAGTTGTTGTTTCAGGGCAGATTCAAGCTCTGTCGAAAGTTCATTCGTAACGGTAGACAACTGAGGATAATTGGCCTTATATGTCTGGATATAAGCAGCACGAGCTTGTATTGGCGGCAGTTCGCCACGGCTGAAAATCACATCCAGCAAATCAGGTTGTTGTTGTGACCATGTCACGCCACATTGATAACCACATTGTTCCGCATACTGAAGTAGGGATTCGAATGTTTGGATCTGTTCTTCTGTCTGAGATGAGAAACGGCCAGTATGTTCAGGTGGGGTTATTAATTTATTGGCCGTCCAATGCCGGAGATTTTCGGCCAATGCCAAATCCTCTTTGACACGAGCATTGGGAATACCTGAAACACCAAATGTGTCATCTGTTCCCGTTTGTAACAAAATACCCAAGCCGTCCAGTGTTTCAAAGTTGTGCCAATTGAATGCGAATCCACCACTAGGTTGTGAATGTTGTGAATTTCCGCCCCTTTTATGCAATACGACGTCATAGCGATAACGCAGCATTTCATTGTCGCCGACCCCGCGTTTGACCAAGATATCAACTCGGCTGATCTCAGGGTAACGTTCCGGCAATTGGGCAAAATAGGTCGGGCTAAGTAAAAGTTCTTGTTCCTGTTGCAAACGCCGATAAAGTCGATTTGCCAGTGCTCCAGCTTGAATAGGTTGTCCGTTCAGTCGACTTTGTTCTATGGCGGTAATATGTGCTGTTAACAAATCTAAGTTTCGGATATCACCCAAAAATATTTGGCCACCTGCCTCAATAATAGGGAGTGACTGTTTGAATAAAGTTTCCAGATAGCGGAGGTTAGGGAAATATTGGGTTACTGAGTTAATGATAAGTGTGTCGAAGGAGGATTTTGTCAACGTTCCCAAACTAAGGGCATCTCCCCTTCTCAATTGAACATGATCCCAACCGCGCCGTTTCAGTTCTGTCTGATGCTGATCCAAGACGACTTCCGAAATATCGGTGGCTAAAACGAATTCACAATCCTTGGCATAACGATATAACAGTAGCCCTGTACCATAGCCAATTTCCAGTAATCGACGAGGATGTAGACGCTCAATTCGCTGCATTGTACCCGTCAGCCATTCTTCCATTTGTTTGATTGCAATAGGCTGTCCGGTATAACTGTTATTCCAACCTCCAAAGTTGCTTTCTATCGCGTTTTTATGTTCGGTTTGTTCATTGACATTGCTTTCATTGATTGTGTTATCGGTGTTGTCAGCATTGTGCCTGTATTGGTCATCAAATACCGCTGTCCAGTGTTCGAGATTATCCGCATTAAATTCCTGTGCTTTTTTATCAATCCAAGCATCGGTTGGACATACATAAGCAATGAGTTTTTTATTTCCATCGCTGTCATTGTTAGCAATCACAACCGCAGAACTTAATGCCTCATGCGCAGTCAGAGCAGTTTCTATTTCACCCAGCTCAATGCGATATCCGCGCATTTTCACCTGTTGGTCATTGCGCCCCACAAAATCAATATTTCCATCAGCGTGCCAGCGCCCGAGATCGCCACTTTTATAGAGTTGCCTTTGCGGATCTGTACTAAAAGGATTTTTAATAAAACGTTCGGCGGTCAGTTCTGGGCGATTTAAATATCCCAACGCCACACCATCACCGCCAATGTAAATTTCACCTGTCACGCCGATAGGCACAGGGTTGCGTTGCTCATCCAGGATATAGATCTGGCTGTTTGAAATAGGACGGCCTATAGGAATGCTAGATGTCTGTTCATCGACTTTATCAATCAAATAAGTTGCTGAAAAAGTTGTTCCTTCCGTTGGCCCATAACCATTAAGTACATGCTGTGGTGCATTACCTGCCAGCAATTGCCGAATTGTCGCGGGCTCTACAATATCACCGCCGACTAACAGATAACGCAGGTTACCAAACACGTTAGCTAACGGATTGAGGTACTGAGTAAATAATCCCACCGTTAACCAAAGTACGGTTATCTGATGGGCTTGAAGCCGTTGGGCAAATTGTTCAGCATTAAGCACAATCCATTGGGGAACAATCACAACTTTTGCCCCGTTCAGCAATGCAGCCCAAATTTCAAACGTGGATGCATCAAAGGCGGGATTGCTGCAATGAGCGATACTGTCTGTAGGCATAATTTGTACGTATTCGGTGTTAATAACTAGGCGATTCACAGCACGATGAGGAATGATGACACCTTTGGGGACTCCGGTTGAGCCTGAGGTATACATCACATAAGCGGGTTGTGATGACACGAGAGATAAATGAAGATTGTCACTGACGCACAAAGCTATTTCACTAGCAACTTCTTGTATATTGAAGCATTGCAAAGTTACCTGTTCGATTTTGATTCCATCAACAACACGATCATCAACCACAATAACGCGGCGGGCTTGACAATCATTGATAAGTAGAGTCTTCCGTTCTGTCGGCAATGTTGGATCGAGTGGTATATAGACTCCACCGCTTTTTAGGACAGCTAACTGGGCAATCAACATCGAAGTACTACGAGGTATCAGGATGGGAATATATTCGCCAATTCTCACACCTTGTTTCACCAGATAATGAGCTAACTGATTAGCTTGATGATTGAGTTCAGCATAAGTGAGGTGAGTATTATCCTCTGAAATCAGCGCAATGGCGTCAGGTGATATTTCCACCTGTTTTTCAAAGAGTTGATGGATACATTTATTTTGTGGATAAAAGCGCGTGGTTGCGTTGAATAGCTCAATGAGCTGTTGGTGCTCACTTTCCGGCAAGATACGCAATTCAGAGACGCGTTTTTGGGTATCCTCTATCATCTCGTTAAGCAAGATCACATAGTAGGTGATCCAACGCTGGATTGTTTGTTTGTCAAAGAGCTCGGTGGCGTAATTCAGGTTTCCACTGATCTGGTGCTCTTTTTCTATCAGAGAAAGCGATAAATCAGAGATAACCGGTTCATGGATTTTATCCTCCAGCGTAATACTCAAGTCAGATAAATTGACTTCGTTTTCCGGTTCACTATGTAAAAGAAACCGCTGCAAAGAGAACATGGTTTGGACAATTGGAGTGTGGTTCTGGTTATGTTGAGGATGTAATGTTTCAATCAATTGCCCAAAGGGAATATCCTGATGCTCATAGGCTTCTAAGGTGACATTTTTGACTTGTTCAAGCAGAGCCTCAACACTGATTTCTGCGGTAACAGAAACTCGAAGTGCTAGTGTGTTGGTGAATAAACCAATCAAATTTTCAAGTTCAGGGTACTGGCGGTGGGTTGTTGGTATCCCTACGACAATATCTGTTTGCCCACTGAGCCGAGATAGCAAAGCTGACCATCCCGCGTAAAGTACCATGGAAAGTGACATATTATGCTGCTGTGCGAAAAGTTTAAGCTTTGCACTCAGTATTTTATTCAAAATTATGTCAACACTAGCATTGTTGTAACTGCGAACTACCGGACGAGAATGATCTAAAGGTAATTCCAACGGTGAAATAATTCCTTCCAAACGAGCATGCCAATAATTAAACTGTTTCTCCAACCTATTACCCTGTATCCAACTACGTTGCCATTGGACGTAATCTGCATACTGAACGAATAATGGTTTGAGAGAATTATCTTTTCGCTCACAACATGCTTTATATAACTCGCTAAACTCACGAAATAAAATAGAGGTTGACCAATTATCGAAGATAATATGATGCATCGTGATAAGCAACATATGTTCATTGGGATTTAAAATAAGCATGCACCCACGGATTAGAGGACCTGTCTGCAAGTCAAATTTGTGCTCAACAGCCTCTTCCAATCGGTGGCGTTGTAACTTAATTTCTTTCTCTGGCGGTGAAATATTGCTCAAGTCAACCCATCTTAATTCAGAACGTCCTTCTGGATTGATTACTTGCTGGGGTTCTCCCTCAACCTCTACAAAGGTGGTTCTGAGAGATTCATGGCGTTGTATCAATGTATGCAGCGTTATTTGCAAGGCTTGCTGATCTAATGGACCGGATAATCTCAATGCTATGCTGATGTTATAAACGGTAGTTCGCTTTTCAAACTGATTGATAAACCATAGGCGTCGCTGCGCCCAAGAAGTTGGCAATCTGATTTCACCGTCCTTGCCTACTGTGCGAGGATATGGCGTAGGTATTTCAGATTGATTTTCTTCTAATACAAATTTATTCGTCATAATTTTCCTTCCGTTATTAACTACCGTAAAAGATCTTAGATCTTTTCTTCCATACATTGAGGGCAATAGAACAAATAATTGGAAAATATATTTCATCAACCCTCTTATATAAAAAATTAGGCATTAGATGATTTTTATTTTGACATTTTTTAAATGCGGGAAATAATGTATTTATATTTTCAATATGCATTGTATGATGAATATTTTTTGAAATGCTAAATGAGGCGGGATTCTTATTTTGAAATAAAAAATCATTATACAGTAATAAATCATCATATTTTTAAAGGTGAAATAAAAGTCATTAACAATTATGTTAACATATTGTTGTTGAGACTCATTAGTTACATTATTTGATTTGGTTATCAAAAAAACAATAAAATTTAGATATTTTTTATAGGTTAACTAATATTAAAACAAATTTTTAAATAATTAGATGAAAAATAAGATGCAAATATAAATTATAACCAGCGTAAATTGTTTTTTAATAAAAAAGAGCTTCATGTTATAACATGAAGCTCTTGGGTATCAAGATTATCTTATGCCGCTATAAGGCGTGAAGAATGGCTTCAACACTTGCTTTAGCATCACCAAACAACATTTGAGTATTCTCTTTAAAGAATAATGGGTTTTGTACTCCCGCATATCCTGTATTCATGGAACGTTTAAACACAATGACGTTTTGGGCTTTCCAAACTTCTAATACTGGCATGCCGGCAATGGGACTTGAAGGATCTTCCTGAGCGGCTGGGTTTACTGTGTCATTGGCTCCAATAACTAAAACGGTATCCGTTTCAGTGAAATCATCATTAATTTCATCCATTTCCAGAACTATGTCATAAGGAACTCTGGCTTCAGCAAGCAGTACGTTCATATGACCAGGCAAACGTCCCGCGACGGGATGAATACCAAAACGGACTTTCACGCCCTTCTCACGTAATTTCGCGGTGATGTCATGAACGGGATATTGTGCTTGGGCAACCGCCATACCATAGCCTGGCGTAATGATTACGGAAGTGGAATTTTTCAACAGTTCAGCGACGTCTTCCGCCATTGTTTCGCGATATTCTCCCATATCTTGTTCATCATTCGCTGAAGTACCGTCTGTACCAAAACCGCCGGCGATGACGCTAACAAAGGAGCGATTCATCGCCTTACACATAATATAAGAAAGGATCGCCCCCGAAGAGCCAACTAAAGCACCGGTGACAATCAATAAGTCATTGCTTAACATAAAACCCGCTGCTGCTGCTGCCCAACCTGAATATGAGTTCAGCATGGAAACAACAACTGGCATATCTGCACCACCGATAGAAACAACTAAATGCCAGCCAAAAGCGAATGCGATGATAGTCATCACCAGCAGTGTGAAAATTTGTAAGCCAACACTTTCCGTTCTTATAAAGGTGAACAGCAGCATTAAGGAGACGATCAGCGCTGCCAGATTAAGTTTATGTCGGTGTGGCAACATCAATGGCTTGGAAGAGATCTTTCCGCGCAATTTACCAAATGCCACAACTGAACCGGTAAATGTCACGGCACCAATGAATACCCCAAGGAAAACTTCTGTCAGATGAATGTTCTCCATAATGGGATTTGCGAAAATATCATGGGCGATGAAGCTATTGAACCCAACCAAAACTGCCGCCAAGCCGACAAAACTATGCAGGATAGCCACCAATTCTGGCATTTCTGTCATCTCCACTTTTTTAGCGAGACGAAGACCAATGACAGCACCGATGACCATCGCCAAAATAATCCAGCCAATTTTACCGGTATCGGGTCCCAAGATGGTAGCAATCAACGCAATTGCCATACCGAAGATGCCGAAAATGTTACCCCGTTTAGAGCTTTCATGGCGGGAAAGTCCCGCAAGACTGAAAATGAATAAAATGGCGGCAACAATATATGCCGCTGTAACTACTCCGTTCGACATAAGTTACCCCTTACCCTTTACGAAACATTTTCAGCATACGTTGAGTGACAGTGAAGCCACCGAAAATATTGATGCTGGCAATTAACACTGCAATGAATGAGAAGAAACTCACCCATCCCCCTTCACCAATTTGTAATACTGCCCCAACGACAATAATCCCTGAAATAGCATTGGTAACAGACATTAATGGTGTATGTAATGAATGGCTGACGTTCCAGACAACGTAATAACCCACAATACAAGATAGGGCAAACACAGTGAAGTGAGACAAAAACTCCTTCGGTGCTAGGTGAGCCAACCAGCCATATAGTATTATCGCTAGCGCAAACATCCCATATTTCAGCCACGGAGATTTAGGCTTTTCTGCTGGTTTATCTTCTTTTTTCAGCGGCGCAGGTTTGCCGGTGGGTTGAGCAGAAACTTGGATGGGGGGAGCTGGCCATGTGATTTCGCCCTCTTTAATGACAGTGACGCCGCGTACAACGACATCATCAAAATCGATGGTGATTTCTCCATTTTTCTCTTTACCTTTCTCTTTACATAGTAATTTCAGTAAATTGACCAGATTTGTACCATAAAGTTGTGATGATTGAGTGGGTAATCGGCTAGGAAAATCGGTATAACCGATAACTTTTACGCCATTTGGTGTCACGATAAGTTTATCGGCCTCTGTGTATTCACAATTACCGCCATTTTGTGCCGCCAGATCGACAATCACGCTGCCAGATTTCATGGAATCAACCATTTCTTTGGTGATAAGCCGTGGTGCCGGTTTGCCTGGAATCAACGCGGTGGTAACAATAATATCGACTTCTTTTGCCTGTGCAGAAAATAATTCCATTTCGGCTCGGATAAAGGCTTCTGACATGATTTTTGCATAACCATCACCTCTGCCAGCATCTTCCTTGAAGTTCAATTCCAAAAATTCAGCTCCCATGCTTTGTACTTGTTCTTTAACTTCTGGACGTGTATCAAAAGCACGGACTATTGCACCGAGGCTACCGGCAGCACCAATTGCAGCTAATCCTGCAACACCTGCTCCAATGATCATGACCTTAGCTGGTGGTACTTTGCCAGCGGCTGTAATTTGCCCTGTGAAGAAACGGCCAAATTCATGGGCTGCTTCAATAATGGCACGATAACCAGCAATATTTGCCATCGAACTGAGAGCATCTAAAGATTGTGCGCGGGAAATTCGTGGAACTGCATCCATGGACAAAACGGTTATTTTACGTTCTGACAACTTTGCCACTAATTCCGGATTTTGCGCTGGCCAGATAAAACTAACTAGCGTCGCACCTTCTTTCATCAAGGCAATTTCATTATCTGCGGGGGCGTTCACTTTTAAAATGATATCTGATTGCCAAACTTGATGAAGTTCTGCAATGTCAGCACCTGCTTTTTGATAAGCAAGATCGTTAAAACTGGCAAGCTGCCCTGCTCCCGTCTCTACCGTGACGCTAAACCCTAACTTACGCAATTGCTCCACGGTTGATGGTGTGGCAGCAACGCGAGCCTCATTAGAAAGTCGCTCTTTTGGTACACCAATATGCATAATGTTTCCTTCTTTAAGAATGAAAGATTGCCGATTATTACCTTGTTGAAGCCTATTTAACGATTAGATTGATTTTATTACTGCTATCAGCAAAACCTATCAATAGAATACAAAATAGTAACGTAATGAAAATAATGTCAATGATTTATCATAATAAAGTCAGAAAAAATAAAATAACCCTTAAATCTAAACAATGCTTCAGTTCGTATAACTCACTATATTTATTAAAATTCCTAGAGTCATATACTAAAAAATGACAATCTCTTATTTAGAAGATGTAAATTCTTGCGACAATTAGCATTATTACATGTAATAATTGCGATCTATGTGATACATAACAATGTTCAGCACGTTATAAATATTTTAATGCGCAAGGCGAAAGGATTTTTTATGAAGCTGAAGACAACGATCATCGCTACCGCGGTGCTTTCATTAATCTCGATTACTGCTGCACATGCGGCTAAAGAATTGACCCCAGAACAAGCCGCAGAACTCAAGCCGTTTGAGCGGATCGCAGTCACTGGTCGTTTTAATGCAATTTATGAAGCTGCTGATGCGGTTTCCCGTCAAGCGGATAAAAAAGGCGCTGAAAGTTTTTACATCCAAAGTCTCGACGATCTTAATGGACGTGGCAATTTACGTGTTGTAGCCGATTTATATCATAAAGATGCGGAAAAAGCAGATAAAACACCTAATTATCGCATCTATCGTGGTATCAAGGAATTACCTAAAACTGAAGCGATCACTTTGGAACCCTTCGATACTGTAACGGTGAATGGTTATTTCCCTACCGATCCTGATCTTAAAGAAGCCATCGCCAAAGCCGCTAAAAAGAAAGATGCCGCTTCCTTCTTTATTGTGCGTGATATTGCACCAAATAATGGTGGAAACCAAATAGTCACAGCATATATCTATAAAGAAGATGCACCAAAACGCAAAGTTCAATCTAATAATGCCGTCATTCCGGCAGATTCTGATGCCGGGCGACAAGCTCTGGCACAAGGTGGCGAAGAAGCCAAGAAAGTAGAAATTCCAGGTATTGCTTCTTCAACTTCAACAAGTAATGTGGTTGGCCGCTTTTTTGAAACCCAGACATCAAAAGGTGGTCGTTACACTGTAACGTTGCCTAATGGTACAAAAATTCAGGAGCTCAACAAGGCATCTGCGGCTCAGATGGTTCCGTTTGATTCCATCACCTTCTCTGGTTATTACACGACTGCACCGGAAGTTTCTTATCAGGTTGCTAAGCGCGCAGCAGAGAAAGGAGCAAAATACTACCATATCACTAGAGAATGGCAGTCTAATGGTGGTAACGTCACCATCAGTGCTGATTTATTCAAATAGTCAGAACGTTATTCATCAGTTCATGAAGCAGGCACAAATAAAAAATTGTGCCTTTTTTATTGTATTTCTTTGAGCCTTTCATCATTTTTTGCACCAATAATTTTCCTTTGTTTAACAATTTACTAACCAGCCAACATGCTATGAGATTCAAATAACCCCTATTTTACCGTTCTTCTTGACTGCAATATTTACATAATTGTTTGTTATTTGTTTTGTTACTGTAAAATATACAATGCGTATTATCAAAAGTGTTTATCTTATGTTCATTTCCATGTTTATTAAGATGATAGTATGTATTAGAAAAATTATCTGTAATTCGTTTTCTGACTCCCCTAAAAAAGTTTATGAATAAAATTTATATTTTTTTGCATAGTCACCCATTGCATACAATCCCTTCACTCCGTAGAATCGCCCTGTTTTTTTAGATTTATCTACTGAATCTTTTCTGCAATCCTTAGCATGGATGCAATAAATGTCCAATATGTGTTCGATATTCAGGACAAGTGTTCTGGCTAATCGTGTCGTGTCGATTATATTATTTTTAGGAATGTATCTTTGGAAAAGAAATTAGGCCTCACGTCTCTGACAGCACTGGTACTCAGTTCCATGGTTGGAGCCGGGGTATTCAGCTTGCCACAAAACATGGGGCAGGTAGGTAGCCCTGCTGCATTAATGATTGGTTGGGGAATAACAGGCATAGGTATTATCTTTTTAGCCACTTCCTTGCTTTTGCTTTCACGCCTTCGTCCTGATTTGGACAGCGGTATTTTTACTTATGCCAGAGAAGGTTTTGGTGAATTAGTTGGGTTCTGCTCTGCGTGGGGATATTGGTTCTGTGCCATTATTGCCAATGTGTCTTATTTGGTCATCGTCTTTGCAGCATTAAGTTTTTTCACTGATACTGAACACTCAGTGATTTTCGGTGATGGAAATACGTGGCAATCGTTGATAGGTGAATCCATTTTACTTTGGTTTGTTCATTGGCTGGTACTCCGGGGTGTACAGACTGCTGCGGGAGTTAACCAACTGGCTACGATGGCAAAACTATTACCATTGGGCATGTTTATTGTCTTGGCTATTATCGCTTTCAAAATGGATGTTTTCTCTTTTGATTTCACTGGTGTTGAAATGGGAGTTCCTGTCTGGCAGCAAGTTAAAGATACGATGCTAATTACTTTGTGGGTTTTCATTGGTGTTGAAGGTGCTGTTGTTGTTTCAGCCCGGGCCAGAAAACGTAAAGATATTGGTATCGCAACCGTGCTGGCTGTCATTTCTGCATTAGGCATTTATGTACTTGTCACCCTGCTCTCATTGGGGTTAGTTACAAGACCTGAATTAGCAGCCATGCGAAACCCTTCTATGGCAAACTTAATGGTAGAGTTAATCGGCTCTACTGGCGAAATTGTGATTATTGCCGGTTTAATCATTTCTGTTTGCGGCGCTTATCTGAGTTGGACAATCATGGCAGCAGAAGTGCCGTTTATTGCTTCTTTACACGGCTCCTTCCCTAAAGTATTCAATAAACAAAATAGTAAGAAATCGCCTGAGTCATCACTTTGGATCACGAACTGTGCAGTCCAGCTATCTTTGATTTTAATCTGGTTAAGTGGCAGTAATTACAATACATTACTTTCTATTGCTTCGGAGATGATCCTTGTCCCCTACTTTCTCGTGGGCGCATTTTTAGTGAAAGTTGCGTTTCAACGCAGCAGCCGTGCTTTATTATTTATTGCTGTAGGTGCTTGTATTTATGGATTATGGCTAATTTATGCATCTGGTTTAATGAACTTACTACTTTCAGTTGTGCTATACGCACCTGGATTACTGGTTTTCCTGTATGCACGCAGACAAAATAAGGAAAGAGCTTCACTAAGTCTAATGGAAAAATCGGCTATTGTGGTTCTGTTTCTGATAACAATTCCTTCTACGTGGCTGTTAATGTACTAACACATGGCTCATGTCATCAGATTGTTTCGATATAAAAAATAGCTTTAGTACAAATCATTCCAATTCTAAGTAGACTTTTTAAGAGGGGAATTTTTTTCCCCTCTTATTTTTTGTTCAAGATCTGCTGTAAAATCATCTAAAATAGGTTGGAGTATTTTACTGACCTTTCCATTAAAAGTGGATTTTTACACTGCTATTTGTACGACATATCATACGTACTCCTTAATCTTTCGAAATAAATCACGATTTTGGAATTTCCATGTTGAGTTTTTTGTGTTGGCATATTGTTGGATTCTGATTTTTTCTTTGTGGTTTCATGTGATTTTGTTTTGAATTTATAAAGTATGTTGTAACTAAATAAGGAGAGGCAGGTCATAATGCAACCAATATATAAATATAAATTATGTTACTGTTGTATTCTATTTTCAAAATGGATTAAATTTATTAGTGCTATATAACTTATAGTCCAGATATTATTATATAATAAGTTAACTTAAAACAGATGTAATGTTTTTAAATTTGATTTATTGGCGGATATAAAATCTGACATAAACTGAATATTTAAAATAAAAATCAAAAGAGAAAATATTGATCACAAATATATAATATTTAGTTAAAAATTTAGCAAAAAAAACAATTCACAAACTTGCATGTGTTTTACATCACATCTATTTTTACAGAATATCATCAATTAATAATTAATATTATAGAACAGAATAAAAGTTCATTGACGATCAAAAAACGTTCTATGTTATGAATAACAATGCTATCAATGTTGACTTAACAGATAAAAAACTCCGAATAACCAGATTAGTCGAGTTATTATTTTAAACTTAGCCAATTACTCGCTACTATATTCTTTACCTTATCGGTTGGTAAGAAAACACGAACTGTTGTTTCTTTGTTTCTTTGTTATTTTTCAGATCTAAATCTAGACAATTCACTTGCTGTATTAATGTACAGCTTTGACATTAACTCAATAATCTATCTCTCTGTCGTCTAAGTTCGTCAGAGGTAGGATGTATTAAAAAATGAAAACCAAACTAATTATTTCATCCTTATTTGTATCATCTGTATTTATGTCCGCTGCGTACGCGGCTGATGGGAAAATCAAATTTACGGGGAAAATTACTGCCACTACTTGTAAAATCGATTCAAATTCAGCTAATCAAACCGTAAATATGGGAACTATTAGCTCAAGTTCATTCAATGGAGTTAATACGGTTTCTGCTCCTACTCGTTTTAGTATTAAATTGTCCGAGTGCCCAACAAGTATCGGACGTGCACAAGTCAAATTTGATGGTCAAACGGATACAACCAATAGACACCTTTTAGCATTAAGCAAGGGTGGGAAAGAAAGTGCTGCCAGCGGTGTTGCGATCGCCCTTTATGAAGATGACGGTAACACATTAATTAATATGATTGAAAACTCACGAACTCGGGACCTGATAGCCCAAAAAAGTAATACGCTGAATTTCATTGCCAAATACATTGCAACAGCTGAAGCTGTGACTCCAGGTGCGGGTGATGCAGTAGCTAATTTCACTATCATCTATAACTAACGGAATTTATGGCAGGGAGGCCCAAATAATATATTGCTGATATAAATTATCAGGAATGACAAATGACAATAGCCCACTGAATATATTTATTCATTGATTTATAAACATAAGAATAATATTGCTTGGAGTAACCACTTTGAAATATTTTCGCATTTTTATTTTTATTCTTATTTACATTTTTAGCACCAATACCTCTTTTGCCGGTGTCGTGATTGGCGGCACTCGTGTTGTTTATATCAGTGACCAAAAAGAAACGTCGATTTCCATTAACAATCCAGAGACTGATATTTCTTATCTCATTCAATCATGGGTTCAAGGTGAAAATGATGAAGCTAAAGCTTCTTTTATTATCACTCCCCCACTCTTTAAATTAACAGCTGGGAATGAGAATATTTTACGGATTGTTAAGACCGGAAATAATTTACCAAATGACAGAGAATCATTGTTCTGGCTCAATATCAAATCTATTCCTGCTACAGCCAAATCAGAACAAAATCAATTGCAAATCACAGTAAAATCTCGGTTTAAGTTATTCTATCGTCCCGCAAATTTAGTGGATAACGCCAGCATTGCTTATAAGGCCTTGAAGTTCAAAATCGATGGACACAAGCTGATCGCGGAAAATCCAACTCCTTGCTATATCTCTTTTTCTGAGTTAGCTACTGGCAATGGCGTAAAAAATTATGAAATTAAATCCGCAGGTATGATTCCGCCTTTTGATCAAGCGAGCTGGGATGTTCCTATTAAAAACATCAACCAAGTCACTTGGAAAACTATTAATGATTTTGGCGGCATAACGTCAGAAGAAAAGCGCGCGTTCTAATCAAAAATTTATACACTCTATATATGCCCAATAGATTCCAAGATACAACTTGTAAAATGGAGGGTATATCAAAATTAGAAAATTATCATGGATAACTACCGTCATTATCTTCAACAAAAAATTTCTGATAATTGGGCGTTATTTATCAGGCTAAGCTTGCGCTGCCTATATAGTAAGGTGTTTCTCTGCGCGTTGTTAACTACATGTCTTTGGGTTTATAACAATAAAGCTTATGCTGAAGAATATTTCAACATCAATGCGTTGGAGAACCATTCAGGCTTTCCAGAAGATATTGATCTATCAGTCTTTACTCAAGATGATCAACAGCCTCCTGGCCGTTATTGGGTAGACACCTATCTTAATCGGGAGAAGATGGATACCGGAAATATCGATTTTATTATCATAAACAATAAGCTATCGCCCAAACTTAAAATACAGAAACTCCGGGAAATGGGAGTGAATATTGAATCATTTCCCACATTGCGCGATTTACCGCAAGAAATGGAAATTGCTGATCTTGGTCAGTATATCCCATCTGCATCGTCTTCTTTTGATTTCAAACACCAGCGACTGGATATCAGTGTTCCCCAGGCTGCGTTTAATAATCAGGCCAGAGACTATGTACCACCTCATTTATGGGATCAGGGGTTAACTTCTCTGTGGGTCAATTATAGCTACAGTGGTTCCATGAGTTGGCAAGATAATCAACCTAGCTCAACAAAAAATCATTTTCTCAATCTCAGAACGGGCGCCAACTGGGAAGCATGGCGTTTGCGGAATTATTCCACTTATAGCAGTCAAGATGGAAAATGGCAAAATCTCAATACCTACCTTCAGCGAGATATTCATGCGCTTAAAAGCCAATTAACATTAGGTGACAGTTATACTCCCTCACCTATTTTTGATAGCTTTCAGTTTCGTGGCATACAATTGGCTTCCGATGACAATATGTTACCCGATAGCCTAAAAGGATTTGCACCGACAATTAGAGGAATTGCACAAAGCAATGCTCAAGTAACCATCAAACAAAATGGTTACATTATCTATGAATCTTACGTTTCCCCTGGGCCTTTTGTTATCAACGATCTCTATCCAACGACTTCTACCGGAGATCTCGAGGTCATCGTCAAGGAAGCCGATGGGAAAGAATATCGAACAGTACAAACTTTTTCCACTGCGCCTATCATGCTACGGGAAAATGGCCTGCGACACTCCCTGACTTTAGGAAAATACCAATCTACTCACCGTGGCAAAGAACCCTATTTTATGCAGGGAACGGTGATTTATGGCATTTCCAACCATATCACTGCGTATGGCGGAACTACGATCGCAAAAGATTATCAGTCCATCGCGTTGGGTACAGGCTATAGCCTCTCTGATTGGGGCTCCCTTTCCTTTGATGCAACTTATGCAAAAACCAATTTAATGTCCAATGCCAGCTATTATGGTCAATCCTATCGTTTCCAATATGCTAAAGATCTTTCCCAAACCGGCACTAACCTCACTCTAGCGGGTTATCGTTACTCGACCCAAAATTTTTACGATTTTAAAGAAGCGAATGAGATAGATCCTGCGAACGATGGGAGCACCCACAATAGCACCAATAAACGCAGTAAATTGCAGCTACATATTAACCAGCCTCTTGGCGATTGGGGATCCATCTATTTATCGGCCTTTCAACAGGATTATTGGCATCAAAAAGGTTACGAAAGGAATGTCAGTGCTGGTTATAACACGAGTTACAATTCAATCAATTATAGCCTGAATTATTCTCACAGCGCTTTCCCTGGCTCAAATCATAATGAGCAGATTGTCTCGTTCAGCGTTCAAATTCCCTTTGATCGTTGGCTGAAGAATAGCTGGGTCAGCTATAACATGACTAACAGTAAACATAGTGATGCATCTCACCAGCTCAGTTTAAATGGTACTGCTTTTGAAGATAACAATCTGATTTATAACATTCAGCAGAATTATACTAGCCATAACAAAGGCATTGGTGGAAATATCGGTGCGGAATACAAAGGAGCATATAGCCAAGTCAACGCAGGTTACAATTACGATAAAAATTCCAGGCAACTGACTTATGGTTTAAATGGTGGTATCGTCGCCCATCCTTATGGCGTTACCCTTTCCCAATCTTTGGGAGATACTTTGGTTTTAGTACGTGCCAATGGTGCTCAGGGTGTTAAGGTGCAGAACCATTCAGGTATAGAGACTAACTGGAAAGGCCATGCCATCATACCTTATGTCAGTAGTTATCGAAAAAACCGCATTGCTCTGGATACAAATTCGATGGGTAACAACGTTGATATTGATATTAACACGCAAACCATCATCCCAACCCGAGGTTCATTGACCTTAGCCAATTTCCAGACTCGCATTGGCCACCGAGTTTTACTGACATTTTCCCACAAAGATAAAGAAATCCCCTTTGGCGCAATTGCGACATTGGAGCAAAAAAATGAGATAGATGAATCCAATAGCACGATTGTCGGTAATGATGGTCAGGCTTATCTCAGCGGTGTTCCTCAGTCAGGCCGGATATGGGTGAAATGGGGTCATAAAGATGTTCAAGAATGTCATGTTAATTATCAACTTCCAGAGAAAACACCAGAATCTGGTCTGTACATGCTGAGTGCATCCTGTGAGTAACAATATAGGGTATTTATTTGATATTTTACATATTATGGAAGTTATTTATGGCTAGCAGCTTAAAACTATTAATGGCGAGTTTATTTATTGCCGGTATGATGAGCAGTTTTGCCAGTCAGGCAAACAGTCAGTGTCAATATTATATGACTGGCAAAATGACACCTGTCTCTTTTGGCACTATCGTCATTCCCAGAGATTATCCCATCGGAACAACCATCAGGGAAATTCGTCTAGATCAAGTGGATGAGCAAAGCTATATCGCTTTTTGTGATCGGCCAACTCAGGCTTCGTGGGATAAGCCTGATTTTGTAAAAGCGCACTACAATTATGACGCAATTTATGAATCCGGAGTACCTGGCGTGGGAATACGTATCAATACATGGGGACCGGATTATGGCATTAACTGGTTGCCCAGAACAGTGGCACATCCTTACTACTGTAATCCACCAAAATACTCTCATCAAAACGGTCTGCTCTATTGTGGAAAAACATGGGGTTATTTAACCGTGCAATTAATCAAAATTGCGCCTACTACAGGTTCAGGAGACACGCATAGACAGGTATTAACAAAAGCCAGATTAGGTCATGATGCTCCTGTTAATACTTTCTATTTAGAAAATACTCACATCGTTACTCAAGGGTGTTCTCTTAAACAAAACACGACTTTTGTTAATATGGGGGATATTAAAACAAGTGAATTTAGGGGTATTAACAGTACTGCTGGAGCCAAAGGTTTCGATCTGAAATTAGATTGTGATGCAAATCTTCATGTCCAAGTCTTGTTGGATGGACGCCCTGCCAAAAGCTACTCCAACAATATTTGGGCGTTGGATTACAGTAGTGACAATGTCACAGCAAAAGGTGTCGGTTTGCAGATCCTACATCGAAACCGCCTCGTATCAATGCGCACCCCGGTTGTATCTGGTTCCACCCAGTCAGGGGGATATATTACAATTCCATTGAGCGCCCATTATATCCAGACTGATGCGCGAATTATCCCTGGCAAGGCAGATGCAACAGCGACAATTACGTTAACTTATCAATAAAAACAGCCTTCCTCCATAACAACTATATTGCTATGGAGGACTATCTAATTAATTGGTTGGTTGGTTTAAACTGCAAGGTTAAAATTACAAAGTATGTTGTAACTATAAAAATATCAACCGCATTTTCTAATCCAAAAACAAGTTTATGGACTATAATAAAGCTACTACAGCCCATAAACAGCAAGATCACGATGCTATATTTTCCATTACCTGAAAAATACGCTTATCTGATATTGGATACGCAGTACCCAATTGCTGGGCAAACAGGCTAACCCGAAGTTCTTCGATCATCCAACGAACTTCTTTCACTTCCGACAACTGCTTCTGCTGAAGGGACAGTTTTGCTTGCCATTGTTGCCACTGGCGCTGAATATGCTCAATTCGGCTCATATGTACCCTATCTTTGTTAGAATCAACCGCCAATCTTTCCAACCGACGCTCAATACCATTCAAATAGCGCAGAACATCTGCCAGACGTTTCCAACCATGAGAAGTAACGAATCCATTAAAGACCAGACCGGAGATTTGTTCTTTAATATCCGATAACGCAAGTGCTAGAACAATATCTACCCGCCCTTTCAGACGTTTGTTGATGTTAAAGACCGCTGTCAAGATCTGTTCCACCTGTTTGGCAATATCAACCACCGCATCATTCAAATCGGCACGCACTTTATCCTGCAAACTTGAAAACGCCTGTTCATTCCATACTGGCCCGCCATTTTCTGCAATCAACCTATCCACGCCGCAGGAGATGCAATCATCAATTAAATCCAACACTTTTCCATATGGGTTGAAGTACAGACCCAGTTTGGATTTGTTCGGTAATTTCTCATGCAAATATTTAATCGGTGATGGAATATTCAGCAATAAGAGACGACGCGTCCCTTCCCACATTGCATTTTGCTGCTCAGATTCAGTTTCGAACAGTTTAATACCGATACTGTCCTTCTCATCCACCAGCGCCGGGAATGCTTTAACGGAATAGCCGCCACGTTTTTGCTCGTAACGTTCAGGCAATTCACCAAAACTCCAAATATGCAGCCCGTTTTGTTCAATGCCGTCGTCTGCAACTGCCGAAAGCGTTTCCTGAATTTTTCCTTTCAATTTCAGTTTCAGCGCTGACAATTCTTTGCCTTCCGCTAATGGATTATTTTTCTCTCCAGCCCCTTTCTCACCGACTCTTTTCTCACCAATAATGCGGAATGTGATCTTCAAATGATCAGGCACTTGTTCCAACTGCCAGTCATCACGTGACACCGTCACACCAGTCATACGGCGTAGTTCTTTCTCAAGACTATCCAGTAAAGTAGCCTGTGGTTGTGTGACCCGTTCCAGAAATGCCTGCGCATAGTTAGGTGCCGGTACAAAATTACGGCGTATTGGTTTTGGCAATGATTTAATCAACGCAACAACCAATTCATAACGAATGCCCGGAATTTGCCAGTCAAACCCCTCGTCTTTAACCTGATTTAATACCGGCAACGGAATATGTACAGTAACACCATCGGCATCGGTTCCCGGCTCAAATTGATAGCTCAAGCGGAATTTCAAATTATCCTGATGCCAATAATTCGGATAATCCAACGCACTGACTTTGTTTGCATCTCCCTTGATCAGCATACTTTTTTCAAAGTTGAGCAATTCGGGCTGATCATTACTTGCGGTTTTCCACCAGCGATCAAAATGGCGGGATGAAACAACGTCTTTGCCAATTCGCTGATCATAGAAACTGAACAAGGTTTCATCATCCACCAGAATATCCCGTCGACGAGATTTATGTTCCAGTTCCTCAACTTCTTCACGCAATTTGAGGTTAGCGCGGAAGAATGAGTGACGAGTCTGCCAATCTCCTTCAACTAGTGCATGACGGATAAACAATTCGCGGCATAACATTGGATCTAGCTGACTGTAATTCACCAAACGCCCTGCCACAATCGGCAAACCATACAAGGTGACTTTTTCCGTTGCCATTACCGCTCCCTGAGATTTTTGCCAGTGCGGTTCACTATAATGATGCTTAATTAAATGCGCAGCCAGCGGTTCTACCCATTCAGGTTCAATACGCGCAGCAATGCGTCCCCACAACCGGCTGGTTTCCACTAATTCAGCAACCATCCCCCATTTAGGCGGCTTTTTAAATAATCCGGAACCAGGGAAAACAGAAAAACGGGCATTGCGCGCACCTGTATACTCTTGTTTATCCGTGTCTTTCTGCCCAATATGGGATAACAGGCCTGTCAGCAAAGCAATGTGAATACTGCGATAATCCGCTTCCTGACTGTTGATCGGTATACCAATTTCTTTTACAACCTGCCGAAGCTGAGTATAAACATCCTGCCATTCTCTAACACGAAGATAGTTCAGATAATCTTGACGGCAAAGTTTGCGGAATTGAGAACTGGAGAGCGCTTTTTGCTGTTCCACCAGAAAATCCCACAATTTAAGGAAAGCGATGAAATCTGAATCCTTGTCCACAAAGCGACGGTGTTTTTCATCAGAAGCCTGTTGCTTTTCCAGTGGCCTTTCTCTTGGATCTTGAATCGACAATGCCGCAGTAATCACCATCACTTCACGGACACAACCATGTGCTCTGGCTTCCAGCACCATGCGAGCCAAGCGTGGATCGATAGGTAACTGTGCCAATTGTCGTCCCATTGGTGTCAGTCGGTAACTCTCTTCTGACAGGGAATCTGGATCAATAGCTCCCAGCTCTTCCAACAGGCGAACACCATCTTGAATATTGCGTTTGTCCGGTGCTTCGACAAATGGGAATGCGCTGACATCGCCCAAGCCAATAGACGTCATCTGCAAAATAACAGAAGCTAAATTGGTACGCAGAATTTCAGGATCAGTAAATTCTGGACGCGATACATAATCATCTTCCGAATAGAGGTGAATACAAATCCCGTCTGAAACACGACCACAGCGACCTTTTCGCTGATTAGCAGATGCCTGAGAAATAGGTTCTATCGGCAAACGCTGCACTTTAGTTCGATAACTATATCGGCTAATACGCGCAAAACCAGTATCGATCACATATTTGATACCGGGTACAGTCAGCGATGTTTCCGCTACGTTGGTTGCTAAAATAATACGGCGACCGACATGAGACTGGAATATCCGATTCTGTTCGCTGTTAGACAGCCGTGCAAAGAGCGGCAGAATTTCGGTATGTGGGAAGTTTTGCTTACTAAGGGCATCCGCCGTATCACGGATTTCTCGCTCACCACTCATGAAAACCAGTATGTCGCCGGAGCTTTCACGCCCCAATTCATCCACTGCGTCTATGATGGCTTCAAGCTGATCCCGATCACTGTCATTATCATCACCAGCCACGGGCCGATAACGCACTTCCACCGGATAAGTACGTCCAGACACTTCAATAATCGGCGCATTGTTGAAATGACGGGAAAAGCGTTCAGGATCGATGGTTGCGGAGGTAATGATAACTTTTAGATCAGGACGTTTTGGCAGTAACTGACGCAGATAGCCGAGAATAAAATCGATATTCAGACTGCGTTCATGAGCTTCATCGATAATCAACGTATCATATTGCAGTAGCAAACGATCTTGCTGCAGTTCTGCCAACAAAATGCCATCAGTCATTAATTTTATTAATGTATTTTCACTGACCTGATCATTAAAACGAACTTTATAACCGACCGCCGAACCAAGTGGGGTTTCCAACTCTTCTGCAATGCGATTGGCAACTGTACGTGCCGCCAAACGACGGGGTTGGGTATGACCGATCAACCCCTTGATGCCCCTACCCAATTCAAGGCATATTTTGGGGATCTGGGTCGTTTTACCCGAACCGGTTTCCCCTGCAATGATAACAACCTGATTATCCCGAATCGCTTTGTAGATATCACCTTTCTTCTGACTAACAGGTAGATTTTCAGGATAGTTAATAGAAGGACATGCGGCCTGACGATTAATGATTTTCTGTTTTGCAGTCGCAATATCCACAGAAATGGATTGTGCTACGGCCTGCAAGGAAGCTTGATTCTTAATTTTTGCCGCCCCATGCAGGCGTTTTCTCAAACGGAACTGATCGCGCAACGGTGTGTGATCAAGTTCAGCAAATAATTCAGCAAATGGTGCTGTCAAAGGTGATTCCACTGTGATAAATCCTTGTGACGTTCTTAACTGGGTAGCGCTGTTTTTGCAGGCTCAGAGGATAGTTTCTTATGACTTAAATATTAGAAGTGTAACATATCTTGTGCAATTCCATGTACTGCATATATATCTTTCAATTAGCCAATTTGTGGCAAATTATTTATATTTTACATGGTGACTATCAATCATTCAGTGAATTTGAATACTTATCTCAAAATATTGAGTTATTGCCTGAACAATTTCTTGTATAAAGTATCCTGCATCTCGAATTGATTAATCGTGTTATAGTTTTTATGATTAACTAAGGAAATAAAGAATGAGTAAAGTACTGGTTCTGAAATCCAGCATTCTGGCGCAATATTCTCAAAGTAATAAAATGGCCGACTATTTTGTCGAAAAATGGCTAACTAACCACTCAGAAAGCAACATTACCACACGCGATTTAGCTGAAAATCCAGTTCCAGTGCTGGATGGAGAATTGGTCAGTGCCTTGCGTCCAAGCGGTGCGGAATTGACAGAACGCCAACAATCAACATTAGTTCTGTCAGATGAACTGATTACAGAATTAAAAACACATGATGTTATTGTAATCACCGCGCCAATGTATAACTTCACTATCCCTACTCAACTAAAGACTTATTTTGATCTGATTGCCCGTGCCGGTGTGACTTTCCGTTACACCGAAAATGGCCCCGAAGGTTTGCTAAAAGGCAAACGAGCCATTATTTTGGCTAGCCGTGGTGGCATCCATAAGAATAGCCCAACAGATTTGATGACACCGTACTTGCGTGTTTTCCTCGGATTCATCGGTATTACCGACGTGGAGTTTGTGTTTGCTGAAGGTTTGGCAATGGGTGCAGAATCCGCCAACCAGACACATCAAGATGCGCGTGATGTGATAAATGATGTCATAGAAAAAATGGGACAACCGCAACTCGAAGCGGACGTCGCTTGATCAAGATTAAAGTGCGCCAAATGGCGCGCTTATTTTTTCACCCAATTACCATTGATGCCAAGAACATACTCCCCTGATCCCGCACGATTCACCAATTTTTCACCCGCGATTTTCGCCACTTGATCCGTCGTCATATTGTTTTGAGCCGCAATCTCAGCATATTTCTTTTCCCGCTCATCGTTAATTTTTCTGACCACAGATTGAGCACCTTGAGTGTTTTTTACGGAGGCCAGATAGCCACTGAATGTTTCTCCCACTAATCCTTGTTGTTTCGCTTCATTCAACGTCATGCCAACAGAAAAAGAACTGAATAACAGACTCAACAGAAACATCACTCCTGCTTTTTTCATATTCTAGCCCTTAGAATAAGTTAGAATTGTTTTTGAGCATATCTTCAATTTGTCGATCGACTTTAATATGAATTTCATGCTCAATTTTCACATTCATGTTGATATTTATGGGCTTATCCGGCGTTGCCATTTCCAGTCTGATACAACCCGTCAATGCCATATTGAGTAACATCATGCTGACCAACATCGCGCCTATCCTGGCTGTTGGCAACCTGAATCCAATTCTTGTTATCATTTATCACTCCCGTTCATTACAGATATATTTTTCTGTAACCATTCTTCCAGATTACTGCCAAAACGCAGACTACGCCATAATTGAAAAATGTTCTCTTCATGACGATAATTAAGCCTAACCTCACGTTTTTTATCTACCATAGGATTAACGCCACTGATCTCTGAATTTAATGTCAAGATCCCCAAGTTATCGAGAGTCACATATGCCTTTGAACGACTGATTTCTAAATAACGCAGCCAATCCATTGCAATACCTGCCGATAAATCATTTTTCCCTATGGAGTCAACCGTGTCTTTATCCAGCCTCAATGTCAGATAGCCTTCGTTGGATACCCATCCCCGCTGAATAATCCAAAGTTTATCATTTAATAACACAGGTAATTCACCGCTGATTTTTCCCGACATCGCCATTTGTTTAACTTTTAACACGCCAAACAATTTACTCAAATTCAGCTTGTTAAAGCGCAGTACAGCAGCTTCTTTCTGTGGAAACTGTAATTTATTCATTTCCAATTTGCCATCCAGCATATCAACCTTCACATTGGCCAGCGTCAATGGCTGTTTGTCAGTCGGTGGATAAAAACCCAGCAGATCGGCTGTCACATTTTGCATATCAAACAGCCCCTTGATTGCTTTGATACGCAACTGGACAGGCGATGTCAGCCCCAATTGCCAAGTATGTTCCTGCAAACGCCATGGTAAAACAAAATCCAAACCGTCAACTTCCCCATTTTTCAGCCAAATACCTGCATCTTTCACTACCCAGTGGCCACCAGCGCGCAATCCCTGCCCCTTCGCTGCCGAAAAAGCGGCTTGAGCATAAATATTACCACCACGCACCGTAATCCCCAGATCTGGAGGGATCAAAGATTGGAATGCTAATAAAGACTGCCGTGGCCAACGGGCCTCCCCCCTTAATCGCTCACCATCCCAACGCCCATAAAATGGAATGGGGCCAATTCCTTTGGGATACAATTTCCCATTCAGCATAAAACTATCCGGTGACCGTCCAGCGAGTGTAGCCTTAAAATCAAAGGGAGGCAGAAAACCGCCAGAACGAAATTCTGTTCTCTGAGCGGATAATTGAAATTCCCCCATTAATTTTGGACGACCTGCGCCACGTTCCCAAACTAATGGGTTGGTCAGCTTTAAACGCGGTGTTTCCATCTTTACAAGGCCATATTGAATGAGATCAAACCCCGTATTTAATCTATCCACCGTTATTTGTGATTGGTTCCAGTTTCCTGTGCCTGCAATATCCCATTTAGCTTGTAGCGGTGGTAAGTGTCCATTACCCCAATAACGCCACGTCCAATTCCCCTGATCGGGCATAAAATCTTTTGCGTATCCGTCCAGATGTAATTTAAATTTTCCCCAATAACTATCTTGTGCTTTCACAATGGCTTGAAGGCGACCAGTAAAACCATCACGTGTCAGGTAAGTACCCGCCAAAGGTAAACGAGCCTCTTTAACGGTAAAAGTTTCGCTGACCTTCCCCCACGCCCGCAACAAAGCCCCTGAACGAAAGGTAATTTTAGGTTCAACCAATGGCCCCGTGATAACAGCAGGCAATGACATGGTCATGATCATCTGGTCACTATTCATTTGTCCGGTTAACTGAAACGGAATATAAGCATTGGTCATATTGATTGATGTCGATTGTACTGACAGAATAATATTGCCTTTACCCTGCTCATTTTGAGTTACTAGATTTACCCGTCCACTGACAGACATACCGGTCAGGCCTTTTTTCCACTGTTCAAGCCTGATGTTTACACCGCCAGATAATGGTTGGGAGTTAGCCAACCATTGCCATTTACCACCCGTGATCTGGAATTGGGATGCATTGAATGACCAAGGCAGTTCCGCCAGTATTTGTTGTTTCTTTTCTTCAATAACGGTGAGTTGTCCACTCTGCCCCCGCCATTTCAATGCTAACTGCAACGGATCTGGATATTGGCTTAGAGATAAATATGCTGTGATTTTGCCTTGTTCTGGCAGTGTTTCAACATCCAAGGGTAATGCGATATTCCCGTTCAGGTTCATTTCCTGTTCAGGGAATTTCACAAAAAATTGGCGAATAATGAGGTTTTTTCTATCTGTAATATATGCATTTAGCTTTAACTGCTCACCTTGATAAGAGAATCTTTGTCCCTGAGTTGATGAACTAAATTGAAGTCTGCCAGCAAATTCCTGCCACGGCATAAGAGCCACGTGATCAACGGTAAGGCTAACCGAGGGAATAGAGGATAATATCTCTGGAACAGATAATGGTGCTGACTGTTTTTCCGTAGCGGGCAGTTGCGCTAAGCACTGACTTTGGCTGTCAATATTAGCAGCATGAATATTCCAGTAACGCTCTTCGATATTTCCCCGACGTGAATACTCCACAGATAACTCAGATACTCTGATCCACTCACACCCTTTTGCCTTCAATGACAAGCTATCCAGCCATAATCCATTCGTTTTCCATCTCGGTTGGCTCAAAGAAAGAGTGACTCCCTGTGGTAACCAATGGCTGGCAATCAATGGTAGCCAACGTGAAAGTGTATACCAACTCGCCAATACCAATAACACCAGCAACACCACCATCACTGCGAACACTTTTAATATCTTAGTCATCAATCCTTATCTCTTTTTCAATCTAAGAGCAACTTCCTGTTATGATAGTCCCATATCAGGCTCTAAGCCGATTTATTATACAAGCTATGACTATGAATAGCTTATCAGGCGATTTATTCGAGTATAGCGAGAGATAACGCTTAGAACCTTCAGTAGATGTCATTATTGCAGGCAGTCTTACAGCAAAGTGAACTCAATGGATGGCTCGGATGATTCTACAGTGACTGTATGGTGGAGATGTTGTTATGAAATTGGTTGTTTACAGTACAAAACAGTATGACCGTAAACATTTTGAAATGCTCAACCAAAAACTTGGCCTTGACTATCATATCGAGTTTTTTGATTTTTCCCTGAGTCCACAAACTGCTAAAAACGCCATTGGCGCAGATGCTGTCTGTATTTTTGTCAATGATGATGGCGGACGTGAAGTCCTACAAGAACTGGCCGAGATGAACATCAAAATCTTGGCATTACGTTGTGCCGGATTCAACAATGTTGATCTGGATGCAGCCAAAGAGTTAGGCATTCAAATTGTTCGAGTACCTGCTTATTCACCTGAATCAGTTGCTGAACACACTGTTGGATTAATGCTGTGTCTGAATCGGCGCATTCACCGCGCCTACCAGCGTACCCGTGACGCCAATTTCTCCCTTGAAGGCCTGACCGGTTTCAATATGTATAAACGTACTGCGGGTATTATCGGTACAGGGAAAATAGGGCTTGCTACTCTGCGAATTTTGAACGGTTTCGGCATGCGTTTATTGGCGCATGATCCTTATCCAAACCCTGAAGCCTTGGATATGGGCGTGGAATATGTGGATTTAGATACTTTATACGCTGAATCTGATGTAATTTCCCTCCACTGTCCCATGACATCAGAAAACCATCATTTATTAGATGAAACAGCATTCAACAAAATGAAAGATGGGGTGATGATCGTCAATACCAGCCGAGGTGCTCTAATTGATTCCATTGCTGCCATTAATGCACTGAAACAACAAAAAATTGGCGCATTGGGCATGGATGTTTATGAAAACGAGCGTGACTTATTCTTTGAAGATAAATCAAACGATGTTATTCAAGATGATATTTTCCGTCGTTTGTCTTCCTGCCATAATGTGCTGTTCACTGGTCATCAGGCCTTTTTGACAGAAGAAGCGCTAACTAGTATCAGTGAAACGACGTTACAAAATATCCAGCAATTAACTTCCGGAGAGGCTTGTCCGAATATTATTGGATAATCTCAACGAACATCAGGAGATAAAATGAAAAAAGCGATTCCGTTAGTGGTCGCCACCCTGCTACTCACAGCATGTCAATCTTCGGGAGTGGGCGCCACAGGGAATGTCACAAGCAGGGATCTACAAAACCATCATTTTGCCTTGGTCAGTGTCAATAGTGAGGATGTTTCGAATAAAGAAGACAGCAAGCTTTCCATTACATTTAATGAAAAACTGTTTATTTCAGGCGCTATGTGCAACAATTTTATGGGAGCAGGCACATTAAAGAACAACGTTCTGACAGTAAAAAATTTGGCCCGCTCCCAGATGTACTGTATCAATGAAAGACTCAATCAATGGGACCAAGTGCTCAATAACGTGCTGACTAAAGGAGCAAAAGTCAGTTTAAAAGGCAAGAAACTTACATTGGTTAATGGCAAAAACACGTTGGTTTATACTGTGCGAGATCTTGCCCAATAACCTAATGGTTATGCCCACCCCCAGATGGTTTTGATTACCCAGTTTAGCATACTGGGTAATCTTTTGAACTGAATTTCAATCCATTGCCCTGATTCTTCTTGTATTTTTATGACAACATAACACCAATCGTCAGCGTTACGACAATCCAAACCCCTACAAACGTTATATAGCTCATCCACCTGTTGTTCATGTTTACTCTCCCTCATTATCAAACAAACTTCCATAGCTGCACGGTAGTGGCTTCGACTGTTTGACACTAGAATCGTACCAACAGTACTTAATATATATTTGGTAAGCAGCATAAATACCATACTAATATTTATTATGGTTGGTATGGAATTGGCTGGGTTGTTGTAGGAATCAGACAATAACCCCGTATCTACATATGTAGATTAAGCCTGCACCATGCGGAAATTAGGAATATCAAGGGGTTAAAGGGGATGATTGTCCTCTTTTTATACTAACCTCTATCAGCCATAGAGAGATATTTTATTAATGCCCAGACTGCCATTTCATGCCATCCTAACCTCGCGTACATACAACTCACTGAATCTATAAACAACTAACTCAAACACGTTCTCCAGTTTTGATGAACCTTTTTACTGATGCTCACAGGCGGAGAAGTATCCCCCGCCTTCATATTGCCAACGGTACTTTCCTTGGCTGAATTACAATCACTATCGTCCCTATAGCTATAATGGGAGTATTTCACCTGTAGAATACAAAAAACAGTGGGAAGAGATTATGAACCACTACATTTTTTCTTAAGGCATGCCAATAGTGGAGTGCAGCCATGAATCAGTAAGAGCCATATTAATTTCCTTAAAAACTAACTTGGCTCTTACTGTAGTTTATGTACATATCGATGTACATAATTCTCATGATGCTAGATGAATATTACTGACTGTTGTTGATTATCGTTGATCGTAATTTAGCCAAAAATCACTCACCATAGCCGGATTCAGTGTGTTGTTTTTCAGGATAAAGTGATGCACTCCAGTTACCGTAAGTACAAACAAATATTGCAGGGTCTTTGTTTGAGAAAGGCGTAGCCATAGATTTGATTTTTTCCGCTAATTGAATAGATTCCAGCGAAGAACTACCAATATAAGTCCCACTAGGGAGGCGATGCCATTTCCCGTTAGGGAAACGAATAGATTGACTAAATTGATTCGCTGTCATCCTTTTATGCAATTTTTCATAGCCGTCAGAACCGGTGCCATAAAGCTCCACACGAATCAAATAACTTGCCATTTCTCTTTCCTTGTATTGACTATGGGACAAACAAGTTATCAGTTTTTCTTGACTGTTTAAAGTCAGAAAAACGAGAGAAAAATCCGATATTAATGGCAATTCCAAAACTCGTATTGTATGCACATGTCAATTTCTTCGTATTTGGCATCAGCTCCTGACTTAAGACACCCTGAGCATAAATACAATGATAAAAATAATTTTGAAAGTAATTACCTATAAATCAACCGATTGGATATAGTTTAGAGTTTTTATCTTGTTATCTAGAGGACATTGATGGATGACACCTTGGTCTACGTCAATAAGTATATGAATGATTTTTCTAATAGGAGGATGATCCTATGTTTAATTCAAGAAAAGAAAAAGAACTCAGGATACAAGTTCTAAAAAAGCAACACGAGCGTTATTGTAAAAGTCGTTTTAGTTGTACCCTAAATTTCCTGATCCAATCAATGCTTACACTTATATATGGCCCTACCTACGACTTATGGGATTTACAGATGTTTCTGAGCCAAGGCTGACGATTGGAAACTATTCTAGAGCCTTCATTCCCACACCTACTGAGCCAGAAATAAAAACAGGGAAAAATACCAGAGACAAAAAAGTGATTTATCAAACCAGAAATGAGATATCAGCTCCATCACTTGATACCTACATGAAAGAAATAAGAAAAATCAGAATAAGCGATTACAAGGGTAACATAACATTTATACTCACCGACTATCCACATATCACTACGATCGATCAATATATTAATAATATATTGCCAGTAATAGAACACATTCCGGAAACTGATCCAAACTGGATTTTAAAGTTGCCGAGGTAATTAATATTATATCTAATATAGGTAGGATAACAGAAATGAGGGTATACCCAAAACCATATGATATAAAATCCCTTTTATATCAATGAGTAAAATATTATGGTTTATTAAGTATATGGTCTTCCCAATCCACCACATCCGCTTCGCGTACGGCAATATGCCTAACAGAAATACGCTCCGCATGCATGGCTGATTTTGAACCACTGACCAATGGATGCCAAGGCAGAAGTGTTTTTCCTTCGCCAATCAAACGATAAGCACACGTCTTCGGCAGCCATTCAAAGGTAACCATATTTTCACGGGTTAATTTGATACAGTCAGGCTCATATCTGAAACGATCTTCGTAATTCTTGCACTGGCAGGTTTTAATATTCAGTTGATTGCAGGCAACATTGGTGAAATAAATTTCATCAGTATCTTCATCCATCAACTTATGCAGGCAGCACTGGCCGCAGCCATCACATAATGCTTCCCACTCTTGGTCTGTCATTTGTTCCAGGGTTTTCACCTGCCAGAAAGGTTGAGACATAATTTCTGTCATTCCTCATGATTAAATCACTCTGGTTGTCAAGACGTGCTCATTGAGAGAGACGTTTAGCATATCACCAGATTGCAGTGGCCCTACACCTTCTGGCGTTCCCGTCAAGATGATATCGCCCGGACGCAGGGTAAAAAAGCGCGACATATAGCTAATCAACGGGATGATAGGTGTTCGCATGTCACTCGTATTGCCGTTTTGGCGCAATTCGCCATTTACTGTCAAAGAAAGCTGGGTATTTTGTGGATCACCAAAGGCATTGACAGGAATAAAACCCGATATCGGGCACGACCTGTCAAATGCCTTACTCTTTTCCCACGGTTGCCCTGATTGTTTAAATTCACGCTGCAAATCACGTAATGTCAAATCCAGTGCAACCGCAAAACCTGCAATTGCCTGACCGACTCGCTCCTCATTGGCATTCTTAAGTGCCGAACCAATCAAGACGGCTAACTCAATTTCATGGTGCACAGAACCCAATTCCTGCGGGATGAAAACCGGCTGGCAGAGATCGCAAAGCGCCGTTTCAGGTTTGATGAATATTACCGGCTCTTCAGTAGATTGGGATCCCATCTCTTTCATATGCCTGTCGTAATTACTACCGACACAAACGACTTTATTAGCAGGGAAATCCAGCAATACGCCCTGCCAATCCCGATGCTGGTACATAATATTCTCCCTTATCTTGTTTTCAATCCACTTATTTCAAGATCTGACTGATGGCTTCAAGAGCCGATTTTCAGTGAGTGAGGAAATGAGTTCGTTGCGTAATACCGTCCGCCATCATACCAACACTGAGGGCAAAATAGTAAGAACGATTCCAGTGCATGATAGTACGGAAATTTTGCGTTACCCAAAATGCCCGTTGTACTGGATCATCAGGGATCACTATCCAACCTTTGGTATTTGCAGGCAGATTAGCAAAATGCGGGGATGAAACCCCTAATGCCTGCCATTGAGCAATAGTTTTCCCCTGTTCGGATTTAATACCTTCCAATGCTATGTCAAAGCCAACAGGTAATGAAATAGCATATCCCCACGGTAACCCTTGTTGACACCCTTCCTTGCTCAGATAATTGGCCGTCGAGGCAAAGACATCTTCCTTATTGTGCCAAATATCAATTTTTCCATCACCATCGCCATCAGCACCATATGTTAAATAAGAGGTTGGCATGAATTGGCTTTGCCCCATTGCCCCCGCCCAAGATCCACTCAGGGTCTGATCTTCATCAATATATTGATTCTCGATTATTTCTAGCGCTGCCAATAATTGTTTAACGAAAAACACTTCCCGGCGACCTTCAAACGCCAGCGTGGATAACGCCGAAATGACATCTTCTTTTCCCTGAATTTTGCCAAAACCACTTTCCAATCCCCACAAGGCAACAATATAGGCTTTAGGTACACCGTATTGACGACTGATTCTTTCTAGCTGGGGGAGATTATCTTCATATTGCCTGACACCTTGCTCAATCCTCCAAACGGGCAAGACCCGGCTCAGATAATCTTCCAATGTAACTTTTTTTTCTGGCTGGTTACGATCAGCCTTAATGACACGCGAAATAAAATGGATATTGGCAAATGCCCGAACCAAAGTCGTTTCACTGATACCCTGCTCCCGGGCTTGCTGTTTCAGCAAAGCCACATAAGCAGGAAATTGTGACGGTTCACGGGAGTTCAATGGGAAATGGTGTTCTAGTGATTTGACTTCTGCTTGCGACCGTGTAGTCAACACTGATTGATTGTACAACTGTTTGCCACTTGATGTACTACACCCTGCCAGCAGAGTTGCTGTCAATAAAGTCACCCCAGTGATTAATTTCATAAATCAGCTCCTCGATTCAGGATCAGGCGGTTGCCAGGTTGCCAGCGACTTTTTTACTGCTTGGTTGGCTTGTTTGATGCCAGATGCTCATTGATCAAACTTTCCACTGGTGGTGGTACTTGCAGGTAGAATCCTTGTTCACTCAAAGCTGCTTTTACTTTTTCAATATCAGCATTGGCCAATTTTTTTCTTTCAGATAATGAGATCATCATTGAATATTGGGGTTCACCAAATGTTTTTAATAACTCTTCAGGAACGCGCGAAAAATCACCTCTTTTTTCAACATAAAGATATGTCTGATCACGTTTTAGACTTCTATAGATTACACAAATCATTGTCATGAACTCTTTTAAATTAACTCTGCGACTTGCTTGAATAATTCACTAACTATAACATGCTTATTATATTTAAGAATATCGTCTCCCAAATGCTGTTCTAGAAAAATATTTTAGTAAACTTCTCTGGGAAACTTAACCTTGCTGAGTCAAAATATCAATGTCACAGTCGCCAATTGAGCTAAAAGGCAGTAATTTTACGCTTTCGGTCGTTCATTTGTATGATGATCAGCCGGAAGTCATTCATAGAGCTATGCAGGAAAAAATGGAACAAGCCCCTGAATTCCTGAAAAATGCTCCCGTTGTTATCAATATATCTGCTCTCCCAGTTGATGCAGATCTCCTCGCACTCTACCGAGCCGTTGAGTCAGTTGGGTTGCGTATTGTTGGAATCAGCGGCTGTCAAGATGAAGAACAACGAAAAATTGTTCTAAAATTAGAACTTCCTTTATTGAAAGAAGGTAAAAGTCAGAAATTTCTTACTCAAGAAAATAAACCGATTGAACCTATTTTCAAAAAAACTCGTATAATTAATACACCTGTCCGTTCAGGACAAAGAATTTATGCACCAAATAGTGATCTCATTGTGATTAATAATGTGAGCGCCGGTGCAGAATTAATCGCTGATGGAAATATTCATATATATGGTGTGCTACGTGGACGCGTATTGGCAGGCGCATCTGGTGATCAAGAAAGCCAGATTTTCTGCACCCATTTAAATGCTGAGCTCACCTCTATTGCTGGTCAATATTGGCTCAGCGAAAAAATCCCAGAGAATTTTGTTGGCAAAGCAGCAAAATTACGTCTGGTGAACAATGAATTAACTATTGAAACCTTAGTCTAGCCCTTATAACAAGGAATCGCTTCATGGCACGCATTATTGTTGTTACATCTGGTAAAGGTGGCGTTGGCAAAACCACTTCAAGCGCGGCCATTGCTACCGGTCTCGCCCAAAGAGGGAAAAAAACCGTAGTTATCGATTTTGATATCGGTTTACGGAACCTCGATCTGATCATGGGCTGTGAACGCCGAGTGGTCTTTGACTTCGTGAATGTCATTCAAGGTGATGCCGGCTTAAATCAAGCACTTATCAAAGATAAGCGCACAGAGAATCTATACATTCTGCCCGCCTCTCAAACCCGAGATAAAGAAGCCCTCACCCGCGATGGCGTCGAGAAAATTCTAAATGAATTGGATCAACAAGGATTTGATTTCATTATCTGTGATTCACCCGCAGGTATTGAAAGCGGTGCATTGATGGCACTCTACTTTGCCGATGAAGCAATTATTACGACAAACCCGGAAGTTTCATCTGTTCGTGATTCTGACCGTATTTTAGGTATCTTGGCGTCTAAATCACGCCGCGCAGAGCAAGGAAATGAAGCTATCAAAGAACACCTTCTGTTGACACGTTATAATCCAGGACGTGTGAACCGCGGCGATATGCTTAGTATGGAAGATGTACTGGAAATTCTGTGTATTCCTTTGCTTGGTGTCATTCCAGAAGATCAATCCGTTCTCCGTTCGTCCAACCAAGGAGAACCGGTCATTTTGGATAAAGATTCTGATGCGGGTAAAGCATACGAAGATACTATTTTACGTTTACTCGGTGAAGAACGGCCTTTCCGTTTCATCGAGGAAGAAAAAAAGGGCTTTTTAAAACGCCTGTTTGGGGGGTAACGCATGGCTTTGTTAGATTTCTTCCTGTCGAGAAAAAAACCGACAGCCAATATCGCCAAGGAGCGGCTACAAATCATCGTGGCAGAGCGGCGCCGTGGTGACTCTGAGCCTGCCTATTTGCCTGAAATGAAACGGGATATTCTGGCTGTGATTTGTAAATATGTACAAATCGATCCAAATATGCTTTCTGTACAGTTTGAGCAAAAAAATGATGACATATCTGTACTAGAACTGAATGTAACATTACCTGAGGTTGAGGAATCGCCAAAATAACAGCATCAAATGGCGCTATTTAATTTAATGCTCTGATTTATCAATAATAAATCGGGATGTTATGACATCCCGATTTAAGATCCACAAACACATTGACTGAGTTTTTTTATTCAATTTTTCGCCTGTTTTCCCACTTTTTACATTCCCTTCTTCATATTCATTATACAAATAACGAATAGTAGGCCACTCATATCCATACGTTACCTTCTGAAACATAACCCTTAAAAATTTCACTCAAAAGAAGTAACTCATGCAGAATATTGATTTCAATCTCTACTATAAAACACCTACAGTTCATGTCGTCGAGTGCAATATTATCCGTGGTTCACTGTCAGTGAAAATGAGAATGATACTGCCGCTGAAATAACGGCACAAACATAGCTCTACTTCCCTATCTTCCCTGCCTGTGTATCAGACAGGGAATCAAAACCGCAATATTTAAATGGTACGGTGACCGTTAATGCTCTGACGTTATTGCTCTGAATAGTTTGCCAATATTCCGGCGATAGATTCAGCCAGCAACTTTCCACGCCAGCCTCTGAGTAATTCAGGCTGACACGCCGGCGATTTCAGTTTCCAATGCCAGCAGAGCAGTTGATTGATTTGTCGGCGAGAAGCCAGCAATTCTGCGCTGAATTGGTGAGATTCACTCACCTGAGTAACCGATGATTTAATTTCCTTAAAAACCTTGCGATAATCCGGATAATCAATCAAATTCGTAAGTTGCTCCGGACACTCTTCTTCTGGAATATCTCTGCTCTCCGCAACCATTGCCAGCAATCGGCGGCCATGACAGCGGATTTCCTGTCCGCTCAATCCCAAAGCATCCAATTCACCCAAAGAAGTCGGCATATAACGGGCAACCTGCCATAAATTTTCTTCACGGATCACAAAATTGATCGCAAGATCACGCTCTCGTGCCTGATTTAATCGCCATGCAGCCAATTTTTTCAAACAGGCCAATTGTTTTGGGCGCAATTGCCATGCATTACCAATATCCTTATAAGCGCACTCCGGCATTAATACTTCTTGACGACGTTGGGCAATCAGATCACTTTCATCTTTTGCCGCATCCAAGTATCCCGCCTGCTCTGTTTTTTTCATCAGAATATCGGCGAGTGGTAATAAGTAGTAAACATCTGCCGCAGCGTATTCACATTGCTTTCCGCTCAACGGACGAGCCAACCAATCGGTACGGGATTCACTCTTATCCAATGCTACATGCAGATATTCAGCAACCAATGTTGCAAAACCGCACGATATAGGATGACCCGTAAAGGCTGCCAATACCTGAGTATCAATCATAGGCTCTGGCAAACAGTGAAAACTATTCACAAAAACCTCTAAATCCTCACTTCCGGCATGGATAAATTTTAATACGTCTGGATCAATCAATAACTCCCTAAAGGGCTGCCATTGCGAAATTTCGAGGGGATCAATCAGAGAAAGCTGTTCACCATCAAACAGTTGTATCAAACCTAATTGGGGATAATACGTCCGTGTACGTATAAATTCAGTATCTAGTGCAATTCTTACGTGTTTTTTTGCCCGCTCACAGATTGACTGCAATTGCGCATCGGTAGTAATCAACTGATAATTCAAAACATCATTCTCTTAATCATTCATAAGACGAGCACAACAACGCCGGTAAAAACCGGCGTTGTTGATGTGATAGGCAATCTTCAAACATTTCATTTACCTTTATACCCCATCTTTTTCAAGTGGCTGCTTTGCTGGCTACCTATGATTTAAAATCAATTGGGTATAGAAATAAACGTGATCAATTTATAGCAGCATTATTCGCTTTTGCTAATTCTTCGTTGCGTAGTTCTTTGCGAAGAATTTTACCTACGTTAGATTTTGGCAACTCATCACGGAATTCAATGAGTTTTGGTACCTTATATCCCGTCAGGTAACGACGGCAATGTGTCTTAAGTTCATCCTCAGTTAAACTGAGATCTTTACGAACTACAAATATTTTGACAGCTTCTCCCGAGTTTTCACTCGGAACGCCCACTGCTGCCGACTCTAACACTTTCGGATGGGAAGAAACAACATCTTCTACTTCATTTGGATAGACATTAAAACCGGAAACCAGAATCATGTCTTTTTTCCGATCAACAATGTGAAAAAAACCTTTTTCATCTATGTTGGCAATATCCCCTGTCGCCAACCAGCCGTCTTTCAACACCTCATCCGTCGCATCAGGACGGTTCCAGTAACCTTTCATCACCTGTGGCCCACGTACCCACATTTCACCCACTTCGCCCTGTGGAACTTCATTGTCATCATTCCCTATCAGCTTGATTTCTGTCGAAGCGACTGGGAAGCCAATACTGCCACTGTAATGAGCCGAGTTATAAGGATTAGCTGAAACCAGAGGGGAACATTCTGTTAGTCCATAACCTTCCAGTAGAAGACAACCGGTCAGATTTTGCCATTTTTCGGCCACAACTCTTTGCACAGCCATGCCGCCACCAACAGATAAGTTTAATGAGGAGAAATTCAGCTTCTGGAATTCTGGGTTATTCAGCCAAACATTGAATAGCGTGTTAACACCCGATAGTGCAGTGAAGCGATAACGCGATAGTTCTTTGACCGTGCCGTTTACATCGCGAGGGTTGGTAATCAACAGATTTTGCCCGCCCAATTCAATGAAGAACAAGCAGTTTATTGTCAAAGCAAAGATATGGTACAACGGCAATGCAGTTACCACTAACTCTTGCCCAGGCTTCATTAACGGAGAATAATTGGCTTTAGCCTGTTCGAGGTTTGCCAACATATTACGGTGAGTCAGCATTGCGCCTTTAGCTACACCAGTGGTTCCACCCGTATATTGCAGAAACGCCAAATCATCACCTTTCACATCCGGTTTGACATACTGCATGCGATAGCCTTTGTGCATCGCACTACGAAAAGAAATGGCATCCGGTAAGTGATACTTAGGCACGAGCCGTTTAACGTATTTAACGACGAAATCGACAAAAGTTCCTTTCGGACGAGAGAGTTGATCTCCCATACGCGTTAAAATAACGTGTTTGATTTGTGTGTTGAAAACAATCTTTTCTAAGGTATGCGCAAAGTTAGAAACGATAACAATGGCAGATGTCCCGCTGTCATTAAGCTGGTGTTCCAATTCACGTGGGGTATAGAGCGGGTTAACATTTACAACTATCATCCCTGCGCGCAGAATGCCAAACAGTGCTACGGGGTATTGCAGTAAGTTTGGCATCATTAATGCCACGCGATCCCCTTTTTTCAACCCCAGCCCATTCTGTAAATAGGCAGCAAAGGCACGGCTACGCTCTTCCAATTTACGGAAAGTCATTACCTCGCCCATATTAATAAATACGACTTGATCGGCATAACGCGCCACTGCATTTTCAAACATTTCAATCAGAGACGAATAACGGTCGGGATCTATCTCTGCCGGAACATCTGCCGGATAATGTTTTAGCCAAACTTTTTCCAAGTTGAATACTCCTGAAATCTAATTGCGGTGTAACCACTGACCATAAAACAAACTAGACCTGTATATTTAACAAATTATTAACTCAGCGTACCAGTTTGAAAAGAAACAATGTTCAGGTTGGCGATACACATCACTAATTTAATACAATTAATTACTGCCAAAAAATAAGGCAGCTTCTGCCGCCTGCGTATTTTTATTATTTATCAATAACTTAATTAACTTAATAACACTTTGAGTTATAATTTATTGATTATACACTTATTTACCATTTTTTGACTTAAAGTAACGTTATTATTCCAAATGGTTATAAGTAGAATACCCCAATAAAAGCTAATTATTAAGAATAGAATTTAAGATCGGATTCAGTGCATAAAATGACCTCAGTAACCATGAAGCCATTTTATGTTGTCTTTACCCATTCGATTGGCAGGTAGGTTTACTCAGTTAAAATCGGTTCAACTGGACGCAGGTTGGAATGGTGAATATCCCCCCCAATACGGGGCATAAGGGTTACTATAATAGCCCCATGAATCAGGGCCAACAGCAGAAGGCAAAATCACTCGCTGAGATTCATTCCAGCGTTTAAAACCCGAGACATTCATCACAACGTAATTATACGGACTATTGCCTACTTTTCCCTTTTCTATACCAGTGATTAAACCCACGACAGTCACATAATGATCTTTAAAATCACTAGGTTCTAAGAAAGTATTCACGTAGGCATAAATTCGCCCCAGAGAAGGTGTATCCAAACGTGGGGCTGCGTTGTCCGCCAAGTGCATAGCAGAAATTTCCAACCGAGTCTGATCTTTTTCATTTAAGACACTGAGTACCTTCCCACCAAAGCGTCCCTCATACCCAATATATAATTCAGGTGCATTTTTGACAGGAAACAGATTCTCTACAGGCGTTTTGGTCGTTCCCTTGATGACCTCAGGAACCGATACACAACCTGCAAGCACCATTATTCCCAATAACATCGCTGCTTGCAGTATGCCTCGATAATGTGTTCCATTGAGCATAAATCCTCCGACTCAAGAAAAGTTGACCCAATTAACTACTATTTAATCAACATTGTCTTAATTAACTTGGTTCAATTAACTATGATTAATCCACTATAGTCTGATTATCTATACTCATGGACACCGCTTCCTGCTACAAGTTGCATGAATTTTATTGCACGAGGCAGAAGAACTTTAACGACCCGGTAATTTTTTCCATGTCACTTCATTACGCAGATAGACAGGTTCAGCATGTTCAACCGCCGTCGCTTCCCCCGCGTCCCACATCTGAACCGCCAGTGGCAGCATATCTTCCGCATGGGGCAAGGTAATATCACTGGCTACCAGTGTTAAATGGCTGTCCAATAATTGAGGATATGATTCCCATCCTGTTCCAGCAATCGCCCATTCACCTGGCAGAGAATTCATAATCTCTTGTACCTGTTCCGGCTTCAAAACCGCTTCCGTTTCATCTCCTTGCCATTTACCTTGTGAATTACGGGTATATTGTCCCCAATAGATTTCGCCCATGCGTGCATCAATGGCAACCAAAACGTTTGTTGCCCCTTTCAGACGAAACGCCCCTTGCGCCATCGTTTTCAGGGAAGAAACACCAAGCATCGGCAATTCGGCGCCCAATGCCAGACCCTGGGCAATGCCAACACCAATCCGCACGCCAGTAAAACTACCCGGCCCACGACCGAATGCCAACGCATTCAATTGTTGCAGACTCACGTTGCCCTTTGATAATACTTCTTGAACCATCGGTAAAATACGTTGAGTGTGCTCTCGTGGGGAAATTTCAAACTGTGCCTCAACGGCACCTTTATTCCAAAGTGCAACAGAACAGGCTTCAGTTGCAGTATCAATAGCTAAAATCCGCGTGGACATGCCTTAACTCCGGCAAGAATAGAATTCGAAACAAGGGGCTATACTAGCATAGCCCCGACAATTTTACTCTGACTGTGATGGACGTGATTTCAGAAACGTTATCGCTTTTGATAAATCACGGGTACGAAGTGCTGGTGGCAGGCTCTTAAGAAAAACTTCACCATACGGACGCATCACCAATCGGTTATCACAAATCACAACAACACCATAGTCATCAATATCACGAATCAGGCGCCCAACTCCCTGCTTCAAACTGAGCACCGCATCAGGCAGTTGAACTTCATTAAAAGCATCGCCGCCCTTAAGCTGGCAATCTTCAATACGTGCCTTAAGCAGTGGATCATCCGGTGCGGTAAACGGCAATTTATCAATAATGACACAGGACAGCGCATCACCACGGACGTCTACTCCTTCCCAAAAACTGCCTGTAGCCACCAGCAGTGCATTACCCGCTGAAATAAATTGTGCCAGCAATTGCCCCTTGCTCGTTTCTCCCTGCACCAATACCGGCAATGTCATACTGGCACGGAATTCTTCCGCCAAATTGCGCATCATTTGATGGGAAGTGCAGAGGAAAAAGCAACGTCCTTTATTACTTTCAATCAATGGCTTCAACATACGCACCAGCCATTTTGCCCCACCATTCTGGTTCGGTGATGGCAAATGGCGCGGCACACACAACAGCATCTGGCGCTGATAATCAAAGGGACTTGGCAGAAGCAGCGTCTGGGCTTGCTTCAGTCCCAAACGCTCCGTGAAATGATCGAGCTGTTCATTGACCGACAAAGTTGCCGACGTAAAAATCCAACAGCCTGATTGTTCACGGATCATCTCACTGAACTTATCAGAAACAGATAACGGCGTCAGTGCCAGCAGAAAATGCCGCCCATAACTTTCGAACCAGTAGCTGTAATTGGGGATGGTGACATCAATCAGACGTTTAAGACGATTACGATAAATCGTTGCCCGTTCAAAAGCCGCATCTAGCATGGCTGAACGCCCTAAAGATAGCTTCATTACGTCATAACAAAGTTCAAGGGCATCGTCCATCCGTACCAATGCCCGCTGAACCTGTTGCTGCTGCAAAGCTTCGCGAAGATTGCCCCGATAACTGCTTTCTCCCAACGACAGGCGAAAATCCTGCGCACTTTGGCTAAGACGATCAGCACTTTTTTGCAACTGAGCCTGATCCCGCACTTCAATACGGTAAGCCATGGTGATATCACGCGATAAATCCATCAATTGGCGGCTACTCAGCTGCTGACCAAAATATTGGCTGGCGATATCAGGAATTTGGTGTGCTTCATCGAAGATCACTACATCAGCCTTCGGAATTAATTCCCCAAATCCAGTATCCTTAACCACCATATCTGCCATAAATAGATGATGGTTAACGATCACCACATCCGCTTCCATCGCTTTGCGGCGGGCTTTCAAAACAAAACATTCCTGATAGCGTGGGCAATCGCTGCCAAGGCAATTATCATTAGTACTCGTGACCAACGGCCAAACAGTGCTATCTTCCGCCACTTGATAGCATGTGCTGATATCACCCTCTTCCGTTTGGGCTGACCAATGTCTCAGTTTGATCACTTCCGCCAATATCTCAGCTTCCAACTGAGAATTACCGATTGACTGTTGTTCGAGGCGTTCAAGGCATAAATAATTTGAACGCCCTTTTAATAGAGCCAAATTACCCGTAAAGCCCAAAGCACCAACGATGGTAGGGAGATCTCGACTGTAGAGCTGATCCTGCAACGCCTTGGAGCCAGTGGAAATGATCACTTTTTTTCCGGAACGCAAAGCAGGCACCAAATAAGCAAATGTCTTACCCGTTCCTGTTCCTGCTTCCACCACTAATTGCTGCTGTTTTTTGATCGCAGTCGAAATAGCTGAAGACATTTCCCGTTGAGCATCACGCGGCTTAAAACCCGGTATGGCTTTGGCAAGTACGCCATTTTTCGCAAAATCGTCTGACACGAACTGTCTCTTTCAATAAAATGTGGCAGAATTATGCCAATACTGAGGTGTAATAACCACCCAATTCAGCAAAAAACTGTATGAATTAACAGGAGACTTAATGACTATTAAACGCATTGATCCAGATACCCGTTGGTCTGAGGCGGTCGTTTACAATGACACCATCTATTATACCAGCGTGCCAGAAAAGCTGGACGGCAATATCACAGAGCAAACCACCGATACACTGGCAGCCATTGATACCCTGTTACATCGTCTTAACTCAGATAAGAGCAAAATCTTGGATGCTACGATTTTCTTGGCGGATAAAGCCGATTTTGCGGGTATGAACACCGCTTGGGATGCGTGGGTGATTGCTGGAAGCGCACCTGTCCGCTGTACCGTTCAGGCAGAACTGATGAATCCAAAATATAAAGTAGAAATCAAAATTATCGCAGCCTTATAACCTGAATTCATCACAACTCATAGGGCATTGAAGGAGTTATCGCTCACTCAATGCCATTTTATGGATTGAATTTAAGGTATGGAACGCAAAATAAATGTTAAGCCATTTTAATTATTGCCATACCAATCAACAGCAGCACAATACCGCCCCATCCCTTAAAATTCAGTCGTTGATTAAACATGATCCAGCCCGCTGCTACTGTAGCAATAATGCCGAATGCCCCCCACAGAGCGTAAGCGATAGAAAGTTCAATTCCTTTAACAGCCTGAGCCAATGCACTGAATGCACCCAAAACAGCGACCAGAGATAAAATACCGATCCATAAACGCTGAAAACCATTGGATAATTTCAATAAAATATTCGCTACAATTTCCAGAAAAACAGCCAGAACCAAGAACGCGGCATGCCACCATTCAAATTGAGTTAACATATTATGCCTCCCTGATTTGCTTATTTGAAACCTTGTTTGAAGTGTTATTTGAGGTATGATTTGGGGCTTTTTTCGCACCAATTTTGATCAATGCAATCCCTGCTATCAGCAATGCTAATCCACCCATTTTCATCAACGACAGTGTCTCATCAAACCACAGTACACTAAAAGCGGTAATAAACAGGATACCAATGCCTTCCCATAGAGCATAAGCCACGCCCAAGGCCACTTTTTTCACGGCAAGCGCCAGCAAAATATAAGAAGTTGTAATCATGGTGTACATCACGATCATGCCTGTAAAATCACCCGAAACGCTGGCGTGTTTCATCGACAGAGTACCAATAACTTCTGCCACTATCGCCAGTGCAAGAAATATCCAATAAATCATTTTTTTCTCCTGAACATACTGATAAGCATGCCAAGATATCAAGCGGTAAATGCCAACAAGATTAGGCGTAAATACAAATACGCAATATCAGAATCAAACTGACTTTTTAGCGAAATATTTTGGCAAATGGGGATTGCCGGTGAAAAACCGGTTAACAGGAGAAGCCCCTAAAGGGCGCCGCACCAATAGTGCTCACTAGATAAGATAGTTGAGAGGAAAAAAACGTGGGTACAACGTTGAATTTTATTACTGTGTTGAATGTTGACGCTTTTGGCGCTATTCATGATATTTTATTCTTTCATCACACGATGATCACTATGCGATATACTACGAACCCTCATATTAGTTGTGGAAATTAATGACATATTTCTACCATAGTCCAAAGTAAAAATCAATGAGTAGATTTATTTATTATTTTCATTCATAACAATTTTCTCTGCAGATCTAAAACCTTCAACTTCATGAATTCACATACCGAACTCAATTGATAGAACCAATCATATTTTATGCAATACAACTCATCTTACAACCCAGTTGGTTTAAACAATTTTTGGGGCAAGATATGATCGGTAGCTTTAAACTTTAATACCGGATCACCACTAGGGCGATAATGTCCGCTCCGATTATTCCATGTCATTAACTTACCATTATTGAAAAAAAGCTCCCCCGCCAACAGTACAGAATATCTTGTGTAATCGATATCTTTATCCTTTGGCAAGGTGCCATTTTTATCACAACGATACCATAGAAGCCTACCTTTAATTAATGACGTATGGCCTGGAATCGGAAACTGCGTGTTATCGCAAAAACCACATACGACTATCTTTCCTGCCTATTGAATTTCACTCAGCCACTCAAGCTCAATTAAGTAACGTAATGAAATTTTTTTGATGTGACGAATATCAAAAACATTTAAAAAAGTAAATTTACTTTGATATTGTTCATGCGGAAAGCCTTGTGGAACAACCCCACCGCCATCGGATTTTATGGTTGCGGATAAGGGTTACGATAGCGAAACCTTCAGTTGTACCGTCAAACAACAGAGAGCAACGCCTGCCATTCCCTACAAGAAAAATAGCCGAATATCAAGTCCGGCTATTCAAGTAGTTTTATATTAATAGAGTGAATGCAATCTCATGAATACACAGGTTACTCAAATTCATTCCATGAACGCCCATCACGAGTAATCATAGCGATAGAAGCCACAGGCCCCCAAGTGCCTGCTTGATAAGGCTTCGGAGGTTCATTATCCGCCGCCCATGCTTCCATGATGGAATCCACCCATTTCCAGGCTTCTTCTACTTCATCACGACGGACGAACAATGCCTGAATGCCACGCATAGCCTCCAACAGCAATCTTTCGTAGGCATCCGCAAGGTGCGTCTGATTGAATGTTTCGGAGAAGCTCAGATCCAGTTTGGTCGTCTGCAACCGGTGTTTATGCTCCAGCCCTGGTGCTTTATTCAGCACTTCGATATCAATACCTTCATCTGGCTGTAAGCGAATCGTCAATTTGTTCTGTGGTAATTGCTGGTAGGATTCAGCAAACAGATTCAAAGAAGGCTCTTTGAAATAGACAACAACTTCGGAACATTTAGCTGGTAAACGTTTTCCGGTTCTCAAGTAGAAAGGTACGCCAGACCAGCGCCAATCATCAATATCGACACGAATCGATACAAAAGTTTCCGTTTTACTGGCTTTATTTGCCCCCTCTTCCTCCAGATAACCAGGAACTTTCTTACCATGCACGAAACCTGCGGTATATTGCCCACGAACGGTTTTTTCCCGCACGTTGGTCTGATCAATGCGACGTAATGAACGCAACACTTTCACTTTCTCATCACGAATTCGGTCAGCCGTCAGGTCAGCCGGTGGCGACATGGCAATCATGGTCAGGATTTGCAGAAGGTGGTTCTGGATCATGTCGCGCATCTGACCAGCCTGATCAAAATAACCCCACCGCCCTTCGATACCGACTTCTTCAGCAACGGTGATTTGCACATGATCAATCGTGCGATGATCCCAGTTATTGACGAACAGTGAGTTGGCAAAACGCAGTGCCAGCAGGTTCAATACAGTTTCTTTACCTAAATAATGGTCAATGCGGTAGATTTGGCTCTCATTGAAATATTTTGCTACTTCATCATTGATTGATTTGGAAGAAGCAAGATCAGTTCCCAGAGGTTTTTCCATCACAACGCGGTTGGGCTCCTTATTCAGCCCCGCAGCTCCCAGCCCATGACATACTGAACCAAACGTATTTGGCGGCATGGCAAAATAATGAATAGTCGGCAAGTTGTCTTTATTAAGTATTTTTGCCAATTCGGTAAAATGTTCCGTTTCATTAACGTCCAAATTACAGAATTCCAGCCGTGAACTGAGCTTCTTCCACAATTCTGGATCCAATTTCTCGGGCATAAATGTAGTCAACGCTTCTTCAACGACTTTGGTATAGGCTTTTTTATCCCAGTCAGCACGACCAACGCCGATAATTCGGGTATCTGGATGGATATAACCCGCTTTTTCTAACTGATAAAGGGAAGGCATTAATTTCCGGCGGGCTAAGTCTCCTTTCGCCCCAAAAATTACCAAATCACAAGCCTGAGCTGTAGACGTCACCGCCATGTTGCATCTCCTCAATTACGGGATATTGTAATTTTTTTACAGAACCTGCGGGTAATGTACTCTTTTGGCTATAAGCAGTAAACACTGATTATTCGTATACTCTTCATCATTTCACGTTGCTGCTTGGTTGGCTGCAATATGGAATCCATTGGTCACAATCCAATCAAATGACTCTCATATCCCGTTTTCTGTACACTGTTTTTACATTTATGCTAGTTTTGTATTTATATTGACATATGGTCGGATTTTATACCGAATCGCGACAACTGAATGAAAATTTACAACGTTTAAGAAGTAATCTTACCAAGTTGAAAGTTAGACACTTGTCATATTTTCATGAAAAATAGCAAGTTATCCGATTGTTGCCACTGCCAGCTTTCAATAACAAGTAGTATATTTTCATGAAAATGACATAGATTTCTCCTGTTAATGAAATCGTTAAAACCGAGGTTGAACTGCGTTTTATGAACACACTGGAACGGCTCCAAAATAGTCTTGATGTTTTGAGTAAGTCAGAGAAAAAGGTTGCGCAGGTCATCCTTGCTTCACCACAAACTGCCATCCATTTAAGTATCGCCACCTTGGCTAAAATGGCGAATGTGAGTGAACCTACGGTTAATCGTTTTTGTCGTAGCTTGGACACCAAAGGATTTCCCGATTTCAAATTGCATCTGGCACAAAGCCTTGCCAATGGTACGCCTTATGTAAATCGCAACGTGGAAGAAAGTGACAGCGTCACCTCTTATACTAACAAAATTTTTGAATCAGTCATGGCGAATCTAGAAACGGTCAAGAGCAATCTGGATATTGCAGCAATTAACCGCGCTGTTGATCTGCTGACACAAGCCAGAAAGCTCTCTTTTTTCGGTTTGGGAGCATCAGCCGCTGTAGCCCATGATGCCATGAACAAATTTTTTCGCTTCAATATTCCGGTGACCTATTTTGACGATATTGTCATGCAACGAATGAGCTGCATTAACAGTACCGAAGGAGATGTTGTCGTGCTGATTTCCCATACAGGGCGAACAAAAAACCTCGTAGAAATCGCCAAATTAGCCCGCGAAAATGATGCAACAGTAATCGCTATTACTTCAACAGGTTCCCCATTGGCACAAGAAGCTAGCCTCTCCATTCTGCTTGACGTTCCCGAAGATACGGATATTTATATGCCAATGGTCTCCAGAATCGCACAACTTACTATCATTGATGTGCTGGCAACCGGTTTTACACTGCGCCGGGGCTCAAAATTTAGAGATAACTTGAAGAGGGTCAAAGAAGCGTTGCGTAATTCGCGGTTTGATAAGCACGAATAAAACAGAAAAATAGACTGTGTTTTTGTTCACTATTTATCAACTCTCCAGACTGATAGCATATGGAGATTTTCCCCCTTCTGCACTATTCACAGTATGGGGTTGATAATCAAGAAGTTAAATGGTTATCCTACGGTAATCGAAAACTCATACTTCACAGGTCAACGGAGTAATACATGTCCAGACGGCTCAGAAGAACAAAGATCGTCACTACACTTGGCCCGGCTACAGATCGTGACAACAATCTAGAAAAAGTTATCAGCGCGGGAGCTAACGTCGTCCGCCTTAATTTTTCTCATGGTACTGCGGAAGATCATATCCAACGTGCTAATAAAGTGCGCGAAATCGCTGCCCGCTTGGGCTGCAACGTTGCCATTCTCGGTGATCTTCAAGGGCCCAAAATACGCGTATCCACTTTTAAAGAGGGCAAAATATTCCTGAATATTGGGGATAAATTCCTGCTGGATGCCAATCTGGGTAAAGGAGAAGGAGATAAAGAAAAAGTCGGTATCGACTATAAAGGTCTACCGGCTGATGTTACGACCAGTGATATCCTGCTATTGGATGACGGGCGGGTTCAATTGAAAGTCCTGGATGTTCAGGGCATGAAAGTCTTCACGGAAGTGACTGTAGGAGGTCCACTTTCCAACAATAAGGGCATCAATAAACTAGGTGGTGGATTATCAGCCGAAGCACTGACGGCAAAAGATAAAGAAGATATCATCACAGCGGCCAAAATTGGTGTTGATTATCTTGCTGTTTCTTTCCCGCGTTCAGGTGAAGATCTGAATTACGCTCGCCGCCTTGCACGCGATGCTGGTTGTGAAACGCAAATCGTCGCCAAAGTTGAGCGTGCAGAAGCTGTCAGTAGTGATGAAATCATCGATGAAATCATTCTGGCGGCCGATGTTGTCATGGTCGCCCGCGGTGATCTAGGTGTTGAAATCGGTGATCCTGAACTGGTCGGCGTACAGAAAAAGCTGATTCGCCGTGCCCGTCAACTGAATCGTGTCGTGATTACTGCCACGCAAATGATGGAATCTATGATAACCAATCCAATGCCAACCCGCGCTGAAGTGATGGATGTCGCCAATGCGGTGCTGGATGGTACTGATGCCGTTATGCTCTCTGCCGAAACTGCGGCAGGTCAATATCCAGCAGAAACCATTGCGGCTATGGCGCAAGTCTGTCTGGGGGCAGAAAAAATGCCAAGCATCAATGTTTCTAAACATCGCTTGAATATTACATTCGATAGCATTGAAGAAGCTATTTCAATGTCCACCATGTATGCTGCCAACCACCTGAAAGGCGTCAAGGCAATTATTGCGATGACCGAATCAGGCCGCACGGCTCGCATGATGTCTCGCATTAGTTCTGGTCTGCCTATCTTCTCCATGTCACGCCATGAATCGACTTTAAACCGAACTGCCCTTTACCGTGGTGTAACGCCAGTTTATTGTAGCTCGCACACTGATGGGATCGCAGCTGCAAACGAAGCAGTGAATCGCCTGCGCGATAAAGGCTATCTCATCTCTGGGGATTTGGTGCTGGTGACTCAGGGCGATCAGATGGGAACTATTGGCAGTACCAATACTTGTCGCGTACTTGAAGTAGAATAATGATCAATAGAATATAGAAATAATGTAGGGCTGTGGTATCACCGCCCTATTCTTACCACAATAACCACCTCGCATCATGCCTTTAATCATATGAAATTAAAATCTACCGGAATAATTTGAGAAGGTTTCATCAATATGATCCATGTGGAGTATAATTTCTTTAAGTGTATTAAGATATATAAATCCTCTCTAACGAGACAAAGTAAACATTCAAGAAATCATTACTCTGGAACCAAACGGTACTATATCCGCATGTGATAAATATGTTAGTGTCAAAGGAAATAATTATGATTCAATAATAGACAATGATTTTAAACCCCTACTGTGGAGCAGGTAATTTATTGAAAAATACAAGATAAATTATAGCAGTATAATTTAAAAACTTATTACGCAAATGTAACTTTTGGTGCCTGAAAAAATTCTCCCACTAATCAAAAAACAATTATTCATTAGGGGGAGATGATTAAAATCATAGAGTATGATATATCTTTATACCCAATAAATTTGCACTTTCAGTGCAATAGCAAGCACATCATACGTTCAATCAAAGATCCTTTCTTTTATAAGGCTCAATATCTCCTTCTTTCCGCGTCTTGAGCAATTTTAAGATCCAAGTATATTGTTCAGGATTAGGCCTAACCAAATCCTCTAATTCCTCATTCATGCGACGGGCAATATAAACATCATCCTGCCCTGCAATATCGTCCATTGGTGGACGAATATAAATATCCAATTGATGGGTTTGGCAATTGTAGACCGGAAATAGTGGAACAACGGCTGCGCGGCAAACTTTCATTAGACGACCGACCGCAGGCAGTGTTGCTTTGTAAGTGGCAAAAAAATCGACAAATTCGCTGTGTTCTTCACCATGATCCTGATCGGGTAAATAATATCCCCAAAAGCCCTCACGTACCGATGCAATAAAGGGTTTAATTCCTGCATCACGGGAATGCAAACGTCCACCAAAGTGTTGGCGAGCTTTATTCCACAAATAATCAGCGACAGGATTGCTCTGATGGTTAAACATACCTGATATTTTGTAACCACGTGCTGACAAAAGCATGGCAGGAATATCAATTGCCCACCCGTGAGGAACCATTAGGATGACATTTTTCCCTTGTGCTTTTAATGTATGAAAAATTTCCTCACCGTGCCACTGAGTGCGCTTCAACGTTTCTTCAGCGCCTTTCAGGCAAAGCTCCACCAGCATGACAAATGACTGGGGCGCACTGGCAAACATTCTGTCAATCAAGTCTTCGCGCTGTTGTTCCGTTAACTCAGGAAAGCAATAAATTAAATTGATTTTTGCCCTGCGGCGAGCACTTTTCGCTTTTCTACCCGCCCAAACACCTATCTTGGCTAACAATGGATCACGCCATTTTACTGGGATATAAGCTAATCCGGCCAATACTCCCATACCAGCCCAAAGCCCCCAATAGCGAGGATGCAAATAAGAGCGATGAAACCTAGGGACATATCCCAATTTACTATCTGTATCTTTCTCTTTATTCATGAGCTAACTCTGATGATTCCGATATTCGCTTTCAAAACGCAAGTTTCCAACAAAAAATAACACAAAAGCGGATGATATCAATCATCCGCTTTTGTGTCTGTCTATAATCGAACGACTGTGCATTCAATCTAGCAATAATTGAGGTCTAATATCCTTAACCATTGCTATATATTCGGTCCGTTCTTTGCCGCTTAACCCACCAGAACGCGGTAATTTTGCAGTGAGTGGATTAACAGGTTGCTGGTTATCCCAGAATTCAAAATGTAAATGTGGACCCGTTGAACGACCTGTGCTTCCTGATAACGCAATCCGTTCACCTCGTTTCACTTTCTGGCCTGGTTTTACCAATAGTTTTCTCAAATGCATGTATCGAGTGGTATATTGGCGACCGTGCCGGATAGCGATGAAATTACCTGCCGCTCCATCAAATTTGGATACAATCACTTCTCCATCACCTACTGCAAGAACTGGGGTTCCTATGGGCATAGCAAAATCAACCCCTTTATGTGCGGTGATCCGCCCGGTTACCGGATTTAAGCGGTGTGGATTAAACGAAGATGATACTCTGAACTGTTTAGTTGTCGGAAAACGCAAGAAACCACGTTCCAGCCCAGAAGCATTACTATCATAAAAACGGCCATCATCGGCACGGAAGGCATAATAATCATTTCCGCCACTTTGCAAACGAACGCCCAACAACTGGCTCTGTTCACTTTTTCCATCAAGCATTTCACGGGACATCAGCACAGAAAAACGATCGCCTTTACGTAATTTACGGAAGTCTATCTGCCATTGCAGCGCTTTTGTCACTTCTCTGGCTTCACCGCTAGTTAATCCAGAGATAAGAGCACTACCATTAAAACTGCCATCGACGGTGCCCGCAATAATACTATTTTTCCATTCCCCTTTCTGGAATTCTTTCGTTTCGTTGAAAGTATCCCCTTCACGGATATAAGTGCGGGTTTCACGGCGTGATACACTCCACGTCAACGTTTTTAAATTACCATTCTCATCAATGCTCCATGATAATGACTGACCGATGCCTAAATTACGCAATGCCCTATATTGATTCGCCAACAAGGCTACATCAGAGGAGTCAATCCCAAACTGAGTTAGAACCGAACTTAAAGTATCACCATTGGAAACAACATATTGATGGGGAACATTTGCTGTTGCATCAGAACCGCTCTCTTCATCTCCAATTCCCTCATCGGGGAACTGCTCATTAGCATCCCCGACGGCATCATCTGTCGCATCAGGGATACTATTGGGAGTAGTGAGAATAATGTTACCTGCCCGTTCTTCTCTCTCATGGTAAATAACCGGCCTCCACACGGCGACAGCCAAAGTGACTAACGTTAAAGATCCAAGCATGATCTTGTGTGGTTTGGGCAGGTTGTTGTATACCAAAATGATAGTTTTAGCTATCTGCTGCACTAATAAAATTCCTTATTGTACTAATTCAGGCAGCTCGCATATTGTCCTGACAACTGAGTTATAAATTTCATATAGCTGTCTTTATTCAATACGATGCCACTTCCCAAAGGGTCAAGTATTCCGATACGTACATCAGTACCTTTTGCTACAGCATGAATAACGGCTGGCCTGAATTGAGGTTCAGCAAAAATACATTTCACTTTCTGCTCAACCAATTGTGTTCGTATGTAGTGTAATTTTTGCGCTCCGGGCTGTATTTCAGGATTGACCGTAAAAACCCCCAGTGGCGCTAATCGATAATGTTTTTCAAAATAGCCATATGCGTCATGAAAAACGAAATATCCCTGTTCCCGCACAGGTTTTAAAATACTAGCAATATTCTTATCAGTTTGTGCAAGCTGTCCATTGAATTTACGTAGGTTTACTTCTAATTGTTGCTTTTGTTGAGGGTACTGCTCAACAAGTTGATCATATATTGCCTGAGCCGCTTTCTCTGCAATTTCTGGAGAAAGCCAAACATGCATATTATATTCACCGTGATGGTGAAGTTCGTGATCAGTTTCATGTTTATGCTGATTCGATTCACTTAAATCATTATCATCTTCACTATTCTTCAACAAGAATGGCTTAATTGTGGATAATCCAGCCAATGCCAGTTGTTTATTCCGTTCAATTTTAGCTATCGGCTTCGCCAAAAATGTTTCCATATCTGGGCCAATCCAGACAACCAAATCAGCCTGATTGATTTTCCGGACATCCAAAGGCCGTAAAGCATAATCATGTGGTGAAGCACCATCAGGCAAAAGCACCTGAGTATTTGTTACACCATCAGCAATGGCCGCAGCAATAAAACCCAATGGACGAATAGTTGTGACAACATCTGCCTGTGCAGAGCAATTCACTCCTGCCACTAGTGCGGTAACTAGCGCGATTTTACGAAAAAATTTATGCGCGTATTTCTGTGGTTTGTGTAACATAATATAAATATTCCATGCAGCAAATTGAGTAATGTTATACTATTACATTTCAATGATTCTGCAAGACACTTTTAACACGTCAATTATGATTACCCTAAAAAATATTACGGTTGAGTTTGGTAACCGCAAGGTATTAAAAAATATTTCTTTCAACCTCAAGCAAGGAAAAATCCTGACGCTAATTGGCCCGAACGGGGCAGGAAAATCAACGCTGGTTCGTGTCGTTCTTGGCTTAGTCCAGCCCACTTCGGGCACTATCGAACATAGCTCTGCGTTGAAAATTGGTTATGTTCCGCAGAAGCTTAACCTTGATCCCACTCTCCCTCTGACGGTTAAGCGTTTCATGATGCTAAGACCCAACGTGAAATCAGCAGATATCATGCCGGTATTAAATCGGGTCAAGGCGGCACATTTATTGGCGCAACCCATGCAGAAGCTGTCAGGTGGAGAAACCCAGCGAGTGTTACTTGCCAGAGCCTTGCTCAATCATCCTCAGCTTCTGGTTCTTGATGAACCAACACAAGGTGTCGATGTCAACGGCCAACTGGCACTCTACGATTTGATTGATCAAATCAGAACAGAGCTTAATTGCGCTGTACTTATGGTATCCCATGACCTGCACTTAGTGATGGCGAAAACAGACGAAGTTTTATGCCTTAATCAACACATTTGCTGTTCTGGTACACCAGAAGTAGTGTCAATGCATCCAGAATTCATCGCAATGTTTGGGCGTCATGGTGCAGAGCAACTGGCGGTCTACCGTCATCACCACAATCATCATCATGATCTGAAAGGGAAAGTTATTTTGAAAAGCGATGGAGAACCACGTCGATGATTGAGTTATTACTTCCCGGCTGGCTGGCTGGTATTTTATTGGCAATTGCTGCAGGGCCTCTCGGTTCTTTTGTCGTTTGGCGCAGAATGTCCTATTTTGGTGACACGCTGGCACACTCATCATTGCTCGGTGTTGCATTTGGTTTCTTACTGAATGTGAATCCATTTTATGCTGTTATTGCAGTTACACTGATATTGGCCATCATTTTAGTTTGGCTGGAAAAACGCCCACAATTGGCAGTAGATACACTGCTGGGCATTCTGGCTCACAGTGCGTTATCACTGGGTTTAGTTGTCGTCAGCTTTATGACCAGTGTACGAGTCGATATGATGGCTTATTTATTTGGTGATCTCCTGTCTGTCACTTATGAAGATATCTGGCTGATTGCAACAGGTGTCGCGATTGTTACTGGATTGCTGACATGGCAATGGCGCGCTCTGCTATCGATGACAGTTAGCCAAGATCTGGCGTTTGTCGATGGCATTAAAATTCAGCGCCTGCGTGTACTGCTGATGTTAGTGACAGCATTGACCATTGGGCTGGCAATGAAATTCGTCGGGGCGTTAATTATTACTTCCCTGCTGATTATCCCGGCCGCTACCGCCCGCCGCTTCTCGCGCACTCCTGAGCAAATGGCCGTTTTTGCAATTTTTGTCGGTATGTTTTCTGTCACGGGAGGATTAACTTTATCGGCATTTTATAACACACCAGCGGGGCCTTCTGTTGTGCTTTGTTCGGCTATGTTATTTGCATTGAGTTTAACGTGTAAGGCGAGAGCTAATTTTTAGCTACAACGCAAAATCAATTAGGTATAGATTATTTATACAACTAACGAGGGTTATAATTTAAATAATTGTAACCCTTTTTTGATATTCCCCTTACCTACCTCACCGATTTGGGAATATTCCGGATTGACCTGACGATGGGTATGAGGATCCCCTGGAATATATTCTATCGTTAAATCTTCGTTGGATAATTCTGACCAGACATGGAGTTCAATCGGTTTAATATCTGGATCAGAATCACCGCTTAAAACAGTTATCGGACTTTTCAGGATGAATCGCTCCGCCTGATAGGTTTCGGCCATTTTAAAGTCGGCTCTTAAAACAGGCAACACCATATTCATAAGTTCGTTATTCAACAGCACCTCATCAGTGGTGCCATTCATTTTCTGTAACTCACGGATAAATTTATCACGAGGTAAGTTGTAGGTATAGGGCTATTATCTTTCAAATGCGGTGCTGGACACCCTGACGCGAAGAAATGCGCAGGAACAGGATAAGCACAGGATTGCAATTGACAAGCAAGTTCAAATGCCACCCGGCATCCCAAACTATGTCCAATAAAAACGTAGGGGATCTGCGTGATAAATGCGGCGTGGATCATTAACTCATCGACCAGCGAATGCAAATCTTCATACAGGGTTTCGCCAATTCTAGTTGTCCGCCCTGGCGGCTGAACAGCAACAATTTCAATGTCATCACTAAAATGTTCCACCCAATCAAGATAAGTATGTGCAGATCCCCCTGCGTATGGGAAACAGAACACTCTCAGCCTCGGCCTGCTGATCGATTTGGGTATAATAAATAATTTGTTATTTTTCAAACTACACTCCTGTATTTCTAAAATCATTTGTCGATATACATATTGCCATGGCGTAGCTGTTCCTCCACCAACGCAATCAAAGGTTGTATATTCAATACATTGTTCTTTGTGTACAATCCTCATTTTTTACAAAAGAGCTTATAATAGCAACGGTCGATGTTAAATGTCGATTTTGCAACCAAACAAAAGACGAGAGGAAACTGGTACTGGTAAAGGGGGTCCCAGCGTTATCATTATCTGTCCTGCTGTCGCACCTTCCAACTCGACTATAGCTATCATGCTTGTCAGGCAGGCATAAAAGAACAGTTTGTTGATCTTGCCATGAATAACGCGGGGATCCGTGACACAGCCGAGCATTACATATCAGCATTAATGCTGTCGTTCGCACCCAAAAAAACTTTCCCCACGCTGGCTATGGTATGCCTGGGAGCCTAGTCTGAGGCGGCTCGTCGCCCATGCCTTCGGAAAGCGGAGCAAGAACACACTGAAGAAATTGCTAAAAAAGTTGCCAAAATTCAACGTTGTCTTCTGGTGTACAGATAATTTCAGTGCTTACAAGCAATTACCGACCAGTCGGAACCTCACAGAGAAAAGTATCACACAACGTATCGAGCCTGAAAATTTGACTTTGTGTAACCGAATCAAGCGGCTTAATCATAAGACATTGGGTTATTCAAAGTCACCCAAAATACATGACAAGGTCATCGGCACTTTCATAGAAAGAGAATATTATGCTTAAGCCACATCAACGGAATACGTGGCCGAAAGGGGAAACGCAGCCTCATTCATGTGTAGTCGTTCAGACTCAGAGCCTATACCATTAGGCTCTCAATCTGACATTTCGATTTGGAAAAAAGAGAGGTACATCCAGCTTGCAATTAACCGGAGCAGGTATATCAGAATCACTATGATTCGCTTTCTTTACTCAGCCCAAAATGCCGATAGGCGTGGTTGGTTGCAATTCGCCCTCGAGGTGTGCGCTGAATAAATCCTTGTTGGATCAGAAAAGGTTCCAGTACGTCTTCTATGGTTTCCCGTTCTTCACCAATCGCCGCAGCTAAGTTATCCACCCCAACAGGACCGCCCATAAACTTATCAATAATGGCAACCAGCAACTTGCGATCAAGATAATCAAACCCGGCCGAATCCACGTTCAGCATATTAAGGGCTTGCTCTGCAATATTACCATTCACTGAACCGTCGCCTTTTACCTGAGCAAAATCACGCACACGGCGCAGCAAGCGATTTGTAATACGGGGAGTACCACGGGAACGCACTGCGATTTGTCTTGCCCCATCTTCTGAGATAGCTAATCCCATATAGTGAGCACTACGGGAAACTATGCTCTGTAAATCATCGACATTATAAAATTCAAGGCGTTGTACGATCCCGAATCGATCACGCAATGGTGAGGTTAAAGAACCTGCGCGAGTGGTAGCACCAACCAGCGTAAAAGGAGGGAGATCAATCTTGATTGAGCGAGCGGCTGGCCCTTCCCCGATCATGATATCCAGTTGATAATCTTCCATTGCGGGATAGAGTATTTCTTCCACAACCGGCGATAAACGGTGGATTTCATCGATGAACAACACATCATGCGGTTCCAGATTGGTAAGCATGGCAGCGAGATCCCCCGCCTTTTCCAGTACTGGCCCCGATGTTGTGCGGAGATTAACGCCCATTTCATTCGCAACAATATTTGCCAGCGTGGTCTTACCCAATCCAGGAGGACCAAAAATCAATAAGTGATCCAATGCATCGCCACGTTGCCGAGCCGCTTGGATAAAAATTTCCATCTGCTCACAAACGTGAGGTTGCCCAACATATTCAGATAGAAACTTCGGCCGAATAGCGCGATCAACGGCTTCATCATCTTGCAGAACTTCTGCTGAAACCAGACGGTCAGCTTCAATCATCACTTAACTCCTGCAATTATAAAGCCGCACGAAGCGCTTCTCGAATAAGGGTTTCACAATCTGCGCCCGGTTTAGCTACCTTGCTCACCATTCGACTGGCTTCTTGAGGTTTATATCCCAGAGAAACCAGTGCCGCCGCTGCTTCAGCTTCAATATCAGCATCGGAATTCGTCTGTTTGGTGGCTGTAGGTAAATTAATGTCACTACTTTGATTAAACAGATCGCCATTAAGCCCCTTAAAGCGATCTTTCATTTCTACGACTAACCTTTCAGCTGTTTTTTTGCCGACTCCCGGCAATTTGACCAAAGAAGCAATGGCTTCCTGCTCAATGGCTGTCACAAATTGCTGGGCGGACATGCCAGAAAGGATCGCCAGAGCCAATTTCGGCCCGACGCCATTCACCTTAATCAGTTCACGGAAAAGCGCACGTTCTTGTTTGTCATTGAAACCGTATAATAACTGAGCATCTTCACGCACAATAAATTGTGTAAATAGAATAGCTTCTTGGCCAATTTCAGGCAGTTCATAAAAACAGGTCATTGGCATATGAACTTCATAACCGACACCATTAGTTTCCAATAAAACCAACGGTGGCTGTTTTTCCAACACGGTTCCTCTCAAACGCCCTATCACTGTTTACCCCCTGAAAATAAAAATAAATCGTTCCGCTAGCTTATAGCACAAAAAAAGCTGGACGTATATCCAGTATCAACTATTTCAGACGACCTCGCGTTAAATTTAACCGAGCATCACCTACCCGCAGTAGATTTTGACTGAGATGACAATGCGTAATAGCGATGGCCAGAGCATCGGCAGCATCAGCCTGCGGATTAGCAGACAATTTCAACATCGAACGTACCATGTGCTGAATCTGACTTTTTTCGGCTGCTCCCGTACCGACCACGGTCTGTTTAACCTGGCGGGCTGCATATTCAAATACGGGAATAGACTGATTCGCCGCAGCGACTATCGCCACACCACGCGCCTGTCCCAATTTCAAGGCCGAATCTGGATTTTTCGCCATGAAAACCTGCTCTATTGCAAAAGCATCGGGCTGGAATTGAGTGATGATTTCGGTAACTCCGGCATATATCCTCTGCAAACGACCGGGTAAGTCATCTACTTTTGTTCGAATACAACCGCTACCAAGATAAATAAGTTGTCGTCCCTGCTGGCGGATAACGCCATACCCCGTGACTCTGGAACCGGGGTCAATACCAAGAATAATCGCCATATCGAACTATTCGCCTAGATCTATATCGCTATGATATGGGATAAAACGTTAGAGAAAATGCTCTGATATAAGAAGCATTTTCTCTACGCTGTGAACCCTGATGGTAATTACAGTAATGCTGCAACTTCATCAGAGATTTCACCATTATGGTAAACCTCTTGAACGTCGTCAGAATCTTCAAGCATATCGATCAGACGAAGTAATTTTGGCGCAGTTTCTGCATCCAACTCCGCTTTGGTGGATGGGATCATGGAAACTTCAGCAGAATCTGCTTTGAAGCCCGCTGCATCCAGTGCGTCTTTAACATCACCAAAAGTTTCTGGTGTGGTATAAACGTCGATCGCCCCATCATCATAGGTTTCAACATCATCAGCACCCGCTTCCAACGCCGCTTCCATCACCGCATCTTCATCCAAACCTGGCGCATAGGAAATAACCCCTTTCTTGGTGAACAGATAAGAAACAGAGCCATCAGTACCCAAGTTACCGCCAGTTTTAGTGAATGCATGACGAACATCAGAAACAGTACGATTGCGGTTATCACTCAAACACTCAACCATCACCGCTGTACCGCCTGGACCATAGCCTTCATAAATGATGGTTTCCATGTTATCTGAATCGTCGTTACCGACACCTCGGGCAATCGCGCGGTTCAAGGTATCACGAGTCATGTTGTTGGACAGCGCCTTATCGATGGCCGCACGCAAACGTGGATTAGAATCTGGCTCACCTCCGCCCAGACGCGCAGCCGTCACCAATTCACGGATAATTTTGGTGAAAATCTTACCGCGTTTTGCATCCTGCGCAGCTTTGCGGTGTTTTGTATTGGCCCATTTACTATGACCTGCCATGAAAATATCTCCGATAAAACGTCTAATAGTCTAAATAACAAATTCTTCAATTGCCTGACGGTTACTCCACGACTTAGTCAATCTGGCCGCTTCTTCAGCCGCCAACCACTGATAAGTCAGATGTTCAGTCAGCAAGATCTCTCGCTCCTCAGGTAACGCCAGCGAGAACCAATGCTCTTTATTACGCGTTACGTCCGGAGCATATCGATGTCGTAAATGCGAGAAAATCTCATAATAAAGACAACGTTGACAATCCATCAGTTCAAGATTTTCATTGATAACGTCAATGCCTATCTCTTCCTGTACTTCACGCAACGCTGCCTCCGACGGTTTTTCATCCTCTTCAAGACTCCCCGTTACGGATTGCCAGAATTCCGGATCATCCCGTCGTTGTAACATCAGCACCCTTTTACTGTTAACGGCGTAAATCATAACCAGTACAGACTCAGGGCGCTTATAAGCCATTATTCGCTCTCTTTTTTAACAACTGAAATGGCCAGTTCTTCCAGTGATGACTGATTTGCGTGGCTTGGTGCTTCAGTCATCAAACATGCCGCTGCCGTTGTTTTCGGGAAGGCAATCACATCACGAATATTATCAGTATCCGTCAATAACATGACGAGGCGATCCAGACCAAAAGCCAGACCTGCATGCGGTGGTGTACCGTATTTTAGCGCATTCAGCAAAAAGCCAAATTTTTCCTGCTGTTCTTGGTCATTGATGCCCAGGATACGGAATACAACCTGTTGCATTTCATTACGGTGGATACGCACAGAGCCACCGCCCACTTCGTATCCATTGATAACCATATCATAAGCATTCGCGATAGCTGATTCAGGGTTACTTTCCAACTCAGCAGCCGACATATCACATGGAGAAGTAAACGGATGGTGCATGGCAGTCAAACCACCTTCTCCGTTGTCTTCAAACATTGGGAAGTCAACAACCCAAAGTGGTTTCCAGCTTGCCAAATCAGTGATATTCAAGTCACGGCCCAGCTTCAAGCGTAATGCACCCATCGCATCGGTGACCACATTTTTCTTATCAGCGCCGAAGAACAAAATATCGCCATCCTGAGCATTGGTACGGGACAACAGGCCTTCAACCACCTCTGCGGACAGGAATTTGGCAATCGGACTTTGTACCCCTTCCAAACCCGCAGCACGGTTGTTAACTTTCATCCATGCCAGCCCTTTAGCGCCATAGATGCCAACAAATTTACCGTATTCATCAATTTGTTTGCGGCTCAGTTCTGCACCACCGGAAACACAGATGGTAGCAACACGGCCTTTGGGATTATTTGCCGACTCTGCAAAAACGGAGAACTCCACGTCTTTGACCAGATCAGCAACATCCACCAACTCCAGCGGATTGCGCAGGTCTGGTTTATCCGAGCCAAAACGACGCATAGCTTCTTCGAACGTCATGATTGGGAAGTTGCCCAAATCGACACCTCGAACATCCAACCATAGCTCACGGATCATTTTTTCCATGATTTCGCGAACTTGTTCAGCGGTCATAAACGAGGTTTCAACATCGATCTGAGTGAATTCTGGCTGGCGATCTGCACGTAAGTCTTCATCGCGGAAGCATTTCACAATTTGATAATAACGGTCAAAACCGGACATCATCAGCAATTGTTTGAAAAGCTGCGGAGACTGCGGCAGAGCATAAAACTTACCTTTATGGACACGGCTTGGCACCAAATAGTCACGCGCACCTTCTGGCGTTGCCTTGGTCAGCATGGGTGTTTCCACATCAAGGAAACCCGCATCATCCATGAAACGGCGAACAAAACTGGTGATTTTTGCGCGAGTCTTCAAGCGCTGTGACATCTCTGAACGACGTAAATCAAGATAGCGATATTTCAGACGCTGTTCTTCGCTATTGTTCTGATTGCTGTCCAATGGCAATGGCTCTGATCGGTTGAAAATCATCAGACTTTCAGCGAAAACTTCAATTTCGCCAGTCGCCATTTCTTTATTGATTTGGTTATCAGGGCGCGCACGCACGATCCCCGTAATCTGAATACAAAATTCATTACGCAGTTCAGAAGCCTGAGCAAATGCCTCTTTCTGGTCTGGGTCAAAAAATACCTGAACGATACCTTCGCGATCTCGCATATCAATAAAGATCAGACCACCCAAATCACGACGGCGGTTTACCCACCCACAAAGAGTCACTTTTTGGCTTTCGTAGGCTCGGTTCAACTGCCCACAATAATTAGTACGCATAATACAATATCCTTTTACTCAGCTCGTTATGCTTTCTGCTGCGGAAAGTTTGGCATTGTTCTTTTTAGGAAGAATTGTCAAAAAAAAGACAGTCATTATACTGGAAATTCTGACCAGAGATAAGGCCATAACACCGTTCTTAGCAAGACAATTTTTTGCTATCCGATAACATTCACAGGATTTATTATTAAATACTATGATTTATAGCGACAGTTTTCTTTTTGAGGTTTATCATCATTCGGCCGTTTTTGGGTTAGGCAATGGAGTTAAAAATGGTTAGCTCGCTTTATATAGTACTGGGCGCACTATTATTGATTAAGCTATCTCTGGATGTCGTCAAATTAAGAACGCAATATCGGGTAGCCTATGGCGATGGCGGTTTTTACGAATTACAAACAGCCATTCGGGTTCATGGTAATGCTGTTGAATACATTCCAATTTCAATGCTGTTATTGATTATGATGGAGATGAATGGAGCAGCCGTTTGGATGCTGCATATTTGTGGGTTGGTGTTGCTTTCCGGTAGAGTACTTCACTACGTTGGTCTGCGTCATCGCGAGATACGCTGGCGGCGTATGGGTATGGCAGCAACCTATATCTCAATGCTAATAATGATTATTACTAATATTTATTATTTACCGTGGGAGCAAATTTTTTCTTTCTATGCATAAATAGCTCATCATGTATATACCAACTACACGCTAAGTTATGATGCTCTGACATCAGAAAATTCCATCATTTCCCAAGGCGGTATCCTGCCGCCTGAGGGTTTCTATTGATTATCCCTTTCTGCCTTTTCCCGCATTCTGTTAGAATAGCCGCTTCTTATTGTTTCCAAAATCAATGCTGTTATGTCAAATCAAGATCCTCATAATCAACAGGACAGCCTGTTCTCTGCTCCAATTGCCAATTTAGGTGACTGGAGTTTTGACGAACGTGTTGCTGAAGTCTTTCCTGATATGGTGAAACGCTCTATTCCCGGTTACTCCAATATCATTTCCATGATAGGTATGCTGGCAGATCGTTTTGTAACACCAGACAGTCAAATTTATGATCTCGGTTGCTCCCTTGGTGCTGCCACACTATCGATCCGCCGCGCCATTAGCGCCGATAACTGTAATACAGATGGTTGCCGTATTATCGCCGTCGATAATTCACCGGCAATGATCGAACGCTGCCGCCGCCATATTGACTCTTTCAAAGCCAGTATCCCCGTTGAGGTGGTCGAACAAAATATTCTTGATATCGACATTCAAAATGCATCAATGGTTGTGCTGAATTTCACATTACAATTCCTGCATCCTGATGATCGCCAGAAAATGCTGGATAAAATCTATGCCGGATTAAAACCCGGCGGTGTTTTGGTTCTGTCTGAGAAATTCAATTTTGAAGATGAACAGGTTGGCGAATTATTGTTCAATATGCACTATGATTTCAAACGAGCCAATGGTTACAGTGAGCTGGAAATCAGTCAAAAACGCAGTATGCTGGAAAACGTCATGCGGACAGATTCTGTTGAAACCCATAAATCATGCCTCAAAAAAGCGGGCTTCCAGCATGTTGAAGTCTGGTTCCAATGCTTTAATTTCGGCTCATTATTGGCAATAAAAGGAACTGACCAATGATCGATTTCGGTAATTTTTATCAATTGATTGCCAAAAACCACTTGAATCATTGGTTGGAATGCCTGCCTGCACAATTAAACCAGTGGCAGAAAGCATCTCTGCATGGTCAGTTCAGTTCATGGGTAAAAGTTCTGGAAAGGCTGCCCGAAATCAAACCCACCCAGGTTGATCTGAAAAATGGCGTCATTGCTACCCATGAACCGGAACTATCAAACGGTGAACAAACCCGTATTCACAATATACTGAAGATATTTATGCCGTGGCGTAAGGGCCCTTTTTCACTGTATGGTGTTGAAATTGATACCGAATGGCGTTCTGATTTAAAATGGGATCGGGTTCTTCCTCATATTTCTCCTTTAGAAGGCAAAACCGTACTTGATGTCGGCTGTGGCAGCGGTTATCACATGTGGTGCATGGTGGGTGAAGGTGCTCAGTTAGTCGTTGGTATTGATCCAACCCAACTTTTCCTTTGTCAATTTGAAGCCGTCAGAAAATTACTGGGTAATGATCAACGCGCCCACCTTCTCCCCTTGGGCATTGAACAATTACCGGAGTTAAAAGCCTTTGATACTGTATTTTCAATGGGTGTGCTCTATCATCGCCGCTCTCCCCTCGATCATCTGTGGCAACTGAAAAATCAGTTAGTTTCCGGCGGTGAGTTAGTTTTAGAGAGTTTGGTGATTAAAGGTGATGAACATCAATGCCTCATGCCAGGTGAACGTTACGCACAGATGCGGAATGTCTACTTTATTCCATCTGCCAAAATGCTAAAAGTTTGGCTGGAAAAATGCGGTTTTGTGGATGTTAGGATTGTCGATCACGCAGTGACTACATTGGATGAACAACGTCAGACAGAATGGATGAAGACCGAATCACTGGCCGATTTTCTTGATCCAAGTGATAACAGTAAAACGACTGAAGGCTACCCAGCGCCATTGCGGGCTGTTCTTATTGCTCGCAAGCCATAATCTTTAAATATAACTTTGATGTGTGAACTGCCCGTTACGGCAGTTCACACCTTCAATAATTAAATGTCACTTTCCCTATGTAAAAACGACATTCTATTTTTACCGCTTAATCAGACTAATCACGCCCTTCATCGATTCAACTAATTGCCCATCAACACTGTAGTGAGAATATTCATCTAAATCGCGATCGTCTGAACTCATCGTCACACCAGCCTTTCGATATTTCATGAAAGAAGGTACAATCTTACCTGCTGAACTATGAACTTCCGTCATGCCAAATTCCAGAAACTTACTGATGTTACTCATTCTGACACCTGCCCCCGGCATAATGATCGGCCCTTGACTGGCTAGTACCAGCTCTTTTAACAGGGGCAACCCCAACTCAGCATTTTGCTGCTGACCTGAGGTTAAAATACGCTGTACGCCGAGATCCGTCAGTTGTTGTAAGGCAACATGTGGACTAAAACACATATCAAAAGCACGATGAAAAGTAACCGCCATATTTCCTGACAATGACATCAATTGCCTCATACGAAGCCGATCGATATGCCCTTCTTCGTTCAAAACGCCGAAGACAACTCCAGGGAATCCCATATCACGGATATGGGACAAGTCATTTTTCATGACCTCAAAATCAGCGTTACTGTAACAGAAGTCTCCCCCTCTTGGGCGTACAATGGGATGCACAGGAATAGATAACTGCTGTAATGCTTGCTGTAACGCCCCGAAACTAGGTGTCACTCCACCTTCCGACGGGCTTGCACTCAATTCAATGCGATCAGCTCCTGCCTTTTGTGCAACCAAAGCACAACCTATGCTATAACAGCAAATTTCCAGCTTTATCATTCAAAGCCCCTCGAATACAAATTCACAATAAACCATTTATATGTTCCCAAAATATTTCATTAGTGAACTTATTAACTATGAAAATAAAATTAAATAAAAATAATTCTTATTAAACATTCATATACATTAAATATCAGGTATTTTTAAATTAATATATACACGTTTATGTACAAATAGAGAAAGCATCCAATTTAGGAGCTACTTCTATAGTATTAGACATGTTTTTTGCTTACCGCAACACTGAAGAGCTCACACTATTAGACATTAGTGAATATTTAATTACGGGCTAAATGGGTGGATTCATCAGCGAAATTTTTCGCCGATGTGTAACCTCCATAAAATTTTGGAGATTGGAACTGAGCAAAAATAATCGCTGATAGCCACCCCGAAATTATCAGGGAGCCTGAACTGAGGACTTCGGTAATACGACTCCTTAAACTCAAGGAATCCCTATAGTTAATTTTAGCTGTTATGGTGGGCGCACTACCTCCGTTTGAAACGGAAGTGTGAGTTAAAAGGGCTTTCAAATCCCATTTATGTAACATGTTGATTTTAGGTAACTCCTGCACCATGCAGGAAATAAGAGATATCAATGAGTTAAAGAGGATAATTCTCCTGTTTAACGTAACTTATTGATTTTACTTATTTCCACCACTGAGCAGGAATTGAATAAAATCAAGGAGTTAAAAGACGGGATTTCCCGTCTTTAGGTAAGTGGCTGATTTTTTGTGATTACCGATCGGGGTGGGAGTTACGTTCATTTGATGGAAGTGAGGGGGTATCAAGGGATTGGAATGAAGGCATATTCAGAATTCCAGAGGGGTATTTGGATTATAACTTTGTTTATGAAAACGGCCATTTAAAAACACGACACAGTGGTAATGTTTATCAGGAATCCTTTTTTTTATCCAAAAAGACCGTACTAGCTTATCCTGAACAACTTGGCACCCACGATCCGAATATAATCTCCAGATAGCACCCGCACCACAATTTGAGGTAATAATCCCCATGTGCGCCCTTACAAAAACATTGGGCAAAAAAAGAGATAATTGGGAACCAAAAGAGGTTGTCCATTCAGGGTATCTGCGAAGATCGGGAGTGATTACCAAATTATCTTCGTCAGGGTCAAAATTTGCTGTTCTGCATGAAACAAGCCGAACATTGTACAAATCCTTAACTTCCGTCCATCGCCTAATGCATTGAGCAAGCTGAACCGGATTACAACGCCGGCTGTTTATGCTGACCTTTGATATTTTGTTGAAAAACCCAATTCCATGGCATAAAATCGTTAGGCGATTTTTACCTATTGCTTTCCGGTGTGGTTCTTCAAATACATATGAGTCTGGATATATGGCTACTAACCTCATATTGATATCCTCCCTCTTCTCAGGCATACAATCAACCCTACTCCCCCTGCGTGACCATGTAAACTTTATCCTGAGCGAATAATTTCAACCCGCCCCTTCCCTCGGGTTCAGCTACCTTAAATTTCCCTGTTGCTATAGTTCCCCTCAAAAATCACTTCATATCGACGTCATTCCATTCAATAACAATCACTTATGTAACTACATGTGTGTTATAAAATTCATCTCACAGATTAAGAAAATTCCGATCACATATTAGGGGAAGTGATTTAGGATAGCGTTCCGTGCGATTAAAGTTTGAATGAAATACAGCTAAGGTGTGAAGATGGAAGATAAAGTTAAAATACCAAAAAGTAATGATTTCAAAAGATATTTTGCAGATAATTTCGGAATAGTTGAATCCTCAGTTGATGGCGTCGAATTATATGACCTAATATTACTTAGTAAGGAATCAAATCCAATTTTATTAAACAAAGCTGGAAATGATGACATCTGGACAGCCAACCTAGCGGCAGAAAGCGAATACGAGTATGTTTGTTCTATTCGAGTTACTCCAACCCTGTTAAGAAGATTACAGGATGTTATAAATAGAACGCCATTTAATAAAAAATAATGGTAACACCATGAGAGATACGGAGAGAAATTTGTGTTTTGGTTCTATTCTTTCATTCATGGCGGGGAATATTGAGCTATCTACCATTAAATTTGAAAGAGTTACGTTTCCACAATTTACTAAGACTACGGAGGTATTGTATACACATCATGAATTGCAACCTCACTTTACATCACCATTTATTCAGGATAATGTAATTAAAAAAACATCAGGTGATAACATACTGACATATAACGAGGAGGAGCATATGTCTGACTTTACTAAGACAGAACTTGAATCCCTCTTAAAAGTTAATAAATCAGAGGTTGATGTTGCTGTTGCTACGGTGAAAAAGGATATAGCAGAGTGGCGGGAACAGCAAAATACTCAAATGGCTAACCTGAATGCCACAATACAGGCTATGTCATCAAAAATCGATGGAAAACTAGAGGCCGTAGAAGGCAAGATCGATGGTATAAAAACAAGCATTACGACAATCAAATGGACAACATCGATAGGATTAACTTTAGTAACCATTATAATGTCTGCTGTAGTGCTTGTATCCAGTTGGATAATGTCGGGTAAAATTGTTTCCTCACCCCTACAACCAGCAGCAACCCACAGCCAGCCGGCAGAGTCTGCTAAAAAATAGCCCTCCGCGAGGGCTTTTACTTATCAAGACCCCAACTCCCTCCCCCTCACATTCCGCACCAAATCTTCTGGTTCTGAAAGCGTATCAGAAAGGGGCGCGCAGCCCCTGTCATTACTTCGGCTGTTCCGGCCATGGGATATCGGGGGCGGTATCTGCTGATTTCTGTTGCTGCTGATTCCACACCGAATCTGCCGGCATCTGGACACGAACGTCCAGGCGACAGCCTTCGGGGATGTCACAGGGTTCCCCATCGGCGTAGTAAACCTGCTCGCCGTCCACGATGGCTTTTATCCGCCGGTTCTGAAACCGTTCAGGCAAATGCGCGTGCTGACGGTGGAACGTCTCAATGGTGATGCTGCCGTCCTTCTTCACCCTGTCATCAAGGTAGATGAGTTCCAGACCGTTGTTGTTCTTCGGCGAGGAAATACCGCCATGTACACCCCAAGCCCCATCTGCGTTATAGCCGAGGACACCGGAGACTTGATAATGGCCTGTACCGAGTTTAGCAACAGTCGCACCTTCGGATTCGTCGTTGGTTTCAAACTTCCCATCACTCCAGATATTGATGATGGGGGAGGATTTTCTGATATAGCCGCTATTGTCCGCAGTGGCGTTACGATAATGCCATACAGGAGTCATGTTATTAAATGACGACCCCGCACCATTCCTAAATGCCAAAAATCCATCAGTGGAAATTATTTGTAAATTAGCAGATTGACCAGATTCATCCGCCCATCCTCTGGCATTAATTAAACACCCCATCCCCCGATATCCTACATTAGGAGTCAGATCGTTAATCTCTACAAGACCGCATGTTAATCCTAGAGGCAGAGCAGTCAAATTATCTTGCTTCTCTATGGTGTAGTTTTCTCCCAGCTGATTCATCAGAGTCTTATACGGTGCTACCCTGAAGTCTATAAGACGTTGATATGCCAAATTATGACCAGCATATTCAATATTGCTGGATTTTAATTTCAATAATGAGAAATTTTTAGCGCCATCCTCAGTTCCCGATAAACCAAGGTTTTCTACAAATTTCTGTTTATTCGGAATATCCGCCCCGTTCCGCCTTTTATCCAGCTTCCCCTCTACCGCCGCCTGCAACGCCCGTATCGATTGCAGCGCCACGGTCTGACCATTCGGCAAGGTCACATCCACCACGCCATTCTGGGACATCCACTTGTCCATATTCTGGAGGAAATTGACGATATAACTGCTGTTGGCCACTATATGCCGGACACCATCCGAGATGGAATCGGGCACCGTGGTCTGTATCTGGTAGGTAACGTTAGTCAGGGTCGCGCTGACATTATCGGCCAGCACCAGTTCGGTATCGGAGTTCACCGCCTGAATCATGTGCAGTAAATTACCGCTGCCGGACCGGATTAATATCAGTTGTGCCGGGGCAACGCCGTTAATGTTGCTTTTAAACTTGGTGCCGGTTCCCCTGACTATAGCCGAGCCGGACACGGTAGAAATAGTGCCTTGTGCATAAAGCATAATGTATTCCTGAAAGATTAGAAGTTGAAGTAAGTGGCGGCGTCTAAGATGAGAATGGATTGTTTCGTTGTGTAATTGGTCGTCCCCCACTGGCTGGCTTTCCAGTATGTCCTTTTGCCCGAACCAATCAATAATGCGCCTTCCCCCTTGCGGGTCAGTGACAAGTCCCGACTGTAAGCGGTACGCCCTTCCATCCACAGATGATGCCCTATCCATGCGGGCACTAACATCGGGTACCTTATCCCCGCTGTAGGGATGATATCGCCCAGTTTTCTGTTGCTGACATCCAGACTCACGGGCCTGGTCAGCACCCCGACACCGGAGTTAAAGGTGATAACCCCGTCCTTATTTCTGAGCCTGAGACCATACCCCTTACCTTCAAGCCGTTCCCTGACGCCGATGTCAGAAAAGACCACAATCCGGTACCACCCCGCCCTGTCACCTTCGTCGTGCCTGTTGCAGCTGGTGTAATAGCCTTTTCGATGAACCAGCATGCATTCCGGGTCTTCGTTATAAAAAAACATCAGGCAATTGCCGTAATTGAGTCTGGGGTCTATTGAGGCGGGGTCAAACCGGCCTTGTATATACACACGGGCCTTATGGGACACATAACCAAACCCGGCGGGCGGGACACTGTTATTAAAGTTACTGTTATTTAATATCTTCAATCCCGCCTTGCCACCCGATGTCGACGGGTAGGCGATAACTTTTATCAGCTCCGTGAGCCAATTATCGAAAACGTTGTTTAAACTCAGTCCATCAATGATGACCGATTCTCCATTCTGAGAAAACCGCGCCAGCTCAGAAAACCCTGTCAATCTGAATCCATTGCCTGAGCGTTCCTGGTGAAAGGCGGTGAACTCCGCCGGATAGACATGCGCCTGATAGCCCGGCGGGATTTTGATTTGACACTCCCATTCAAAATGCCGCCAGTCAGTCGGGCTTTTATGAATGCCCGGCGTATCTTTGGAGACATAATCAGTCCATATCAAACAGGCGGGCGAGGTTTTCTCATTAAATATAAAACTCGTCCCGTCCGTCTGATTGGTAATTTTTAACCCATACTGGCTCATAGATATTCTCCCAATTCAATAATGGCCACACCGTTGCTGTCAAATACATACATACCGCTATTCCTGTACTGGGTGCGATATCCCTGCCCGCTGCCATTAATTTCCAGAAACCCGGTTCTGGCATCAATCCGAAAACCCCGCTGGTTAGGCATGTAATTCGTGGATTTAATGTCAATGCCGACCAGTAACTTCTGAATGCTGGCCATATCAATGAAGGACTCGTTGATAAACAACTGGCCGTTCTTCACCGCCATAAACGGCACGGGCTTTCCGTTAACCGGGTTAAAAAAGGCAAAGTTGTTGGCCGAAAACCCGATATAGGACTCCAGCCGGCCATTTTTAATCTCACCACTGATAACCATGCCGCCCGCAGTGTATTTCTGCCCCTGATGATTAAGGGTGATATTCACGCTGTGCATGGCATAACCATTACCGGACTGGTTAAATTCCGCCTGCATTTTGGTGTTGATCATGGCCTTCTGGTCGCCAAGCTGGGCCTGAACCTGCTCCATTGATTCAGCCTGAGCCTTTTGCGTACTGGAGATAGCGTTCCGGTTGGTGATCACATCCGCAGCCGTATTGCCGAGGGTGGTGCGTATTTCTGACAGTTTCTGCGCTGCCGCCTCATTGTCCGTGACCCTGACAGCCCAAAGTTCACTGACTTGAGCCTTATTCTCCCCGTCACGCGCCATCAGGTCCCGCGATAATGTCTGCTGCATATCACCCAGAATCAGGGCAGATTCGGCGACCCAGTCAACATCGGTCTGTATCCGTTTTCCGGCCTCAGCAGAGAGGAATGTATTACCCAACTCAGCAATGATCTCCTTTGTGTTATCGTCAGGTTTACCAACAGCTTCAACAAAATGTGATTTACCGAATTCATTAACACTGCGAACATAGAACCAGTAAGGGGTGTCGGCTTTCAGTTGGCCTTTTATCCAGAATTTTGCGATACCTAAAAAATCGGCTTTAGCTTCAATTTCATTGATGTTGACGATCTGTTTTTCGGAGAACCAGAACTCAAATTGGGTATCTAATGTTTTGGGGGCACTAATGTGGGGAATGGCTTTTAACTCAAAGAAACCCGGTTCAATATTGATGACAGAAGGGGCGGCGGGTGCGCCAATCACCATCTGAACTTTAGTTTCATCCCCCAGCATGCCGTTATCATCACGGGCGCGAACGCCGACCATATACACACCAGCATCCAGACCATTAAAATAGTACTCCAGCTCTTTAGTGTTCCCGCGTGATACCACTTTGTTGTCACGGTAAACGGCGACATCAAAAGTAATATTCCGGTTAATGGTTGTTGTTGCCCACATTGCACGGGCCTGAATCTGAGAGCTATCGAGAATATATGCAATGTTCAAACGTTCAATATTAGGAATGCGAATGATGTTTTGTGTGGCTGGATTCCCCTGAAAATCAACGCCGTTATCGACAATGGCCTCTTTTTGAGGTTCATGCTGAATGCAGGTAAAGTTGTAATTCCCTGTTTTATTGTCTTCGGCAATGCTCATCACCCTGAATAAGCGGGTGACAAGTGATTTCTTTGATATCGAGAAAACGCCCCACTGCCGTAAGCCTTTAGGTTCATCTTTTAAGGTGACAACATCGCCCTTGGCGGAGTTGATATCAATTTTGACAAACTTTCCTTCACTCCCCATGTAAGAGAAATAGCCTGATTCGTCGTCAGTAAATTCAACAGGTGCATCAAGCTGAACATCTTTGCCTGAAAATGAAAGGACACGCCCGCCAACACGCGCAACCGCAAAACTGTTATCTGCAATCTCAACAATATCACCCGGTATACAGTTGATACCCTCTCTGCCTGTGCTGAATGTTATCGAGTCAGTCTCAAGCTTTTCTGTCTCAATTATCCACTTGCCGACACGGTGAGCCTGTCCACGGCTGGTGCAGCCAAACGCAAGCACCTTTTTAAGGTTGATGCCCAAACGGGACACTAATTCATCATCCTGAATAATTTCCCGTTCGTTTTTCCAGCCGTTACCGGGGTTAACCCACGTAACTTCAATTGCGGTATGCCGAGCTTTCTTTGCTGCCGAGCTGTAGTTAAACTTACCTTCGACCACATTGGCATTCGTGAATGTCCACACCGGATCGGATGGCCTGTCCTGAAATGCGGTCAGCGTCAATCCATTCCATACCTGCATACCCCGAAATACCGAAGCCAGATCATCCAGCACATCCCGCGCCTTACGCTGAGTTGTTATGTACGCATTGCAGGTAAAGCGGGGTTCCATTCCCCCAAATCCATCAGACACCATCACATCGCAGTATCGTGCAATGGCATACAGCGCGAACTTATCACAGCCAAACGTCCCCATCAGTTTACCAATGCCATAGCGTGTATTAGTCACTAAGTCATAGAAAATCCAAGCGGGATTGTTCGTGTAGGCGGGTTTAAATCGCCCTGTCCAGACGCCCTTATAATTACGGGTCTCAGGGTCGTAGTTATCTGGCACCTGAATAATCATTCCCTTTATGTGATAGGTTCGTTTTGGCGTATCAGCAAATAGTGAACGGTCAATGCGCATCCCCACCACGGCGCTATTGGGATAACTCATCAAAGTGTCGGTGATTTCGGTATAGCTGGCCCAGACAGTACCATTGCGTAGCTGATCGCTTTTGCTATCATCCGTTAGGCGGGTTACCCTGATTTGAAACGGCTTCTTCTTAGGGGCATCAATGACGTGAGACTCTAAATACTGACCGCTGATTTTAGCGGGGCCTATCTGAACCGTCTTGGCATGTACCCACCCATCACCCTCATTCACCGCAATAGCCAGTTCTACCGAGCTGTTGCTTTGATTGCCCTTGCTGTCTGTTTTCACCAACCCACTGACACCCAGAGTAAACCTGACCCGATCCACATCACGGTTAGATACCGCCCTGAGGATAGGCGTATCTTTTTTCACTTCAACACTGACGGGAATTTCACTTTCAACAAACGGGTAATCACTCAGTGGTTCTTGGGATTGAGTGCCAGCACGCCACTGTACAGTGACACCATTAATATTAGGATGTCCGTTTTTATCAACAACTGGCGTCCCATTAATTCTGAACCCGTGCAAACCACCCACAGGCCCCTCTATCTGGCCTTCGCCAATCAGATCAACAACCCGCAAAAATTGTTTGTTTTTTAGATTGTCATCCAGCAATGTCGGTGTGCTGCCACCGCCTCCACCTTTACCCATTATTCCGTCTCCAAACCCTGAGAAATTACATTAGAACCCACAACCATCTCACCGTAAGCAAGCGGCACTGGATAGCCCTGCCCGATGCGATTTTCCAGTGAATTGAAATACTGGTTGCCGTCTGTCTTGCTCGATCCTATCTCGGGACCGTTAGGCATTTTGGTTAGCATGGATGCCAGACCTGCGCCAATCAGGGCAACACCTGCAATGGCTAATCCAGTAGACATAGCCCCCCATGCCGCAATAGATGCGCCACCCGTCCAAAATGCCGCTGCAATCGCAACAACACCCAGAATAGCCATGCCGACCCCATTACCACCCGCACCACCGACCACCGGAACAATAGTGACCGTGTCCCCATCATTCAGGGGGTGATTCATGCCAGCGGGAATGTTCGTTTCTGTCATATCGCGCCCGGCAATGCGAACACGGATATGTCCATCAGAAATAGCTTTCTGGAATCCGGTTAACTGGTAACACAAGCACCTTATGGCCTCGGCTGCATCACGCACCTCTAATTCGTAGCGGCGGCCAAATCTTCTAAGATGGCCTCCAAGCTGTAGTCTGACCATTGTGGATGTCTCCATACTGAATGTGTGTATTTGAGCCAGTAACCGTCATAAACATCACGTTTACTGATACGGTCTGGTCTGTGGTGTAGAATTTGTTGATTACCGATATAGATAGCCCCGTGACAGGGCGTCTGACTGCCCAAGCAAATCAGAATGATGTCGCCGGGCTGAATGTCATCGACCTGTTCAAATCCCTGACTGAGACTGTTATCGAGATACAGGTTTTGTCCGGTGTTCCACCATTCATCGTCACGGCTGAAATCGTCCAATTCGATGCCAGCAAGGTGACAGGCATCGCGGATGAGGGAATAACAATCTTGCTGGCCATGTATAAATTCGCGTCCTAATAATCGGGGAACGGGGCGGAATTTATGCACCCGATCACCACAGGCCAGCCACCACGGCAACCCCGTTTTGATTTGCTGTTCCCTGTCTCCCGTGCTCAGTCGGGGCTTTCCGTTTGGGTGACTGTGAACAATGGCTTCAATATCTGCGAAACATTCCGCTGTTATCCAGTCATCAGGATTAATTTCGAAGTAGTTCTCAGGATCTGGCGAGATGTTGCGGCACGGGAAATAGCGGCCGCCTGAAATCAGGCCGCACGATTCCCTCACCCCTTCCGCTTTCGCGTGGGCGATAATGTCTTTTTCAATCATGATTAACCTAGTTTATTGGCACCCAAGAAGCCGCCAAAGGGCAGGGACAGAGGGCGGGGAAAGCGTTTAATGCAGCCGCTGTATTTCTTTGAGCAGCGGTCTTTCAGGGGATCGGTAACTGGCTGGTCTTTCTCGTCTGCCACGGGAGGGCCATCATAGCCGCAGTCAGAAGAACGGTATTGCCAGCTACAAATATCCGCCTGAACCACGCGCGCGGGGATCAAGGCACCATCGGTTTCACTGGGTAAGGCCAGCACATAAGTAACAAAGTCCGCGTTTGAGTCCTGTTTTTGCTCTATGAGGTATTTACTTACCGCTTCACGGGTTGGATCTGCCTGTGGGTTACCATTGGGGAAATTGACCGCATCCAGATAAATCTCCGGCACTTGGTGGCGTGTCACAACCGCACCTAAAGCATCGTTGAAATCCTGATTGATTGCCGTAATGAACCCGTTAACGTTGGCAAATATCATCTTGGGTCTGGCGCTTGGGCCTTTACCGTTCATTTCAAAACCTGAAACCTCCACAGGGTACGCCTCGTAGCGCATCCCTTGCCAGATAACTGGCTCCAGCTTTCCATTCATGCCATCATGGAAGCGGTAGATATCCCCACCGAACGGCGTTAAATCTATTTCATAGAGATTAAGAATTGCGTTCTGACTCAGATCAGTAACCGCAATCCGCATCTCTTTCGGAATGTCCCTCATGCAACCACCTCCTCAAAGAGGCAACTGACAGACCAGATCACCCGTTGTCGGTTCACTGTCCAAGAACGACAAACAAAAGTACGTAGTTGGTTATCGTCACTGGTTAGCCATGTAAAAGACTCCACCGCTCCCCGCGCCCGTAGAAACTCGTCAATGGCTTTTCCTGTTTCCGCCTTCTCAATAAAGTTAAGCTGGTAGCGTTTTAGCTGGTTATTGATTCCATCTTTGAAGCGCTGCTCGTAGCCGTCACCGAATTTAATCACTTTTACGCGCGGTTCGTGAGAGATCTCATAATTATCTTGAGGCCGCCATTTGAATTCTGGTTTTGTCATATTTCACCTATAAAAAACCCTCAAAAGAGGATCATTCGCTAAACATCCCACCCGGTCTGCTCTCATCCGCCAGAACATCATAAATGGTCTTTTTCACCATTCCCGACATTAGCCGTGCATCCTGTTCGGAAAAATTACCCTGCGTCTGGACACTAAACGAAATGTTAATGTCGCCCACCGACACACCACTGCCGCCTTTACCCACATCCCCATTACCGATCACCTTACCCCTGTCACCCGGTATCATGTATTGATGACCATTGTTGGCTTTGAATATCTCCGGTTTGTTATTTTCGCCAATCCGGTAAGCGCCGTTCGGACTGACTGGGCCACCATTTTTGCGGGCACCGAGTAATGCGATCATGGCAGGAACAGCAGTTGCCATTGCCATCATACCGACTGTCGCGGCTGTACCCATTGTTGCTACACTGGTAGCCGCAGCAGCCGGAGCCATTGCTGTAGTAATCGTCGCGCCTGTTGCTACCGCCGATGCCGCAGCCGCAGTGTTAACGGCTTTGCCGATCACCATGTTCTTGATTTGCTGCATCCCCATTTGAACCAAAGCAGACACCGCCTCGTTAGTAATGGTTAACGCCAGATTTCGCATGGCATCGTTGGCGCTTTGAGTACCGGTTAGCAGCCCTGTTATGGAATTGGCAGAGCGTTGCCCCAATGATTCCATCGCATCACCCAGAAATTGATACATCTCATTCTGACCTTTCCATTGCTCCCATTGGGCGGTAGTCATATCATCATTGAATTTACGGGTTAAATCAGATTTGAGTTGCAGGATTCGTTCATGCTCGCCGATATCATGGGTATTATATGCATCTAGCAATGCCTTTTTTTGAGCAAATTCATTCTGGAGTTGCTGGATGGGGTCGATCTTGCCCAATAATCCATCTTCGAAGCTCACGGATGAATCCGCTTTTTTGTTAATTTTATCTTCCGTTTGTTTATTCTTATAACGCTCTCTTATCTCTTGTTCGCGCTTATGGAATTCTTCTTTCTCAATCAATCCCTGACCCCTAACACGTCTTAAATGCTCAAGCTCTTCGTCCATTGCCTTCTTGGACTTCGCTAAAGAGTCTTGTTCAAGCTGCCACTTTCTGGCTTCTGCATCTTTTTCAAGCTCGTATCTTTCCGCAGCATTTCTTTTGGCTTTTTCAATATCTTCGGGAGATGACCCTTCCGGCATGGCTTTGGCAGCATCGTATTTAGCCATTTCGAGGCTGGCTTCTTCATAACCAGTTTTGAGTCTATCTATCCCTTCACGCTGTCTGGAAAGTGCGTTGGTAATGTCTTCGGCACGTCTTTTAGCTTCATCCGCCGCCTTTTTAGCTGCACTTTCTGCATCCCTTGCAGCATCCTCTCTTTTCTTGTCAGCTTCTTTGAGTTGGTAATTTTCTTTGGCTTCTTCCTCCATAACTGTTCTTTGTTTAGGGTTCGCCCCCAGTTCGTTAGCCTTGTGTTCTGCTGCTTTTAATTCTCGCTTTAATCCCTTTTGAGTCCTGAGTAGCTCATTCTCATTCTTAAGCTTGGTGATAAAGTCCTCAGCCTTATTAGATGCCTCATCTAGTGAACCATTCCTGTTCTTGTTGGCATCCGTGTTCTCATTGGTCAGCTTTGTGTTTTCAGCAATGGCGGCACTGGTTAGATTAATGGCCTTCTCATAATTACTTTTGACCGTTTGCATAGCTTCAAGCACACCTTTTTCTAAGGCTAAATCTTCCCTGAGCTTATCCATTTCCTCCTTGGATTTTTTTGAGTATATAAAGCCGCCATTGTTATCAACATCCCATTGGATACCGCTTACTTTTACTTTTTGTTTTTTTACCTGCTCACTCTGATCAGCTAACTTCCTTTCTAACTTAACTTTATTTGCCTCAAGCTGAACCTTACTCAGTTCCTTTAGATTGCCTGTCAATTTCTCAACCGTATTAGATAAATCTTTGGCCTCATTCTTCGCGTCTTCCGCTTGCTGATGGAAATAATAAAGCGCTGTGGCCGCCAGCATAACTACGCCAAGTGGCCCACCTAAAAATGACATAGCTGCTTTGAGTCTATTCATTGCGACGCTGGCAGTGTTTGTGGCAGCCGTAAGCCCAGCTTGAGCGGCAGTAACTGCATTTTGTGCTGCACCGTATGTTGCTGTTGCTGTTGTTGCCGTGGCACGAGCAGCAGTTAGTCTGGCAAGTGCTGTTGTGGCTGCATCAGTTCCTTTTGCTACTGCATATTCAGCCTCAGCGCGGCGTAACGCCTCAATCGCAGCAATTTTATCCATTTCTGCCTTACGCAATGTCATATTGGCGGCATACAATGCTCTTTCTGCTTCCACTTTATTAGCTTGTGAGAGCGCTATAGATGCCCTGACATTTGTTATTTTTTGGCTCGCTGCTAATGTCATGGCGCTCACCATTCTAGACCCCATAACAACGGCTAATGCAGTTGCAGCTCCAGTAACAAGATCCATGTTTTCACTGACCGTTACCAAGGTACTATTAAACGCTTTAAGTGCTGTCTGCGCTGTGGTTGATTGCCCAAAGAATTTGGTCATATTATTCGCCGCCATTTCCATTGACTGGCTCATTGTCGCTGATGTTTTATCAAATTCCTTAGCGATAGTTCCGGCCTGAGCCAGAAGAGCTTTACCAACAACTTCAGAAGTTAATTTACCCTCTGCCGCCATTTTTCTTAGCTTACCGATATTAATACCAAGATGATCACTCAGCGCTGCAATTAAACGGCTCCCGTTCTCAGACATGGAGTTAAATTCTTCTCCACGAAGAACGCCGGACGCCATAGCCTGTGAAAACTGAATCATGGTACTTGATGCTTCCGTAGCGGTTGCACCCGAAACAACCAGCCCTTTTGCCACAGTTTCAGTTAGCTTTGCCACATCATCAGCCGACATACCATAACTACGAGTGGCTCTTTCAAGGCGGCCATACAGCGCAGCAGTGGCATCCAATCCTGCACGGGAGTTCTGGGCGATATTGAATACACGCTCAGTCACTTCCGCCAGCGTTTCATTTGTTTTAACGGCATTAACCAGTTTGTTATTAACCACAACCCATGCATCCGCATAGCTGGCTATCTTTTCGATGGATAACGCCGCTGTTACCGCAGTAGCAGCCCTTGACAAACTTAGTAATGCTTTCTCTGCTCCCTGCACTGAGCGCCCCGTTTGATTAAAACGTTGCTCTACCTGTCCCATGCGCGAATCTAATTGCCTTTGGGCAGTTAGCAATTGAGCCACATCCATTGATACCTGATAGACAATGTTACCTACTTGGTGATCTGCCATTTTATGACCTTTTTAAAAAAGAAAACCCCGCCATGTGGCAGGGTTGCTTGGGTGTTATATAAGGGAATATATTTTCAAGATGTGAAGATTGATGATTTTTATTGTCTCGATATAGAACTACTTCCCGTTTTATTTAAAAGCAACGAAAATAGAATTGTCAACGAACCAATGATAGTTATTGCTCCCCCAGCCGTCATATAGAGCTGTCTATTTGCAATTAACCCAGCATTATAAACTTCATCATAATACCCAACTGAAACCTTCATAAAGAGAGCATAAACACAAATAACAATACCAATAATTGTTAATATTATACCTATTACCTTCGGTGTAGATCCGCCACCAATATTAAGCTCGCATTCTTTGACTTTTATTTCTTCTGCCAACACGCTACGCATAGCTACCTTTGCATCATTAGGCTCATTGAGAATAAAGGCATCAAATTCATCGTAATAATCTTGATGAATTCGAATCACAGTATCATGATCGCCGTTCTCTTGATATTTTTCCGTAGCTCCACCTATAACCTTCATTATTTCTCTTATTGCGCGCCTGTTGGCCTGATAACATTCAACGTCATCATTTTTTATGAGAATTTTATAATAATCTCTTGGCACACCCTGTATTGAAATATCTGACATATTTACCTCAGTTCTTTACCATTATTAGCCAAACACTGCTCTAAAATTTCTCTTCTATTCCACTCAACAGGAACAGCCCCAAGTATCGTTTTGTAAAATTTAACTTCTGAACCGTTGGCGGTAGTTTTTACGTCTGCAAATATAGAATCATTCCAAGTAAATATAGTGATAATCCCATTAAATGACTCAGTGTGAACAGTGTTGTCTCTTTCCATTAATACTCTGGTATTCGTCCAGCCGTTATATATGCAGCCAGCAAGATCATGTGCATTTCTGCTACTATGGCTCTCAAAAATTGGCTTACTGTTTCTGGCTTCGTTAGGTGTTGCCATACACCCAGACAGTATCAACGCTGAAAAAGAAACTCCGGCTAACAATAACTTCCTCATCACAACTCCCCATCGTTAAATTTCGCTCATAATACCAACAGGGTAGTGCAAATCAATGCAAAAAAACCGCACTGGGCGGCAGATGTCCAATTTTTGGGGTTCACTTCAGGGGGCGGGGTTTAGGTGTATCACTTATCTTTGCTGATAATGTTGACTATGTGATGGCATGGCTCGTTCGAGAGAGGCCTTTTCCCCCATTTAGATAATTCACTAAAGGGTAAGTCGATGGCGCTCCATGGAACGATGCCATTCATACCAATGCCGTGAAGGGTTAATACATCTAAAAATGTCTTTTTAGCAACATCATAGATACGAACTTCGCCCAACTTAATGAGCTTGCCAGCCCATAAGGAACCGCCTGATAGGCTCTGAATGTTATCACACACAATATGTTCATGTTTTGATAACAGACTGCCATATATAGAGCTGGCTATTCCCGCTCCTTGAAAGTCTGTATCTATATAGACACCTTTAACTTGCTTGCCAGTCTTGGCTAAACCATGATCAACAAAATTAAAATCATTATACGCGATTCGGCCAATCAAAATATCTTCTGATGGCTCATGCATATCAAGAGAGAGCAATTCCTCAATGATTTGGTCAGTGCGATATCTGCATTCCCTTAGATGCTCAGCATGTTCAGAATAGAAGCCAGAAGTGGTACAACCTATATAAACTATATCTGAATAGAAATGGTATTCACTCCCAACAAGAGCATATTCTGTTATTTTTAGTAAATCATTATCTTCAGATGATAAGTGATAGTATTCGTCAATAACTCGACTTGAAACATAACTTGGCTTTTGGCTCAAGTCCTTCGAATATGAACTGATAAGATTAGGAGCCATCGCTATCTCTATAATGATTTAATGGGTAGTTGTGATTTTATAATTATCAATAAAACCCTTAACAATGGATTCAATATGTTCCATGATGATATCAATATTACTACTAAGCTCTGGATACTGATTTTCAGGAGAAATAATGTACTTTACCTTTTCTCTTCTGAAAATCAGTTCAGCAAACGGCACAACATAGAAATCATCACTCTTATTATCATCTTTAATGGTAACAATAAATAATTGACGCTTTATGTCATTTCGACAACTTAAGCGCCTAACGGAAAATTTCTTCTGTGATGGTTCATCAAAAAAAGAATCAATAATTTCTGTCGAGTGGCTAATAGTCTGTATAGATCTGGTATGCTCAGTTCTCATATAGCCCCCTAACATTATGAAATTAAAAAAGTAAGAGCTGTTTTTTAGCTCATTGATAAATATAACTAAGGTAATAATAGAGTTAAGCTAGCTTAAGTTCAACAAGAAAAACTGTTTTTTTATTGTTCTGTTGATGGTTAAAACGTATCAAGCCATTTCAGTTTTTAGCCATCCGTGGCTTGGGGTTAGGCGCTGAATCTATAGCCTTCTAACGCCTTCATCTCTTTTTCCGTATTAATGTTAAAATTAAAATATAAGTCGCTACAACGTGCAATTCCATTTTTAATCATTAAAATGAATAAAACAAGAAATTATACGCAATGTAAATAAAGTTATTATATTTCAAATGATTACATAACGGATCCATAAAGCAATATCTTTGCCAAAAAACATCAAAAAAACATATTAAAACAATAGGATGAACAACGGATCCCTTATAAGGAGGGAGAGAGATTAATCGCTGAGTTAATTTAGAACCACGGATGGCTTGAAGCCCCGTGATGGGGCTGTTTCACTTTTTCATACTCACCAGCCTGCGCTTGCCATTCATCAGGTCATCAGTACGCTTATCATCCGCATCAATAACCGCATCATACTCTTCGCGGGTAAACCCTTTTTCATCGGGGAACTTCGCTTTCAGCATCATCTGAAACTCGGTCATAGTTAACCGTTCGGCTTCCTCGCGCGTCATATTGAAATGGGCGCGGGCGGCATTGATGTACTCAATCGCCTTAAACTGGCCTGAATACTCTTCCGTTCCTTCATTACGCTGGAGTTTCCTGATTTTGACCTTACCAATAACACCGTGCGTTATCAGCTCATTAGCAACCACGATAATGTCATTAATCGGCATTCGCCCCGGACGATACACAAGCCCTCTTTGCCCCAGCCGCCATTCGCCAATCAGCTCATCTGCATCCTCTTCACAGCAAGCCTGTATCACCCTCATTGAAGTTGACAGAATATTGCGGCCAAATGCAGGCTTACGCATCGACTTAATCAGCCAGTCGGGAACCGAACCATAAGCCAGCATTGCGCGGTTAATCAATTCTTGCGTCTCTGCCCCATTGAGCAGGGTGTACACCTCCACAATTTGCTGTGGTGTGCCAATGCGATTCATTGCTGCCAGTGAAGGGCAAAGTAAAAAATCTGATTTATCAGTGGAGATAACCATCTCACCAATATCAAGAATGGGTGTCATAATGCCTCCTATTATCAAGGGCACTGGATAGTACCCTTTGTAATATTAAGCTGTGACCGTCACTGCGCATTTCGCTGTCTTACCGCCATCTTCCGTGGTAACGGTGATGTTCGCAGAGCCTTCTGAAATGCCTTTCACTGTCACCACATTGCCGATCTTACTCACGGTCGCTATGTTGGTTTTATCCGATATCGCCGTATAGTTTTTATTGGTGGCGTTAGCCGGAGTGACGTTAACACTGAATGAGCCTGTCTTTCCGACCGGGACGGATAAGGAGGGCGGATTAACCGCAACCGACTGCACCGACACTTCTTCGATCAACCAATCAACCGTATCCGCATCAGACACCTTCAATTCACCGGAATAGGTCGCCATTTCGTTAGCGCCGAACTGGGACGACCAAGAGGTGAAGACCATATAGCCTTGCAGTACGAAGGCACTTTCACCTGTGAAGTCCATCTGTACCCAATACGACGGCTGGCGACCCGCCTGAACTTCTTTCGGGATCTCCCTCAGTAAACGTAATGGCCCGAAGTCTTCGCTCTTATCCCGTTTGCGGTATTCGCCGTCAAACGAGATAGTTAAGTCCATACTGGTTACAACGCTTTCCACCAGCCCTTTTGAATCATCAGCTTCTGATGTCAGCGTGTTAGGGGACAGGTCAAAGGATTTGGTGGTCAATGCGCCTATCCGAAAAAATGCGGATTGATCGGGTACTGCGTCAGGGCAACCATGCGCAATACGAATAACGGCATTACGACCAATGAGTTTATTGGTTTCTACCGGGCAATTAGCCATGAATAACCTCTTTTAATAACAATGAAAAAGGCCGCATTAGCGACCTTTGATTATGATGTGCAACGAAAGAGTAACCGGATGATGTATCGGTTCTCTTGTGTGGGGATGGGAGTTGGCATACCTCCCAGATTAAAAACAGCGGTTAAGCAATCATCATCGGGATGAGCAGCCACATAATCGATTATTTCCTGTGCTCGCTGGATAACGGGCTGTGGGTCGCTCTGTCCGCTGACCAGTATCACCTGTACATTGTCATCGGCGCTGATATCATCCAGTCGCCCTGTTCCGCCCGCTGGCTGGAAGACCATGTACTGCTTACCGCCATCGCCTTTCTGCTCAATCCAAGTGACCATCTGCACACTGAAACCGTCAATCAACCCCCCATTTGCCAGATAATGGCGAAATTGTTCAAAGGCAATCATAGTTTCAACTCCTGCGCGACAGCCTTATCTATCTGGCCTCTCATCTCATTGAAGCCACGCTTCAAAAATTCTTTCTTCGCGGTAGCTCTGCGGAAGCTCTGCTTCACCTTGGGATCATGAACATAAACCGCATAGTTAGCGGAGTAACCTACTCGCCCGGTCAGCAGGACACCATCAAAGCGCATATCACGGAACTGAGAGTTAATGAGGGTGGCAGTATCAATCGGCGTATAAAGTGCGGCCTGCGCACTACCGATAGACAACGCTTTATACAGGGCGCGAACCACCTTTCGCCCTCTAATATCGCCGATAAGTGCATTAAGTCTGGTTTTTGCTGCACGAATGCCAGTGACTTTTACGGCCATATCATACCCCTGTGATTAAGGCGTAATCGTCCGCCAGACGTTCGAAGGTATCGGCATAACGAACGATGTGTTTGATTTCATCAGCTCCTGCCGCGATAGGGTTCAGATCTGATGATTCACCAATCAGGATATAATCCCCAGCAGTCGCAGCAGGAAACTCAGTCCAAAACGTATTTTTGACAACTAGTTCAGTGCCCACCCCTGATATTTTGCTGGACAGTCCGCCCTGATAATCACACATGATGATTTGTGGTTCTCCATAACCAAGGGGTTTACCATACTTATCATTTCCAAGACGTTTCCAGAAGGTACAGGGGGCGGTATCTGCCCAATTAGCAACGCTGCTCATGATCACCCCACCACATCAAAGAAGCCGACTGATTTACTCTCCAGTGGCAAACCAGACAGGCAACCGCGTGCATCCCAGACTCTGATTTGCTTGAGAAGATAATCAGTACCGGCTGAATCATAGCTGAATGAACGTGAAGCACCGGAAGGTGCTCCTTGTGAAGCGATCTTTCTGGCGCCGGACAGGGAGGCCAAGCGGACAGCAGCGTAGATAAGCAGTAATTTTTGCAGGTTGTTATCATAGCCATGAGCGACCATACACTCAGATTTGTCATTTACCTGATTCAATAACAACTCAAGCACTGAATCAGGCAATGTAAAACCCAGCTCGGCGATCATTGGCTGAATATCATTCAGAGTTATCACCATCTTTTTTCGCCTTTCTGGTCGCTTCCGCAAGAGCTTTCTCTGCATCATCAGCTCGTTTTTTTTCAGTCGCCAATGCTTCTGTAAGTTCAGTTTCTTTTGCCTTGGCAGCATCAGTCATGACTAGCATCTTAGCGTTAGCGTCATCCAGTTCAGCTTGTAGTTCTGAATTCTCAGGAAAACTCATAGTTGCAGGTGTCGCTACTTCAAATACTAATTTCTCCCCCTTTTTATCTTTAGAAGCTTCTGCTTTGCCAGCGTCAATCCACTTAACAGCAATATTGTCATCAATCTCATAAGTATGACCAACCTCCAACTTCTGGAGGTTGGCACCAGCAAAAAGATTTGTTACCAAAATTTTTACGAGTGCCATATATCCCCCTTACTTGCCTTTGGCGTGAATAACTGAGAAGTGCCCGTTAATATCCTGCTTAACCATCAGGCCAGCAGCCCCCCATGTGCGCCATACATAGTCGGAGTTGTAGAACTGACGAGGATCTGCAACAGTACCGAAAGCCTGTCCAACAATCGGTGCGATAACACCTGCGCCCAGTGGAATGATCATCATTTCATTGCCTTTCAGCTCAAAGTCTTCTTTGATGTCAGAAATGCCCGTAATTTTCTTAATTTCCTCAAGAACAGTGCGGGTCTGGTTAACGTCGTAGTACAGTTTTTCCCAGTTAGACAGGACTTCACCTGATACATACCAAGTCTGTACGCCGTACTGGTAGTTTTGTAATTTCAGCACGTCACGCACCTTCATTACTTCGCTACGCATTGCCTGGCCATCTGTACTTGTCGTGTGATCGACGTTCAGCGTTACTTGCGCGACACGCTCATCAGCACGGAAGCCTTTCCAAGTCTTGTCATCAAACTTAATGAAATTGCCTTCACTATCGCGGAAACCATTCCAGATAAAGTCGAGATACTTACGACGAACAACTTTTACAGAGTCGGCCTGCGCATCAGACAATGAAGCCAGAGCAGAGCCTTTGTTAAATACAGGGTCACGCCAGTTGAATTTAACACCAGTGTCATGAATAGGGACTATCGTGCCGTCGAAGCTGTACGAACGTGCATCCAGTGCAGCACCAATCTGACCAGACATTGATGTATGCGCCCAACCAGTGCCGCCAGTACGAGCATATTCATACACTGACTCCTCTAAACGCACTGAGCGAGATAATCCCGCCAGATCATTTAACAGAGTGAATTCAGTGTTAGGCTCAAACTCTGCCAGCACAGTCTGGTCATACGCACGATACAGGCGCTTGATATCATCGATAGCATTAACCGCATCAAGGCGCGGAGCATCCTCACCACGAAAGCGAGCACGAGAAATAAAAGCCGCTACCGCCTGAGCAGATGAATTACGTGCTAACGTCAGCTCGCCAAACTGAGCCTGATTAGCTTCAAGGTTTCCGGTTTCGGTTGCCCGTTTAGTTGAAAAATAAAACATTCAGTTCTCCTTATTTAAACACCACGCGAACCAGATCACCCGCTTTTGCTGTGATGCTGTCTTCTTCGACATAGGCAAATGCAGCAACACCATCACCAGCCGCCGCAATCTGACCGTTAGCAGTCGTCACAGGCTGACCCTTTTTGTACGTGCCCTCAGTTGCACGGACGTTTAGGAATATCCCCGCCATAGGGTGAATACCGACGACCACTGAACCAGCTGTGATAGAGTTATCCACTGTCTGGCAGCGGAGATAGTCGATATTGGCAACATACAAAATGGCGGATTCTTTGCCATCCACTGAGGCCTGAAATATTCCTTTCTCAAAATATCCAATGGTGCCGGGCTTTGTATCTACCGCCGCCGCACCTTCGCGATTCAGCATGGGGCTAGTAAATACACCACCCGCATGAATGACATGTTTTCCGTCTTTAGCCATTTCTATTACTCCGGCATAGATGTGAATGATTCAGAAGAATTGCTTGTGAATGATGGGTTCAAGCCCGCTGAGGTGTGGCACTGGGCATAGAAGCCATCAAGTGCCGCGCCATCCAGAGCGTTAACCGCGATATCGTCCAGACCAAACTTCGCTTTTACCGCAGCGCGTTTGTCGGATTTCTCCTTGTCTGCGTTCGCGGTCAACTGAGATTCCAACGTGGTGATTTTGTCAGTCAGTGGTTTCATGGCTGCGTTTATTGCTTCGGTGATCGCACCCGTATTTGTTGCGGCCTCTTTCTCTTTTTTCTCGCGCGCGGCTTTTTCTTCCGGCGTTTCTTTGTCTTTTGCTTCGTCAGCATTCATCTGGTTGTATGCATCCAGCAGCTCAGCGTCGGTCTTACCGTCAGTCGGCTTACCTTTGGCTTTCAGGGCGTTAACAATCATGTCTTTCATCGGGTTATTAGCTCCGTTGGTTTTAATTTCATATTCAGTTGGCTTGCGCACAACTTCGACAGACTCTCCGACGAGTTCGGCTGTGCCGTCATCGTTCATGAGGTATTTTTGTTGGTAGGTTTTACCGGACAGGTAATAGATAAATTTGTCAGGCCAGACGCTTTCAGCATAGGGGTAGTCATCATCAGGATAAGTAGCCCTGAGCTTATCTCTGAGCGCCGAATAAATGTCATCAAATGAGAAGTTAGACGCATTGGTGAAGAAGAACCGTGCTTTATCGATCACCCCTTCTTTTGTGCAGTCTGACGCATCGGACAGGTTCACTGCCTCCACGTTCATCTGCTGACCATCAGCATTAACAAAAATCCCTACCCCTTCATCGGGCGTTGCTGCACCGGGTTCATTGGGTGGAAGGATTGCTACATGGTCGAACTGCATGTTTCGCGCCACCCATGTGTACTTTTTACCTTTTGACTTTCCGCTATTCTGCTCACGCTGTAGCAATAGCCCAGTGGAAACATGGATAGGTTCAGCGTCTTTATTAGCGATCATGTCATCAAGACGCTGTAATAACGCCTTGCCCTTCTCCGTAGACTCTGCATAGCGACGGTTGATCTTCATGTCCATGACAACCCGATCACCGTCTTTACGGACATTCTCAGCCCATGCCCCCACATGGAACTGATTCACTGCGCGGGGCGCATCAGCAGAAACATACTGACCACCGATGCTGGGGTGTCCCAAAGGCATTTGCTTGCCTTCGATTGATTGGTAGCTTTTGTTAATTTCACCAGCCGGATAAAGACCGCCATTCATCACAACATCATCGACCACGGGCACGACGCCACGAATGACGATATGCGCGTCACCGTCGAGGGTTTCTGTTGAGATATTGGAGGAATTTAAGGCCAGTGATTTAACATGAATGCTGGATAGCTTCATGCTATGACCTCTTTGAATTGTTACTCAGATAAACTGGGTTCCTGCCACGTCTTACGCTCTCCTGTCAGACGTTCAGTTAATCCCGTGTTATACAGCTTCCCGTTATCATTCAGTACCACAGGTTGCTGCGCACAGTAACAGCGATAGCGATTACCACGTTGCGAATAGAATTCCTCGACTTCCTCTTTGGTATAGAGCTTCCCGTGTCTGGCTGCATGCCATTGTCGGGTTGTTGGCTTGAGCGCTGACAACCAGAGCAGCGCAGTATTCAATCCCAGCCGCTCTTTGGCCCATTCAGATTCATTCCAATTAGCCTCTCGCAATGCACCTACTTGCTCAGTCTGGGCGATGTTTTTAGCCTTAGCCATTGATACATCGAGCCGCTTGCTGACAATGCCTGCGGTTTCTCTTGGGTTGATACCGCGAGCAATGGCCTCAGCTATCACATTGGAAAGATCGGCGCGGGCTGCATCAGAAATGCCCTTCCAATCGCTATAGGTTAAAACAAAAGCCGCTGCCACCTGATTTTGATAGGCTGGCGTCGATAACAGGAAAGATAACGTGGTTTGCTGTGCGTAGATTTCTGACTGCACAGATAAATTGGTATAGGCGTTCAGCGTTCCACGCTGATATTCAGCCGCGACATAACTCAACGCCCATAGCTGTTCTTTCCCACCCTCAAGCAAGTACGCATCCAGAATGGCCTGTATCCGCTCCAGCAATAATGCTAACTCGCTCGCCGACATGTCGTAGATAAAAGCATCCTGATTAACCCGAAATAACCAATCTGGCTCACCTGCTTCGTTTTTTGCCAACAAATAACTGGATTGCCCTTCTTTTGACTGTCCGGTCAAGGCAACATCAAATAGTTGTCTCAGGGATTGCTTAATGTCGTAATACCGCCGCTCAATATCACGAAAAATTTTATTTACTGGGCGATATGACTGAGTGGGATCACGCTTATTTCTGGGTATTATCGGGGTTCCGATTCGGGTCTGTTTCATCAGTCAACGGATCTCCTGTTGCACCCTGTGGTTCGGGCTCTTCTTTCAGTGGCTCCATCTCGCCTACAGTACGGATTTCATTAGGAGTAAACACGGGTGTCCCAAAAGCCTGTTGTGTCTTAAGTGCAGCCTCAGCCATCTTAATCATATTGTCGATCTTCTCCCGCTCACTGGCGGCGAGCATGTCAGACCATGCAATAGTGACCTCGCCGGAAGAAGGAGGGTCGATAACCCCTATTTCCCATAGTCGCTGTATCAACCGTGTCACATACTGGGTCAGGAATCCCCATCGACGACCATTCAACCGAACTTTCCATGTAGCATCATCTTTATCACCGGCTAACTTTCCGGTCTGAGTACCAAACAGAACCGTGAATGGGACTTGCACGGAGGCGCAAAACTCGCGGGCTGTCACTTCCCATGTCGGAGTCGGATCGCCCGGAGCAACTGATAGCACATTCAACCGTCCAGCCTGCATCACTGCCGCTGAGTCAGTCCCTCTGTTGAGCTTACTGATTTTATCTTCCAGTGCCGCACCGAGGTCTTTGTAGCCAGCCTGAACTGCCGCCGAGGTGATACTATTCATATCAGTTTCTTTTTCAAACTCCACCCCAATCTGACGAGAAGCGTTTTTCAAAAAACCCTCGGAACTACCACCGGATACCTTTTCAATATCCAGTAATTTGTTATACCCCGCCCTGAGCAACGGCGTGCCGGAGAAAATATCACCACTTTCGGCACCTTCGCACAAAGTAATCACCCGTGATGGATGAATAAGAAGTTGTTTCGCTGGGCCTTGCATCTCAACCTGACCCACTGGACGTTCATCAAAATTGAACATCTTAGGCTGCCCATAGGTATCTGAATGAATATCCTGATCCCACTCAGCAACAGTCAATTGAGACTCCCATACGGGGATCAGGTTAACTACTGCATCAACTTTTAGTCGTGATACCACAGTAACATCAACAGGCTCACTCCAGTTTTTACTATCCCTAACCTGAATAAGCAGTGCTGAGTAGTTACCAATCATATTGCGGCGATCGGCGTCTTTGATTTTCGCCCAGAACGGCTTTAGCAGCTTTGTAACTTTCGTTTCCCATGCGCTGGTTACGTCTGACTCTTTCTTTTCCTCGCCATCAATGATGGTCGGATTATCCTGCCAACACCCATCCAGCAAACGATGCACGGCGGCATGAGCTACGGCATTACGCTCATAGACGTTGTAGTACTCTCTGAATCTGAGCTGTTCGGGATAACCAAACTCAGAATAAATATTGGTTCGTTTCGTATTGCCGCTAATGCCACCAGCCGCATAGATCATCCGCTTGGCGATCGTGTCAACCAGACTATTAATGAGCAATGCTTGTTTTTCACTCACAGCCTCTCCTTAAAAGAAAAATGCGCCCACAGCCTTACGGTTGTTCTTGGCAACAGCAAAATAACGGAAAGCATCAGCACCGTGTGATGTGAAATCATGAAGCGGCTTATCTTTCCAGCAGCCGCGCTTGTCATCCCATTCTTTGCGGTAACTTTCCAGATGAGATATTCCCTCGCTGCACCGCTCTTCATCGAATACGCAACTGGGCAGGATCTCACGCACCGACTCAATACCCGTATCAACACCCACCTTTGGCACGACCTTGAATATCATGGAGTACTTCTGACCGTCGATTTCATATCCTTCACGCGCCAGTTCACGACGCGACTTGGCATCCGCACCAAATTCACGGTTATCGATATCATGTGGTCCCCAATGCTCACCGTAGGTGTACCCCTTGTCTTTCAGCACCTTCATATAGTGCCGCAGCCCCTCACCGGAATTCTCGTAGTAGTCGATAATATGAAACTCATTACCCACTTCACGCACAAACCAGATGGCCGTTGAATCCCCTACCCCGATATCCCAAAAGGTATGGACAGGCAGGTGCGAGTTATCCGGTAACTTACCGATGCGTTTCTTCTCATACAGCGCACGGAACTGTTTGGCGTAGTAAGCACCCTCCACCGATTGCTGGAATGCCTCGGCAGGAATAGAGGGGTATTCCCGTTTCATGTCATCGCCGAGTGTCTTCTCTTTGGCGAGATACCACGCTTTCTGGCGTTCATTTAACAGGATATTGTGTTTACCTGATAATTCAGCAAAGTAATCAACCAAACGCGGCGGTATGGGTTCAACGGGGTCAATGGCATAAAGCGGATTCTTCCACCAAGAGAAAAAGAAGAACTTCCAGTCGAGGTTGGATAATTGCTTGCCTTGTATCTGGGCTTTCTCCGCCGATTGGCAGTAATCAAAGAAATAACCCGCCCGCCCTTCTGCCGTACTTTCTATCGTAGTGAAACAGTCTGTAGAGACAGCCTCAAATGCACCGGTGACTATCTCACGTGCTTTGTGTGGGAACTTGGCGCAAATCTTCCCGAACTCGGAAACGTGCAGATAGCGTAATGTGCCGCCACGGAACGAGGTCGAGACATACAGTGATCCACCTTTGCGAAAGACCAGCTCACCCGCTGAATCATTACTGGCAGGATTGGCGGCTTTAATCTCGTCGGGTAGTCGGTCATAGGCATACTTCACCTTCTCCCGAAACAGGCGCTTGGCATCGTTCAGGGTATGGGCAATCAGGGCGCATTTGGCAGACTCGAACAAAGCGGCATCAAGTTGAATAATGCACACCTCAGTGGTGAAACCCAGCTGACGGGCTTTCAGGATAATGTTGCGGGTGTGAATACCTTCGAAGTATTCCAACTGCTCCGGCGTCATCCTGAATCGGACGGGGCGACCTTCTTTATCCGTTATCCAATAGAGATGGTTGAGCCGCCAGAGTTTATCGCGCAATAACGCTAAATGTTCTGGCTTCATGGTTATCCCTTGGCTAAATCGTCCATTAATTCAGCAATACTGTCTGTCGATGTATTTTTATCGCCACTATCAATGTTGTATGACTCCCGCTCACCTTTGATGAGTTTTATCTGGGCGTCAACACCAGCCGTAATAGTCCGGGCAATAGAGGCATGGTTATCTTCGGTGATTTCAACATCATCGAGAAACGTTCTTAGCTTATTGGTTATCCTTCGCCAGTCTGCTAAATCAGTACGATGCCCAAGGACAACCCCCGCCGCTTCACTGGATGCCTGCTCTATAATGTCTTCATCAGTTCGCACTGCTGGCTGCGAACCAACCCTGCGAACCTCACTGCGAACCAGCTTAGTTCTTGTTGCCTTTTTTACCTGATCAGTCAGGTCTCTTTGCCAACCATTAGCGCTGGCTCTTTTCCTTATGGCGGTATCACTCACCCCGTGTTTAGCAGCTATCTCACGAATTGACAACGAACCAGCCCGGTAAGCCGATTCGATGGCCTCCCAGTCTGGTTTTGCCATTTTCTTGTTCCCCATAAACAAAAAACCACCCGGAGGTGGTTGCTATATGTATTCTTTTATTATTTATGCCATTTAGAACGGTGAATTTTACATTCATTAATGACTGAGCCAATATGCTTACCCGGATATAGTTCAAGCCTCACTTCTCTTTGAAGACCCCCATTTTTGGGTGGCTCAAGATGGTCAAGCTCTATATTATCGACCTTGCTCCATACTAAATAAGAAATTCCATCACCAATAACTCTTACTTCGGCAAACGCCATCACAAAATGGATACTTTGTTCATGTTCTCCAATGATCTCATATTTCAGAAAATCGCCATCATCGTTATCTATATAAACTGTCTCTAACACTTTATGTTCGGACATGGTTTTTCCTCGTAGGGTTTTGTCATTGACCCAATATCATACAGATCAAAATTTAACCCACCAGACCTATTAAACCGACTATAGATGATTCAGAACTTTCAACTGGTTCGGTTTATATAACCCCGATGAATCAAACGCTGGGGTCGATTCAAAACTTACACAAAACTCTGTCAAGCACCCGTTTGGGGATGCTTTGTGGAGTTTTGTAAATTGCTACTTCTGTGATGGATATGATTACAGCCTTATTCCGTTGTAACTCTCTGGTAGGGTCAACATTCCATGCTCATCTTGAACACCGATATCAATCAGCATGTCGCAATATTGATGAACGAGCGCATTCATGTACTTAAGTCCTCTCTTGCTCAATTGTGGTATTTTGCCACCACAAATTACAGCTCCTTTAATCGGAGTAACCTCAGTTTCCTTCAATAACTTTGAGTAAAATCGAGCGCGGTAACCATCATTCATTCTCTCTTTGGGATATCCGTCTAACAAGCCCCAAAGAAAATACCTGCATACCTCAATATCACCTGTTTCATATCGATAAACAGGGCGTCTCCATGTCGCCACTAAATGAAGTAAGTAGGCTTCAGCCACCAAACTACAAGCGTAATCACAAGCTGATATCTCATCTTTCATGAGCGATCATCTCCTTGCCGCCGCCGACTAATTCGATAGCCATCTGACCGAGAACGCCAATCACATTCTCAGCTTTATTGAGGATAACCAAGTCATCCTGTCGTCTTCTCAATCTGCGGCCTGCATCCGAGGAATCTTCATCAGACGCCTTTCTTGCCAGACTAAGCATGTTTTGCAATTGTTGGATGGTAAATCCGAATCCAGATTTAGCCTCAAGATCTGTCATGTGGTCGAACACTTGAGCCTGTAACTCATAGTTATAACTCATTGCCATCAGACAGGATTCCCGCTTGGGAAACTTATAGCCAGGATAAATCTCTCCATTCTGTTGGTTCTTTATGGGGTGTGAGAAATTTTTCGCATACTCCTCTCCCAATACTCTTGGTACCTTTTTAGTGAAATCAGAATGACGTAGTTTTCGGTACTTTTTGCAGGGGAATGTTAATCCTTCCGCCTCAGCTTTCGCCTTCCTGTCGGCATTGATGTAATCCACCATTTCCAAACTCGTCATGGTGGGGGCTTCTGTTACAGGAAAATTAGCTTTCTTGGTTGTTACTAATTTCATAGGGTACTTTCCTTATAGAAAATCGAACCTGCTCACACAGAAAAGCCGCCCGCAGAAATACCCATTAGCGGATTTCTCAGGCTCGACTTTCTGTAAGGTTCTGCGTTTTTTTAGTTATGTGCGCGGTGAGTGCGCGGTGAAATGCAGATATAAAAATGCCACCAGACCGTATGCGTTGGGTACGCGGTGAGAACGGGATGATGGCATGGGTTATTGCTTTAACCACTCAAGGGAATGGGTAAAGGAATAAAAGCCCCTGAATTTAGAGGCCGTTTCTTACCAAAGAGAATAACCAGACAACAATCATTTTCATTCTGGGTAGCCATGTGCAACAAAAAATCACGTACCCCATCGTGCCAATAATGGTTGGTAAATAATCCCCATCATTGATGGACAAATACCAGCTAATGGGAACCAGTACAGTAAGAACGAGAAAAAAGAGTAATAAGACTATTCCTGCCGTTAGCCTTTGGTAACTGAAATCACACATTGACACTGCCTCCTGATATACCCCTGCCACCCCAGAATCATTTGCTCTGAGGTGGCAATGTGTTCTTTTCTATTTCCCGTATCGCCTGCTTATCCAGATTGCACTGCTCAATGACTGTCAGTAGCTGCACATTCAACATGAGACTGTCACTCCATGTCATTTTGTCGGGGATGACCGGAGGCAGACAGTCAGCGAGCAGATGTGCCGGAATGGGTATCGGTGGCACCTGAACGTATTCGGTTCGCGTGTTGCTGCAACCGGATAACAGCCCCGTCAGGCACAACGCGGTTAGCGCAATCATGACTGGCAACCACCTTTTTGATAACCGTCTGGGTTTGCTCAGAATCCACGGCTGACCGATTCCGGTTTTCGCTATTAATTCGTGAGAGGTCATTGATTATCCTGATGGAGTGAAAGGCGTTATCTGTGGCGGCCTGCTGATGCTGATACTTCGTGTCCAGTTCCGCGTAAGCCTCGGCCTTGTCCCGATACTCACCGTAATAGAACCAAAGCAGCCCCGCGACGACAGCAAACGCCCCGAGGGTGAAGTACTGGCTGTTGAATTTCATATGGGTATCTCAATATGAGGTGCAT
>NZ_JACOII010000059.1 GCF_016306625.1 Xenorhabdus lircayensis | reverse complement strand
CCCGAATCAAAAGGCTGAATAGAAAAACCATTGGGTATTCAAAATCGGAAGAAATGCACGATAAAGTGATAGGAACCTTTATTGAACGTGAACATTATTTTTAATACCCAATCTAACCATTTAATACATGACCTCTTATCCGTTTGAATAATTGTGATTGGCAACAGGAAGGTGTATTCGGAGAACACGTACCGGTTCGGGTGACGTTTGAAGGAATACACGACAAAGAGCCACACTTATTTCATCTTGCCGGCAGTGCCAAAGGTGCAGCTTTAACTATCCGTGATTCTCAAGGGTATTTAGTACGTGCTGGAGAAAGCCAGCCAGTTATTTCAAGTCACAAGAATGCATCAGGTATCAAATACACGTTGAATTTGGCGCCAAATGGTGAGCCTCTGACTTCTGGGAACTATTATGCAGCATTAAGTTTTAAATTGAATTATGAATAATAAACTTAATGGAAAGCGTAAAGGTAAAAACATATAAACATATTGTTAATTATTCATTAACTTACTTCCATAACTGTTTCAATTTTTAATTAATTTGATGAATTGTGGTGTCTGAAAGTATGCCTGAAATAAATGAATTCTATCGTGGAATATTTTTATCAGAGATAAAGCAGTTATAATTGAAATGAATATTGTTTTATGAATGAGATTATTAATTAAAAGAATAAGTTGCAGATCTTTATTGTATCTGACGATGGCTTATATCTGAAAGATGGCATCGTTATGTCTGATGCAGGAGCGGTTATAAATGAATAGAAAACAACATCTATTGTTCACTCCGTGTTTATGGTGGGGAATGGCTTTGTTTTTCTTGGGTATCAAGTCAGGAAATGCGTTGGAATTCAATATCGATATGCTGGATACCGAAGACAGCCAGCATATCGATTTATCACGTTTCTCTCAGGCAGGTTATGTGATGCCAGGGAGATATCAATTGACCCTGAAAGTGAATGACCAAGAGGTCAGCCGTGAGATATCTGTCCCTTTTTATTCACGGCAGTCAGGAAATGAAATGGTATCTGAAGCCTGTATTTCTCCAGAGTTGCGGGAAAAGATCGGTCTGAAGGAAAAGTTCCTGAACCGAACAGGGTTATGGCATGAAGAACAATGCGTCGATTTTTCTGACTTGAAAGGTGTGAAGTTGTCTACTGACCTGTCGGAATCACAGCTTAACATGACGATCCCACAACTTTATCTGGAGTATTCCGATGCTTCTTGGTTGCCGCCTTCACGTTGGGACAACGGAATTCCCGGATTTCTGGTGGATTATAACCTGAATGCCTCAGTGAACAAATCTCATGGGAACTCACAGAACCAAAGTGCCTGGCTCAACGGCACAATGGGCGCGAACTACGGTGCATGGCGGCTGCGGGGAGACTATCAGGGCAATTATAGCCACAAAACCGGTGGTGCAGGGCAGAAAGATGCTTCATTGCAATGGAGCCGGGTCTATATGTACCGGGCGTTGCCATCGTGGCGCGCCAGCCTGACGTTGGGAGAATCGACCTTTAACTCCGAACTGTTCAGCGGTTGGAGTTATAGCGGGTTGTCACTGACAAGTGATGAACGTCAGTTGCCACCAAAACTGCGAGGTTACGCACCACAAATCAGTGGAGTTGCCGATACTAACGCCAGAGTCACGGTGACGCAACAGGGGCATATGCTGTATGACACAACGGTTCCTGCTGGCCCGTTTTCTATTCAGGATATCGGTAGTTCAATACGTGGAACACTGGATGTCAAAGTGACGGAGCAGGATGGGCGAGTGAAAACATTTCAGGTCAATGCGGCTTACGTGCCATATCTGACCCGTCCAGGGCAGATACGCTACAAATTGATTTCGGGACGCTCCCGGCAGAATTTCCATCGGACAGAAGGCCCGATATTTGCGGCAGGGGAATTGTCTTATGGATTATCCAACCGTTGGTCATTGTATGCTGGAGGCGTGATTGCCGGTAACTATAACGCTGCGGCATTGGGTGCGGGGATTGATCTGGGAAAATTTGGCACGCTGTCCGCCGACGTGACTCAATCGATTGCACGAGTGGCAAGGCGAGGGGAAAAAGCAGGTAAAGAGACACAACAGGGAAAATCCTGGCGTATCAGTTATTCCAAGCGCTTTGATGATATCAACACGGATGTGACGTTTGCAGGCTACCGTTTCAGCGAACGCCATTACATGACGATGCAGCAATATCTGGATGCAAATTATCGCGATAACTGGGACGGGCGCAGTAAAGAGGCGTACACGCTCTCATTATATAAAAATTTCCCAGAACAGCAGTTCTCAATGGGGCTTTCCTACAATCACCAGACTTTTTGGGATAGGGGCGAAACAACCTATTACAACATCCGGGCAGATAAGTATTTCTCTGCTTTTGGCATGAACAACATTTCTGTTGGCGTGGGGGCAAACCGTTCCCGCTATACCGACACCGGAAAAATGGACAATAGCGTGTCATTGAACCTGTCATTGCCGCTTGGTAAAGGCTCGTTGAATTATGGCAGCTCTTATAGCGGAGATCGGCTCTCACATAACGTGGGACTTCATGGTTTGGCTGGAGAAAGGGACAACTACAGCTTACAGGTAGGAATGGATCATGGTCGTGGTGAGCGAAGCCGTGCCCAGTTCAATGGCTATTACAGCCATATGGCCGATATTGCCCACACATCAGTGAATATATCAATGGCACAGGGCAGCAACTTCTCAGTCGGTATGTCCGCCAGTGGTGGTGCAACGATAACATCAAAAGGTGCAGCGCTACAGGCGGGGGGCTTTAGTGGTGGTACTCGTCTGATGGTTGATACCGATGGCGTGGCAAATGTGCCTGTTGATGGTGGGCAAGTGCGAACCAACCGCTGGGGGATTGGGGTTGTGACAGATGTCAGCAGTTACTACCGCAATACTGTTATGGTCGATGTCAATAAGCTGGACAGTGACGTGGAAGCACGTGGCTCGGTAGCCGAGTCAGTATTGACCGAGGGGGCAATTGGGTATCACAAATTTGAAGTGCTAAAAGGCAGTCGCTTGTTTGTTGTATTGCGACTGGAAGATAACAGTTCCCCTCCATTCGGAGCCAGTGTGCGCAATGAGAAAGGGCGTGAGTTAGGCATAGTCAGTGATGGCGGTGTGGCATGGGTAAGTGGCGCCCAACCAGAGGAAACATTACAGGTTGGTTGGAATGACCAGTATTGTACGGTCAGGTTGCCAGCCCGCATTGATTCACTATCACAGGTTTTGTTGCCCTGTCAGGTGAATGTCGCTCAATAACGGTAAATCAAGCAAACGAATTGAAGAGAATAACGGTAATGATGACAGAAAGAATGAAAAAACGATGTCTGCAAAAATTGGCATGTAGTGCATTGGTATTTGCCGCGTTTTCAACACAGGCGGCAATTTCTTTGGATCGAACCAGAGTGGTGTTTGATGGTGAAAATAAATCTATTTCGTTGAATATATTAAATGAAAACAAGCAATTACCTTATTTGGCCCAAGTCTGGCTAGAAGATGAAAACCAGAAAAAAATCATGACGGGGCCATTGGTGGTGACGCCGCCAGTACAGCGCCTGGAGCCCGGCAAACACAGTTTTATTCGGGTAGAAACCACATCCGCAGTGAATCTGTTGGCACAGGATCGGGAATCTCTGTTCTATTTTAATTTGCGGGAAATTCCACCCAAAAGTGAACAACCGAACGTGCTGCAAATTGCGCTGCAAACCAAAATTAAGCTGTTTTACCGTCCGGTAGCGATTAAAACCAAACCTAATGGAGTTTGGCAGGATCAACTGGTATTACACAAGATTAACGGGGGTTACCGGATAGAGAATCCAACACCTTATTACATCACGATTATTGGGATGGGAGATAGTCAGTCACAGTCAGAAGGTGGGAATTTTGAAGGCGTGATGGTAGCACCGTTTGGTAGTGAGACGGTAAAGAAGGGGCAATATGCCACACCACATCTTACTTATATTAATGATTATGGTGGGCGCCCAACACTGGCATTCCAGTGTGGCAATGAGAAGTGTACTGCTCTCAAAAACCAAAAAGAATAACAGTTGAAAATTACACAAGGCGCAGATACAAGATGAATGGATGTATCTTGAGTTGGTTGATTGTGGTGAGGGTATGGAAGCGATTAATACAAATGCGCCTCCTTTACCCGTCAATATCGTGCTAACCGCACGGGGGCTGCTTTGGGATTCGACAATATTGAATCGACTGACCCATAAGATGATCCATAAAGGCAGGCAGCAGCTTAGGGTGGTTCTCAGATCGATTCCTGCGAGAAGCTCAAACCTGAGGCTGGAAGTGAATTATGAATAGGTGATGCAGTGAAAAATAATTGGACAGTATTTGCAAAGTTATTATTGGCCTGCACTATTTTTTGGTATGGGCCGAGTTATGCCGATGTACAAATTACGGTTAAGGGAACACTGCGGGAACCGCCCTGTAGTGTGACAGGTGAAAATGGCGATAAAATAATTAATGTGAATCTTATGTATATGCCATTGAAGGTAGTGGGAACGCCGAATGCTGAAAAATCTTTCAGACTGAAAGTGCATTGTGATAGCAGGGCTCCTATCGGCAAGGTATTAAAAATGAAAGTTCAGCCTCTGGGTTATGGTGTAATTGACTCGATGGGAAATAATGTATTGTCAACCTCAATGAAAGGATTGGGGATTGCGCTAACATACGAAAATGAACCTGTTGTATTAAATAGCTGGATACTGATTAAAGGAATTGACTCTCAGGCTGATGAACCGATGGGGTTTGTTAAGTTGACTGCGCGTTTAGTGGCAGAAAATAAATTGGAAGCAGGTGAATTTCAATCTGCGGCAAGTTTGTTGATGAATTATCAATAAACATTTATTTGTGTATGAAAAAACTATTGGTATATGAGTGTGGGTTTGTAATATGAAAAGAATATTTTTTTTGATTTTTATTTCTATATGGAATCCTGTATATGGAGGAGGTTGGGGATATTTTGTTGGATCAGGTGTTACTAATGCTACAGCAACATATACTGGTGGTGCATCTCAAAATGGAATTTTAAAGGTTAATATGAATCTCCCTGAGAAATTTAATGGGGAAAATACTTGGATTAATGGATCTTGTTATGAAAATAAGTATGTAATGTCTTTTGCAGTTTTAAATTTGAAAAAGGAAATAAAATTTAATATAAATGGAAAGATGGTGAGAGCAGTAGGTATGTTGGGGGAAAATGAAGTTCATTTATCTAAACCTATCGATCCTCCCATCAATAGGAGAGATTTTGTTTCTTTTCGGACAAGAGGGACTGCTTATGGTGCTTTATGTGGAAGTAATGGAGTTATTGGGCCATTTTCAAATTGGTTTTCAGGGTATAATAGCGTTTATTATAAAATAGACGACAATATCCCTACAGGCTATTATACTGGTTATGTCAATATTGGAACATTGAATGCTTATAGGGAACCGACTCCTCAAACATACTACGAGCAATATGCTGTTTCTTTAAATTATGGTGCTCAAATTGAAGTTAATTATACAATCAATATCACTAATTCATGTTCAGCAGAACCTTCAAATAAGGTGGAGCTAAAGCATCCGAATTTAACAACTACAAACTTTGACGGAAATATTGCAAAGAGTATTATTCGTCTAAGATGCCAAAATCCTGCTAACATTAGCTTATCATTGGATTCAGGTGGCGCAACAGGAAAAGGTAGCGGTAATAAAATAGAATTATTGATGCCAACGAATAAAACTGGAGTGAGCTCATTGTTAACCGTGGAAGGAAGCAACCTGATGTATAATTCCAGCAAAAATAAATCAATTATTACCGTTGGCTCCAATGGTGAAGAATTGAGTTTGAGTAGCATGCTGAGAAAGACGGCTAACAATATCACTCCAGGTGAGTATTTGGGAAATGCCATATTAAAAATAGCATTTGATTGAGAATATTTTTCTCATACATCATATCTTCGTATTTAATATATAGAGATTAGTTTGATAATAATGCAATGTAGAAAATTATAACCATTATATGAGAAGACAAAAAAAAGCCCTGCTTATATCACCAAGCAGGGCTTTTAATTAATCTCAGTGTGCCGAATTAAATCTTCATACTGACGTTTTTATATTGAGTCATACTCAAATTAAGCTGCATTAATACCATACTGTGCACAAACAGAAGCCAGACCACCCGCATAGCCTTGACCCACTGCACGGAATTTCCATTCTGTGTTGTGGCGATACAGTTCACCGAACAGCATAGCGGTTTCGGTAGAGGCATCTTCAGTCAGATCATAGCGAGCCACTTCCACTTGAGTGTCGTCGTTAGCCAGGCGAATGAACGCACCGGAAACTTGACCGAAGCTCTGGTGACGTGCCTGTGCATCATGGATAGTCACTACAAAAACCACTTTTTCTACATCAGCAGGAATTTGATCCAGTTTGATTTTCAGTGATTCGTCATCGCCATCCCCTTCACCAGTACGGTTGTCGCCAGTGTGCATGATGGAGCCGTCAGCCGATTTCAGGTTGTTGTAGAAAATGAAGTCCGCATCACTGCGGACTTTGCCGTTTGCTGCCAGCAGGAAGGCAGAAGCGTCAAGGTCAAAATCCTGTCCGTCAGTCGCGCGGGCATCCCAACCGAGACCGATCAGAACGTTTTTCATGGTTGGCGCTTCTTTGCTCAGAGAAACGTTACCGCCTTTAGAAAGAGATACACCCATTATTATTTCCTCACTTTTTACGTTGTATTATTAATTAATTGTCTGGATTTAACTTACCGGGTTTAGCTTGCATTTTCTTTTTGTGGGAATAGCAGGCTGGCAAGAATACCGGCTGTCAGCACTCCAATTACCACAAGTAGGCTAGCTGTCGCCGAAATGGAATATCCATGATGGAATATGCGTTCAGAGGCGTTCAGACCCAGTTTAATGGCAATAAAAAACAGCAGGACGATCACTGCTTTTTCCAAATGCACCAGATACTTTTTCAGTGCTTCAAGCACAAAGTAGAGCGTACGCAGGCCCAAGATAGCAAACATCATGGCGCTGTATACAATCAAAGGCTCCCGGCTGACAGCAATAACCGCAGGTACAGAGTCAAAGGCAAACATCAAATCAGACAGTTCAACCACTGCCAGACACAGCATCAGTGGCGTAGCATAAAGCGCTGCTTTGCCAGCCCGACCCACTTTCATATCTGCGTTTTCCGGTTTAACCAGTTCCGCATCCACTTCCTTTTGGTTAAGCATAAAAGCATGACCGCGTAGTTTCGGCCAGATTGGGAAGAAACGCTTCACCAGACGGTAGGCAAGATGCTGTGAATAATCTTCGATTTCATCGCCATCACCACCGCTTTTCAACATCATAACTGCTGTCCAGCCAACGATAACCGCAAACACTATCTCAACCCACGGCCCAAGCGCCAGTAAGCTCGTCCCGATAGCGACAAAAATACCACGGAAGACGATAGCGCCGATAATCCCCCAATACAGGACACGGTGGCGGTAGCGGTCAGGAACGGCGAACCAAGAGAAAATCGCCATGATGACAAACAGGTTATCGACGGAAAGGACTTTTTCCAGTGCATAGCCTGTCACAAACAGGCTTGCAGTTTCCGCGCCGTGATGAACATACAGGAAACCTGCGAAAATAAATGCAATCGCGATCCAGAAAATAGACCAAAGGGCAGCGCTACGCAGCGAAATCGGCTTATCATGACGATGCATAAAGAGATCGATAAAGAGCGCACCAACCGACAGAATAATAAATACAGCAACAGTTTCCATCGGAAAACCGATGTGCGTGGATACCATGAAGTAAGCCTCTTAAATTATCTGCGATTACAGTTCGAAATCAGCCAGTGTAAAGCCAAGGGCTAAACAAATTTCACGGGCAGCATTTTTTTCGTCGTTATCAAAGTCACCATCACTTTTGGCGACGGCGATCCCCACGCGCAAGGCAAGCTGCGCCGCTTCAGGCTGTTGTTTCAGTGCCATGATGAATTTCATGGCTTCACCCTTGCCAATATCTGCATCAAATTCGTAGCTGCTGACCAGTTTGTTAAAGAATTCGATAATCTCAGTGGTATCGAACACTTTCAGTTCGGGGGAGTTTTTGATGAACCCCACCATTTTTTGCTTTTCTTCTGAGCTGACGCCATTGCTCGCCATTGCAATGTGCGCGCATACCGCCACGGTCCCTTCCATGAACTTTTTGTTCTTGAAACGACCAACTTGATTGGTTAGCTCTTCACGACCTGCGTTGAACGCTGACTTGATTTTGTTTAAAAAGGACATGAGCCCCTCCGTTTGTGTAAAAACTGTTATGTAAAAACTGCGGTGTAAAAACTGTTGTGTAAAAGCTAAGTGTTATTTACTGCCTGATGACCAGCGAAAGCCCCATCCAAACGCCCTGTCCATCTCTTTATGCCCACTGAAGTATTGATTGATGCGTTCTACTTTGATGGCCCCGTTTTCATTAACAAGACGGGCGATGGCACACATGTTTTTGTGGTTGTGGCCTTCTGTCATACGCGTTTCAATTGGGGGCTGGTCAGGGATATAGATAGTGACTACTCCATCGGTCTTACTCCAGCTAGGTGCGCCTTCGTAGATAAAGGCGTAGATCAAAACCTCACTGATGTTTTTCCATTCTAGGCCATTGACGTGAAGCCATTCACCGCCATTCACATTACCGGTACGATCATCTCCCTGTAATTGTACATGCGGTTCATTATGGTAATCGCCAAAGCTCTTTCCTAATGCCTGTACAACGTGGCGCTCTCCATCTTGCAGTCGGACGAATGCGCCGAGATCCAGATCCACACCTTTGTTTGAACCAAATATGCCCTGAAATACGCCTTTTGAGGCGGAAGAAGTCTGATTCCAGTTCAGGTTGACGCGAATTTCGCCGAAGTTGTCACGTTTGCTTAGGCTGATAGCGGGTTTTTCTTTGGTCAGAGATACCTTGCTCAGATTAATACTACTTGGCACTGTTGATGCTGGGGCAGGCGTTGAAGTTGGGGTCTCATCAACGATATCTACACCAAAATGCTCCGCCAGTGGCTTAAGGCCGCCATTAAAACCTTGGGCAATAAAGCGGAATTTCCACTCTCCATTGCGGCGATACAGTTCACCGAGGATCAAGGCGGCTTCCAGGCGTCCTTGTACTTCAACATTGCCCTGCAAAATCACGCTGCTGTTCAGTTCGACCCGAATAGTCAGGCTACGCAGGCTGGAAATCGTTTGATTGCCATCGCAGGTCGCGGTAAACGCCACTTTCTGGACATCCTGCCCCAATGCAGGCAAGTTGACGCTGAATGAGGTATTGATGTTGCCGCCAGCCAGACGAATGGTGTTGTCGTCACTGACGGGTTGACCGTAGAACACCATGTCGGGATCGCCTTTGACTTTGCCATCTGCATACAGACGGAAAGCGGAGACATCAACGGCTGTACCTGACAAAACCCGTACGATGAGTGTCTGGTTGGAAACGGGGGCATTTCCCCCAGGCGTCAGATTCATTAGCGCACCACCGTTTCAACGATCTGCGGATACATCGCGTCAATGGTACGTCCAAGGCAAGGGACGCCATGTGCCGTGAAATCCCATTGCCCGTCATTGCGGCGCAGGGAAGAGATGATAATGCCAGTATGGGCACCTTGTTCATTTAACTGATAACGAGCCAACTCTTTACCGCTTTGATCAACGACACGGCAGAAAGCATTTCCAACATCATTGAAGGTTTGACCTCGGAAACTGTTAACGGTAAAAGCAAGGTATTCGACATTGGCGGGAAGCCTGATCAGATCGACGCGGATAACTTCATCATCCCCATCACCTTCACCAGTTCGGTTGTCGCCAGTGTGTTGGACAGAACCGCATTTTGATTTTAGTTGACCGAACCACACTGTATCGATGGCACTGCCAGATTTATCAAGCATTATGCAGCTTGCATCCAGATCAATTTCATCACTGCCACCGCCGAATAAACTCGCCAGAAAACCTTTCTTCTTGGCTACGGGATCCCATCCCAGACCAAAATCAATTTTAGCCAGTGAAGCGCTCTGTTTGGCGAGCGAAACTGACTGATTTTTGTTTAACGAAACCATTAATGACACCTCTATTCTGTTTGTCGGTGAATCACGGTAATTTCACGTATTAAAAAATCATAATATGACAAATAGATAGCCGAAATCTGTCAGATTATGATTCTCATAAACAGTAAGTTTGGTTGTTAACTACATGATAGAAAACAATCTAGCTTTGTTTTTTATCATTTCGTTTCCATGCCAAAAAGTCAAACAAATTTTGCACTAAAAAATCATATTATGATTGACATATACTTATCCTCAACTCTAGACTGCGATGCATATTTCACCTAATTAAAAACGAATACCAAACGTTACCAAGTTGACTCTCGGCAATTTAACAATTGTTTCCGCCAGGATAGCGAAATTTGGTTTATGAAAGGATAGTTACCGTTTCTATTAGCCATCCCAAACAGGCTGAATTTTTTTAAAAGGCATTACATGACAGCATTGAATAACTTCCATGTTTATCAAAGACAGGTTCATCAAAAACAGATTTATCAAAAACAGATTTATCAAAAAAAGTTGAACAGTGGGACGTTGACGGTGACGGCATCTCGCGGCACTGCATCTCTAGAAGCGCTGTTTGAAGTTGCTGAACGCCGTAATCCCAAAAGGGCATTTTTGTTTGTCAGCAAAGTATTGGGGCGGCATATTCCAGTCAGCCCGTCGACTATGCGTTCGGTCTATCGGCAATTATCCGAACAGTTTCCTGCTAATCTTCCCGGCCCTGTTCTGTATATTGGTATGGCGGAGACGGCTGTCGGGCTGGCGGCAGGGGTGTTTCAGGAAACGCAGGGCAAGGTTAATGCGCCAGTATTTCTGACCTCGACACGTCACCCTGTTGACGGTGATTTATTGTGTGAATTTAAGGAGAATCACAGTCACGCAACGGATCATCTGATTTACTGGCCGGCAGAAAGCCGGCTGCGCCAACGGGTCATGGATGCCCGTACGTTGGTTTTGATTGATGATGAAGCAACGACCGGTAATACCTTCCTTAATCTGTTAGATGCGCTGCGTAACGCAGAGCTCAAGCATATTGAGCATATCGTCACGGTGACGTTGACGGACTGGAGTGGTGAATCGGTTGTGAAACGCAGTCCGCTGCCAGTTTCTTCAGTTTCCTTGATTGAAGGAAATTGGCAATGGAATGCAGATATTTCTGCCCCTGTTCCAATTATGCCTCCAGTCAATGTCACGGCACGGGGAGAAATCAGCATTATCGGCTCCCAGAATTGGGGGCGTTTGGGATTGGATGAAATTCAATGTGATATCGGTGCTGATATTCACGTCAAAGCAGGTGAAAACGTGCTGGTATTAGGCTCCAGTGAATTTGTCTGGCCGCCGTTTTTACTTGCTGAACGGCTCGAACAAGAAGGTGCATCGGTGATGTTTGGCTCGACAACCCGTTCTCCTATCTCCTGCGGCCATGCTATTCAGTCTGTGATGGCTTTTACGGATAATTACGGGCTTGGCATACCGAATTTTCTCTATAATGTCGCGCACCAGCAGTTTGACCGTATACTGCTTTGCCTTGAAACACCCAAAACGGCGCTTGATCCGGCGTTGATGGCACAGCTTGCCCGTGTTTCTCCGATTGTAGAGATCGTTGCCTATGATTAAGCCCGTCTTTTTAACCGATCTGGATGACACGCTGTTTCAATCGCGCCGAAAGATGGCGAATGCATCGCCTTTTCGTGTGGGGGCTTTAGACCGAAAATATTCTCCCCACAGCTATATGACTGAAGAACAATCCATGTTGGTTGATTGGCTGCTGGCTCATGCGGAGGTTATTCCCGTAACAGCCAGAAACACAGAACAGCTCCGTTGCGTGCAAATTCCTTTTAGTTCTTGGCGCATTGTCTCGCATGGCGCGGTGATCCTTACGCCAGAAGGTTTAGTTGATGAGCGCTGGCAATCTCATATGCTGTCAGAATTGATGCCGTATCGGGATAAATTGCAGGCGTTGGCGCGTCTGGGCCATCGTCTGATCGCGTCTCATGGCATGGAAGCATGGGTACGCATCGATTATGAGTATGGTGATGTGCCTGTTTTCCTGATCATTAAGCATCGGAACCACGATAAGCTCGACGAGCTTAATGTACTGGCTGAAGCTTTGGCTCAAGAGGATGATTTTTATCTCCATCAAGACTTCTATTTCCATAAAAACAATAACAATCTTACTTTGTTGCCAAAGTGTGTCGACAAGGGACTGGCAACTCGTCACCTTTTGCAAAGGCTTCGTGCCGAAAGAGGCGTTTTTCCAGTCATTGGTTTGGGGGATAGTCTGAGTGACTACCGCTTTATGCAACTGTGCGATTGGTTTGGTATGCCCCGACAAAGCCAGTTTGCTGACACATTAATGGCTGCCTTATTTGGAGCTGTAAATAATGAATAGCCTTCCTCCTTTTTCTGGGAGTTATGCCTCTGATGATGTTCAATTTCTGCTAAAGCCTGTCCAAATTGAGATGACGCCTGTCGATGTGAAGGAGCAGCTAATCCAGTCTGGCTCACGCCACTATTCGGATATGCTGAGTCAGGAACCGGAGCCAACGCCTTATCATCTTGAGCTGTTTGATAAAGCACTTGAGCAAGGAGCGGTTCGGCTGGCAACGGAAGTGGTGATGCTGGCTAAGGCACTGATAGCACGTTTTGGTGATACGCCAATTGTGCTGGTCAGTTTGGTTAGAGCCGGCGTTCCTTTGGGGGTTATGTTGCAGCAAACACTCCGGAAGATGGGCAGGCGTTCTTATCATTATGGTATCAGTATCATTCGGGATCGCGGTATTGATAGCACGGCGCTATCGTATATTGAGCAGCAACATGGTACGGATGGATTGGCATTTGTCGACGGTTGGACGGGCAAAGGTGCGATTACTGCCGAACTGTCGCGATCTTTGGCGGGGCGGGCAGGTTATTCGGGTATTCCTCGTCTGGTGGTGCTGGCGGATCCCCGTGGTTGTTCGTGGTTGGCGGCCAGTGATGATGATTGGTTGATTCCTTTTGGCATTATGGGTGCGCCGATATCGGGGCTGATATCACGCTCGATCTGGCGTGAGGAAGGGCTGCATGGCTGTGTGAAGTGCGATCACCTGATTGAGTTTGAGTGCAGTCGCCTGCTGGTGGATACCGTTGCTGATTGCCGTGACCGATTGGATCTGGCTACCCTATCAGAGGCCATTTGGCATCCGCAGGAAAAGACATTTTTGCAGCAGTTGAGCAACGCGGTGATTTCCGGTCTTGCCGAAAAATACCAGATTGACAGTATTAATCGCATCAAACCCGGCATTGCTGAAGCAACCCGCGCAGTTTTACGGCGCGTGCCGGAACACGTCCTTGTGCGTTCCCAAGATGATCCTGATGTTGCCCTATTGGTTCATCTGGCACGTCAGAAAAATGTTGTGATTACGGAAGTCGGTGATCTGATAGGCCAATATCGTGCTGTGACTATCATTAAAAAGGTAGCGTGATGAAACCGATCCCTTCTCCACATCAACTCGGTGCAACTCTGTATATGCCAGCTACTCGCCAAAACATTGCAGAGATTGTGTTACAGAATAAAATTCTTGGTCTGCGTTCTCTAGTGATTTGTCTGGAGGATGCGGTCAGTGAGCAGGATATTCCCTCTGCTATCGAAAATCTCAGCCGTGTCCTAGAAACACTGGCAGAAGTGGATACTGTTTCTTCCGGTAAACAGTCTTCCGGCGTGGGACGTCATCGTCCCCTGATTTTTATTCGCCCGCGCAACGAGGTAATGGGGCGATATCTGGTAGCCAATGTTAACCTCGATGCTATTGATGGGCTGGTGCTGCCCAAATTTACCCACGCTTCGTTGTCTGGCTGGTGGGATATTATTGGCTCAACCCATCTTTGCATTATGCCAACACTGGAGACAGAAGAGGTCTTCGATGCCCAGCAAATGAATCAACTGGCTGACACTCTCAAAAACCACCCTTGTAAAGAGCGCATTATTGCTCTTCGTATCGGGGGCAATGACCTGATGAATGTGATATCCCTGCGACGCTCCCGTGATTTCACCCTCTATGATGGGCCTATGGGATATATCATTAAAATGCTGGTGGCTGTTTTTGCTGCGCGGGGTTTTGCCCTGACGGCACCAGTTTGTGAGCATATTGATGACTTGAAACTGCTTGAGAAAGAGTTGGCATTGGATATTACCCACGGTTTGGTGGGGAAAACAGCCATCCATCCAAGGCAGATTGAATGTATCCAGCGAGCATTTATGGTTAGCGCCCACGATTATGCTGACGCGTTGAGTATCCTCAACTCAAGCCAAGCCGTTTTCAAATCTCAGGGGGTGATGTGTGAACCTGCCACCCATCAACGCTGGGCGATGAATATTCTTGAGCGGGCAGAGCATTATGGGATAGAGCCAGAGGTAGCATAGAACCTGAAGCCGACGAAGAGAGTGATAAGGTTTTTAATTTGTTTTGATGTTGATTTACCTGTGATAGAAGCTATTCTGGACGTTATTTTCGTTGTTAACTATAGGGGGTTTTTGTTTTGTTATCCCTAACTTGGAATTAAAAAAATGCTGCTCAGTCCCAAACAATTTAGAAATTTCAAGTTAACTTTATTACTCGCGCATGGCAAACCGGTTAGCAAGGTGAAAATCATTAGAGAGCTCAATTGTTCTGAGCCGACATTAACACGTGCGCTGCGGGAATTGAGAGATCTTTACTGTGCTGATATCCGGTTTAGCAAAATAGGGAATACCTATCAGTTAGTGGATAAAGGGATGCTGACCAAGAAAGATGTGCGAAGGATTGAAGAACTACTCGTTCAGCATCTTAGCATCAAGGCCGAAGAAGCGACCAGCCATGTCTTCCTTGATAAAGAGAAGAAAAAGTCCATTTCTCTCTCTCTGAGAATGTCTGTTATCAGAAAGATTGACGGTTTGGCTAATCGGCTTGAGACAACCAGAAGTGAAGTGGTTGAAACGGTAGTAGATAGATTTATTGAAACGCTGCTGCACGAAACCATGAACTGTGATTCATCAAAGCAGTGATTCCCCAAAATGCCAGCTAGTTGTTTTCAACGGCTGGCATCAGGGTAATGATGTGTTTGCTTGAGTGGTCGCTTAGTGTTTGTGGCGCGTAAGTTTATCAAGATATCCCATCACAAATGCGGACAAAACAAACGTGAGGTGGATAATGACATACCACATCAGTTTATTGTCCGGCACATTCTTGGCATCCATGAAGATGCGCAGCAGGTGGATGGAGGAAATAGCAACAATTGAGGCTGCAACTTTATTTTTGAGTGAAGTGGCATCCATTTTTCCTAACCAGCTCAATTTCTCCTTGCTTTCGTGGATATCCAACGTTGAGACAAAGTTTTCATAGCCAGAAAACATCACCATCACCAGTAACCCACCAACCAGAGCCATATCAATCAGAGAAAGCAGTGTCAGGATCAGGTCAGACTCTGTAACGGAAAAGATATGCGGCAGGATATGCAGGATTTCCTGAAAGAATTTAATCGCAAGGGCAAGTAGCGCCAGCGATAAACCAAAATAAACCGGCGCAAGTAGCCAGCGAGAGGTGTACATCGTGTTTTCGAGAAAGCGTTCCATGGTGTTTTTGATGTGTGGCAAAAGGGGCCGTAGTATAGATCAATAATGTGACAGCTATGAAATACATATCGCGTCAGGTGTTCAGCTGTTGCATAAAGGGCATTTTGTTATCGCCAGTAATATACAAACCACTCGTCAATTGGCTCAGATAGAGCAAGGGGCTTTAGCCCAATGAGATCTTGATAGGTTGTGGGAATGGTCAGATTCTACCCATGATGCAGGCTTGTGATAGAGAGCCTGCATCCATTGTTTTTACTCAGCTACCCAATGTCGCTCCACCATCAACGACAATATCCTGCAAGGTGATATGGCTGGCGAGATCTGATGCAAGGAAAAGAACGGTGTCCGCAATTTCTTCCGGTTGTGCAATTTTTTGCAATGGAATACCCAATTTGAATTTGTCAGGAAAACCCTCAATGGTATTTTGTTCGGAGGCCGCACTTTGCCACATACTTCGTAGCATGGGAGTATCCGTTGAACCGGGAGAAACCAGATTGCAGCGTACCCCATAAGGCGCCAATTCAAGTCCGACACTTTGGCACAAACTACGCATCGCAGCTTTGGAAGCGCCATAAGCCGACATTTCAACCCGTGGAACATGGGCAGCATTAGAGCAGATAGAAACGATGTTTCCACTGCGTTGCCGTTGAAATTGTGGGATCACGGCTTGAAATAAATTAAAAGCCCCACCGGCATTGACGTTGAAACATTGTTGCCAGTCTTCCCAGCTCAGGTTTTCTGTTCGCCCTGTTCGTAGGATGCCGGCACCATTGACCAATACATCCAAGTGAGGTTCTGCTGCGAGTAATTCACGGCAGCGCTGGCTCACGGCTGTATGGTCACTGACATCTAACTCATAGGCAGTAAAAGGAAGGTCAGTATCGGGAAATGCCAGATCCAATCCGATGACTTTCGCTCCGGCCTGACTGAACCGACTAGCAATGTGATAGCCGATACCCCGTCCTGCGCCTGTCACCCAAACATGTTTATTATTGAAATCGAAAGTTGCGTTCATTATTTGGACTCTTGTCTATCCGTAAGCAGAGTGAACCAGTTTGCCAGCGTTGGGGTTTTCACTAGCGAGATAAAATCAATGTTATGGTTTTCATGGTTCCAATGTGTCATCAGAGACATTATTTTTACGGAGTCGAGACCGTAATCCAGCAGGTTTTCGTGATCATCAATATCACCGCAGTCATCATCTAGCAGAGGTAAAATTTCAGCGCGGAGACGTTCGCGTGTCCATTTTGGAAACGGGGATATTTCGTTGAGCAGTGTTTCTGTTGTCAGTACACGGCCACAGCGGCCGGCAATATAACGTAGTGCCATGATATGCTCGTCGCGGCTGAAATCTGCCAGTGCATCAGCGACAAAAAAAGGTTTGATGTCGCGCATAAAAGCATCAGTGGCCGTCGTCATGCAACCAATATGAGCATAAACACCGCAGATGATTAATTGATCACGCTCCATGACTTTCAATTGTTGCTCCAAATCTGAGCGCTGAAAGGCGCTGTAACGCCATTTTATCAAGACGGTATCATCGCTTGCAGGCGCCAGTGCGTCAGTGATACTTTGCTGTTCAGGATGCAGATTGAGTCCTGCTCCCCACATATCATTCAGTAACCCACGGTCTGCATCACTTTGATGATTGGGTTGGGCGGTGTAAAAAACGGGGATCCCTAGTTGTTTGCACTGTTTTCTGAGGCGCGCGATATTGTCGATAATTTGCATCACTAACTGGCTATCAGCTTTCCAGAAATTGAGGAAATAATTCTGCATATCATGGATAAGTAATGCGGCACGCTGATTATCAAATGGCCAATCTACTTTATTGCTCGGCAGTTCTTGAGTTGTGGGCAGAATATAATCGTTAATTTTTGGAATGCTCATTTTGTTTCTCCGACATGGCCTAACATGTTCTGTGCGATTTGGCGTAACGTTTGTTTATCGATTTTGCCGACTGGCGTCATGGGAAGGTACGGAACGTTTTCAAAGCGGTCGGGAAGTTTGTAATCAGCGATACCTTGCTCGCGTAAAAAACGGCGCAATATGACCGATTTTATCTCTTCGCGGGTGACAACATAGGCACAGCTTTTTTCTCCCATCAGTGCATCAGGAATGGCGATCAATGCTGCATGGATCACTTGTGGATGGCGTAACAGCAAATTTTCAATTTCTTCTGCCGCAATCTTTTCGCCGCCACGGTTAATTTGATCTTTTTCCCTGCCCACAACTTTTAGATAGCCTTGCTCTGTTTGAATAACTAAATCACCCGAACAGTAAAAACCATTTTCATCGAATACGTGTTTGTTGTATTGATGGTTCTGGTAGTAGCCACGGAACGTATAAGGCCCGCGAGTCATCAGCCTGCCGGGAACACCATGTGGTAGCGGGTTACCCAGTTTGTCGGCGATCCATACTTCATCATCATCACTGATAGGACGGCCTTGAGTGGTGAAAATGGTTTGCTCATCATCATCTAGCCGTGTGTAGTTCACCAATCCCTCAGCCATGCCAAATATCTGTTGTAACTGGCAACCCAGCTCTGAAGGGATTCTCCGTGCCAGAGATTCACTCAGGTGTGCACCGCCTACCTGTAATAACGTCAGACTATCAAGCGATGACTTATCCGCTGTCAGCGCAATGGCTTCCAGCCACAGGCTTACCGCAGGAGGAACCAGGGCTGCCACATTGATCCGATGCTGTTCAATCAAAGGGAAACAACTGGATGCACTGGGATCATTGACCATAATCACTTGACCGCCTGCATAAAAAACGCCTAATGCTCCCGGTGAACTCATCGGGTAATTATGGGCGGCAGGAAGGGCGCATAAGTAACGTGTTTGCGTATTAAATTGGCAGATATCAACGCTAGCGCGAATACTGTAGTAGTAATCATTGTGAGTGCGGGGGATCAGTTTCGGGGTGCCGGTACTACCACCTGATAGCTGGAAAAAAGCGACTTCATCTGCCTGTGTGGGCATCGCGGTAAAGCTATTCACTTTTTCATCAGTCAATACCGTTAAATCTATCGGGCTACAGTTATCCCCTCGCAGGAATACGCTGGTCAGTGAAGGATAACGTGTATGGAGTTCGTGAATAAAAGTATTGTCAGAAAACAGTGAATGGCTACGGTCTGCGATCAGTAGTGAAGGTTTAATCTGTTCGGCGTAAGCCAATAGCTCACTGCGCTGGTGACTGAACAGGGCATTGACGGGAAGCACGCCTAAACGCAGCAGGGCAAAAAAGGTGATATAAAATTCCGCGACATTGCCTAATTGCACCAATGCGGTTTGCCCATGCTGAACACCGCGGCGCTTGAGGGAAGCGGCCAGATTATCCGTTAGTTGATTGAGTTGGCGATAGCTATATTGTCGCTCCGAGCAAATCAGCGCGGTATTTTCATTATTAGCCTGACGACTGAATATGTCGTCAAGGGGAAGGTCAAGCCAGTAGCCGCGTTGACGATAGCGTTGTGACAGGTCTTCAGGCCAGTGATTGAACTCAATACTCATAACACACGTTCCTTGTTATCGGATAATCCCAGAGCCTGTAGCATGGTGCCAAGTTTCACCCCCGTTTCCTGCCATTCGGCACTGGGTTGGGAGTCAGCAACGATGCCTGCTCCTGCAAAGAGTCGAATATGGTTTGCAAATAATTCACCACAGCGAATAGCAATGACCCATTCACCATTGCCCTTGGCATCACACCAACCGACAATGCCACCAAAATAGTTGCGTTCGAAGGGTTCGAGTTGAGCGATGAGTTCGTATGCCCGCTCTCTTGGTGCCCCACAAAGTGCTGGTGTCGGATGGAGCAGACAGGCCACTGAGAGTGCGTCAGCGTGTTTATCGCATAATTCGCTGCGTATTTCTGTGGCGAGGTGCCAAAGTAAAGGTGTACTGAATATTGAAGGAGAGTCAGGAATCATCAGTTCAGTGCAATGTTCAGTGAGTGCGGTTCGTATTGCATTAACCACTAATTGATGTTCATGGTGATCTTTAGCCGAATGCAGCAGCGATTGTCGTAAGGCGTTATCTGCTGCGGTATTGCGGCTTCTACGCGATGAACCTGCCAAGGGGTGAGAAATAACGGTATTGCCCTGTTTACGTAGTATAAGTTCTGGGCTGGCGCCGATTAACGTGCTGTTGCCCAGTGGAAGGTGGAAATTGTAGCTATAGGGATTTTGGGCATTAAGCTGCATAAAAAGTTGGATAGTGTCAGGCTTCTGCTCAAATTCAATGTCCAGCAGGCGTGAAAGGACGACTTTATCAAGCTGACCATGATGTATGGCATCAATAGCCTGAGAAACCATCCGGCAAAACTCTGCTTTTTCGGGCCATACATGACACTCTTGTAATGGCAACACTGGCGAAGGAGGTGGCGCGGAAAAACGTAAGGTTTCTCGTTCCAGCCAACGGTGCTCGTAAGGAATGTAGAGGGCAGAAGGTTGGCGTTTATCAAAAGGAATGGCGCCCACTGCGATGGGGTTTTTAATCCCGGCCTGCTCAGCCTGATGGAATAATTGGGGTAGGTGATCACACAATGGATTGTCAATGCCATCATGATGACTGGCAGGTGTTGTTATTTTGGTAAAACATCCTTGTGCATGCAGGCTTTTATTTGAGGATAGGAACACAAAATCATCACAACTAAAGTCTGGTAATTGGGATGTGTGATATTCAGTAGTTAACTTAAGCACGATGTTTCCCTATTATTTTAAAATAATAGATTCAATAAATTGGTGTAAACGTAAAAAAAGTGGCTCAACACATATAAGCTTGCGTTGATGAAAGCAAATTCACAGTGGCAGAAAGCTGCCACTGAAATAAGTGAATTTTGCTTTACCAGCTATATTCCACCGTGGCAAAGATACTGCGTCCGCTACCGTAGAAGCAGGCACCGTCATTCGAGCACGAAGCGACGTAACGTTTGTTGGTCAGGTTATTCACATTCAGCTGTACACTGGCGCCTTTTAACTGAGGTGACGCTTCACCAAGGTTGTATTTTGCCATCAGATCGTAGAGGGTGTAGGGGTTTACATGGAATGTCTCTTCATAATCACCGGAAGTGGAGCCGATATAGCGTACGCCTGCCCCCAGTGTAAATCCTTTCAGAGCTGTCTGTTGGAAGCTATAGCTACCCCATGCAGAAGCCGCATGTTCAGGAATCGAAGGCACCCTTTTGCCAATACGTGAGGCATTGCTATCGCTTTTGGTTTTGGTATCTGTATAGCTGTAGGCTGCTATCAGATTAATTTCTGGTGTGATTTGGGAATGAATTTCGGTTTCCACCCCTTTTGAGCCAATTTTGCCAATTTGCTCTTTAATGCGAGTGTTTGGATTACTGCTAGTCACGTTTTTCTGAGTGATATCGAACAGGGAAAGTGTTAACAGGGTGTCGTGATCTTTTGGCTGGAACTTGATGCCTATTTCAGTTTGTTCACCTGTTGTGGGTTTGAATGCCGGTGTGCCAGGCGCTCCTTGGGACAGATTGGGTTCAAAGGAAGTGCTGTAACTGATATAAGGCGAAATACCGTTATCAAAGGCATACAATAAACCCGCTCGTCCTGTGAAAGCACGGTCTTTTTGTGTTATTGATGTGTTCTTGATGAGGTTTTGTTGCTTTGTTTCGGTCCAGTCATAACGCCCTGACAGAACTAAGTTCCAGTTTTCCCAATTGAGTTGATCTTGTAAGTAAATACCTAACTGATGGAGTTTCTTTTTATCATTTAAGATAATTGAGAGATCTTTTTCATTGACGGGAATACCCCAGATTGGATTTGACCAATCAAAATGGTATTGGCCTTTTTCATCCCAGTTACGCCACAATTGATTGTGATTATTTACCCATTTGTAATCTACCCCACTGATGATGTTATGCTCAATATTACCTGTTGAGAAAAGGGCCTTCAGTTGGTTATCCATGCTTATTCCCTGCGCTTCATTATGTTCGCGCTGTGGAAAACGTTTAATGGAAGGGGAAGGCGGTGTGAGATCTGATGCATAAACTAAATATTTTGTACGTTCATCTGACGTTGAATAACGCAGGTTTTGCTGGAAAGAAAAGACATCATTAATGTCATGCTCAAGCATGTAGCCGATAGAGATCTGTTCCCGTCTGGACTGATTAAAAGAGGGTTCACTGAGATTCATATCGTAGGGGATATAGCCCACATTGGAAACTGGCGTTACGGTGCCGATTTTAGGGTAGAAGTTGCGGTATCCCGCCTTGGGATCGTACTGATAACTGGTTAGCAACGTAAAGGTCGTATTATTGTTGGGTATCCATGTCAGCGCTGGGGCGATGGCTATCCGCTCTTTCTTATGACCTTTGACGAACTGTTTCTGGCTGCTGAGAATACCATTTAAACGATAGAGAACGGGGATATCATCACCCAGTGCTCCACCGAAATCAAAGGCCAATTCGCCAAGGCTCTGATTACCCGCTTTCATTTGTACCTTATGAATGGGCTGGGCAGTCGGCCTTTTGCTGGTCATGTTAATCAAGCCACCGGGGCTGACCTGACCATATAGCACGGATGCCGGCCCATGTACCAATTCCACACGCTCCAATAACCAAGGATCAATCTGTCCTACAGTGCCCCCTGAACTGTTCGTGCCATAGCTCAAACCATCAAGGAATTTAGGGGCATAACGGAAGCCACGTGTGATCACTTCGTCATTGCGGTTGGAAGAGCCGCGGTAATTGGTGACAACACCGCTTGAATAATTCAGGGCGTCAGCAACCGTTGCCGCACCTTGCACTTCCATTTGTGTGCGGTTGATGACGCTGATTGACTGGGGCGTTTTGATGAGGGGAGTGGTGCTTTTGGTGCCAGCAGCACTGTCTGATTCTACGAAGTGTTCTACTGAGTTGCCTTTACTTGCGTTTGTGACGGTTATGGTGTCTTCGTTGTTATTGGCAGCCCTATTATTGCTTGTATGGCTTGCTGAAGCATAGGGAGATAACAGTAAGGCAGAAGTAAGTATTAAGAATAATTTACTATAGTTATAGTTTCTAGTTATTTTATTTGCGGATTTCAACATTTCATTCTTGATAGGCAGTACCATGGATTTCATCTCTCAAAATAGACTTGCTTTTAAATAATTATTAAAAATCAATAAAATAATTAAGAATTATCCCATTATAACTAAACTGAATAGTGAGGGCATCCTGCCACGTTACCCCAATAATTATCCATTAACTCTATTAGCCAATAGTTATGATTAATAAAATAGCTTGAATAATATTGCAAACGAAAATCGTTATCAATATCATTTGTTAGCGATAATTATTTTGATTTACTGAGGTTATTGTTAGTTCGGTGTATCAGATAGGCACGTTATTTGTGAGCGAATCTTTTTGAAGGGGATAAAGGGATGAAGTTAGTATTTCAGCCATCAGGTACGGTAGATAATTTATTATCCGCTCCTCATGTTGGCAGTGAATTATGGTGGGAAAATATCGCTATTTTGGGCACACCTATCATAGAAATTGCGATAAATCACCAAGTTCAAGCGACATTCTTTTGGCGAGACCCTAGCGGGGATGAACAAAATTCAGATTTTCGCCAAGTCTATATCGATATCAATGGCGTCACTGATCATCACCACCCACAGCCACAGAGCCTGCAACGGGTGCCTGAAACGGATATCTGGCATTGGTCGGTGAGCCTCGAAGAGGACTGGAGAGGGAGTTATCGATTTATCCCTGTCACTGATGCCCATTTGCCCCCCGAATTTTCCGATGAAATCAAACAGCGCAACCAACAGCAACGTGAATGGTGGATCTCACTCTTTCCATTATCCAGTCCCGATCCTTTGAATCTACAAGGTTCTCACCGTAATGGGCTTGGCGTGCCTTTATCCGCAATTCACATGCCCCATGCCCTAGAACAGACAGCATGGGCGTTAACCGGGGTAAATCCGAATCATGTCACGCGGTCGGACAAACGAGAGCCCCTGCTTTTGCATTGGCAGAGTGACCGGCTCAATAATCAAAGGCGTATTTGGCTTTATTCCAGTGGGGAAGAAACCGCGCTTCCACGCCCTCTCATCATTCTCTTGGATGGGCTGAATTGGGTAGAGAAAATGCCGATTTTTCCTGTCATTGACGTGGCGACTGAAAAACAGCAGATACCAGATGCAATCTGGCTTCTGATTGATGTTATTGATATGCCCCACCGGGAGCAGGAACTCCCCTGCAATCATGATTTTTGGCAAGCGATTCAGGATGAACTGTTACCGCTTATCGCACAGCATGCCACCTTCAGTGATGATCCTGAACAGACTATTATTGCAGGGCAGAGTTACGGTGGGCTGTCGGCACTGTATGCCGCACTCCACTGGCCACAACGCTTTGGTTGTGTTCTCACGCAATCGGGGTCTTTCTGGTGGCCTGATAGCAAAATTGTTCAACAGTTTATGTCATCTTCTGAACATAAACCTGGTTGGCTGACACAGCAGGTTTTTGAGCAAAAAGTGATTCCTTCATCATTGAAAATCTTTCAAGAGGCGGGTTCCCACGAAGCAGATATCCATTTTGTGAATGATCAAATGTATGCCGCGTTAAAAGAGGCCGGGCATCGTGTGAATTACCGCGTGTTTAATGGCGGGCATGATGCGCTGTGTTGGCGCGGTGGATTAATTGATGGACTTAGCTGGTTACTGGCTGAAAAGTGATACGGCAAACGATGATTGAAATCCCGAATATGATGAGAACCCACGATGAATCTGGAACAAAAAAATCCTTTTGATGATGATGAAATCTCTTTTTATGTACTGATCAATAATCAACAGCAATATAGCCTTTGGCCCGCTTTTGCTGCCCAGCCCCCCGGTTGGGAGAGGGTTATTGGCCCAGATTCACGGACAGCATGTATCGCATACATAGAAGAGCACTGGGTGGATATGCGCCCGGCCAGTCTGCGCAAACTATAGGTGAATCAAGATTGATAATGCCGATGGTTTAATCTGTAGATAAGAAAGGATAATAAAACGTGCTTAATGTATTACCGCTGTCTGAAGTTAAACAGGTCAATCTGACACTACCGCTAGTGGCTGCCCAGCCCGGGATTTGGATGGCCGACCAAATCGCCAGCCAGCGCAATGTATTTACCATTGCGCATTATATTGAAATGAATGGAGAACTGGATCGTTCCTTATTTGATGCGGCTATCCGCCAAGGTTTGGCTGAGGCTGATACCATTCATGCGCGATATTTTATGAATGAAGAGGGGATACCTGTACAGCAAATTCCTACTTTCCGTGATGCGCAACAGGTTATTGCACCTGAATGGTTTGATTTCACCCATGAACAGGGGGAAAACGCGTCACAGGAATTAATGCGGGCTGATCTGGCCACTGAATTACCCGCAGATGGGGAACGCCCGCTTTACCGGCAGGTCATCATGAAGGTCAGTGCCCGGCCTGAACGATGGTTTTGGTATCAGCGTTTTCACCACCTCATGCTGGATGGCTTCAGTTTTGATGCACTGACCCGACGTATTATTGATATCTATAATGCGTTAAGCACAGACCGTCGACCTGCTGAAAATCCTTTCTGTCCGTTTGAGCAGGTAGTCAAAGAATATCAGGATTGGCAGCAATCGCCCGCAAAAGCAGATGCGGCAGTGTTCTGGCAACAACATACCCGTGAACGCGGTGCTTCCGTTTCACTTTCCACTGAAGATATGGTGAATACGGGCAACGCTTTACCTCTACATTACGATTGCCATTTTCCGATGACTCAGTTTGCTTCATTAAGGGAAGATGATTCGCTGCGGAAATTCCAACCGGCTGAAATTGCGATGGCTGCACTCTGTATCTATTTCTACCGTATGAGTGGAGAAAAACATCTATCGGTTGGCTTTCCTTTTATGCGGCGTCTGGGGTCTCAAGCGCTTTGTGCGATGGGGCCTGTAGTCAATCTTTTGCCTCTGCAAATAAAACTGCGAGACAGTATGACGCTTGCCGAAGTAGCGAAAGCGTTTGTGGATGAAATGAAGCAAGTTCGTCGTTACCAGCGATATGAAGCCGAACAGCTACGTTGTGATCTGGGTTTATCAGGCAGCAATAACGCGCTTTATGGCCCCGTTTTCAACTATAAAATCTATAACGGGACATTGAAGTTAGGCGGTAAGCCCATCAAGACACACACGCTCGCGATGGGGCCTGTGGATGATTTAGAATTTGAATTGTGCAGTTATGATGACCAGCTTCACCTGACACTTATCGCCAATCGAAAAAAATACAGTGAACAAACCCTACAGTGGCACGGTGAGCGGATTAGCTATCTGTTGAATCAATTGCTGATGCAGCCGCAACAATCTATTGCGTTCACGCCAATTATTCTGCCACAGGAACAGCAACGGCTTGATGAATGGTCATGCGGGCCGAAAATCCAAATGCCTGTAACGGGTGTTTCTGTGCTGGATCTCTTTTTGCAACAGGTCGAACGGCAGCCTGATGCCGTCGCTATATGTTGTGGTAATGAACGGCTGAGTTACCGTCAATTGATGGCAAAAGTGATGCAGCTTGCGCGTTTCTTGCTGTCGCAGGGGATCGGGGCTGAGGATGTGGTTGCCATTGGCATTCCTCGTTCGGTGGATTCAGTGATTGCTATTTTGGGTGTGTTGGCCAGTGGTGCGGCTTACATTCCTCTTGATCTCGATTACCCGCAGGAACGTTTACAGTTAATGTGTGACGATGTTCAGCCAGTCTTGCTGATCACACACCTGAATACGCGGGCACAAATGCCTGAAATACCCAAGACTGTCTGTCTTGATGATCATCAGATAGCGGCGCAGTGTGCCAGCTTGTCTTCGTTACCTGTCACAGACGAAGAACGACGCGAAAAACTGTGTAGTGAACACTTGGCTTATATGATTTACACCTCAGGTTCCACAGGTAAGCCAAAAGGTGTCATGAGCACACATGGCGGGTTGCTGAATTTATTGACCTCCCATGCCGTACATTTGTTTGGGCCTGTCATTGAAAACTTTTATCGTCAGCACGGTCGGCGGGCACGTGCAGGGCATACTGCATCTTTCTCATTTGATTCTTCTTGGGAACCCCTGTTTTGTATGATCCTGGGCAGTGAGCTTTATATCTTTGATGAGGAACTCAGGCGGGATGCGTGGGGCGTGATACAGCAAATGAACCTGCTACCGGTTGATATCATGGATATTACCCCTTCCTTTTTGACCCAGCTCATCGATAGCGGTCTGTTGGAGAAAGGCAATCACCAGCCTGCGTTCATTATGATTGGTGGTGAGGCCGCCACGCCACGGTTATGGGAATTGCTTAAACAGCAGCCGCAAATTGATATCCACAATTATTATGGCCCTTCCGAATACACTATCGATACGCTGGGCGCCAGTATTCAGGTGTCCGAGCAGCCTGTGATTGGGCGCCCAGTTGCCAATACCGATATCTGGCTTCTGGATAGCCATTTACAATCCGTACCAATTGGTGCAGTGGGAGAACTGTATCTCTCTGGAGCGGGTATCGCACGCGGTTATTTGCATCGTCCAGGGCTGACGGCAACACGCTTTATCGCCAATCCATTCCGTCATGGCGAAGTTATGTATCGCAGTGGTGATCTTATGCGTTGGCGGTCTGACGGGCAGCTTGCATTTATTGGTCGCGTGGATCATCAGATCAAAGTACGTGGTTTTCGTGTTGAATTGGGTGAAGTAGAAAATGCTCTGGCTGATTTGCCGGAGGTCAGTTCTGCTGTCGTCATTGCAGAATCCATCGGTGCAACCTACCGACTGCTGGGTTATTGTGCTGTACCCGATGGGCAACAACGCGCCTTGCCTGATATTTCTGCTCTGCTATTGGCTGAGCTAGCAAAGAAACTGCCTGATTATATGGTTCCTTCCCGATTAATGGTATTGGAAACCCTGCCTCTCACGGTCAATGGCAAAATTGATCGCGATGCGCTACCCAAATCGCAGAAACTTCAATTGACTGTGGGGCGAAGAGCGGAAAGTGAGCAGGAAAAATCTATTTGTGACGCCTTTTCCAGCCTATTAGGTGTGCAAGAAGCCAGTGCAGATGATGATTTCTTTGTGCTGGGAGGTGACAGTATTTCCGCCATGGCGCTGGGAACACAACTACGTCGCCTTGGCTGGCAGTTACGTCCACGGGATATTTTCAGTGAACGTACACCTGCGCGTATGGCATTGAAAATGACGCCTGTCGCTATCGCGAAGCAGACTCCTGCCCGTATTCAAAAAGGGGCGCTCGATAGCCTGCCTATTTTGCATTGGTTTGCTGAATCTCATGGGATCAATACCCGTTTTGCTCATGGCGTATTTATACGCGTGCCCGCAGAATTACAGCCGCAACACTTATCACAGGCACTGATTGCCTTAGTGCAAGCGCATCCTGCACTGAATGCGTTTACCCGCGATAACCAGCTTATTGTGGGGGAATCGACAGCCTTTGGTAAATCAATAGCCGTTGATGAGTCAATAATTGTGCCGGAGGAGACTTATTGCAGCACATGGCAAAATTGCCAAGATATTGAAACTTGTGCAGAGCAAGCCTTCCACGATGCGGTTATGCGTCTGGAACCAGATAGTGGTCAGTTATTCCATACCTGTTTATTACAAAATAGCGGTGTGTCGCAGGGATTGGTGTTCGTTATTCACCATCTGGCGACTGATGGCGTTTCATGGCGAATACTCTTGGATGAGTTACGTCAAGGAATAGAAGCAGCAATAATTGGCAAGCCCGTGATTTTGCCAGCGGAAGAGTACACTCTGTACGATTGGAATGATTATCTACGCCAACATCTGCCTCAGCGTGCCGCAGAATTGCCTTTTTGGCAAGGTATGCTGGATGAAAAAACGCCTCTTTTAGGGCAGCGTCCGTTGGATGTTCAGCGGGATCGCCGAATAAATTCCCGCGAAGAACGGACATTATTGAGTGGTGAACAAACGGCAGCATTGTTAGGAATATTGCCAAAGCAGTATCACGCTAATGTTGAAGAGATTTTATTAACGATATTGGCAATGGCTTGTTACCGTCACTTTAATGCCAGTAAATTACGCTTCCAGCTAGAGTCTCATGGCCGCATTGAATTAGAACAAACGGGCGATTTGGCTCGGACTGTTGGCTGGTTGACGGCTGAATATCCGATAGTGGTCGATTTGCTACAGAAAGGGGAATGCCGGCCTGCTGAAGTGGTGCGGGCGGTGAAACGCGTTCTGCGTGCTGTGCCTGATCGTGGTATCGGCTATGGTTTGCTGCGTTACCTTGATCAAACTGGGCGAAAAATATTCGCACCACAAGAGACGCCGGAAATCTTATTTAATTATCTGGGACGTTTTGTCGGGACAGATAACTTATGGTCGCCACAACGGACTAAAAATCTTTTTCGGGATGCTTTTGCTGTTTATCAAGATCCTGCAATGTCCCTGAGCCACAGTTTGGAAATCAATCTGTTCGTTGATGAGCAGGGAAACACTCCGCTGTTGGTGATTAACTGGCAATGGGTCGATGGTATTTTCAGCCATCAGGATATTGCGGAACTACATCGTGGCATGGCATGGGCGGCTGACCGCTTAATACAATTCGCCAGTCAGCAGCCCCAGCAGGCTGTAGCAACTTTAGTCGCCGCAGAAGTGGGGCTATCCGGTGTGGAGGAGAACGATCTCACTCAACTGAGCGAGCGTTATGGGCCATTATCTGCGGTATTGCCGCTGCTTCCACTGCAACAAGGGTTATTATTCCATGCACAGACAGCCACTGAGCATGGCAGCTATAACTCATTGACACGACTTTCTCTATCTGGGTCATTGGCATCTGGGCCATTGACAGTTGCTGAGTTACGCCGGGCGCTGTCGGCTTTAGTTCGGCATCATCCTCAGCTTGCTGCCCAATTTGACACGGAACAAAATGCTTCTCCACTGCAACTGATACCGATCATATCCGATGATAAAGATTATTGGGCACTTGGTTTCCATCAACTGCCTGAACTGACGGTGGAAGAGGAGGAAATAGCATTACGGGAACTGGAAAAAGCAGAGCTTGCACGAGATCTCTTCCAGCAGCCAGCCGGAATGTTACACGCATTGCTGGTACGCCACGGTAAACGTTTACGTTACACGCTATTGCTGAATGCTCATCATCTGGTCGTCGATGGCTGGTCAACCCCTATTTTGGTGCAAGACCTTTTGATGTTGCTGAATCACGGCGATCACGTCTTGCATAGATCTGGAATTCGTTATCAAGACGTCGTCCATCAATTATTGGCACGTGAGGCGGAGCCTACTCGCCGATGCTGGCAACAGGTATTGAAAGGGGTTCAACCAACATGCTTGTTCGGCGAACACCCTCATACTGGCGAGGTTAAGGCGCTTGAGATATTAATCGAACCCGCGATGGAACAGGCGTTAATCGGCTTGTGCCAGCAACGTGGTTTGACACTCAATACATTGATGCAAGGGGTTTGGTCTCTGCTGTTGAGTATACACAGTGGCTCATCTGATGTTGTTTTCGGCTCTCCGGTATCAGGACGGTTTGGCCAGACCGAAGGGCTGGATCAGCATGTCGGGCTATTTAGTAACACCTTACCGGTTCGAGTGATTCTGGATATGGCGCAGCCACTATTGCCTCAACTAGAGCAATTACAGGCGCAGCAGATCCAATTGATTGAACATGACAATATTGGTCTTGGTGAGATTCAGCAAATTGCAGGTACCAGCACGCTTTTTGATACCTTACTGGTGGTTGAAAACTACCCTGAAGTGGCGCAAAGCAAAGAGGGCGCCGAAGGCATCGTCTGTCAGGGGATCAATAGCTGCGGTTATACCCACTATCCTTTGACGTTATTGGTGTTGCCGGGTAAGCGTCTGCGTCTATTGATGGAATATCGACCAAGCGTTAAACAGCCTGAACGCTTGGCACAACGCATACTCATCTTGATCCAGCAATTGATCGAACAGCCTGAGATCGCACTGCGGGACTGGGTTTTACAAACGGTTGATGAAGCGGCGTTGATTGAGGAAGTCAATAACACCTATCATGAAATCCCTTCAGGAACACTCCATCAGGCCGTGATCGAGCAGGCCAGAAAAACGCCTGACGATTTGGCGTTATTGGATAACCATCATCGCCTGACCTACCAGCAAATGCGCCTTCAAACCCGCTTGTTAGTTGATCGTTTAATTGAAGCAGGTGTACAGCCGGGGGATATTGTTGGGGTTGCATTATCACGTTCAGTAAGGCTTAGTCTGGCGTTACAGGCGATTCTGGAAGCGGGGGCCGCATGGTTGCCTCTTGATACGGATTATCCTGATGAGCGCTTGACCATTATACTGGAAGATGCCCAACCTCGATTAGTGATGACAGAAAGTGAGTTTCAGGTACGTTTTGCTAATCAGGCACCTTTGTTGTTACTGGATAAACTGGCGGATGAAACACAGCAGCCCGTCCATTCTGCCGCCAATGTAACTCCTGAGCATACGGCGTACATTATCTATACTTCTGGTTCGACAGGGCAACCCAAAGGGGTCATGGTGAGCCACCAAGCCATTGTTAACCGCCTATTGTGGATGCAGGATGCTTACCCACTGACTACGGATGATGTGGTATTGCAGAAAACGCCCTGTAGCTTTGATGTTTCTGTATGGGAATTTTTCTGGCCGCTGATGGCGGGAGCCCAGTTAGTGATGGCGCCACCAGAAGCGCATCGCGATCCCGCAACTCTTCTTCAGCTTATTGATGACTACCGTGTGACTACGTTGCACTTTGTTCCATCAATGCTGGCAACCTTAATTGATTCATTAGCGTTACGAGAGCAAGAGGCCTCTTTCTGCCACAGTCTGAGACGCGTTTTCTGTAGTGGCGAAGCCTTGTCATGTGAACTGGCGCGCCGCTATCAAACGCTGATGGCAGCACCTTTACATAATCTTTATGGGCCAACGGAAGCGGCGGTGGATGTGACGTGGCAGCCGGCGTCTGGTGAGGTATTGGAACGTTGTAGCAGCTCTGGTGTTCCTATTGGCCGGCCAGTATGGAATACCCAATTACGTATTTTAGACCCGTGGCTGCGTCCCGTTCCTATCGGTGTGGCCGGTGATCTCTATCTCAGCGGCATTCAGTTAGCCACAAACTACTTGAACCGAGCCGATCTGACAGCCAGCCGTTTTGTGGCCGATCCGTTTGCATCAGGCAGACGGATGTACCGAACGGGTGATATTGCATGCTGGTCAGCCGACGGTGAAGTTGAATACCTTGGGCGCAGTGACGATCAGTTAAAAATACGCGGTCAGCGTATTGAGTTGGGTGAAATTGAACAGGTTTTACTGGAACAACCGGGAGTGGCTCAGGCTGCGGTCGCTGCGCGTGAACTGGGGAAATCAGGTCAGGCAATTGATAATGCTGATGCTCGTCAGTTAATTGCTTGGTTAATTCCCCAATCAGGTGTGGTTCTGGATACTGAAGCACTACACCAAGCGATGACTAAACGATTGCCTGTTTATATGCTGCCTGTCAGCTATGTGATACAGGAAAGTTTCCCGTTGAGCGCAAATGGGAAATTGAACCGCAAGGCACTCCCGATACCCGAAAAATTGACGACGGGCAGGCTACCTCTAGCGGGTTTGGAAAGCCAGTTAGCTGAATTGTTTGCCGAAATTTTAGAGTGTGACACCGTTTGGGCCGATGATGACTTCTTTGCTCTGGGAGGGCATTCACTGCTGGCAATGCGGCTGGCAGCCGAAATACGCCGCCGTTTTAATCACTCTGTTTCAGTCGGTCATATCATGGTCGCGCGCAGTGTAGAAAAATTGAGGGCGTTATTGGTTGATGAGCAAAGGCAGAATTCGGCAGAAAATCGTGGTGTGGGGGAAGTCCTGCCGCTGAGGGAAGGCACTGGGCCGGCACTGTTTTGTGTGCATCCTGCATCAGGTTTTGCTTGGCAATACAGTGGGTTGTTGCGTTATCTGGAGGAGGGCAGGCCGATTATCGGATTACAGTCGCCTCGTCCCCGTGGTGTGATTGCTGACTGTGATAGCCTCGATGCAATGTGTACACGCCATTTAGCAACTTTGCGAAATATCCAGCCTCATGGGCCTTATTATTTGCTGGGCTACTCTTTGGGCGGAATGTTGGCACAGGGCATGGCGATTCGTTTACAGCAAGAAGGAGAAGAAGTGGCTTTCTTGGGTTTATTGGATGCTTATCCCCCAGAAGGACAGGATTGGGGAGGGTTAAGCGAGGAAGAAGCCAAACAGGAAATTGCCCGTGAACAGGCGGAATTTATGGCAATCACAGAAGATGAGAGTGATCCGCAACTACGTATGGAAAAGCAGACGATGTTTGAGGACATCGTGGCTAACTATCAGGATGCTGTCCGCAGTTTATTATCTGCTGTTAACCAGAAATATGATGGCGAAGCCACACTGTTTGTAGCAACACGGACTCTGCCTCCTGAGCTGGATGTCGAGGGAACGTGGGCGCCTTGGGTTCGTCAGTTAAGGGTTTATCGGCAAGATTGTGAACATGCAGATATCCTTTCTCCTGTTTCACTGGAACAGTGGGGGCCATTGCTCAATAACTTGTTGAAACAATGCCGTCATTAACTTTATGTGTTTAACGTTATCGAATCGTATGGAATATCATGGCTAAGTCATCAATCTTTTTGGATTTTAGTTTGCTCAGAAAGAACTCACATTTTCGAGCTATCTTTATTGCCCGCATGTTATCTGTCTTTGCATTGGGAATGCTGACCGTTGGTGTCCCTGTCCAAATGCAATTTCTGACGGGTTCTACCTTACAGGTGGGAATTGTGGTTGCACTGGATGGTGTCGGTATGTTTATCGGGTTAATTCTGGGGGGGATACTGGCTGACCGTTATGATAGGCGTAAACTCATTTTGTTTGCCCGTGGCACCTGCGGTATCGGTTTTGTGGCACTGAGCTTTAACGCATTTTTAGACTCGCCATCACTGTATATGCTCTATTTTCTTTCTATTTGGGATGGTTTTTTTGGTGCGTTGGGCATGACGGCGTTAATGGCGGCAATCCCACACTTAGTCGGACGGGAAAACCTGGCTTCAGCAGGTGCCTTAAGCATGGTCACTGTTCGTATAGGAGCCATTATTTCCCCTGCATTGGCGGGTATTATTATTGTCGTTGGTGGGCCGGGGTGGACTTTTGCCGTTGCAGCAATGGGTACATTAGCAACACTGCTACCCCTGATGAGACTCCCTGAAATGAAACCTCAGCCAAGCAAACAAGAGCATCCGATCAGTGCGCTGATAAGCGGTGTGAAATTTGTTTTGCAGCATAAAATTGTGGGCAGTGTCATCTTGGTGGGAATGATGATCAGTCTTGCAGGAGCAGTACGTATTCTGTTTCCTGCGTTATCTCAGGAAGTTTACCATCAAGGGCCATCAGCGACTGGGCTGATGTATTCCGCGGTTCCGCTGGGGGCTATGCTCGGTGCTTTCACCAGTGGCTGGATAGGACGAAGTACCCGGCCAGGAATTTTACTGGTGATATGCGCCCTGTGTTCCTTTATCACGTTATCCATGCTGGGAGTCGTCACAAATATCGTTCTGGCATTACTGGTGTTGGTTTGTTATGGCTATTTAAATGCGTTTGCTTCCTTGCTGCAATTTACCCTTATTCAGAGCCATACGCCGGATCATTTATTGGGACGCGTGAACAGTTTTGTTACTGCCCAAGATGTGACTGGCGACTCTTTGGGAGCATTGGGATTAGGTTTTATGGGGCGTTTATTGTCTCCGGTAATGACTGTCTTTTCGTTTGGAACTTTTGCCGCGCTTGCCTGCTTGTTGCTTGCGGCAGTAGTAAAACCCCTGCGTCATTCCACACTGAGTGGCAACGATCCAGTATCAGAAACAAATCCTTCAAGAAATAAACTTCAGAAAAGTGATAGTTGATAGCAGTGAGGCTGGCTCTCACCATTGGCAAAAATACTCAGCATTTAAATAAATTACAGCGTGATATCAATATCACGCTGTACACCACTCCTTATTCATCCCGCCTCATTTCATCTCACCTAACGGTTTCAAAATAACATTATTTATTGGCCTTGTTTAAAATATGTATAAATAAAGGTTAATAAATTGTGTCACTTTATGGTGTGTTTAGGTGGTGCAGGTGATGGCGTTGATTAAACTCACTTTTAACGATCCCCTTCATGGTTTCATCCCGCCAACACAATAAAAAACATAAGCACTGTTACTTTTGCAAATCAACAATGGATGGTAACTGAGATGAAGAAGCGATACAGAATCCCTCGAAGCACTCTGGCTGCCGTGCGTTTATCAGTCAAAACCCAACCCCGTATACTTTACCACGCCATAGCCTGCTGTCTGGCGGTTGCCAGCGCTGGGGCGTATGCGGAAAATTATATCGAAAAGGGGCGGTTGGGTGATCCTGCCAGCTGGCGAACCAACGAATTCAACGCTGAATGGGGACTTGGCGCTATTCACGCTGATGAAGCCTATGCCAAAGGCTATACCGGTAAGGGGATCAAACTGGGGATATTTGATCAACCAGTTTATGCCAAGCATCCTGAATTCGTGGGAAAAGATAAAGTTATCAATCTAATTACCTCCGGGATACGTGAATATACCGATCCCTATATTCAGGTAAAAAAAGGGGATAAATTCACTTACAACGGTACACCGTCCGTGGAAAGTAACGGTAAGTTGGGGGCACACGGCGTCCATGTTGCGGGTATTGCTGCGGGTAGCCGAGATGGTGGGGAAATGCATGGCGTGGCCTATAACGCCCAAATACTGAGTGCAGACAACGGCGATCCCGGCCCTGAAGATGGCATAATATTAGGCAATGATGGCGGCGTTTATCAAGCCGGTTGGAACGCATTGATAGACAGCGGTGCTCGCATTATTAATAACAGTTGGGGTATTGGTATTGCTAAGGAGCTTGAAGGGGGAGGGAAAGATCCGAACGCGGCGCACTTTACTTTGGCCGAAGCTCAGAAGCAGTTTGATGAGATCAAACCGATTTTGGGCACAAAACCTGGCGGTGCATATCAGGGCGCAATTGATGCTGCCCGCAGCGGCATTGTGACGATTTTTGCCGCTGGTAATAGTGGCAACTTTAGTAACCCGGATGCTATCGCGGGTCTGGCTTGGTTTGTGCCAGATATCGCGCCAAACTGGCTGACAGTTGCTAGTTTGCAGCGAGATCCAAACAGTACCAACAGCGTACCTTATTCCATCAGTGGTTTTTCCTCCCGTTGTGGTTATACCGCCAGCCTTTGTGTCAGTGTGCCCGGCAGCAATATCTATAGCTCAATTATCAAAGGAAAAGGGATGGATGATCTGGAAGTCGGCTACGATAACTACAGCGGTACTTCGATGGCTGCACCACATGCTGGCGGTAGTGTTGCTGTCTTGATGGAGCGCTTTCCGTACATGACTGGTGCTCAAGTGGCTTCCGTTCTTCGTACTACTGCTACTGATATGGGAGAAAAGGGTATTGATGAGCTTTACGGTTGGGGGTTGATCAACCTCGGTAAAGCGATAAATGGCCCTGGTATGTTCTATACCGCAGCCGATATTCCTGAAAAATTCCGCATTCCAGATCCTGACGGCGTGACCTACGGCAACGGTCAGTTTATTGCTGATATTCCCGGTGTTGGGGTTGTTCTCGATAAGGGTAAACCGACTGAGCGTGTCTGTGATGATGGTCAGTGTGCTCGGGATCAATGGAGCAATGATATCAACGGTCATGGCGGACTCACCAAACAGGGCAACGGTGCGCTGACCCTCAGTGGTCAGAATACCTATTCTGGTCCAACGCTGGTCAAACAGGGATTACTGAATGTCAGTGGTAGCGTTTCTTCCTCTGTTTCAGTGCTGGAAAGTGGTGTTCTTGGGGGGAATGGTACGGTTGGTGAATTGAATGTACAGCGTGGCGGAACTGTTACTCCGGGTAATTCTATCGGAACTCTTAATGCGACTGAAAAGGTTACTTTTGAACCTGGCTCTTATTACGCTGTTGAAATCACAGCTGATGGGCATAGTGACCGCATTCAGACAGCTAAAAGTGCACAGCTTAATGGAGGAGAAGTTGCTGTTTCCCTTGAAAATACGGGTAACTTGCTTTCTTTTAAAGACGTGCAAAGCCTGACTGGTCAGCAATACAATATTCTTAGTGCGAAGCAGAGTATCAATGGCCGCTTTGATAACGTCGTTCCGAATTACTTCTTCCTTGGTACTAGATTGTCTTATCAGCCAAGTAAAGTCACTCTTCATGTTGGACGTAATGATACAGCCTTCGCGGATGTAGCTAAGACACAGAATGAATATGCTGTCGCTGCTGCGGCCGATACCCTCGGCGCGGGCAATCCGGTCTACGAAAGCATTCTGACTAGCGCTTCTGCGGAACAAGCGCGATACGCGTTTCGTCAGCTGGATGGACAGATCCACGCTGATATCGCTTCCCTGCTGGTGAACGACAGCCGTTATCTGCGCGATACATTGAATGCTCGCCTGAGTCAGGCCGAAGGCCGTTCGTCATCACCTGATATTCGTGGAGATGATAACGGTGCATGGGTTCGACTGCTTGGCGCATGGAGCCACGCTTCTGGTACACAGAATGCTACGGGTTATCAGGCTTCCAACTACGGTGTATTCCTTGGTGCGGATGCTCTCATTGATGATTACAGCCGCCTCGGTATCGCGACTGGTTACACCCGTACTTCCCTTGATGGCGGTAACAATGCCACTGCTGACAGCAATAACTATCACCTCGCTCTTTATGGCGACCGTCAGTTTGGTGATTTGGCTCTGCGCACCAACGGTGGATTCACATGGCATCGTATTGATACCAATCGTTCTATTGGCTATGGCAATCAGTATGATCGTGACAACGCGAAGTACAGTGGACGAACTGCGCAGTTGTCTGCGGAACTTGCGTACCATCTGCCTGCGGGTTCGGTGAATTTGGAGCCATTCGTTAATTTGGCTTATGTCAATTTCCGCAATGACGCCATTAACGAGAACGGTGGTGCCGCGGCACTCCACGGCAACAGCCAGCACACTGAAGCTACACTCTCCACACTGGGTCTGCGAGCCAATCACGGCTGGCAGACTTCAGGGGGCTCTTCCGTTGTCCTGAATGGAGAATTAGGTTGGCAGCACCAATACGGTGAGCGTGAACGTGCTACAGGCTTGGCATTCCGTGGTAGCAACACGACCTTTGTGACCCGTAGTGTGCCTGCTTCTCGTGATGGTGTGGTGTTGAAAGCTAATGCAGAGATGAGTGCGAGTAATAACGTGTCATTCACTCTTGGCTACAGCGGATTGCTGTCCAGCAGTCATCAGGACAATAGTATGAATGTTGGTTTTAGATGGCAATTCTGATGATGAATAGAATGAAACTGAGGCTAACTGGCTGATTTTAGGTAAAAAATAGGCATCTTTCGATGTCTATTTTTTTGAATTGCGGCTAGGAATCGAAAATAAATATAACCATTTGAATATATTTAATTTATTTTTCTATATTGCTTTTGTGCCCCTTTTAATGCCCCCGAAATTTTTTGCTTCCTTATTATCACTATCTTTATGATTTTATTTATCTTTCTTGGTATTTATCTGTTTTATCATCGTATTAAAGCAAAAAAGCCACGAGGTTTAAAAATGGTCAAATTTGGCTGCCATTTTAATCTCCGGGCTTCGTATTAAAATTTATTGTTTTCACGAAGTAGATCACAAACTGAGGCCGATTATTCCTGTGGTTTATTGCGAACCTTACGTTCAATCAGTTGACCATACATATCAAAATAGCGGCTAGGCCAGATTTCTAAGGGATGTATTTCGAGATAGTTAGCGATAATCCATTCACTTTTCGGCCATAGACGAGAAAGTGTATTCGCTAGTGTCGAGGAACTGTGAGTCCCGCTTCAGGGGAGACAGCCGCTAAGGTTGTACCACGCTTACGTAATGCAGCAATAATATCGGCCTGATGCCGGTCATTTCTAACGTTATGCATTCCTGCTACCCCCTCCATTAATTAATCATTGATGGTGGCGATTCAAGCAAGGTTTGCAGACCGGGCTAAGATTCCGGCGAGACCGAAGCCTCCCCTGCCGAATCACCATTGAAAGGGCTATAGCGAACACACTGGTAGAAATATCCTACCAGTGTTCTTAGCTCAAGGCTGCAAAACCCTGACCATTGGATTTTGCCAATGGCGGGGTTACTTTAACTGATTGTTTTATCCCGCAACCGACACAGTTTTGTCGCCCCGAAGCCTGTAGCGAGGGTAACAGCGAAATCCCGTTTACCTTGGGTGAACATCTGCTGTCAGTCTGGTTACGTTCTCCCTACGGGCTGAAAGTGTTAATCAGTTCACTTTATTGTGATTTATGGGAAAACCACGGTGATATAGCGAAGCAACGTGATAAACCAGAAGGTAGTTTAAAGCAACGAATTGAACGTTGGTTGCGGCAAAAACTAGAAGCCGGGCAGCGTATTGAAAAAGTTTCCAGTCAGGATTACCTGCTGGCGATGGAACAAGAAAAAGAACAGGAGAAGATTATTGAGTAATGAAAACTCGATTTATTGCCATGATTGCCAGAAAATACTTAAACGTGATTTATACATTAAACTTGTCGAAGATGACACGAATAAACCGATACCTAATACGTCTTACACACTGACAAATAACAAAATGGTGCACTCGGGAACAAGTGATGGTAATGGGATGAATCTTGAAGAAGGTTTAACCAGCCCCCCTTTCACGGTTAAAATAGGGTTATGTATTAAATAGTTAGTTGCTGTGATATGCTTCCGACTTTTTAAGGATGAAGCATGGCCCAAGTTGACGT
>NZ_JACOII010000058.1:17624-19094 GCF_016306625.1 Xenorhabdus lircayensis | reverse complement strand
GTTCAAATCCAAGGCTGCGCTCCGGCGTGGCCTTTTTTATCCCCACTTTCCGTTTTTTCTCCCTTATTTGAGGGATGAAAACAAGAAGTGGCCATAGCTCATTAACCGGATTTGCCACCGCAATCACTCCTATCACATCCGTATCCACACATTGCGGCTGGCATCCCTAACTATTTGAATTAATTCCGTTATGGGAATTCCCATATCGGTATCTCCCATTAACTTAACTCACAGGGGCGAACATAGCTCACCCCACGGACGCCCATTGCTCAATGGGGTGGAATATGAAGATGAAAGAAAATCCTGATTTGTGGGCCGAAGTACTGAACGGTCTGAAAAACTCGTGGCCGCAGGTATCCGGCACACTATTAGCTGCGGCAATTTGTTACGGCCGTCTGATTTACGATGGTGTGGAACGTAAGAACCGATGGATTGAAGCGCTGCTATGCGGTGCATTCTCGTGGAGCATTACAAGTGGTCTGGAAACGTTCGGCATTCCTATCAACTTTGCCCCGGCTATTGGTGGCGCCATTGGATTTATCGGTGTGGAAAAAATCCGCGAGTTTGCGATTCGGGCCATCAATAAGCGTTTGGGAGATAAGTAATGACCAGAGGCATACGCAATAACAATCCGGGCAACATTGACCATAACCCGGCCAATAAGTGGCAAGGTCAGTTGAAGCATGATCTGAGTATTGAAAAGCGGTTCTGTCGGTTTGAGTCTGCCGAATATGGTATTCGGGCACTGTTCAAATTGCTGAGGAACTATCAGCTCAAACACCAGCTACACACGATTAGAAAAATCATCAATCGTTATGCCCCGCCTACGGAAAATAACACGGAAAGCTACATTCGTTTTGCGGCTGAAAAGGTTGGTGTCTCTCCTGATGCGAAGATATCGGCTCAGGATAAGAAAGTCCTGTTTGCTCTGGCAGAGGGCATTATCAAGATGGAAAACAGCAACCTGCAACCTTATTCCGAGGCGACGTTTGAAAAAGCGTATGAACTCTTATGATAGATAGCACTATAGCTATTTTTGTGCTCTATGTCCTTGGCTACGTAGGGACGCTCATTATTTCGGTATTGATAGAAAAGCGTGCCGTAGAAAGGTATGGCAAAGAACCGGAGGCGTTCTTTGTCCTTGTGGTAGTGTCGGTGGTTTGGCCATTTATGGTTGTGACTGCTCCCATTGCTTTTGGATTAAGTTTTTTAACCGATAAATATAATAAATTTGTTGGAAAGTAATAACGATGAAATTCAACAGCCAGTACTTCACCCTCGGGGCTTTTGCTGTCGTCGCGGGTCTGCTTTGGTTCTATTACAGTGAGTATCGGGACAAGGCCAAGGCTTACGCGGAACTGGATACGAAGTATCAGCATCAGGTCGCTGCGATAAAAGACCAGCAAGAGCGCATCCAGCATCTCTCAGCACTGGACACCCGTCACACACAGGAGCTAACCAATGCCAAAT
>NZ_JACOII010000058.1:0-17497 GCF_016306625.1 Xenorhabdus lircayensis | reverse complement strand
GGGATTATGTGAATAGTGAATGCAGAGGTAACAATGGAAAATCAACACCGTAAAATCACCGGCTACCGTGAATTAACCCAAGATGAGATTGATTGCATGAACAGGATTAAGACTCTTGGGGAGGAATTAGGTAAACTTTATGATTATCTTGCGGTCACGAATGCACAAACAGGTAATCACCAAATTGACATGCGTTGGCTGAACGAAGGTCGCACTGATCTGCAAAAGGGGATTATGTGCTGGGTTCGTGCTGTGGCTCAACCAACCACTTTTTAATTACCACCTCAGAGCAAATGATTCTGGGGTGGCAGGGGTATATTAGGAGGTAGTGCCTGATCCTCCAAAGTCAAAGTCAGTTGAAATAATTCATGAATAAATATTATTGATTAGATGGAGGTTTGCTCATGTTGTCACCCTTTACGTATTCTAGACCTTCCTTTAGTAATTGTTCATGTTCAGCAGAAAAAGAAGGGTTCCAAGATGAGGAGGGAGATTGAGAAGTTAATGTGCGAGCACCATTCTGTATGTTTCGCACGATGAAAGCGTAGTTTAACATATTAAAATTATCGTTGGATAAAGGAATAATTATATTTTGTTGATAGCTTAATATGTCTAGATCAAAAGTATGTGGGAGTAACCTACAGAAGTCATATGGATAATAATGATAATAGTAAAACCCTAGCTCACGAAGTAATATCTCAGCTGAGTCATGAGTTAAGAAAAGTCTGGTAGCAATTTTGCTTATAACTTCTATTTTTGGGTGCTGTATTTCCAGTGAAATACGCCTATTGTCTGATCTTACGTATTGAGAAATAAGATCATTTTCTTTTCTTAACACATTATAACAATCTCTATGTAGTCTGGACATAAAACCCCCACTAAAATCAGGATATACGTAATAACACATACCCCCATCTCCACCACAAAACAAACGAATAAATCTTAACTATTAGTTACTTCATGAAACTAAAAACAATATTCCTTTACCCATTCCCTTGAGTGGTTAAAGCAATAACCCATGCCATCATCCCGTTCTCACCGCGTACCCAACGCATACGGTCTGGTGGCATTTTTATATCTGCATTTCACCGCGCACTCACCGCGCACATAACTAAAAAAACGCAGAACCTTACAGAAGTCGAGCCTGAGAAAATCCGTTAATTAGGGTAATTTCTGTGGGCGGGATTTCTGGTGAGCAGGTTCGACTTCTATAAGGAAAGCACCCTATGAGTAACTTATTAACTGCCGAAATTAACTTCAAAGGTGACACCATCACCACAATGAAAGAAGGTGATATTGAGTATGTCGCAATGAAACATATTGTTAAGAATTTAGGTATAAGTTGAGGCGCACAACAACAAAAGCTACAGAAAAATAAGGATAAGTTCGGGTGTATCGATATCGATATACCTTCTAGTGGCGGAATCCAAAGTATGTTGTGCATTCCGCTGAAAAAACTTAATGGCTGGCTGTTCAGTATTAACCCCGCGAAAGTTAAAGCAAGCATTCGCAATAAACTCACTCAGTATCAGGAAGAATGTTTTATTGCCCTGCATGACTATTGGACCAAGGGTTACGCCTCTCGTAAGAGATTAAACCTCTCAAGGGCTGAGATAGAAGCACATGAAATTGCTAAATATGATGCGGAGACTTCTGCATTAGCAAGTCAAGGTTCCAGAGATATGAATGACAGGAAAAAAGCAATCCCTGTTATTCAGAATAAGATTCGAGATTGGGAAAGCAGACATCTACTGCAATTCGATTATGTTCTGGTTCAAACAGGAACAGGAAGACTCACTCGCTCTAACACTTAAGACGGTAACGGGTGACTTAGGCAGAACTTTATATAATCCCGATGTAAAAATGACGGGGTTATATCAGACACATCAGTTGAATATGCTAAATGCCATCACTTAACACGGATGGCTTTTTCTTTTGGAGAGCAAAGCATGACACAAGGTACAGCAACACACACCATCACTGTCGGTATCAATTACAACACTCAGTCTTTGAACCAACTTGAATCGCAGTTAGAACACATCGCTGAACTGTTGGAGCGTATCCGAGGCCAGCGTTATGACGCAGGCATGAAACTGGCCATTGAGAAGAACGCTGAAGCTATTCTAGATAATGCAGAAAAGGCTTACGGAATAGCCGGAAAGATTCACCTGAAATCAGCAGTCATCGGCTCGGCACAAACAACCGAGTTAATCAATGACGACCACATCCGCCAACTCATCCGCGAAGAGTTACGCCAGTTCGTCCGGCGTGAGAGTCGGCGAGGCGGATTACTCTCAAGGTGGTGATGATGCCTCCACGTATACCCAGAGCCTGTCGCAAGCAAGGCTGCCCCAGGACCACCACTGACCGCTCTGGTTACTGCACTGACCACCTGCACACAGGCTGGCAGAACCATCAGCAGGGAAAGAGCCGACATGAGCGCGGCTACGGCAGCAAATGGGATAAGATAAGGCAGCGCATTCTTAAAAGAGACAGACACTTATGCCAACAGTGCTTAAGTCATGAGCGGGTAACCCAAGCCACTATGGTTGACCATATCATACCTAAAGCGCATGGCGGAACGGATGCGGACAGTAATCTGTCTGCGATTTGCTATGGCTGCCATAAACTCAAAACGGCACACGAGCGCCTGAAACGATTCTAAATTAGAGGTGAATAAGTGACTGGATCAATTGATGCAGAGTATTTGCACGCCTGCAATAAATCCATGATCAATGTTTGTCAGGTTGAAGGTTGTGAATTAAAAGTACGCTCTCGTAATAGTCCTTATTGTGAAAAGCACTATATGAGAGTAAGACGTCATGGTTCAACTGAAAGGCGCTCAACACTAAAGCAAGGCAAGCTACAGCACTCTGGTGGTTATTTGTTGGTATACGCACCGGATCACCCATTAAGGAGAAATGGTTGTAGAGTTTATGAACATCGCGCTGTTTATTATCAGTGTCACGGTGATGGGCCATTTCGGTGCCATTGGTGTGAGGCTATTGTGACATGGGATGATATGCATGTGGATCATCTTGATGATTGCAAAACAAATAATATCCCAGAAAATCTTGTAGCCAGTTGCCCGACCTGCAACCAAAAAAGAGGGCACCATAAGGTAGCACGTGCTATGCGGCTACGCTCACATAGGCGATACACTGTTCACGGAAAAACGATGTGCTTAAATGAATGGGCTGAGCATCTAGGTTTATCGTTCTCTGCCTTGCAATGGAGACTGGATAGAGGATGGCCGATTGAGAAAGTATTTAGTCCAAGGATAGGTAAAACAGGTCTTTCCAGCAAAAGAAAGCCGAAAGCATGTGATGATTCCTCTTATATTTAATTCCTTTTTGTAATCATTGCGCATGTCATAGTCACACAGGGGGAGGGGCGGGTCAAATCCCTGCCACTCTCGCCCCCAAGTACCGCCGCTTAGCCCTTTTCTGTATCGCCGCGAAATGCAAACCTTTTTTTGGGGTGCCCCAACTGCGCCATTTCACAGGAGAAACACCATGGCAGGACGACCGCCAACCCCGACCCACCTGCGTTTGGTGAGGGGTAACCCATCAAAACGCCCGATTAACGAAAACGAACCCATGCCGGAAAAAGGGATACCCAACGTCCCCAAGCATTTCGGGAAAATGGGGCGCTACTGGCACGAGCGGATCGCCGGGGAGCTGGATAACGTCGGTATCCTGACGCAGCTTGACGCCAAGGCACTGGAGTTGCTGATTGAGGCTTACGTTGAATACCGGACACATTGCGACACACTGAATGAAGAGGGTTACACCTACCGCACCGATCAGGGCTTAATCAAGGCCCACCCGGCCGCCGGAATGAAAGCCGATGCGTGGAAACGCATTCACGCCATGCTGAGCGCGTTCGGCATGTCACCGTCCAGTCGGTCAAAAGTGAATATGGCCGGGGAAGACAAAGACGATCCACTGGCCGAACTGTTACAGCGGAGAGACTGACTATGGCAAAAGTTATTGACGGCATCCGCTATGCCGAGCGGGTCATTGCCGGTGAAATTGTATCCGGCGAGCTGGTTCGTCTGGCCTGCCAGCGTTTTCTGGATGACCTGAAACACGGCGAAGCACGCGGCATCACATTCAGCGAACCCCGTGCCCGGCATATCCTGAACTTTTACAAATTCGTGCCCCACGTCAAGGGCGCACTGGCAGGCAAACCGATAGACCTGATGGACTGGCACGTTTTCATTCTCATCAATCTCTTTGGGTTTGTGCGCCCGTTGGTGGATGAGTCCACCGGGGAGATTGTCCTGCGCAATGACGGCAGCGGGCGGCCGGTAATGGTGCGTCGATTCCGGACAGCTTATAACGAAGTGGCCCGTAAGAATGCCAAATCGACTTTATCATCCGGTATTGGGCTGTACATGACCGGGGCAGACAGCGAGGGCGGGGCAGAGGTCTATTCGGCTGCCACCACCCGCGATCAGGCGCGTATTGTGTTTGAGGATGCGAAGAACATGATCAAACAGGCCAGACCGACACTGGGGCGCTTGTTTGACTTTAACAAGCTGGCAATTTATCAGGAACAATCCGCCTCCAAGTTTGAACCGCTGTCCAGCGATGCCAACAACCTTGACGGCCTCAATATCCACTGCGGCATTGTTGATGAACTGCACGCCCATAAAACCCGTGATGTGTGGGACGTACTGGAAACCGCCACCGGCGCACGGTTGCAATCCCTGCTGTTTGGTATCACGACGGCCGGCTTTAACAAGGAAGGGATTTGCTACGAGCTGCGCGACTACGCGGTCAAGGTGCTGCGCGGGCAGGTGGACGATGACACCTTTTTCGGCCTGATTTATACCCTCGATAAAGACGATGATCCCTTTGATGAGACCGTGTGGCAGAAAGCCAATCCGGGACTGGGGATCTGCAAGCGCTGGGATGACCTGCGGCGGCTGGCGAAAAAGGCCAAAGAACAGGTCTCTGCCCGGCATAACTTTTTTACCAAGCACATGAACCTGTGGGTCACGGCTGAATCGGCGTGGATGGACATGCTCAAGTGGGATGACTGCGAACCGGTCGCTGCACCGCATGAGCTGAAAACCTACCCGATGTGGGTCGGGGTGGACTTGGCCAACAAGATTGATATCTGCGCCGCCGTCAAGGTGTGGCAGGCGAATAACGGCCATGTCCATGCTGACTTTAAGTTCTGGTTGCCGGAAGATCGGCTGGAACGCTGCTCACGGCAACAGGCGGAGCTGTACCGCAAGTGGGGTGAGATGGGCGCACTCATCCTGACCGACGGTGAGGTGGTGGATCACGCCCAGATAAAGGAGGAGTTGCAGTATTGGGTCAGCGGCGACAGCCTGAAAGAAATCGGCTTTGACCCGTGGAGTGCGACCCAGTTCAGTCTGGCACTGGCGGAAGAAGGGTTGCCATTGGTGGAAGTGCCCCAGACCGTGCGCAACCTGTCGGAAGCCATGAAGACACTGGAAGCCTTGGTTTACAGCGGTAAGTTCCATCACAACGATCACCCGGTCATGAACTGGATGATGAGCAATGTCACGGTCAAGCCGGACAAAAACGACAACATTTTTCCCAACAAATCCACGCCGGAAGCCAAGATAGACGGCCCCTTTGCCCTGTTTACCGCCCTGAGCCGCCTATTGGTGAACGGCGGGGAGCAAGCGGAAAGCCTGTCTGATGTGCTGATGAGCCGGGGTTTGCGCGCGCTTTGAGGTTTTTCATGAAACTATTAATCATTATTGCCCCGCTGACGGGTCTGGCGGGCGGCGTCCTGCTGTCTTACGGGGCGTGGCTGCTGTTGCCGTCTGCGGGGTTTATGGTAGCGGGCGGGTTGTGCCTTGGCTGGTCCTATCTGGTCTCGCGCATGCTCGGCCGCCAGCCTGACAGGGAGGCCTGATGTTTTTTCCCGGACTGTTTCGAAAATCGACCCAACCAATGACTTCACGGGGCTTAAGCGAGCTGATAGGCCTGTCGTATGACACCTACAGCGGACGGCGGGTCAGCCCCCGGCTCGCAATGCAGTTAACTGCGGTGTTCAGTTGTGTGCGGGTACTGGCGGAATCGGTCGGCATGCTGCCCTGTTCGCTATATGAGCAATTAGAACGAGGCAACCGGCGTGCCGTTAAGGAGCGGCTGCATAAGCTGTTGTCGGTCAAACCCAATAATTACATGACTCCGCAGGAGTTCTGGGAGTTGCTGATTGCCTGCCTGTGTCTGCGCGGTAATTTCTACGCCTACAAGGTCAAGGCGCTGGGGGAAGTGGTGGAGTTATTGCCCCTCGATCCGGGCAGTGTCACCCCCAAACTCAACAGTGACTGGGTGCCGGAATATCAGGTGACCTTCCCGAACGGCGAAAGCGCCACATTAACGCAGGATGACATCTGGCATGTCCGTATCTTTACGCTGGACGGCCTGACCGGGTTAAGCCCCGTTGCCTATGCCCGGCAGGCGATCGGGCTGGGGCTGGCGACCGAAGAACACGGTTCGCGGTTGTTCGGCAACGGGGCGGTCACCAGCGGGGTATTGCAAACCGAGCAGACGCTGACCGATGAGGCCTTTGACCGGCTGAAAGCGGATTTTGAAGCGCAGCATCAGGGGCTGGTCAACGCCCATAAGCCGATGATTTTAGAAATGGGGCTGAAATGGAGCCAAATCAGTTTATCGGCCGAAGATGCCCAGTTTCTGGAAACCCGCAAGTTTCAGCTGGAAGAAATCTGTCGTATCTACCGGGTGCCACTGCATATGGTGCAAAACACGGATAGAGCGACATTCAACAATATTGAGAATCTGGGGATCGGCTTTATTAACTATTCGCTGGTGCCGTACCTCACCCGCATTGAACAGCGGATTAATGCGGGGCTGGTGAAACCCGGCAAACAAGGGCGGTTTTACGCCAAGTTCAATACCGGGGCGTTATTGCGCGGGGACATGAAATCCCGCTTCGAATCTTACGCCACCGGGATTAACTGGGGGATCTACTCCCCGAATGAATGCCGCGAACTGGAAGAACTCAACCCCCGTGAGGGCGGTGATATTTACCTGACCCCGATGAACATGACCACCAAACCGGAAAACACCAACAAAAAACCCACGGAGGAAAAACCGCATGCCGATGATGACCAAACAACGGCTTGATGTCCCCCTGAAAATCAAATCGGTCAGCGACTCCGGCGAGTTCGAGGGCTACGGTTCGGTGTTCGGGGTCAGGGACAGTTATGACGATATCGTCTTGGCGGGGGCGTTTGCCAGCACCCTGAAACAGTGGGGAGAAAAAGGCGGCTTACCGGCGTTGCTCTGGCAGCACCGAATAGATGAACCCATCGGTATCTACACCGAGATGAAAGAAGACGAGATCGGGCTATACCTGAAAGGGCGGTTGTTGATTGACGATGACCCGCTGGCGAAACGGGCACATGCCCATATGAAAGCGGGGTCACTCTCCGGCCTGTCCATCGGTTACGTACTGAAAGACTGGGAGTACGACCGAACCAAAGAGGCGTTTTTACTGAAAGATCTCGATTTGTGGGAGGTGAGTCTGGTGACCTTTCCTGCCAACGATGATGCCCGGGTGAGTGACGTCAAAACCGCCTTTGCCCGGGGCGATATCCCTACCCCGAAAAGTATTGAACGGGTCCTGCGCGACGTTGGACTCTCCCGCTCTCAGGCCAAGGCATTCATGGCTGAGGGTTATGGAGCCTTGTCTTTGCGTGACGCTGAGACAACCTCGGCATTAAATGCACTGAAATCATTACATTTTAACTAACCGGAGTTTTTTATGGCTATTGAAGTCAAAGAAATACAACAGGTCGCGCAGGAAATCCAGCAGCGTTTTGATGAGTTCAGACAGAAGAACGATCAGCGCATTGACGCGATTGAGGCGGAAAAAGGCAGGCTGGCCGGACAGGTCGAAACCCTGAACGGCAAGCTCAGTGAACTGGATACCCTGAAAACATCACTCGAAGAGGAGCTGGCAGGGCTGAAACGCCCGGCCGGTGGCAGCAATAACAAGGCCGCGAGTGAGCACAAGGCGGCGTTTGCCCAGTTTATCCGCAAGGGCAAGGATGACGGGCTGGCGGAACTGGAACAAAAAGCCATGCAGACCACAACCGCACCAGAGGGGGGCTACGCCGTACCGGAAGAGCTGGATCGCAATATCATCAGCGCACTGAAAGATGAAGTGGTGATGCGGGCTGAGTGTAACGTGGTGTCGGTGGGCACCCCGAATTTCAAGCGGCTGGTCAATCAGGGTGGCACCAACAGCGGCTGGGTCGGGGAGACGGACGAACGCCCGGAAACCAAGACCTCAAAGCTGGCGCAAATCGAGCCAGCATGGGGTGAAATCTACGGCAATCCGGCCGCCACCCAGATCATGCTGGATGATGCTTTCTTCGACGTGGAAGCCTTTATCACGTCTGAGTTGACGCAGGAATTCGCCGAACAGGAAGAAGACGCCTTTACCCACGGCGACGGGAAGAACAAGCCAAAAGGCTTACTGGCCTACGGCAGTGAAGCACAGGACGACAAGGATCGTCAATGGGGTACGTTGCAGCACCTGTTGCTGAAAAAGCCAACCGAGGTCACGGCAGACGAAATCCTGAAACTGATTTACACCCTGCGCAAGCCATACCGCAACGGGGCGAAATTCATGATGAACAACAACATGCTGTTTCAGGTACGCACTCTGAAAGACAGTCAGGGCAACTATCTGTGGCAGCCGGGTCTGCAACTGGGGCAACCCTCCGCCTTGCTGGGCTACGGCATTGCCGAAAATGAACAGTTTGCCGACTTGGGCGCGGGCGCTATCCCGGTGGCATTCGGTAGCTTCAGGCGTTGCTACACCATTCTGGACAGGCTGGGAGTCCGTATGCTGCGTGACCCGTACACCCGCAAGCCGTTTATCCACTTCTACACCACTAAACGGGTCGGTTCCCTGCTGGTGGACAGCAACGCCGTGAAACTGCTGAAAGCGGCAGAGGGTGGCAAGTAAATAGTCGGGCGGCCTTTGTGCCGCCTTTTTCCTGGAGTCAGAAATGCCATTACCGACGATTGACGAGCTGCGGTTGCAGTGCAAGGTGGATGAAACACAGGACGATGAGCTGTTGCTGGCCTATCTGGCGAGCGCCAAAGAAAAAGCAGAGAACTACCTCAACCGCAAGCTTTATGAAGAGCAGGTTCCGGCAGATGATCCTGACGGCATGCTGATAACCCCGCTGATTAAACTGGCCTTAATGCTGGCCGTGGGGTTTTGGTATGAGCACCGTGAACCCAATGTATTAGCCAGCGGATTTAAAGAGTTGCTGAATGATTACCGCATCAGGCCTGTCGGGAGGGAACAATGGACATAGGCAGGCTTCGCCACCGGATCACAATCGAAGGCATCAAAACCGACCGCACGCCGATGGGTGGCGTGACGAAAAAGCGCTACCTTGTGGCGACAGTGTGGGCGGAGGTGAAATTTATCAGCGGCCGTGAACTGGTGGCGTCCAAGGCGGTGCTGTCTGAGAGTATCGCCCGGTTCTGGATACGTTACCGTGATGATATTGATACCACAATGAATATTGTCTTCAGGGGCAAAACCTACACCATTCAGGCGGTGATGCCGGACAATAAATTAACCCGGCTGGAACTGCTTTGTCAGGAGGGCGTCAAGCAATGACGATAGTCGATTTTTCCGCACTCAAAGATCTGTCACGGGACTTGGAGCTGCTCAGTAAAGCCGAAAGTAACAAGGTGTTACGCAAGGGCACGTATGCAGGGGCAAAAATCCTGCGCGACGAGACCCGTAACCGTGCCCCGGTCAGAACGGGCAAATTGAAAAAGAACATCATGGCGGCCAACCGGAAAAAGGGGCGCGACGGCATTTCATCCGGTGTCTACGTGCGCGGGACGAACAAATCCGGCACCAACAGCGACACCACCATGAAGAAAAACGACCCCAGAAACGCCTATTACTGGCGCTTTCTGGAAAAAGGCACGTCAAAGATGGCTCCGAAACCGTTCATTGATCCGGCCTTTGAGTCGAAAGCCGATGAAGCCGCCGACGCCGCCTTTGCGGTGGCATTGAAGGCGATTGACGAGGTACTGACGAAATGAACGACGGCGACCTGTTCAGACTGCTGGCCCCGGTGCTGCCGGGGCGGGTGTTTCCCTATCTCATCCCGCAAAGCGAAAGAAGTGCCGCCGCGCCGTGGTGTGTGTTCTCCACTTACAGTATTTACACCGATGTGCTGAGCGGTCAGTCCGTGAAAATGACGCGGGTGCAGATTGACGCCTACGCCCCCGCGCTGGACGACGCTGACCAGATTTGTGAAGACGCCTTTAACGCCATCAAAACACTGCAACCCGTTGAGGTGGCGCGTGAAAACAGTTACGAGACTGACACCGGACTGTATCGTGCCACCGTTGAATTCAAAATATATTCCTAACCCCTGCCGGAGATAAACATGGCCAAGTATGAAAAAACCCTCGAAACGTCGCTGTCGGTTTCCGCTGATGCGACGAATGATGCGACCAGCGCCCTGATCAAATGGGTGGCGATTGATACCTCAGTGAAAGAGATCAACTACACCGGTGGTCAGAAATCCGACATTGAAGTCACCACGCTCGGCTCGCGTGAGCAGGAGATGATAAACGGACTGGCAGCCCCGGCTGAAATCACCCTGTCCGGGCACTGGACCGCCGAAGAGGAAGGGCAGGATATTTTGCGCGTTGCCTACGACACCGACCGCGCCCATGCGTTCCGGGTCAGGTTCCCCAGCGGGGCCGGTTATGTTTTTCTGGCGGAGGTCAGGCAGGAATCATGGCAGGCGGCCGCCAACGGCATCGTGAGTGCCTCCTTCACTTTGCGCATGCGAGGCCGCCCGACCCCCTTAACCAAAAAACAACAACAATCTGACACCCAGAAAGGAGAATAACCGTGAATATCCGTCAACTGGCGTTAACGCCGAAACTAGGTTTCCGTACCAAAACTGTGACCGTGCCTGAATGGGATAATGCCGCCGTGATATTACGCGAACCGTCGGCGGGGGCATGGATCCGCTGGAATGACATCACCCACCCGACAACGGAAGAAGAGGCCGACGCCGCGCCCTCCACGGCGGATAAAGTCCTGCGCAACACCCGCGCCGATGTGGTGCTGTTTATTGATGTGCTGTGCGATGAAAACGGCGATCCGGTCTTCACGCCCGACGACACGGAGGAAGTGATGAGCATCTATGCACCCGTGCATTCCCGCTTGCTGCATCAGGCACTCAGCTTGATAACCTCCCCCGACGAGGCGGAAAAAAAGTCGCTGCCCCATTGACCGCTTTTATGCTGACACTCGCTCTGCGCCTCGGTAAAACCTTATCTGAGTTGCAGGGCGGGTTAAGTGCCAGCGAGTTGATGCTGTGGATGGCCTATGACCGCGAAAATCCCCTCAGCGACCGACGCGGTGATATTCAGGCCGCGCAAATCGCCTCTGCCGTCTACCAGTCTCAGGGCGCAAAAGTCAGCCTGAGTGATGCGCTGCTTCAATGGGGAAATCCTGACGAAGAGGAGCAGGACGACTTCGAACATTTCTTTGCTAATCTCGCATAGGTGACACTGTGGCAAAATTACGCGAACTGATTATCAAAATCTCGGCCAATTCCAGCTCGTATCAGGCCGAAATTGCGCGGGCGGCGCGATTGGGTGAAAACTACCACCGGGTGATGGAAAAGGGCAACCGGAGTGCCACGGTCGCCGCCCGTGGCAGCAGTGCCGCCCTGCGCGACCTGAATAACCAACTGGCTTCTGTCAAGGCATCGGCCATGGGCATGGCGGGTTCGTTTGCCGGCATCTTCGCCACCGGGCGTCTTATCAGTCTGGCGGACGGTTACAACTCCCTGAATGCCCGCATCAAACTGGCAACCACTTCGACGGAGGATTTTAAGCACGCCCAGCAAGAGCTGATGCGGATTAGCCAGTATACCGGCTCCGCGTTTGAATCCAATGCGGGTTTGTTCTCCCGCGTCTCCAGCTCCCTGCGGGAATATGGCTATTCGACCAAGGATATTCTGTCCCTGACAGACGCACTGGCAACTGGCCTGCAAGTGTCGGGGGCATCTGCCGAAGAAACCTCTTCATTGATTGTCCAGTTATCACAGGCATTGGGGCGCGGTGTCCTCCGGGGGCAGGACTTTAACTCGGTGGCACAATCGGGGCAGCGGATCATGAAAGCGCTGTCGGATGGATTGGGGGTCGCCCAGAAGGACCTGAAAGCGCTGGCCGATGCCGGTGAACTGACCACGCCTAAGATTATCCCGGCATTGATTGGGCAGTTAAACACCCTGCACAAAGAATTTGACTCCATGCCAAACAGCGTCAGTGCGGCATCAACCCGGGTCACAAACGCCTTTCAGGAATGGGTGGGTGAAACGAACAAAACGACGGCGGTGACCGCCACCCTCTCCGGGGCGCTGGATGGCGTGGCGAGAAACATCGACACGGTAGCCACCGTTGCGGCGGGATTGGTGGCGATAGGGGCGGCCCGCTTCTTCGGCGGCATGGCATCCGGGGCAATTAATTCTGCCCGCGGGGTGTTTCAGGCATACCGGGCTGAGGTGGCATTAGCGAGTGCTCAGGTCAAGGGTACTCAGGTATCCATTTTACGGACAAAGGCTGAGGTGTCTCGGGCATACCAGGCCATAGCTGCTGCCCGGAATGCTGACCAGCAGACGCTGGCTGAAAAAAGGTTATCACAGGTTCAAGACCGGCTGCGCCGCAATATTGACGCCCGAAAAGCGGCGCAGGATCGGCTAAATGGCGTGACCTCGGTGGGTTCGCGGTTAATGGGCGGGGCACTGGGGTTGATTGGCGGCATTCCCGGCTTGCTGATGCTGGGAGCGGGTGCATGGTACACGATGTACCAGAATCAGGAACAGGCCAGATTATCGGCACAGGAATACGCCCGCACCATTGATGAAATCCCGCAAAAAATCCCCAAAATGAACCTGCCTGAAACGGCAGACAATGCGAAAGAGTCCCAGAAAGCCTTAAATGAACAAAACCGCTTAATCGATGAACAGGTTAAGCGAATTAATGAATTAAAGCATCGAGTAGAAACGTTAAACCAGTCTCGTAGCAATCCTGATTACAAAAAATACCTTGGCGGAATCAAGGATATTGAACTGATCAAAGGGCTGGAAAAAGCCACAGCAGATCTGGCAGTTGAGCAGTCCCGCTTAAATGCCATGCAGGAAAAGGCGAACGAAATTCAGCTAGTGATGATATCGCTTGAACAACGCCGAATAGATCTAATTCAAAAAGAAAAAGAGAAGCAGGACGCCATTCGCACATCTCTCTTTATGATGAACGGTGAATATAGCGAATTCAATCGCCTAATGTCTGTGGGAAATCGCCTACTTCAAGAACGCCAACAGCATGCCCAAATTCCCCTGATGCTGCCTCAAGCCCCCTTGGATGACAGACAAAAGGATTTTCTTAAGAAATCTGAACGTGATCTGACACTCTCTTCATTGCAGGGAGAGGATAAAGTCAGAAAGCAGGCGGAGTTTGCCGCCGAAGATCAAAGGCTAAATACCCCAGATCATCAGAATAATTATCAACAATATCTCAATAATACGGTAGCCGCCTATCGCAACGGGGAAAAAGCCAAAGAAGCGCAGGCTGCCGCTGCAAAAGCCGCCAGTGAAGCGGCAAAGGCGGCTCGTGAAGCGGCCAGCGCACAGGAAAATTACCGGAAGAAAGTCGCTGACCTGAACAAAGAAATTCAGGTCGAACAGGTGCGCATGAACGAGGGGGAAATGGCGGCGCAGCGGTTTGCCTCCGCCTTGGAAATCAGCGCCACCTACACCGGGAAACAGCGTGAGGCGATTATCCATCTCAACAAGACGCTGGAAGACACCAAACAGAGATACCAAGACTTGCAGGATGCTATAGAGGCTGACCCGTTCCGTAATGTGGCCAAAAGAACCAGGGAAGCCGCAGACCAGCTAGCGCGGCAGAAGGCCACGGGTCAAATTCAGTCACCCGCCGAATACGATTACCGGAAAGGTGAGATATGGAAAGATGAAGTTCGGGGCAATGCAGATGCCAGCCAGCAATATGCGGTATCGGCGAAAGATGCGCTGCGGGGTGATGTTGATCCTATTCAGGACATTGAGAACCAGTTAGCGCGCAAAAAAGCCCTGTATGAAACCTATGCAGCAGAGCAGGTTATCAGTGAACAGCGTAAAAATGAGCTGGTTCTTGCCGCTGAACGTGATACTGATACCAAGCGATTTGAGGCAGCCAAGCAGTTGTTTGCCAGTCAGGGTGACCTACAGTCGCTCGCCGTGACGATGTTTGAAACCACGCAAGAGCGAATGGGCAATATGATCACCGGCCTTTTGACGGGCACCAAATCTCTCAGGGAAGGGATGTCTGAGTTGTTCGCGTCTCTGGCTCAGGACGTGGTTAAGAGTCTGGTTAAAATGGCAACACAGGCCTTGATCACCAATACCATCATGAAAGGTATGGAATCAGCGGGTGGCGGCGGTGGCATGTTCAGTGGTTTTGCCTCCATGTTCACCAAGAACGCCAAAGGCGGTGTTTACGACTCCCCCAGCTTAAGTGCTTACCGTAACCAGATTGTCAGCAGCCCAACCATGTTTGCCTTTGCTAAAGGCGCGGGGCTGATGGGGGAAGCGGGACCCGAAGCCATCATGCCACTGACCCGTGGTGCTGACGGTTCGCTAGGGGTTAAGGTGATTACACCAAAAGGGCTGGAGGGTAACGGCAAAGGCAATGTCAATATCCAAGTTTATATCACGGACGGGAAAGCCGAAAGCTCATCATCGAAAGGCGATGACGAAGCCTTCGGGCGTCGTTTTGCTCAGGCCGTCGCTCAGGTCTACTACGCTGAACGGGACAGAGATTTGCGGCAGGGTGGTGCCATCAACAAAGCCATCAGGGGGCGATAATGGAGACATTTACATGGCACCCGCGAGTTAACGCCAGCTCCAACGTTGAATTTGCTATCCGAAAGGCTAAATTCGGCGACGGTTACGAGCAGGTTTCCGGCGCGGGGATCAACCCCAAATCGATGCGATGGAACGTTGATTTTATCGGCAACGAAAAGCATATCAAGGACATCGTTGATTTTCTGGACAGACACGCCGGACACACGGCGTTTATCTGGACACCGCCGCTGGCTGACAAAGGCCTGTATCGCTGCGAAAGCTATAAATATCAGGCTATCGACTATCAGACCTACACCCTTTCAACCGAATTCATTGAGGCACACGCGCCATAGAGGATAATCATGTTTACTGCTGATGTGCAAAAGCTGGATGCCGGGAATACTGTCCGGCTCTACGAAATTGACGGAACAAAGTTTGGCGCTGATATCCTTCGTTTTCATGCATATGGTATGCCAGCTACTGAAAAAGAAATTGAAGCCGCCGAGAAGAAAGGCGGCCAGCCAAAACCCAAATCTATCTGGTGGCAAGGCGATGAGTATCAACCGTGGCCTGTGCAGCTGGAAGAGCTGGAGATGTCCACGGATGGCCGGGCGGCTCGTCCCCGCTTATCCGTGGCTAACGTTGAGGGAACGGTCACCGCGCTATGTCTGCAATTTGACGATATGGTGCAGGCGAAAGTTATTATTCATGACACGTTTGTTCATTATCTGGATGCCCGAAATTTCCCGGCGGGGAATCCCACGGCCGATCCGCAACAAGAACGCAGGCTCATGTTCTATGTGAACAGAAAAACGTCTGAAACCGACACAACCGTGGTTTTTGAGCTGGCCAGCCCCGCGTCACTGGACGGACTGGTCATTCCTACCCGGCAAATTCACGCCGTATGTACATGGTGCGCACGGGGCTGGTATCGCACAGGCAAGGGCTGTGATTATGCCGGGAGTCGTTACTTTGATACCGACAACAACCCGACTGACGACCCCGGTCAGGATCGGTGCCCCGGTTCCGTCATCGCGTGTAAGCTGCGTCACGGTGAGGATAATGAACTGCCATTTGGAGGGTTTCCCGCCTCATCGCTTATCAGGAGGTAATCATGCGTGACAGTACTTTGTCGGCAATATTTGAGCACGCCAAACAGGAGTACCCTAACGAATGTTGCGGCGTGATAGTCCAGAAAAGCCGCGTAGAAAAATACTTTCCCTGCAAAAATCTGGCCCCCAATCCCGCCGAACAATTCCAGTTAGACCCCCATGATTATCTGACCGCGTCAACATGGGGCACCATTACCGGCATCGCTCACAGTCACCCCGACGCCACCACTCTGCCCAGCGATCTGGATGAAGCACAATGCGATTTCACTGAATTGCCGTGGCATATCGTCAGTTGGCCGGAAGGGGATTTTAGGACAATCTACCCGCGCGGAGAGCTGCCTTTGATTGGACGCCCCTTCGTTCTTGGCATTTATGATTGCTACGGCTTGATTATGAGCTATTACCGTCAACAATACGGCATTGAACTGCATGATTACCGGGTCAATTATCCTTGGTGGGAGCAGGGCGAAAATCTCTACATAGAGAATTTTGAGAAAGCGGGATTTGTTGAGGTCAGCGAACCACAGGAGGGAGACGTGGTGCTGATGCAGGTTCAGGCCGATGTACCCAATCATGCCGGGATTATTCTTAACGGAAATTTATTGCTGCATCATCTTTATGGGCAATTGAGCCAGAAAGTGCCGCATGGGGGATATTGGAAAGACAGAACTGTGAAGACACTCCGATATGAAAAATTGCATAAATAATCGTTCATAATTAGCATGGAAGAAGATTAAATGACGGAGGATAGTTATGGATGGTTTTTGGGGGATTGTGATTATTTTTGCCTTTTTAGGATTGCTCCCGGCGGGAATAGCTGCCAGTAAAGGTAGGAGTTTTGGTGCTTGGTGGGTTTATGGCTTCCTTATTTTTATTGTGGCACTCATTCACTCTCTTGTATTGGAATCAAAGCAGCACATTACAGAAGAAAAGAAGATTAATTTAGGAGAAATAAAAAAATGTCCTTTTTGTGCTGAATCAATTAAAGCGGAAGCTATTGTTTGCAAGCATTGCAATAAAGAAATTCCTGCTATTTATAATGTAAAAGATATAGATCTCTTGAGTGTTTTATCTTCTCAGAAGCTCTATTTCCATAAAAATGGAGGTTATGAGCTGGATGATGCAACACTGATGATAGCTGTTCAGAGAATGAAAGATTTAGGGAGGAAAATAACTGATGGAGAGTATGTTAAATTTATTGAAGAATTTGGGAAAATTATTTTATCTATTCAAGGAAATTTACCCGAGCAACTAAAAGACGAATTTGACGAGCGATATCGTTATTGGATGCTCAAATAACCCCCAGCCCTCTTCGGAGGGTTTTTTTATGAGGTCATTATGGCTTATATAGATCCCTCCATTCGCACAATCCGCTTACACGGTGCCCTTGCTGCCAAGTTCGGCGCAACATTTGAATATGCCGCCCGGGATGCCCCGCACGCCATCAGAGCCATGAGCA
>NZ_JACOII010000057.1 GCF_016306625.1 Xenorhabdus lircayensis | reverse complement strand
TTTATTGCGTACCCGGGATCGTTAGATCAACAGTATACAAATAATGACTTGACACTTAGAAGGGCATCCAAGGCAGTCAATACAGCAGTAAAAAGTTCCGCCGCTTACTCTGGCAAAACAAGATTATCCAAAGCCTGAGTCGCAGAGGCTGCTGCTATGATAATTCCCCGATGGAACGGATATTCCGGCGTTTGAAAAGTGAATGGATCCCACCAGAAGGCTATCAGGATATTCATGAAGCGATAAGAGATATCCCCCAATATCTGGGCGGGTACTATAACTACACCCGACCCCATAGTTTCAACGGGGGAAATACCCCCGTTGAATACGAAAAGCAATGGGAACAGGCTAGAAAGGTGTCCGGAAGTTCTTGACTACTACACAATGTGACGGCCGCCTATGGGGTGAACGGCGTCACGCCTGACCACTGGCAGGCCTTTGAGCAATACGGGATTAAGCAAATCCTGATTGCCTTCGACAATGACAGTGCAGGCAATGACGTGGCGGTAAAACTGGCGACCGCGCTGGTTGCCAAAGGCATCACCCCGCTGCGTGTGGTGTTCCCGTCGGGGAAGGATGCGAACGGGTATCTGTGCCAGATGGCCGAGCCGGAAACGGCCTTCTCGTTGTTGATTGAGGGCGCGCTGCTGATGCAGGACGCCGCGGACATGGTGGCGGTTGAGCACCAAAAAGTGGAGCCCGCCACAGCGCCAGAACCCGCGGCTTCCTTAGCCGCTGAACCCGCGTACAGCGTGGCACCCTGTGGTCGCCTGACCCGCCCCCACACGGCTTCAGTGCGTGGCAGGGCTTTGGCCTCAGCGCCCTGACTGACCTGCCAGCTGGCGGAGACCGGTCCACTGGTTACCATTTCTATTTATGAATATCAATATCCAAAAGTTTACAGTAAATATTGGTAGCGGATAGATGATAAGGATTTAATTTCTAGTGTTAGTCATAGTAAGCCAAATTATATATCTGTAATTATTAGATAGTTGAGTAATATAATGACACTATCAAGATAATTAGGTTATTTTAACAGTGTTAGATTACGAGCGGTCTGATAGGTTATATAAACTAGAATGGATTAAGTGAGTAAAAATATATATCAAATGTGAAAAATAAATTAAAAATACTTTTATGTCTGACTATCATCATGTTTTTAATATACAAAAATAGAGACTTCAATATCGTTGATGTTTTATTCTATTATGTTGATAATTATTGCCATAAAGACCAAGACTGTTTGGTGGATATGAGTGCAGTAATTCCGTTTAAATGGGATCCCATGTATGTATTTGATATGGATATATATACTGGTGATATTAAGAATATTGTGGGGATTTTCCATGAATGGGACTGGTCAGGGAATAAATTATATCGATAAAGGTAATAAAAATTTTTACACTGATGAATACTACCCACATTTTGGGTTCTTTGCAGACTATCAGCACTTATTACAATACTTTTCTTGTCCAGAAAATGGAGCAAAAGACAAATGTCGATTTAATTATTATTTTGTTCCCAATGATAATTCAAATGTCCTGATGAACGTGGAAGGTGCTCAAGAATTCGTTCTAAAAAGTACTACCGATTTTCCCCCGCAAACGAACAGCAAATGAAGGATAAGCGTTTTATTCCTCAAAAGTAGCTACGCTGGAAGTCAAAACATATTAATAACTACACTGGCATGTATAAATTACCAGTGTTTTTCTTAAAAATCCCACATACTTAATCCCTCGAAAACTATCATTAAATCACGTTAGTAATCATTTTCCTCATTTATTATTTGTTAACCATATTTTTCTATTTGAAATCAAAAAAATCGCTAGTACAATTACTATACTTTTTCGCTGTCTAGAGTATTCTTGCGTACCGCTCTTGATACTGAAGAACAGAAACAGATGTCAATTTCTTTATCTTGTAAACCGCACTTAAGATATCAAATAGTAATTAAAAACAATTGATTATAAGTGATGTGGGTTCATCTCCACAATTCAAGATATACCTTCATGACATATTGTAAACTCCAAAAATATTAAGCTGCTGTTGAAAGGCTGAGGAGGGCTTTTTCTGACTGAGTTTATCAATATCAATGACATGAGGGCTCTGTGATAAGGCTGAGATTGCAAGATTAATAGTAACTAGTTGATTTTAAAGGTTAAAATTCCAAAGCCGTTTTCTCATATCAGATTTGATTATGAAGGGGGGGAATGATGTTTTTCCATGTTGTCAACAGAAATAATATTATCATATTTGCGTTAATGTTGGGGATTGCCATTTTATTTTTATCTTTTAATAGCAGTCGATTGGGAATTATTGATTACGCCGACAAGCATTGTCAGAAGAACACTGCCTGTTTGGTTGATATGACTAAAATTATCCCTTTTGACTGGGACAAAATGTATATCATCGATAAAGGAATGGGACGTGAGGATATTGAGGATATTATCGGTGCGTCATTTAATGAAAAAGCCAGTCTTTTTTATAAGATTATCTTTGTTAGGAATAAAAAAGTAATTTATTCGGATGAGTATTATCCTTCGGATGAGTCGTATGTGAAAAAATTTCTCAAACCTAATTTTCATTATCCTTATGAAAGAGAAGGGAATTATTTTAGCCACTATGCTATTTCCAAAAATAATTCCATTCTTTCAGTAGAAATTAAACATGAGCCATTCATGAGTGATAAGGTTTACTACAAGATTTCCCCTTCTAATGCACAGCAGGTTAGGGGGAAAAATTTGTAAACTTCTCCCGCTCTTCCAAAAAAATGAGCTGAGTTGGTTCGGAATTTAGTGCAGGTTGGCTATTTCTGCTTGGCCTGCACTTTTTTGCCTGTGTCCATTGTGTTGCTTTTAGCAGGCTTGCGAGGCCGCTTTTTGCCATCTGCTTGCTTCAATGACGGAGAGTTGTCAGCTAAGTTATTTTTCACAATTTTTGGTTTATTGTTTTTATCTTGTACGCGTTTTTCCAGAGCACATGTGGCTTTTATGTTTTTCAAGGTTCGAGTTAATCCTGTTATTAGGCGCTCATTTTTATCTGTTTGGGCATATTCGAGCTGTTTCTTCAGTGTTTTTCTTTTTATCTCACATCCTGATTTATCTTGGCTTGCATAGGCAACACTCATACTGAAAACGATCAATGTAGATAAGATCAAGGTTTTCGACATCATGAATTATTCCTGGGATTATTAAGAACACTTATCTAAAATTTTATACTCCGATCTCGATTCGATCCTAAAAATTCAACTGAGTTAACACCGTAAAGGGAGCTGGAGGAGGCTTTTATCTTTTTTGTTGAGAATGAGGCTATAATGCCCCTTTAGTTGTCTGGTAGGGCATCAGGCAAGTTATCAATATTCCGCTCTCGGGGTTAAATCGAATGTTAAGTTATCGTCACAGCTTCCATGCCGGCAATCATGCTGATGTGCTGAAGCACACGGTGCAAAGCCTGATCATTGAGTCACTTAAAGAAAAAGAAAAATCTTTCCTGTATCTAGATTCCCACTCTGGCGCAGGCCGTTATCAATTGAGCGGGGAACATGCCGAGCGTACGGGAGAATATCTGGAAGGTATTGCCCGCATTTGGCAGCGTGATGATATTCCTGAGGAATTGACGGCGTACATGGATGCCGTGAAGGCGCTAAACCCAAATGGTTCTCTGCGCTATTATCCGGGTTCTCCGCTGATTGCTCGTCATTTATTGCGCGAATACGATGAGCTTAATCTGAGTGAGTTGCATTCCAGTGATTTTCCTTTGTTACGCATGGAATTTTCCCGTGATCAACGCGCACGTGTCCTGCGGGAAGATGGTTATCAGCAGTTGAAATCAAAACTGCCGCCAAGAAGCCGCCGTGGATTTGTGCTGATCGACCCATCTTATGAATTGAAATCGGATTATCGGAGTGTCGTTCAGGGTGTTCAGGAAGGGTATAAGCGCTTTTCGACCGGCACTTATGCGCTGTGGTATCCCGTTGTGTTGCGCCAGCAGATTAAACGCTTGGTGAGGGAATTGGAAGCGACAGGCATCCGCAAGATTTTACAGATTGAACTTGGCATGCGTCCTGACAGTGATCAACGTGGTATGACGGCATCAGGCATGATCGTCATTAATCCACCGTGGAAATTGGAGCAGCAGATGAAGGCGGTATTGCCGTGGCTGCATCAGGTATTGGTTCCTGAAGGTACAGGACATGCTTCAGTGGAATGGATTGTACCTGAATAAGGTGAGGGTTTAGCGTGGCGTTATCATTCAATAGCTGTGGCCTATGGCAATAAGAGCCAGAATCGTCCACAGTCAGCGATAACTTTTTGTAATAATAGACGTCAGGTTGAACTTTAGCAGTAAGTTAATTGATTAGACGGAAGTGACCTAAGATGAGTAAACATTACGATTATATTGCAATTGGCGGTGGCAGTGGCGGCATTGCTTCCATTAACCGTGCAGCCATGTATGGGCAGAAGTGTGCCCTGATTGAAGCAAAAGCATTAGGCGGAACATGTGTTAATGTGGGCTGTGTACCGAAGAAAGTGATGTGGCATGCTGCTCAAATTGCGGAATCTATTCATCAATATGGTCCCGAATATGGCTTTGATACCACAGTCAGTCGTTTTGACTGGAAAAAGCTGATTGCTAGCCGTACTGCCTATATTGACCGCATCCATCATTCTTATGAGCGCGTATTGGGTAACAATAAGGTGGATGTCATCCAAGGATTTGCCCGTTTTGTTGATGCGCGCACTGTTGAAGTTAATGGCGAAAAAATTACGGCTGACCATATTCTTATTGCAACAGGCGGTCGTCCTGTGCGTCCAGAGATTCCCGGTGCAGAATATGGCATTGATTCAGATGGTTTCTTTGAACTGGATGAAATGCCGAAGCGTGTTGCTGTGGTGGGAGCTGGCTATATTGCGGTTGAAATAGCGGGCGTGTTGAATGCACTGGGGAGTGAAACTCATCTGTTTGTCCGTAAACATGCGCCGCTGCGCTCTTTCGATCCTATGATTGTGGAGACATTGCTGGAAGTCATCAAAAGTGAAGGGCCGACATTGCATACGGAAGCGATATTAAAGTCCGTGATTAAAAATAGTGATGGCAGCCTGACCGTTCAATTGCAGGATGGCAGGGAGCAGACGGTTGATACGCTGGTCTGGGCAATTGGGCGTGAACCGATGACGGATAATCTGAATCTGGTTGCAACGGGTGTTGAGCTGAGTGAGAAAGGTTATATCCAAGTCGATAAATATCAGAATACCAATGTTAATGGTATTTATGCGGTTGGTGATAACACGGGTGCGGTGGAATTGACACCAGTAGCGGTTGCAGCGGGACGCCGTTTATCAGAGCGTCTGTTTAATAACAAACCTGAAGAACATTTGGATTACACCAATGTACCAACGGTGGTATTCAGCCATCCACCCATTGGTATAATAGGCTTGACAGAACCACAGGCAAAGGCGAAATATGGCGAAGATCAGGTTAAGATTTATACTTCGTCATTTACCGCAATGTATACTGCTGTGACGCAACATCGTCAGCCATGCCGCATGAAGCTGGTTTGTGTGGGAGCAAATGAAAAAATTGTCGGCATCCACGGTATCGGTTTTGGTATGGATGAGATGCTGCAAGGTTTTGCGGTTGCGTTGAAGATGGGAGCAACGAAAAAGGATTTTGATAATACGGTTGCGATCCATCCGACTGCGGCGGAAGAGTTTGTTACTATGAGATAACTCTTTATTATGTAGCGATATGGTGGATATCACTACAATTTTGTGTACTAAAATGATTGAGCCTGCCTGAACTTTTTAGAGTTTGAGCAGGCTTTTTTAATGTTTGATAGCATATTTATAATATGGATATACAGGGATGCAGCATTTACCACTTGCCGCTATTTGCGGCAGTGCTTTTCTTTAGTTTATACCCGCATAGCGCAGAAGTGCTGTCACGATCGCCGCAACTAGAATCATGACAATCAGCGGCATTTTTCGCCAAGCAAGAAACACCGCGACGGCAACACCCAGTACACGCGCCATACCAGCAAAATGGCCACTTTCGTAGAAGGTGGCAGCGAGCGCTACAGCGAACAATAACGTGGTGGCAGCATCCTTAAGCAGTGCCTGAGAGTGTTCTGATAATGCCAGTCTATTGCCCAGTTTTGCTCCACCAAGACGCATCAAATAAGTGCCAATCGACAACACCGCAATGCCGATAATAATCAGGGTATAGCTTGCCATTATTTTTTCCTCGCCAGTAAGCCCAACAGTGACATCAATACTGGTAACCCCACTGGCGTGAAAGGCACGGCTGCAAGCGAAAGCGCCGCCCCGCTGGAAGCGCGAATCAGTGTGGTTCTGTTCTTGAATGATGGGATAACCAATGCCAGCAAAATTGCCGGGAAGACTGCATCCAGACCAATGGCTTCCGGTATAGGAAGGAATTTACCGACCACGCAGCCAATGACTACGCCGAGCGGCCAGAATACGGCAACGCCGATACCGCATAGCCAGTAGGCGGCTTTGCGCTGTTCAGGAGTCGGTTGTGACATACCGAAAACCACACTTTCATCATTCATAATGTGGCATCCCAGAAACCCCAACATGTGTTTTCCGACCAACTCGCGTACAGCCACTCCGAAAGGAAAATGACGGGCATTCACCAACAAGCCTGCCACAGCTGCTGCAAGTGGATGACCGCCGCTGGCAACAATACCAATAAACATAAATTCTGACGCTCCCGCCAGCACTAACGTGGACAAGGCGAGTGGAACCCATAAAGGAAAGCCATAAGCCATGGCCAGTGAACCATAGGAAACGCCAACCACGCCGACAGCCAGACAGACCAGAAATATCGCTTTTTTAATATCGCCTTTCAGACAGGAGAAATAGTGAGTAAACATACAATGTTATCCATACCGAACGATTTTTCATTATAATGAACAGATTTGAAGATCATATCAAGTCGAACGTTTTGTTCTTTTTAATGAACACTGGAGTAATGGCATGACACAGCCAATCAGCGTAATTGCGAAGAGTTTAGTCCGTGAACGTGCCCGCATAGGTCTTTCACTGGCGGAAGTTGCCCGGCGTGCGGGTATTGCAAAATCCACATTGTCACAATTAGAAGCCGGTAACGGGAACCCTAGCATAGAAACGCTCTGGGCATTGTGTGTGGCGCTGAATATCCCTTTTGCCCGTCTGCTGGAACCGCAGAGCAACAAAACACAGGTGGTTCGACGTGGCGAGGGCACCAAAGTGGTGTCAGAACAGGCTGATTATCAGGCGATTTTACTGGCCACTTGTCCGCCGGGTGCACGTCGTGATATCTACCTGTTGATGACGCAACCGGGAGCAGATCACGTTTCCCATCCACATCCCCCTGGTTCGGTAGAGCATATCATCGTCACCCGTGGGCGGGCGCTGGTAGGGCTAACGGAAGCGCCAGAAGAGTTAAGCGAAGGCGATTACATCTGTTATCCGGCAGATCTAGAGCATGTCTTCAAAGCGCTGGAGCCAGATACTCAGGCGATTCTGGTATCTGAGCAGAATTAACATTATTCCGCCATTGCGGCGATAATCTGTAACGTTATTTTTCTGCTCTATATTGTGATATCTGCCATTGCTATATTACTGATTAATTTAGTGCAATCGCATATAAAAGAAAAAGATTTCAGTCGTAAAACGATGATTGATGCGTTTGTTTCTCATAGCCGCAATGGTCATTTAGATGATGCTATATTAGCAAGGAAACAAAAGAATAAAATTGTATGGCAAATGCAGTCGTTGATGGCATTTTCAAGGTTACTGCATAATGTTATCCCGTTGCTGGTGTTAAGTGTTGTTATGTTTTGTCATTATCTGGAATGGCTGAATTTGCAGGTTAGCCAATTGGCTGCTTTGGTTATTATCAGTACGGTATTGTTGGTGTGTTATAGTGCCAGCAAATTTTATTTTGATAAATATATTGTTGCAAATGCTGGGTTGATGTCGATATTGCTCTTGATTTTTTGATGTTGCTCTGCCTTTTTGTTGCTTCTGATGAAGAATTCTATCAAATGATGTCTATTGCTGTTGAAAATGATATTCGTCATGCAGGATCAGGACGCAATGAATTAAATTGGCCTCTAATTGCTAAAGAGGCCATTCAAAACTTACAGCCCCGGTGCTTTCCACAATGATGTCGTCAGCCCATCATCCACCAGATGCAGTTGGCCTTCATACACTGTCTGCCAATCTTTTTTCGCTTTCAGGTAAACCTCTCGGAGGTTTAAATCCGGCTGGTATTCTTGCTCCCAACGCACTAATTTTTCCCCTGTCGCGGGCAGTGAGTCATATAATCCAACGCCAACACCTGCTGCAATTGCACAGCCCAATGCCGTAGCTTCCTTAACCACCGGCACTCGTACCGGCAGTCCGGTAACGTCAGACAGAATCTGGCTCCAGAGTTTACCTTTCGAGCCACCGCCTGCGAAGACCAGTGAGTCAGGTTGAACACCAGAGAATGCTGCGACCATATCGAGGTTACACGCCGAGACGATAGCCGCGTTCTCTTCCAGCGCTCTAAATAGCGTCGCCTTGTTGCATTTTTCCGGATCAATCGAGAGGTTGAGGAAGGAGGGGGCGGCGTGATACCACGATTTAAACCGCATCACATCGGAGAAAATCGGCATTACGCCATGCGCACCCGCAGGAACGCGCGCCGCCATACCTTCCAGCAGGCTGTAGGCATCGACGCCCAATCGTTCTGCCAACAGTTTTTCTTCTGCACAGAAAGCATCGCGGAACCAACGCATGGTGAGGCCGGTAAAAAAGCTGATGGACTCAGCCTGTGCCATGCCGGGGATAACATGCGGGTTGATGCGGATGTTCATGTTCGGGTCGGTGATGGGCTTTGGCAGGTTGACGACTTGTTGCCAGAATGTCCCGCCAAGTACTGCGGTTTGGGCAGGTTTGACGACACCAATACCGAGGCAGCCGAGTTGAACGTCGCCACCGCCCATAATCACCGGCGTTCCGCTGTTCAAGCCGCACTCTGCCGCCGCTTTTTCCGTGATATAGCCGAGCAAGGTTCCCGTTTCTTTGACGGGAGAGAGGATATCGGAACGCAGTCCGGCCATTTCCAACAGGTTTGGACGCCAATTACGGCTGACTAAATCCAGCATCCCCGTTGTCCCTGCGTTGGAGGGATCTACCGCCAGTTCGCCACTCAGCATATAAGCCAGCCAATCGCTGATCATCGTCAGGGTGTTGGCTTGCCGATAGATATCAGAACGGTGATGTGCCAGCCAAAGCAGACGGGGCATGGCGCCCAGTGCCAGCGTTTGGCCGGAGTAGCGGTAAACATCATACTCAAAGGTATGGTTGTAAAGCTCTTTAAGTTCGATGACTTCATGGCTGGAGCGGGCATCCACGTTGGCACACGCCCAGATGGGATCGCCGTTGCGATTATACAGGACGATGCCTTCCCGCATTGAGCAGGCGGCAACGCCCTGAATCGCATTGGCGGGCAGATCCGCCTTTTGCAGTGCCTGCCTGATACATTGGCAGGTCAGTTGCCAGTTGTTTTTCAGGTCAAATTCCATCGAACCGACAACATTCGGTACGGGCTGGTGTATCCACTCAGCCTGTCCGACGGAAACCTGATTCCCTTCGAGATCAAATATAACTGCACGGATACTGCCAGTTCCTGCATCAAGCGCCATCAGATACTTCCTTGATGGGTGAGCATGAGCGCGTTGATTCATGATGCTATCCTCGTCTGTCGTTATCTTTTTCTTATTCGATATGGCACAGGGAGTGGATAGAGATTATTCGTCGATCAGGTCAGCATAGCCCTGGCGGTCTGTTCTTCTGTCACCAGTGAATTGATGTAACCCCCTTTCAATGCAGCAACGACGGCATCCGCTTTTTCGATGCCTCCAGCTACACCAATTACGTTCGGGATGGTTTTTATTTCTGGCAAGGAGATACCGATCAATTCTTGATGGATATCGATATCGTTGACCAATTCACCTTCCGCGTTGAAGAAGTAACCAAGAATATCTCCGACGGCACCTTTGCGGCCGAACATCAATTGTTCTCCATCGCTGATATAGCCGGAACGCATAATGGTCGCTTGCTGTTTCTGGTTGATCGCGCCAATTCCTACGATGGCGATATCTGCTGCACAGGCGGCCAAAATGACATCCCGTACACTGCTCTCTTCGCGGAATGTTGCCGCGACTTGTTGAGTAGAGGCTCGCAGTGGGGCAGGAATGATGCTGACAGGGCAGTCCGCATCAAGCTGGCCGATGCCAGTCATGTAAGGGCCCACACCGCCGGACAGCGTCACCAACCGAAGTTGCTGGGATGAGATAAAACCGCTCAGGTGCTGCAAAGTGCACATGGGAGTTTCACCAAATCCAATCGCCAATAGCTGGTGAGGTTCAATCAGCGCCATCAGCAGGTGGGCGGCTCCGACACCGAGACGGGCATTCAGGTTTATGCCGTCAAGGGTGGGTAACACGCGAACCTGTTTGAGATTAAAGCGTTTTTGCAAGGCATCTTCCAATTCCAGACACCCTTCATAGCGTGAGTTGATCTGAACGCGGATCACGCCAGACTGCCGCCCTTTCTCCAATAGGCGGGAGACCTTAAGGCGGCTGAGGCCAAGCAATTCACCGATGTCCCCTTGCGTCAGACCATCGTGATAGTAAAACCAGGCGATACGGGCCATTAGTTCTTCTTCACTCATGCTATTTCCTGGATAGTTGTGACTTGAATAGTCAATTTCCTCGGATAATACGCTTCTCTCTGATACTAATTGTTTCTTGCTTAATTTAATCGACATAACAACTTCTTTATCCACTAAGGAAAGAATAAGCATGAAAACCTCTAATGTGTTAGAGGATTCTCACAAAATTTTGAACATATTTTAATTTAGAACTGATTTTTTCACAAAATGTGATCAAACCATTGAAAAAATCTTAAGTTTTGAATTAGAGTTTTGAACAAATGTTTTTAGAATTAATAAATGTTCATATCTAGCATCGGTGTCAAAACGCAAGCCCAAAATTCCATGAGGTACGTGATGTCACAGAGCAATACCGCTACTAATACCGATAATCCACTTTACCAGCGCCATGACTGTACGCCTCTTTTGGCTGCCCGTGGAATCAGTAAGCAATTTTCTGGTTTGATGGTGTTGAAGCAGATCGATTTTACGCTGATGTCGGGACAGGTTCATGCATTACTGGGTGGAAATGGGGCGGGTAAATCAACTCTGATGAAAATCATTGCCGGTATTGAACAGCCAGATGCCGGAACTTTGGTCGTGGATGGTGCTACTGTTAATCATCTGACACCTGCAAAAGCACATCAATTGGGCATTTATCTGGTACCACAAGAGCCTTTGTTATTTCCCAGTCTTTCTGTTCAGGAAAATATTCTATTTCGCTTACCTAAACATCAAGTCAATACAAGTCGAATGCAGGAATTGCTGACTCAACTCGACTGCCAAATTGACTTGAAGGCGCCAGCGGGCAGTTTAAATGTAGCGGATCAGCAGTTAGTGGAGGTTATGCGCTTTCCTTTTGGCAAATATGCTGAGGCCTTGACATGTTGAAACTTATCCAAAATAACCGAAAGGCCACGGCATTGATCGCTATTTTGGGGCTGTTTGATCTGCTGGGGAGTCTAGATCGTCATGTTTTCAGCTTCCAGACTGTTACGATTATTTTCGGTGATGCTCAACTCCTTATTTTATTGGCGATGGGCGCTACATTGGTGATACTGACCAGCAATATTGATGTTTCAGTTGGTTCAACTACGGGATTGTGTGCTGTGGTGAACCGATAAAGAAATCAATAGCAAAAAACGGGAGGCTATAATGAGTACGGTACAATGCTATGGGCAGTTATGGCTGGGAAATGGTGCTCTTGGTGATGGAAATTTTGCGGTCTGGCGTGGTTAATCCACGGATGCTGGATATTAATGTGCTGTTGTTTAGTACCAGTGATTTTATCTGCATCGTCACTAAAATCGTGATTAGTGGCAATGCCAGAGGGCTTCTGTTTCACAACAACATATGCCTGAAACATAAAAGATGATCCTGAAACATAAATGATATTGAAATAAGAATAGACGGAGATAGGTATGAAGGCACCAACGATGAAAAAGTTGGCTTTGGCTGCTGCATTAAGTCTGGCGTGTGTCTCTTGGGCACAGGCGGCAGAGAAGATTGCGTTTATCCCTAAATTAGTCGGTGCTGGGTTCTTTACCAGCGGCGGCCAAGGTGCGGTGGAAGCTGGCAATACACTGGGCGTTGAAGTCACTTACGATGGCCCAGCAGAGCCAAGCATGGTGGAGCAGGTTCAGCTTATCAATAAATTTGTTAATCAAGGTTATAACGCGATTGTGGTGTCGGCGGTGTCAACCAATGGCTTGTGCCCTGCCTTGAAACGCGCCATGAAGCGGGGGGTCAAGGTACTGACGTGGGATTCAGATACATCACCAGAATGCCGCTCCATTTATATCGATCAGGGAACGCCAAAACAGTTGGGTGGAATTCTGGTCGATATGGCCGCTAATCAGGTGAAAAAAGAAAACGCAAAAGTGGCGTTTTTTTATTCCAGCCCGACAGTGACGGATCAGAACCAATGGGTGAAAGAGGCCAAGGCCAAAATTGCAGCGGAACATCCGAACTGGGAAATTGTCACCACACGGTTTGGGTATAACGATGCCACGAAATCATTGCAGACTGCGGAAGGTATTTTGAAAGCGTGGGGAGATTTGGATGCGATCATCGCCCCAGATGCCAACGCGTTGCCTGCGGCAGCTCAAGCGGCAGAAAATTTGAAGCGTCAGGATGTCGCGATCGTTGGATTCAGTACCCCGAATGTGATGCGCCCTTACGTTGAAAACGGTACGGTTAAACAGTTCGCTCTGTGGGATGTGGTCAAGCAGGGCAAGATAGCTATTCATATTGCCAATGAGATATTGCAAAAAGGCGATCTGAATGTGGGAGATAAATTGAACATTCCTGATATTGGCAACATTGAGATCTCACCCAACAGTGTACAGGGATACCGTTATGAAGCAAAAGGCAATGGCATCGTTGTCATGCCGGAGCGGGTGATTTTTACCAAAGACAATATCAACCAATACGATTTCTGATTCATAGAGCTGGTATACGGCTTGGCTCTGACACCTTTCTGGAGGGAGAAATGGCAGATTTAGATGATATCAAAGACGGTAAAAATTTTGGCATTGATACACCACAAAAGAATACTTTGTTTGAACTGAAAGGCTGTGGTGCGCTGGATTGGGGCATGCAATCCCGTTTGGCGCGGATTTTTAATCCCACCACCAATAAAACGGTGATGCTGGCATTTGACCACGGTTATTTTCAGGGGCCAACAACGGGTTTGGAGCGTATCGACATCAATATCGCCCCGCTGTTTGAACATACCGACGTGCTGATGTGTACCCGAGGTATCCTGCGCAGTCAGGTTCCTCCTGCAACCAATAAACCCGTGGTGCTGCGTGCATCCGGTGCTAACTCGATTCTGACTGAACTATCCAATGAAGCTGTCGCGGTGGCGATGGAAGATGCGCTTCGGCTCAATGTCTGTGCGGTAGCGGCGCAGGTTTATATCGGTTCGGAACATGAACATCAATCCATCAAGAACATTATCAAGCTGGTGGATCAGGGAACGCGTTATGGTATGCCAACGATGGCAGTGACGGGCGTCGGTAAAGATATGGTGCGTGATCAACGTTACTTCTCGCTGGCGACTCGCATTGCAGCGGAAATTGGGGCGAACATAATCAAAACCTATTATGTCGATACTGGTTTTGAGCGGATCGCAGCGGGTTGCCCAGTGCCGATTGTGATTGCAGGCGGTAAGAAATTGCCGGAGTTGGATGCGCTTGAAATGTGCTATCAGGCGATTGATCAGGGAGCATCCGGTGTGGATATGGGACGCAATATCTTTCAATCCGAAGCGCCCGTTGCGATGCTGAAAGCGGTGCAGGCAGTGGTACATCACAATGAGAAGCCCGCTCAGGCTTATGAACTGTTCTTGAGTGAGAAAGCCAGGGGGGAATAATATGCACGTCACATTAGTTGAGATTAATGTCAAAGCCGACAAAATCGACGAATTTATCGAGGTATTTAGGGATAATCACCTCGGTTCCGTGAAAGAACCGGGCAATTTGCGATTCGATGTGCTGCGCGATGAAAATATCCCGACTCGCTTCTATATTTATGAAGCCTATACCGACGAAACGGCAGTTGCGGCGCATAAGAAAACGCCTCATTACCTGCTCTGTGTCGAAAAACTGGAAGCGTTGATGGCTGAACCACGGAAAAAGACCACGTTTATTGGTTTGATGCCAGAAGGGAAGTAAGGCAAGAGCATATTACGGTAAGAAATAGAAAAAATTACTCTTATTCTTTTATCGTGTAAGTATAAATTCTCTAAGTATTCAACAGCCTGCAATATAATATGTGGGCTGTCTTCCAAAAATCGTCGGTGATTAATTGTATTTATTGGTCGGTATCTTCTGGAAACAGCTTCTGTCCGCTTTACTTGTCACTACTGACGATTTTATTGCTGAAAATAGATTTGAATCATCTGGATTTCATCCTGATTCACAGAAGTAAGGTCGTAGACTAAAAGCGGAAATAACGCCCTGACGGTAACGTTAAGGGCGTTTGGTTTTTTGACAAAATCCTTTTGAATAATTCCTGCTTCCATTTATAAGGCTGGAAGATCAATTTTTAAGTGGTTTGTTGTTTTACTTCGTCAATAGCAGTAGCAATTGCCCTCAAGCTACGCTGAATATCGTCTTCCGTAGTAGCCCAAGAGCTGACACTGAGTCGGATACCGTTGTTTATTTTCCATACCATTCATGGATGCTCATCTCAGCTTCTTTACTGGAATCTGGTAAGCATGACTCTTATCATGAGAGCCAATAAACCATATTGAAAATCCTTTAAAATAGGATTTTATTTCCAATACTTCTCTATAAGCACGCCATCCGTTAATTTGAATGTCTGTTGAGAACATGGTTGAAACATCTGGGTTCCAAGGATGTTCCAGGCCAAATTCACGTGCCGGAATATTAAAATCGCCAAAATATATCGGTTTTCCCGTCAATTGATGTAATTGTTCGATTTGCTGAATGATATTCTGTTCGCGTTTATAACGGTGGTTGAGAATAAACTTTGTTTCGCCAACACCACCTTGTTGAATAAACGGGAAAGGCTCAACGATAACTTGGATATCATGACGTAATAATTCCTCAATTAAAATAATGGCTTTTTTCTTTTGTGGCTGATTAACTGCCATCGTAGAGGAAGTAACAGTCGGAATATCTATTCGAATAGGAACATTCACGGTATTTAAATTAAAGTGTCTTACATCAGCGACGATTTTTTCTATATTTTCAACATCCCATACGGTTATGTTGCCAGATTTTACTTTTCCTGTTTTTACGGTACTTATTTTCACAGTACTTGTTTTCGCGGTATTCATCATAATAAATCCTCTCGGGATTTTTGTGAGTATAACCATTCAGTAATAAATGCGGTCACCTGTTCCGGTTTATTGATATCGAGCTGTGGAAGTGGTGCGGCCAGCGGGATATTACTGGCAATCGCGATCACATGGGGATCAAGGATTTCATCAACGGTGTGGTACAGGTCATCTCGATAAAGTGCGATTTTTGGGATCGACTCTTGTTTGAAACCTTCGACCAGAATCAGATCCAAAGAATTTGCATCGAATCGGCTGGCAAGGTAGTGCAGATCCAGCGCTGGCAAATCTGGCGTTTCTGTCATCAAGGCCCAGCGCTGCTGGCTGGCAACCAATGTCTGGACTGCTCCTGCTTTGCGCAGCTCATAGCTGTCTTTGCCCGGTTTATCGACATCCATATTGTGATGAGTATGCTTAATCAACCCAACGCGGATATGTTGTTGGCGCAATAATGGAATAACCTGTTTTAATAGCGTCGTTTTCCCGGTTCCACTATAAGCGGTGATGCCCAGTATGGGCAGTGTTGTGTCGTCGAAGTTGTGACTCATGCTGGTTCCTGAAGGAGTCCCCAGTGTTGGTATTCCCAGTTATGGCATTCTTCTGGTGTATTTAGGTTGGTGAAAGCATGAGCGTCAGGAAAATAGACGGCTTTTGCCTTAATCATCTGCATAAAGAACATGAGTTTTCTATCCCCCAGTGCGAGGTAGCTTTCCAAGCGAGGGATCAGGCTGCGATGCATTAATGCTAAAGTGGGGTGGGCACGTTCGCAGTCGTGGGCATAAGCGGCCCAGGCGTGTTGTTTGTAGAGCCACAGTTTTGCGACGAGATCTTCGGGAAAATCCGGTACATCACAGGGAACAAATACCACCCATTCATGGATGGCTTTCTTCAAAACCGCCAACATACCGGCCAGTGGCCCTGAAAAATCGGTAATGATATCCGGTATGATGGGATAACCACTCTGCTGATAAATTCCCAGATTGCGATTGGCATTAATCAATAGCTCATGAACCTGTGGCTGCAATTTTGTGACAATGTGTTGGTATAATGATGAGCCATCGAATTGCAGTAATCCTTTGTCATTTCCCCCCATGCGGGTGGATAGTCCTCCAGCCAGAATTGCGCCACTGATTTTTGGATGCGTCATGTTAAATCACCTGATATTGGGCAATGAAATGTTTGGGTATATAACCATTGTGAATCAATATCTAACGATGCTGCTTTGAGGTGGGAGTATAACTTTACGCTGATTGACAGACCAATTCTTTCTCAGAGCTATTAACCCTGCTAATTTGTATAGTTATTTATAAGGAACTAAAAATGAAGTATCACCGTCTCAATGAAGTTATCGCACTTTTACACCCAGTGTGGAAGAATGAGCCGGATCTCAATCTGATAGAACTTTTGCAAAAACTGGCTGGTGAAGCGGGTTTCAAAGGGCAGTTGTCTGAATTAACAGATGATGTTCTGATATATCACCTGAAAATGCTTGGTACGGATGGCCAGGCAGAAATCCCTGGATTGAAAAAAGATTATGAAGAAGATTTTAAGACTGCGTTGTTGCGTGCCCGGGGCATTATTAAAGATTGATGAAGAGAGAACTGTGTTGTGATGGAACCGAAGGCTTTTAATTTTCAGAATATTACGCCGGACCTAATCATGGATGCGTTGGTGCAGTCTGGCCTCTACATTGATTCCGGTCTGACTGAGCTAAATAGTTATGAGAACCGCGTTTATCAGTTCATGGATGAGAACCGTAAACGCTATGTCGTGAAATTTTATCGTCCCTTGCGCTGGAGCCAACAGCAGATCCAAGAGGAACATGATCTTGCACATGAATTACAGCAAGCCGATCTGACCGTTGCGGCACCGCTAATGTTTGATGGGAAGACAGTGCTGAATTATGGCGGATTCTTTTTTGCCATTTTCCCCAGCGTGGGTGGACGTCAGTACGAATCGGATAATTTTGACCAGCTGGAAGATGTTGGGCGATTGCTGGGCAAGATGCATCAAATTGGCCGCCAAAAAACATTTTCTGCTCGTCCTACTATTAATCTTAATGAATATTTATATCAGCCGTATCAATATTTGGCTGAATGTAAGCTAATTCCTGCTAGACATAAGAAGGGTTTTTTTGCTGCACTGGATGAATTGAACAAGGTAGTAGCAGATCAATGGCATGATAACTGGCAAGTATTGCGGCTGCATGGTGATTGCCATGCTGGTAATATCTTGTGGCGTGATGAGGCATGGTTTGTGGATCTTGATGATGCCCGCAATGGCCCTGCTGTTCAGGATTTGTGGATGATGCTCAATGGATCACGGCAAGAACGGATGATCCAGTTGGATATCTTGCTTGAATCATATGGTCAGTTTACGGATTTTGACCCAAAGACATTGGCTTTGATGGAGCCTCTGCGTGCGATGCGAATGGTCTATTATTTGGCATGGGTCGCTCGTCGCTGGGAAGATCCGGCTTTCCCCAAAGCGTTTCCATGGATGGCTGATAGTGACTTTTGGCTTAATCAGATGAGCCTTTTTTCTGAACAAATTCGGCTGTTACAGGAACCACCTTTACAGCTCAATCCGATGTATTAATTTTTCTGGAGACCATTATGAAAAAATTTTGGCTAGTACTGGTAGGAGCGTTTATGGCATTTAATGCGTCCGCTTCCGGTTTTTCTGAAGGCAAACAGTATACGGAATTAAAAAATTCGGTTGCGGATCAGCCGCAAGTTTTGGAATTTTTCTCTTTTTATTGCCCTCACTGCTATCAGTTTGAAAATGTTTATCATGTTCCTTCTACTGTTGAGAAAAACCTGCCAGCAGGTGTGACTCATGAACGTTACCATGTCGATTTTCTGGGTCCTTTGGGTAATGCCCTGACGGATGCCTGGGCGGTCGCCATCGTTATGAAGATTGAAGACAAAGTCACCCCAATTTTGTTTGATGGTATTCAGAAAAGCCAGACTATCAATAGTAAGGAAGACATCCGCAATGCCTTTATCAAGGCGGGTGTGTCTGGTGACGAGTATGATGCGGCATTGAATAGCTTTATCGTACAATCTGTCGCGGCCAAAGAGCGTCAGGCGGCTCAGAATTTAGAATTGCGTGGTGTTCCAGCCATTTTTGTTAATGGAAAATACTTGATTAACAACGGTGGCATTGAATCTCGGTCAGCATTGGATTATGGGCAAAAGTTCTCTGATGTGGTGAATTATCTGGTGACAAAAAAATAAACCGCGAGATCATGACCTCAAAGAAACAAGAACGCTAGTATTAATATAAAATAACATAGGTATTGTGTCGGCTATGATAAAGCTGGCACAATACTTGCTGAAAGGCTCCTTTCATAACATAAACTCCGGTAATATCCACAAGTCAGTGATTTTTAAGTAGTTGTAATATTTCCTTAATATTTCGCGTAATTCATTGATTTTTACCTCCTGTTATTCACTCTTTACGGTATTAAACATAAATCTGTTTTATGTGCCATTTTTTTGTGCACAAAGTTATCCACAGAGCACTCATCAGAATATTTGTCAGAAAATGCACGTTAGCACGAGAAAATTCTCGCAAAATTCGTCTATAACGACACAGTATGGCATTCTATTCTTTATTCATCCCACAGAACGACGAAGAAAATTTTATGGCACAAATAGCAGACAATCCCCTGATTTTGGTTGATGGCTCTTCATACCTTTATCGTGCATACCATGCGTTCCCTCCACTGACAAACAGTGCAGGAGAACCGACGGGCGCCATGTATGGCGTGCTGAACATGCTGCGCAGTTTGATCATGCAGTATAAACCCAGTCATGTGGCGGTCGTGTTTGATGCCAAAGGCAAAACGTTCCGTGATGAATTATTTGCTGAATATAAATCCCATCGACCACCGATGCCGGATGATTTGCGGGCGCAAATTGAGCCGCTGCATAAAATGGTTAAGGCAATGGGTCTGCCAATTTTGGTAGTACCGGGCGTTGAGGCCGATGATGTTATCGGTACATTGGCGTTGCAGGCTGAAAAAGAAGGCCGTTATGTTCTGATCAGCACCGGCGATAAAGATATGGCTCAGTTGGTGACCCCGGGTATCACACTGATTAACACCATGACTAACACCATTTTGGGGCCGGAAGAGGTCACGGAGAAGTATGGTGTTTCACCTGAATTGATCATCGATTTTCTCGCCCTGATGGGAGACTCTTCCGATAATATTCCTGGTGTGCCGGGCGTCGGTGAGAAAACAGCATTGGGATTGTTGCAGGGTATTGGTGGATTGGACGATATCTATGCCAGACTTGATGAGATTGCCACACTTAGCTTCCGTGGAGCCAAGACATTGGGCGGGAAAATGGGGCAGCATAAAGAGGTGGCTTATCTCTCGTATCAACTGGCGACGATTAAAACCGACGTTGAGCTGGATAGGACTTGTCTGGAGCTTTCCGTTGTGCCACCGGATGCGGATGAGTTGCTAGCACTGTTTAGCCATTATGAGTTCAAGCGTTGGATTAGTGATGTGCAGAATGGCAGTTGGCTGGAAGGTAAAGGTCAGAAACCTGCTGCTGCCAGTGCCAAATCAGAATCAGTGTCGGTTGCGCCAACTGCGGTCAAGATTTCACCGGAAAGCTATCAAACCATTCTTGAGCGCCAATCCCTTGATGAGTGGATTGAGAAGCTGAAACAAGTTCCGGCATTCTCTTTTGATACTGAAACTGACGGCCTTGATACTCTAACCGCCAATCTGGTGGGAATGTCTTTTGCTATTGCGGTGGGGGAGTCCGAGGTTGAAGCGGCTTATTTGCCGTTGGGACACGATTATCTGGATGCGCCACAGCAACTGGATCTGAATGAAGTGCTCACAGCATTAAAACCGTTGCTGGAAGATGCAAACCTGCCCAAAATTGGCCAAAACCTGAAATTTGATCGTGGCGTTCTGGCGCGTTATGACATCGCTCTGAATGGTATTGTTTTTGATACCATGCTGGAATCGTATGTCTTGAACAGCGTGGGGGGACGACATGACATGGATAGCCTTGCGGAGCGTCATCTGGGCTATAAAACCACCACGTTTGAAGAAATTGCGGGCAAGGGCAAAAAACAGCTGACTTTCAATCAAATCCCGCTGGAGGAAGCGTCAAAATACGCGGCTGAAGACGCGGATGTGACTTTGCGATTGCATCAGGCTATGTATCCACAGGTGGAGAGCGTACCGACCCTGAAAAAAGTTTTCCAGAAAATTGAAATGCCGTTGGTGCCGGTGTTATCTCGCATGGAGAGGATGGGAGTACTGATCGATGCCCAAACGTTGGCAGTGCATTCACGGGAAATCACTGCGCGTTTGGATGAGCTGGAAAAATCCGCTTATGTGCTGGCGGGTGAAGAATTCAATTTGGCTTCACCAAAGCAGTTACAAGTTATTCTGTTTGAAAAAATGAATCTGCCTGTACTGAAAAAGACCCCGAATGGTGCACCATCAACCAATGAAGAAGTGCTGGAAGAACTGGCGGAGAATCATGAACTGCCACGGGTGATTCTGGAACATCGCGGTCTGGCAAAACTAAAATCCACCTATACCGACAAACTGCCTCAGATGGTTAATCCGCTGACGAATCGCGTCCATACTTCTTATCATCAGGCGGTAACTGCGACGGGACGTCTGTCTTCCCGCGATCCAAACCTGCAAAACATTCCTGTCCGCAATGACGAAGGGCGACGTATCCGTCAGGCATTTATTGCGCCAGAAGGCTATTGCATTATGGCGGCGGATTATTCACAGATCGAATTGCGGATTATGGCGCATTTGTCGCAGGACAAAGGGTTGCTGGATGCGTTTGAGCAAGGTAAGGACATCCACCGTGCGACTGCCGCGGAAGTGTTTGGTGTACTACTGGAGCAAGTCACCAGTGAGCAGCGCCGTAGTGCGAAGGCGATTAACTTTGGTTTGATTTATGGTATGAGCGCATTTGGTTTATCCCGCCAGTTGGGTATTCCACGCGGCGAAGCACAGCGCTATATGGATCTCTATTTTGAACGTTATCCGGGAGTGCTAGCTTATATGGAACGCACGCGCCAGCAAGCAGCCGATCACGGATTTGTCGAAACGTTGGAAGGTCGTCGATTATACCTGCCGGATATTAAATCGCGTAATGCCATGCGCCGTAAAGCTTCAGAGCGTGAGGCTATCAACGCCCCAATGCAGGGTACGGCGGCGGATATCATCAAATTGGCGATGATTGCGGTGGATGATTGGATCGTCAGCGAACAGCCAAATGTGCGCATGATCATGCAGGTTCACGATGAACTGGTATTTGAGGTACGTGAGTCTGAATTGGCGACAGCAGAGCAGAAAATTCGGGAGCTGATGGAGCAAAGCATGCAGCTTGATGTGCCGTTAAAAGTGGATGTAGGGATTGGTGATAACTGGGATCAGGCACACTGATTAACATATATGTCTTTTATCTTTCAATTTACTGCTTTTTGAAAGCTATTGGGTATAAGACAGCGTCTTTTCCAATCAAAAATCTGTCAAAGAAACTAAAGAGCCGCAAAAAAGCGGTTCTTTTTTTTAGGTTATCGTTTTTTTGTAAAAATGATTTTTTATTGAATGATTTTTATGAAATTACTGTTTGTTTAATGAACTGAAATTCCTCTCATCACACCGCGAAGAGGCTTGTTACAACAATTTCAGTTAGGTTTTATATTAGATCTAGATCTCACAAATATGTAATTAAACTACATAAAAGACGGCTTAATAACCTAATTTGGTCAAATAATAGAGGCTGAATCGCGGTATTTTATGAAAATTAATTACAAAAAGTCTTTTTTTGATTAGAGGAATAAGGTAGAGTTATCGGCGTAGGGTACAGAGGTAAGATGTTCTATCTTTCAGACCTTTTACTTCACGTAATCGGATTTAGCTGAATATTAGCTGCCCCAGTCATCTCTTTTGACTGGGGCGTTTTTTTATGTCCGATTTATACCCTTCATATCTCAAGTTGCTGCTTTGTTGGCTGCAATTTGAAATTTATTGGGTATAGAAGGTGAGGATGCGGTGAACGTAGACGGATGTTACTCCGCCTCAATGGCCGGTTGGTTGAACCAAAGGTCAAGTTTCTGCTCAAGTTTATCGATCCCGATTTTTTTCAGGACGGAGAAGTATTCGATCTGAACATCGCCATCCAGAGAAGATAACTCCTGACGGACTTTCGTCAGCTGGCTTTTACGGGCACCGGATGCCAGTTTATCGGCTTTAGTCAGCAATACCATGACAGGCACCTGCATCACGACAGCCCACTCGATCATCTGCATATCCAGATCTTTCAGTGGATGACGGATATCCATCAAAACCACTAAACCTAGCAGACATTCACGCTTCTGGAGATATTCTCCCAAGGCTTTCTGCCACGTGCGTTTCATCTCTTCTGGCACTTCAGCGTAACCATATCCCGGCAAATCCACCAGACGAACGCCTTCTTCCACTTCGAACAGGTTAATCAACTGAGTTCGGCCGGGTGTCTTACTGGTACGCGCAAGGCCCTTTTGGCGGGTCAGTGCATTTAGGGCGCTGGATTTACCTGCATTTGACCTACCGGCAAACGCGACCTCAATGCCCACATCTTGAGGCAGGTGGCGAATGTCAGGTGCACTCGTGACAAAGTGGGTCATGTGATAGTTGTAGTTTTTGATGGTCAAAATGGTTATCTCCCAGAGGAATACACGAAAATAGCGCGGTGATTATACCGAGAGCAATGGCTTGTGGACAGGCGTAACTTTATATACTCTTCATCTTTCAAGTTGCTACTGTGTTGGCTGCGCTGCAACTTGAAAGCTATTGGGTATATATCGCCATTTATTCCGACAGCGAACGGCGCAGATAGTCGGCGAAATTTTGATAGTCTATTACAATTACTTATTTTGTGTTCAAGCTTATCAGGTGGCCAAATTTACTATGCCACTCTACTCTGCTTAAATTGAAGCAAGTCTATCTATAGCGATATTTACATGGCGGTCTTCAAACAACGATAGCTTCCGTGAAGCCCACTTAGCATCACCTTTCCAATGGCTCAAGCCTCTTTTAATTGACTCGATATTGTTGTCGCATTTTTCTTTATACAAGAGCCAATCGACTGTAGCTAACAGCTCCATGCCATAGGGAGACTCAAACCCTTCAATGAGTTCTGCGGTTTTTTCTAATACCGATAAGTAATCTTTAGCTCCGGTTCTCAAGTAAGCCTGAAGCTTTTCTTTCTTAGAGTCATTAAATCGAATTACATCTAGCGGGTCACTATCAGGAATACGCTTATCAGAACAAAGGTAGCTACCGTCTAATGCATTGAGTAAATGAGTTAAATTGTGTGCATATGGTCCATAGTTCTTCGCTTCAAACTTGAGTTTGAGAATGTCTTGAAACCCTTGCTTTTCAAGTTCTCTAGAAAGTAACCAAGCCAGTTTTTGTATCTCAAGTAAGCTGCATTCCATTCCTAAAATCCAGTAACGACGAATAAGCTCCGCGATCATGGCTCGGGCTGGGGTTAATGCTTCAACGCCTTTCTTTTTACTAATATTTTGATACTTAGCAATAGGTTCGTAAATGTAGACGTCTACACCATCTAGAGGTGATAGTGCTGCTTCGATCTCTGGTTTCACATCATCCCAGCTAAGACCGCCGTTACCAGCGCCCAAAGGGGGAATCGCAATCGATTTGACGTTATTCTCCATAATCCATTTTTTGAGATCACCTAATCCTTTAACTATCCATTCCATCTTAGAAGGGGAGCGCCAATGCTGTTTGGTTGGAAAGTTAATAATCCATTGGGGACCAACTAGCTCTCCTGTTTCAGTAACAAATATTTTTCCGGTATTAATGTCACCAGACTTACAAGCTTTTGCATACAAAGTCATATTCAAAGGGAAACGATCTTTGAACATTAAAGCAATTCCCTTTCCCATAATTCCTACTGTGTTGACTGTGTTGACCAATGCCTCCACATCAGAGTCTAGTAAGTTACCTGTTGTATAATGAATCATGAAAAATACCACCTTGGTCTCGTGATCACTTGAACATAATGACCAGATTGCTTGATTAACTCTTCTAAGTATTGCTTATTTTTTTCGGAATAACACACGATACCAACGAAAGCTTCTACTGGGCAATGGTTGTGTATGAGAGCTTCTGCCTGATAGCGTTCAAACTTGGCAGGATCATCAGGATCTCTTTTAAAATCTTTTGATTGAATAATATTCCAATCAATTTTGTCCAGATCTGCTACATCAGAGTAGAAATTCGACCACATGTAGTAAGCGTGGCTATCAGTAAAAATAAAGGGAACATCCATTTCATGTAATCTGTGCAAACTAGAGACAAGGATAACGATTTCATTATTATCTCTTCGCTTTATTCCTCCCCAACCACTATGTATGTTCTTTAGCATCGGAGAAAAAGGCGTGAAATAAAATGGGATGTAATCGTTCAGTGTTCCTCCCGGGGCAATGGGTACGGGATGGTTAGCTCTTTTCAATATTAGCTCTGGATTACCAATATCTACCCAATTCTCTGATTTTGTATCACTATTCCCTGCAAAAAAACCATTTTGGAGAATCCAAGGAAGGTTATCTCTGTGAACAATTCGCCAAATCAACGCTTTCTTGGGGTTTAAGCTTTCTTTATAGCTCATGTCAGCGACCGTTACGGAAAAAAGCTGGTTGAATATTGATATGGTGGAAACATCCCATATCGAGTACAAAGCGCGTTTACTTGTTTTTGTACTAACTCATTATGAAAAAATATACTAAATTTGATTAGGAATTTCAGTTCCATCATTCACTGAGCAGATCAATGCGATACTGATTCTCTTTGGCGTGTAAAGCACATCAATATAGAGGTTATTCTTAAAATAATCCTCGCCCAAATATGCGAATATACCCTTCATCTTTCAACCTGCTGTTTTGTTGATAGGTAGATTTTCCCTCTACTCACCTAAAATACTCGTAAATGTAGGTAAATCTTTGGAACTTAGTTCCATTGGGAATTACACTTAATGAGTTTTGTTGTTATGAGTTTTATTGTTGACCTCAAAAATAAAGGAACCATCAATGTTTAAACGTATTTTTGTGTCGCTTATGACTGCATGTGCTATCAGTGTGGTGGCTGTCCCAGCATTGGCTGCCGAAACTCATGTGAAGCTGGTGACATCAGCCGGAGAAATCGAACTTGAGTTGGATAGCAGTAAGGCACCAATTACCACCAAGAATTTCGTTGAGTATGTCAATGAGGGATTTTATAACAACACTATTTTTCATCGTGTTATTCCCGGCTTCATGATTCAGGGCGGCGGCTTCACAAAAGATATGAAGCAGAAAGCCACTAAGGACCCAATCAAAAATGAAGCAGACAATGGCTTGCGTAATCTTCGTGGCACTATCGTCATGGCGCGTACCGCAGATAAAGACAGTGCAACCAGCCAGTTTTTTATTAACGTTACTGATAATGCTTTCCTTGACCACGGTCAGCGTGACTTTGGTTATGCCGTCTTTGGTAAAGTGATAAAAGGTATGGATGTGGTTGATAAAATTTCTCAGGTCAAAACAGAAAATGTTGGGCCTTACCAAAATGTGCCAGCGAAACCTATTGTGATTTTGTCAGCTAAGGTCGAGCGCTAATCGTTTGACAGGGCGTAATACGGTATTCGGATAATCATTCTTGGTTGTTCGAGTACCGTCTGCCCTCTTTCATCTTCCTTCTTTCTGTCGCCTCTGTTTTTTCACATCAGGCTTGCATCATGGCGATGCAGTTGTCACGCATTCTCTGTGCCTCTATTTTAAAAATGCTTCTGTGGTATGATAAGTGCCCCGTTGCCGTTGATACTGCTTTACCTGATTTTCATTTTACCGTAATACAGAATGCATAATACCCCAATGGGGTAGGGCAACTTATAAAACTATAAAATCAGTAGGATACACTCCTATGTTATTAATAATAGATAACTACGATTCTTTTACATTCAATTTATATCAATATTTTTGCGAGTTAGGGACAGAGGTTTTAGTTAAACGTAATGATGAATTACATCTTGAAGATATCGAAAGATTGGCTCCCACACATTTAGTGATTTCGCCAGGGCCTTGTACGCCAAATGAAGCAGGGATCTCGCTGGAAGCGATTTCACACTTTGCTGGGAAGTTGCCCATCCTCGGTGTGTGTTTGGGGCATCAGGCGATAGGTCAGGCTTTTGGAGCCAGCGTTGTTAAAGCCCGTGAGGTGATGCATGGGAAAACCTGTCTGCTCCACCATAGCCAGCAAGGAGTATTCAAGGGATTGGATCATCCACTGACCGTCACGCGTTATCATTCTTTGGTCATAGCTGCTGAAACTCTTCCTGCCTCATTTGAGGTGACAGCATGGAGTCAGCGCAACGGTGACGTGGATGAAATCATGGGAATACGTCACCGTACTTTGCCACTGGAAGGAGTGCAGTTTCACCCGGAAAGCATTCTTAGTGAGCAGGGGCATGAGTTGTTGAATAACTTTCTCAAATATTAATCAGATACCACCAGCAGTCCCTCACTCGGCTTTTTTTTATTTGCTCTAATATGATTTTTTATTCATATTTAGTGACTATTATTTCACTGTGGTATGGCAAATATAAAAAAATAAGGTGAGGGAGATGATGATAGAAAATACAGCAATAAACCGAAATACCTACGATCAGGTTATGCTGCCAATTTATGCGCCAGCGAGTTTTATTCCTGTCAGGGGGCAAGGCAGCCGGGTATGGGATCAACAGGGCAAAGAGTATATTGATTTTGCTGGTGGTATCGCCGTTTTAGCTTTGGGGCACTGTCATCCCGCCTTGGTGGATGCCCTGAAACAGCAAGGCGAAAAATTGTGGCATATCAGCAATATTTTCACCAACGAACCCGCCTTATCCTTAGCGCAAAAATTGATTGATGCGACGTTTGCACAGCGAGTTTTTTTCGCTAACTCAGGAGCAGAGGCCAATGAAGCGGCATTTAAATTGGCACGCCGTTACGCGATTACCCGCTGTCATCCCAATAAAACCAAAATTATTGCTTTTCATCAGGCGTTTCACGGACGTACATTTTTTACTGTTTCGGTCGGTGGGCAGCCGAAATATGCCGAGGGTTTCGGGCCTAAACCCGCCGATATTGTCCACGTTCCTTTTAATGATCTGGATGCCGTCAGGGCGGTGATAGACGATCATACCTGCGCTGTTGTTTTGGAACCGATTCAAGGAGAAGGAGGCGTCACGCCTGCAACGGTGGAATTTCTTCATGGTGTGCGTGAGTTATGTGATAAACATCAGGCGCTGCTGGTCTTTGATGAAGTTCAGAGTGGAATGGGGCGCACAGGCAAGTTATATGCTTACCAGCATTATGGGGTACAGCCGGATATTCTGACGACAGCAAAAGCTCTGGGGGGCGGTTTCCCGATTAGTGCAATGCTAACGACAGAGGCAATTGCGACAGCGATGGAAACAGGCGCGCATGGAACAACTTATGGAGGAAACCCGCTGGCTTGTTCTGTCGGTTGTGCTGCATTGGATATCATCAACACGCCGGAAGTGTTGACGGGAGTGGAAAATCGACACGATATTATTATCCATGCACTGGAAAAGATGAACCAAAAATATGGAATATTTCAAGAAGTTCGCGGCAAAGGGCTGCTTATCGGAGCTGTATTGAAAGTGGAATATCAAGGTAAAGCGAGAGAGATATTGCAACAAGCGGCGGAACAGGGATTGATGTTATTGAGCGCGGGAGACAGTATTTTGCGTTTTACGCCATCATTGATTATTCCTGAGGATGAGATAGCAGATGGGATGGCGCGGTTGGATATGGCGATATCACGATGGCTGAATGAATGAAATAACAGCTAAGTGAGACAATAAAAAAAGCCAGTGCGAATGGAATAGATTATGCCACTGGCTGAGTTTCAGATTTTTTAGGAACTAACGTGTTCCATAAACGACAATGGTTTTACCATGTGCAGAGATCAGGTTTTGATCTTCCAGCATCTTAAGGATACGGCCAACTGTTTCACGGGAGCAACCCACAATCTGCCCAATTTCCTGACGTGTGATTTTGATTTGCATGCCATCAGGATGGGTCATTGCATCAGGCTGTTTGGCCAGATTGAGCAATGTTTGGGCGATACGGCCTGTAACGTCCAGAAAGGCTAAGTTACCCACTTTTTCGGAAGTTGTTTGTAGGCGACTTGCCATCTGAGCAGATAAACGCATCAGAATGTCAGGATTAACTTGAATTAACTGGCGAAATTTCTTATAGGAAATTTCAGCCACTTCACAGGCGCTTTTGGCTCGCACCCATGCAGTACGTTCTTGCCCCTCTTCAAATAATCCAAGTTCACCAATGAAATCTCCCTGATTTAAATAAGAGAGAATCATTTCTTTGCCTTCTTCATCTTTTATTAGAACAGCAACCGAACCTTTAACAATGTAGTAAAGCGTTTCTGCTTTCTCGCCTTGATGAATAAGCGTGCTCTTGGATGGATATTTGTGAATATGGCAGTGTGACAAAAACCATTCAAGAGTAGGGTCTGTTTGTGGCTTGCCGAGAACCATTCGCTTTATCCTCTGTTGTTATTTCCGCCTTTATGATGTGAGAAACAGAAGGTTTCTCTTCAGGCTGGCTTTATAAAGTCAATAGATTAACATATTAACTTGCTGAAAAACTGACAAGCGGGAATTTTATATGAATTATAAGGATACCGAAATGCTGGTGTATTGATCTTAACCCATATATCTTGCCAGCCTCGCTTGTAACCTTGTTTGTAACACAGGAAAACGTTTCTGTCTTCTCCTGTATCGCTTCAGCATATTAAACTGGCCGCCAGATTACCAGAAATCTGTCTGGAGAGATGTTTTTATTGATTTTATATTTATAAAAAGAAAAATAATGTTAGATACTGAACTTGTAGTGATGAATTTTATGTCGCTCGGACACGTTATGCTTCTTCATATTCATAAGACTGATTTTTATCAGCTACTTTATTGTTACAAAAACTGCTTATTTAAATAAAACAGGCAGCATTATTTTTTGTTACCTGTTTTATTAAAAAGAAAATGAGGCTTAAATCATGAGATTCTTTTGCCTTCAAGTAATTGCTTCACGAGCGGTGCCATAATTAACTCCATGGCCAATCCCATTTTTCCACCCGGAACAACGATGGTATTTATACTGGAAATAAATGAGCCCTGAAGCATTGCCAGCAAATAAGGGAAATCAATTTGGGTTAGGCCACGGAATCGAATCACGATATAACTTTCGTCCAGCGAAGGAATGGCCTTGGCAGAGAAAGGATTCGAAGTATCAACGGTGGGAACGCGCTGGAAATTGATGTGGGTGCGTGAAAACTGAGGGGTGATATAGCGGATATAGTCATCCATCGAGCGGACAACGGAATCCATGACTGCCTCTCTAGAGTGCCCACGTTCGCTGGTGTCACGAATCAGTTTTTGTATCCATTCCAAGTTGACGATAGGCACGACACCAATCAGCAAATCAACATGGCTGGCGACATTGTGCTGTGGAGTAACAACACCGCCATGCAGCCCTTCATAAAACAGAACATCCGTATTTGATGGCAAAGATTCCCACGGTGTAAAAGTGCCCGGTAATTGGTTATAAGGCACAGCTTCATCATAGCTATGGAGGTATTTTCGGCAACGGCCATTGCCCGTTTCCCCATAGTCAAAAAATGTCTTTTCCAGCATGCTGAAATCATTGGCTTCTGGCCCAAAGTAACTGATATGCCTACCCTGCTCTTTTGCTTTGCGGATCTCAGCATCCATTTCAGGACGAGTATAACGATGAAAACTATCCCCTTCGATGAGTGCAGCGGTCGTGTCAAGTTGTTGGAAAATCTTGCGAAAGGCCACGCTGGTGGTTGTCGTTCCTGCTCCACTGGAACCAGTGATTGCAATGACAGGATGTTTGGCAGACATGGACAGACTCCTTATCAATAAAAATTGGGATTATCTTCTTTAATCAGTCACTTAGGATGAATAAAACAAGCAAGGACTTATGGACGGAACATTTCTTTAGGCATGATATTGACGGTTTCATGTAATTCAGACCATACCAGCAGAACCTCACCTCGTTCAAGCTGACGTTTAATATCCAGTACTTTTTGTTCGAGCGTTTTCTCTTGTTCGCCGTAATCGGTGCCTTCCCGTAAGACAAAACTTTCTATCAAGTTGAGTAGCGTATCGGCTTCCAGTTGTTGCCACGGGATCATCATTGTGGTTGCTCCTGATGATGTTGTTGTAATTGTTTTGGGGATGATTGTTTTGTGGATAATTGATTTGAGGATGATGGCTCTAAATAAGGTGCCAGCCAATCAGGAATGCGTTGTTCCAGCCACATTTGTGGGTTTTTCAGTGAGCCGCTGACGAAACCGACATGACCACCATGTTCAGTCATTTGATATTCAATATTAGGCGGTAAATGTGCCGGATTGGGGATTACTTCCGGTGCCATGAAAGGATCATCTTTGGCGTGGATAATCAACAGCGGTGTCGTGATATTCGGTAAACGAGGCAGCGCACTACACTGGTGATAATAGTCGTCTGCATCTTTAAAACCGTGGATTTTGGCGGTGATAGCGTCATCAAATTCACGCAATTTTTTCATTGAATTGAGTTGGCTAAGGCTCAAAGGCAGCGAATTAGGATAGCGCAGTAATTTACGGGTGGCATTATTTTTCAGTTTATTGAGCAGGTAGTGTTGATAGACCTGAGAAAACCCCTGTTCTATCCGTTTGGAACAGGCTTTCAGCATGAACGGTGCAGAGACAATAACGGCGGCATCTACTTGGGCCTGTTCTTGTTCCTCTGCCAGATAACAGGCCAGCATATTGCCGCCAAGAGAATAGCCGACAGCGGCGGTGGGAGCATTGCCATAAGTCGTTTTTAGCCAGTTCAGGAAATAGCGGGCATCACTGGTTTCCCCTGAATGGTAAATGCGTTGCTGACGATTAGGTTCACCACTGCATCCACGAAAATGCATCACGACACCAAGCCAGCCTTTTTCCTGACAGGCACTGATCAGACCGTGGGCATAAGGGCTACGGAATCCTCCTTCTAAACCATGAAAAAGAACCAGTCGTGGTTTATGGGACACGGTTTCCGGATCTTCGCTCCATGCTAAATCCACAAAATCACCATCAGGCAAGGTTAGCCGCTGCCAATGGGGTTGTAGCTTGGGGTGGCGTCGAAGCAGACGAGGCAAAAGAGTTTGTAAATGGGGATTGCTCGCCCCACTTAAAGGACAAAAGTTATCACTCATAATGAATTGATTTCATGATTAGTCATCTTGTATGTGGAATAACATACTGCTATTTTTCTCGAAAGGAAATGTTAACTCTTTGGGTGAGAGGAAGTAACCCATGACCGCAAGCCTGATATTCTCGCTCAGTACATTTGTGTTTATTTCCGCTGTCACGCCGGGTCCAAACAATATGTTACTGACTTCATCGGGTGCCAATTTTGGCATCCGCCGCTCCATTCCACTTTGTCTGGGCATTGTTCTGGGAATGCAGACAATTCTGTTGCTGTCCGCCTTTGGTATTGCGGCACTGCTGCTGATCTATCCCGCCATGCATACGGGCTTGAAGGTGCTCGGTAGCCTGTATTTGTTGTGGTTGGCTTGGAAAACGGCGACTTCGCACTATAAGCGATTGGACACAACAAAGCCGGTAGGAACGCCAATCAAAATTCATCAGGGTTGGTTATTACAGTTCTTGAACCCCAAAACATGGCTGATGGGATTGGGAGCAGTCAGTAGTTACAGTCTGGCTGGGGCGCTATATAACCACTCCATTTTAGCCATTAGCGTAGTGATGATCATCTCCAGTACGGTCGCGGGTGCCATCTGGCTTATTCTCGGTTCACTGATTGGTCGCTTATTGAGAAGCCGCCATTCATGGTTTATATTCAATATCGCAATGGGAATTCTGACCGCTGCCTGTGTGCCGTTAATTTGGATTAATTGAAGTTGATTTGATCGAATCAGCTCAGGTCGATATTTTTGCTACCGAAGAATAAGGTCAGCGTAAAACCAGCGACGTAAGCGATGATTAGCCCTGCCCCATATACTGCCATGCCCGTGAAGATACCACTGTTGGAAGTCATCAAGGGCAGGGCGACCAGCCCAGAGGGGCCGAAAACACTATTTAGCCCGACGGGTAATCCCCACCAAGCAACCAGGCCGACAAAAAAGCCGCCAACTGCACCACCGAGACAGGCGGTGACAAAGGGTTTGATGCGGGGCAGGGTTACGCCATAAATCAAGGGTTCCCCGATCCCCAGAAATCCCGGAATGATGGCACCTTTGATCTGCGTGCGCAGCAGGGAACCTTTTTGGGCTTTCACATATAACGCCAGCGCAGACCCTACTTGACCTGCTCCGGCCATGGCGAGAATAGGGAACAAGGAATTGAAACCTTGTGCATCCATCAAGGCAAAATAGACGGGGACGAAGCCTTGATGCACACCAAACATTACCGCGATTAAGAATAATCCCGCTAAGGCTGCCGTACCGAATGGGTTGCCATTCAAGTTTATGAACAACCATGACATCGTGGTAAACAGATAACTGCCGACGGGCATAATAACGATAAAGGCAACGGCACCCATGATAAGCAGGGTAATTGCGGAAGTCAGGATCATATCTAGATCCGACGGCATGATTTTGCGGATCTGTTTTTCCACCCAAGCGCCAAGAATACAGGCGATCAGCACCCCGATGATATTACCTCGTGGATCGATGGCAAAGCCAAAGAAATTGCTGATGCCGGAATAGAACCCGCTGGTGGCTTCGGCGTTATAACCCAGAACGAACAGAGACGCGATAATGGCACCGTTCACGCCCGATCCGCCAAATGCCTTTTGCGCATTGTAGCCAATCAAGATACTCAGGAAACTGAACATGCCTTTGCTGAAGATTTTCATATAGCCGATCATCTCTACCAGTATGGCGTTGGGATGCGCGACTTCTTTGATAAAAACCTGTTCCAGCAGGGTAGCGAACCCCAATAACAGGCCAACGGCAATAAATCCTGGGATCAGGGGGGTAAAGATAGTGGCGAATTTAGCCAGAAACTTATGGATTGAACGGGTTTGTTTTTCTTTGAGATGTTTTCTGTTTGAGGACGCGATATCTTTCAGGTTGCCGGCATGAGGCTCAATGGCGTGCGACTCTGATTCATTGAGATGATGTGATTCACTTAACAGTGTATTCATCATATCTGCGGCTGTTTGGGCTTTACCGGGGCCAAGGACAATCTGGAATTGGTCATCACTTTCTATGACGCCTAATACTCCTGCGATTTTCTTCAATGTGATTTTATCGGCAAGTGAATCATCACGGAGAGTCAATCGCAGGCGGGTCATACAATTACCGCAGTGTGCAACGTTACCCGCCCCGCCAATGGCGTTGAGGATTTCGACCAGCATTTCCTGACTAATTTTAGCCATTTATGACCCCTTCAAAGAGGCAATGATTATCGGTTTATCAGGATTGCTGGCCTTATAAATCCTTGGTGCTCTGCCAATAACGCTTTGGCTTCTTCGGCATTGATGCCCGATAAAATCATCACGATTGCGGTTTTGCAGTGGCCGCCACAGGCGTTCAGGGCTTGTTCTGCCATTTCCCTGCTGCACTCGGTGGCGGCCATGACAATATTTTTCTGACGTTCGATCAATTTAGCATTAGTGGCTTCTACATCTACCATCAAATTGCCATATACCTTGCCAATGCGGATCATGGCGCCTGTCGTGATCATATTCAGTACCAGTTTTTGTGCCGTTCCTGCTTTCATGCGGGAAGAACCTGTTACAACTTCTGGCCCTACCACGGGCGTGATGGCGATATCCGCCAATTGCATCATTGGGTTATCAGGATTACAACTGATACAGGCTACGGTAGCGCCAACTGATTTGGCATATTCCATCGCGCCTAATACATAAGGCGTCCGACCACTGGCAGCGATTCCCACCAGAACGTCTCTTTGATTAAAGTGTAGTACCTTAAGATCATCTGTGCCTAATTGCCGATTATCTTCCGCATTTTCGACAGCTTTCAGAATTGCCTGATGCCCGCCAGCAATTAAACCGATCACTTGTTCTGGTTTTGTGCCATAAGTTGGTGGGCATTCACTGGCATCCAAAATGCCTAAACGCCCAGATGTACCGGCTCCACTATAGATTAAGCGTCCTCCTTGACGAAATGCCTCAGCGACTTTATCAACCACACAGGCAATCTGGGGCAGTGTTTTTTCAACGGCTATGGCCACTTTTTTATCTTCATCGTTGATAACGCGCAGTATATCGAGTGTTGATAATTGATCAATATGGGAACTGGCAGGGTTACAGCTCTCTGTCACCATACTGTTTAAGTCGATTTTCATCATTTTTTTGCCATATTTTCTGGAAAATTAAGAAGTGATTTATGTGTGCCAAATTATCGTACTGAACACTTGATATAAAATATATACCCATAGAGTCAAATTGCAGTGAAGAGGCCAGAGGAAATCTGAACAGTAAATAAGACATGCCATTGTAAACAATATGGTTTTAATTTCTACCAGTGGTAAATTTTGAATTTACTCTTCAATAGAGCAGCCATTACAACGAATAACCAGCTCTTATAATGGGAAGAGGAATTTTAAATTGTATTAATTGTTTCTCAGGATGTTTGGTTAATATATTAATTTGACTTAATTGATGTTTATTGGCTTTTTAGCAATAAGATTAAATTACCTAGCTGACTCTAGGGATAATACAAGGAAATTTTATTGAAATTGGCGTTAGCTAAACCTATTAAAATTGACATCTTGAATTCAAGGCTGCATTTCGGTGTGGCCTTTTCTGTATTTGCTACTGAAATTACACCGATTACTTCAGTATCCACACATTTAGGCCAATGTCCATAGAGCTTATTTCGGTTGACAAATTTTTATACAAAGTAAAAATATCTGAAAAAATCATAAGATTACTTTTTGTTATCACATGATAACAATATTTCATTACGCATGCCGATAAAAACTTGCCTAATGTTTGTTAAGTGTGGAAAAAGATAGCTTTTTTTATACCAACCGGACATCAAATAATATAAGTGCTGGCATTAGCCCATATTTTATGAGGTACTCATATATGGACTCATCTATTAGTAATAAGTTCAGTCGATCATTTGTTTTTATATGCTCCTTGTTTTTGCCATTTACATCCATGAGCACATTCGCAGTTGGTGAGAAGAACCCTGATCATCAGCTACAAAAAGAAATCTTACAGAAAACAGAAAGTGAAAATAGCATATATAATAAGGAAGATAACAAAGCAGGTGTGATTGCCCAAAATATTCAGAGGGTTGGCGGTATGTTATCATCTTCGCCATCTCAACTTGCTGATCAAGCCAAATCTTACGCGCTAGGGAAATTAAATAGCACGGTATCCAGTGAAGCACACAAATGGCTATCTCAATTCGGTACAGCCAAAATTAACTTATCCCTTGATAGAAAAGGTAAGTTGGATAATAGCTCATTAGATTTCCTGCTTCCGCTTTATGACAATAAAGCGGACTGGCTGGTTTTCACCCAATTAGGCTATCGCAATAAAGATAGCCGCAATACCGCTAACTTCGGTGTGGGAGGGCGTTATTTCACATCCAGCTGGATGTATGGTTTAAATACTTTCTACGATTATGACATCAGCGGTAAAAATAAACGTTTGGGTTTCGGGGGAGAAGCTTGGGCAGATTACGTCAAGCTCTCTGCCAATACATACTTACGTCTGAGTGGTTGGCATCAATCCTTTAAGGAGATGGATTACGATGAGCGTCCTGCCAACGGTTTTGACCTCAATGGTGAATTCTTCCTGCCAGCTTATCCGAATCTTGGTGGTAAGTTGAGTTACGAGCAGTACTTTGGTGATAACGTTGCTTTGTTCAACCGCGATACCAAACAGAAAAATCCCAGCCTTGCCCGATTTGGTTTGAACTATACGCCAATTCCGTTGGTGACAATGGGCGTGGATTATAAAAGTGGGAGTGGTGGACGTAGTGAAACCTTGCTCCAAGCTAATCTGAATTATCGCTTTGGCGTGCCTTTGAACATTCAACTCTCGCCTGATAATGTGGCTTCTATGCGTACATTGGCGGGAAGTCGTTACGATTTGGTTGAAAGAAACAACAACATTGTTCTGGATTACAGGAAAAAAGAGGTTCTGCGAGTGACTCTGCCTAATTCTCTGACAGGGTATAGTTATGAGAAAAAATCAATAACAGCCGAAGTTACATCAGACAGGCCCATAAAACAGGTTACTTGGATGATAGGAGAGGCATTCCGTCAGAATGGTGGCGATATTCCTGTCAATGGCAAGGACATTGACATAGTACTGCCACAATATAAGTCTGATCGTGCAAACAGCTACCCGGTTTTTGCTATTGCACAGGATGATACTGGCAAGGAGGTCAAATCAGAGGTAATGATCCTGACGGTTGAACCTATGTCAGTACAGACAAGCGTTACCCCTAACCGCGCGGTGCGTGCTGATGGTCAGGCAGCGTTTACGTTGTCAGCAACCCTCAATTACGGAGACGGTAATACCCCGATCAAGAATAAGGTGATCGAAGGTGTTAACTGGTATGTTGAATTTCCTAAAGGTCAGGGTGCTGAACCATATAAACAAGATGATGTCGATATTCGCTGGGAGAAGCCAGCGGAAACCAATGAACAGGGGCAGTTAACAGCAAAATTATTCTCTCAGGTGCCACAGACAGGTTTCAAAGTGTATCTGGAAATAAAGGGAATGCCTAAAATACTCGTAAATAAAACGGAGCAAATTAATTTTATTCAGAATAACTTCTATATTACGCAATTAGAGTCTGCACCTAAAGTTCCTATTGCCATTAATAAACCAAACAATGTTTACACCTTGAGCGCTTTAGTATTGGATTCCTATGGTGCCCCAATTAGTAAAAAGGAACTCAAAGATGTTCATTGGGTTATGGATGCTCCGAATAGCAAGATTACACCGGAGAACAATAATACCACGGATGAGCAAGGGTGGCTTTTTGCTACCTTGCAGAGTACTCAGGCTCAGACCGTCAGGGTAGGGATTTCGGTTGCAGATCCTCTAAATGACGGTATTGATCCACCGATATATTTTGAACCCGTGGTTTTTGTTGATGATACGCAAAAATTGAGTGTCAGCAAATTTGAATTTGATCCGTCTACAGGCATATTTGAAGCGGATGGTAAGAAATATACCGTTACTGCAACAGTAGTAGGTAGTGATGGTAAACCCTATGCAAATAAAGTCGTAGAGCCTGTATGGAGTATAGAGGCTCTCCCAGCTGTATCTGGTGCGATAATAACCTCTGTGAATACGACGACAGGTAAGCATGGAGAGTTAAAGGCGACTTTAAGCAGTACAGAGGGGATTAAGAATGCCAAAGTGGGGATAACCCTTAATGGTTCGCCAGCAATATTATCTCAGACTTTTGATTTTAATCCAGTGAATCCGATTGATGCTGAAATTAAAGGTAAAATGGAAATATCGTCTGATGAGCCACTTCCTGCGGATGGGGTTAACAAATACACCTATAAGGTATTGATAGTCGATCCGAAAACCAGCAATCCTATCAGAAATCACTCCTTCACTGATGTGAATTGGAGCATGACTAATGGTAAAGAAGCGCTGCCAGAGGAATTAAAGCTTATTGATATGCGGCAAGCCACCGATAATGATGGGTATTTAACTGCATCTTTGGTGAGTAGGGCGGGAGTAGACAATGTTGTGGTAAAAGTGACCACTGATGTTAATCAGAAACCACTTACCGCAGTAGCGGATAAAAATGTGAGTTTCACGGCTATAGAAAGAGAAACAAAGGTTCATGTAAGCTTTACGAATGGATCCAGTCAAAATTTTCACAGGGGTCAACCGGACTATGTATATGAACAAGTGGAATTTAGGTTTTCCGACCCAAGGGGCGGTAACCTGCTGTACGCTAAACCGATTAATACGGAACTTAACGACGTTATTTATCATATTCCTGCCGGAGCGTCTATAGAGCAGGTAGTAGATGATAAGCAGGATAAATACTTGGCATTTTCTCCTAGAAAATTCAAACCTGGTCCAGTAAAAGTTATTGCTGAAGTCACAACTAAGAAGACAGGAGGAAAGTATATTTATTCTTACACATTCAATCCTAAGAAATTTATTTTTTCTCCACACTTAGGAGGAGATGATTATGTAAAATATGACGGAGAGGGTAAGCCAAATTCGACATGTGAGCTTCTTGAACCAAAATATTCTTGGAATATCGGAAATGTCAAATCTGTTACTGATGAAATGTTGGGTATAGTTGGTTCAAGTCAGTCGTCCTATTCATTTACAGAAGAGTATAATACTTCTGATTTTGTATCAATAGGCCTTGTTACTCCCGCAAGTAATACCAACGTTAAAGTGGCTTATATCAGGGATGGGCGTGAAAATTTCTACTTATATGATTATTCTAATAAGCAAATAAGTGATTATGCCTTTAATGCTAAAGGAAGATTGATCTGTGTGTTACCATAATTAAAATAAGTTATCATGATACGTCTCAACAGGCTCAGTTACTGAGCCTGTTTTTTTATGTGATTTATCGGGAATTGCATGGTTAAAAGTATTAAGGTTATTTGTTTTTTCAGAAAATAAATATGTTAACTCGATACGCAGGAAGTGAAAGACGCCAAAATATCCCTTGCTCTTTAAGGTGATATAAAAACGCTATCACCTAGTTTTTCCTTTATCCCTGCAAAGGTTGCCAATATTGCGTTTAAAGGTGACATAGAAGTCTCTTCAGACGGGCCTATTTGGGGAAATGAGCAGGATGCGTATACCTATAGGGTTTTGATCATGGAGCCAAAAAACGAACAACCGATGCGTAGCTGGAGCTTAGCGAGCGTAAAATGGATGACAAACTACCGGATACCAAAACGGGGGCTAAATATATCTATGAGTACCACTTCAACACGCAGAGATATATTTTTAGCTCTGAACTTGGTAATGGAAACTATGTGAAGTTGGGAGGAAACTCTGGAAACGGTACGTGTGAAACTCTTGACTCCAGATATTCTTGGGGACGTAAGGCAATATCAATGACTGACCAAGATGTTGGAACGTCTGCATCAACGGAAACAAATCATTCATTGGGTGGATGAATATAAAAAATTTCAGGTTTTGGCATTTTATCCTATCCATATGAACAAAATACGAAAATAAAAGTGGCTGTCAGTAACAAACTGTTACAGTTCTTCTTATGTAATTATGTGGCAGGGAATAAGATGGATACTATTATTTATAGTACATTTTTATTCAGGTGGATTAATAAACTTAACGAGTTGAATTTTCGGTTATGCCGTCAATGGAGTATATGTTCAATGTATTGAACTATTGAGCCTGCTTGGGTTTCTTTTTGGTTACATTGCTATGCCTGAAACAGCATCTGAGATTGTAATCTAAGATACTACAGTAATCAAGATTAACCTGTTGAATTTACGATTATTTTATTTGAATGCTCATGGTTTTATTGTGCATGTTTTTTATAAGGATATTTATTTTTCGTTATCCTGTGATACATAAAACCCAACATACTTTCTCTATAAAACAACATACCAATACAGAATATTCCGATATAAAAAAGATCAAAAACTTGAAATAAGGGTAGAGGTATTTCACCAATAACAGCATGCTACAAAACCCATCATTCCATATGCCATTATTTATTGATGTTACATTTACGAGCCGTGTTTTTACTCGTATTATGATGGTGGGTATCATTATTGTTGTATTTAATAGAATACTTTAAATTAACACTTTTCCTTATTAACACGTAATAAGAGTAAATATCAAAATAGCTAAAAAAGTAAAGCGTGGTTTAGCTATTAATAATAGAATGGATATGAATTGTCTGCTGTTTGTTGCATTATACGAGTAAGTCAGATATATATGCTTTTCTTTGTGTTACTAAATTAAATTATTTACACAATAGTTTCGTAGTATGATATTTTAATTTTCATGATTTTTGGTATTACCTTAAGTGGGTTGCCAATAAATGAAAGTTATCAATTGATAACTTGCTGTTCATTATTTAGTTCTTGGTGGTAGCCCTAATTGTACGACATATGAAATCATCAGAAGTAGATTATTTGTATGGTGTATGCCTAATCTATTTCAAATTTTAGCTCAGTCAATAAAGCTGTAATTTGAAAAATGAAATGGGAGTGTGAGTTGGTATGGATGACAAGAGATTATCTTGTTCTGTTTTGCTAAAACGCGTATTTGTTGTTAGTTGCGATTGAAATTGTTCATTGATGTAATTAAAACACAATAATAATAAATCTTTTGCTAATTGTCCCCTTATTAACTAACATTTTATTAGTTAACATTTTGACCAGTTGACCTGATAAAACCGTTGGCAAAACACTAAGTTAAAATGCTATCACCATGAATCTGTAATGTTTTGTAGTTATTTAACAATCATTGGGCGAAAGAACATGGATATACGCAATCTTGAAGCTTTTATCGTTTTGGCTGAGACTCTGAATTATCATAAAGCTTCAGAAAGGCTTTACCTTTCTCAGCCTGCATTGACGAAGAAAATACACGGGTTGGAAGATATTCTTGGTGCTTCACTATTTACAAGGGGGCCAAATGGAACAAGATTGACAGATTTTGGGCAGAAGACACTGGAAAATGCCAGAAAGTTTTTAACTCATTATGAACAGTTCAAGAGTCAGGTTCATTTTGATTCAAAAGAAGATTTGGTCAGGCATTTATATGTCGGCTCCTGTTTTCCTATCCATAACTATTCTCAAATAGAGAAGCAGGTTGCGGAGAAGAAGGGGAATGTTGTACTGGCATTGGTGACTGGGCTGTCAGTTGAGCAGCAAATCAGTTTATTGAATGCAGGGATGTTACATGTTGCTGTAATGCCTCTGGCATCAATTGCCCAGTTAGAGCCGAAAAGGGTATTTACGGAAAGATTGGTTTATATCTTTAAAAAAAGGAGCAATCTGATATCTAAGTTTAGGACAGCTTTAAGTAAGTTTGGAAATGGGATTTTTACGACAAATTCATCAGGAAAAAAAGAGGTGATTGAATTAACGGATTGTCTTAATGTTTTTCCTATTTATACTGGCGACAATATGCATTTGTTATTAAAGACAAATGACATTATGTTGATAATTGAGATGATTACAAAAAATAGTGCCTATACGTGTGTTCCTAAGCGGATTATTAGTTCTATTCCTGAGTATTATATGAATTTTCTGGAGATTGTTGAGACAGATAAAAAAATAGATCTTGGTGTGGTATGGGCAAAGTCAATAGATAAGCATCTGATTGATGATGCTGAAAATTTTTCCACATTGGTTGCTAATGTGTAAGTCAGTGAGCAACAGCTGTTTTCTATGGGATATCTGTCATTTAATTTCTTATGAGAATGAACATATTAGGTTTTTTTCAATTATAAATAACCTTTCTGAATAAATGAGTTATCATTTTTTACGGCGCGTAAACTCGCTGTTTTCATGCAATTTTTTATTTTTGTTCTGTAAACAGGGAGCAATATTTTCAATGCTTGAGTAAGTGATGGGATGAGAAGATAGGAAGTAATCGGGCATTGAATAACAATGCCCGATTATACTTACTCGATGATACCTGAAAGATTAATTGGCTCCTTGGCTCGTATTAAATGCCTCTGTCATTTGTTCGAGTTGTTCCTGAATATCCAGCCATTCTATCTCGACATCTTCCAGTTTGGATTTTGTTTGTGTCTGTTGATGTAGGCATCCGGTTAATTCAGCTTTGCGATCATTTTCGTAAAGCGTGTTGTCTGACAGTTTTTCTTCTAAACCTGCCAATTCCGTGCCCAGTTTTTCCATCTGTTTTTCAAGGGTAGCAAGCTGTTTACGTAATGGCTGGGTTTGGTTACGGAATTCCGCTTCACGTCGTTTTTGATCTTTACGCTCTTGGGCACTGTAATTTTGAGTGCCATTCTCTAAAGCTTCGGTATTCGCTTTCTCTTTTTCCAGACTGTCACGCATTTGTTGGCGTTGCAGTTCAGTCAGCCATTGCTGGTAATCTTCTAAATCGCCTTTGAAAGGTTCGACTTCGCCATCATGCACCAGATAAAGTTCGTCTGTTGTGGAGCGCAGTAAGTGTCTGTCGTGCGATACGACGACCAGAGCACCTTCGAAATCGATAAGAGCTTCAGTCAATGCTTGTCTCATGTCGAGATCGAGGTGGTTGGTCGGTTCATCGAGCAGCAGGAGGTTGGGGCGCTGCCAGACAATCAGAGCCAGTACCAATCGGGCCTTCTCACCACCGGAAAAACGTCCGCTCGGATCAGTCACTTGATCACCTTTAAAGCCAAACCCACCCAGATAATCCCGTAGCTGTTGTTCCAGCTCTTGTGGGGCTATTCGGACTAAATGCTGTAATGGAGATTCATCTGCCCGCAGATATTCCAACTGATGTTGTGCGAAGTATCCCAGTTTGATGCCTTTTGATAAGGCGATCTCTCCTTGCTGCGGCGCAAGCTCGTTTGCCAGCAATTTGATCAGCGTGGATTTACCCGCGCCATTGCGACCCAATAGGCCGATACGTGAACCCGGCACCAGATTCAGTTTGATCGAGTTCAGCACGATCTTGTCGCCATAACCTGCACTGACTTTTTCCATGATCAAAAGCGGATTTGGCAGGCTGTCCGGCTGGCGGAAACTGAAATGAAAAGGATTATCGACATGAGCTGGGGCGATAAGCTCCATCCGTTCCAGCATTTTGATGCGGCTTTGTGCTTGCTTCGCCTTGGAGGCTTTGGCCCGAAAGCGATCTATGTAGCTCTGTAAGTGCGCCACTTTTTCCTGCTGGCTTTGGTATAGCGCCTGTTGCTGGGCAAGTTTGGCGGCACGCTGTCGTTCGAAAGAGGAGTAGTTACCAGTGTATTCGCATAAAGCCTGCTGATCAATGTGCAGAATTTTATCAATGATCGGATCGAGGAAATCTCGATCGTGGGAAATCAGGATCAAGGTGCCGGTATAATTTTTCAGCCATTTTTCGAGCCAGATAACGGCGTCCAGATCAAGGTGGTTGGTCGGTTCGTCGAGCAATAGCAAGTCGGAGCGACAAATCAGCGCTTGCGCCAAATTGAGGCGCATACGCCAGCCACCGGAAAATGAACTTACTGATTGTTCTAACTGAGCTTGGGAAAACCCAAGACCGTGCAGTAGGCTGGATGCACGGGAGCGGATTGTCCATGCCTGGTTGGTATCAAGCAAGCCATGAAGATGGGCGATGGCGTGACCGTCATTTTGTTCGTTGGCGATTTTTAGCTTCTGTTCCAGTTGCCGAAACTCTCGATCGCCATCGATCACATATTCCAGTGCCGACGTCTCCAGGGCTGGTGTTTCCTGATTCACCCAAGCCAGTGCCCAGTTGTTGGGAAATGTAACGGAGCCATTCTCAGCCTGAAGTTCATTTTTCAGTAAGGCGAGTAGGGTAGATTTACCACAGCCATTCTTGCCAACTAATCCCACTTTTTGGCCGGGATTGATGGTTGCGCTAGCATTGTCCAGTAGGATACGAATGCCACGGCGGATTTGCAGTGAAGAGAAAACAATCATAGATGTTGTCTATATAAAATATGTTAAGTTAATAATTAGGTTATAGGTATTCAATTTGATAGCTTGACGTGCATGGTAGCGGAAAATATGTGTCCTGACACGTCCTAGGGGGATTGATGTTGTTGTCGCCTAACGTATCGCTGCCTAAAGTGTTGCTGCTGTACACCCATCCCGAACCTCTGAATTCAGTTGCCAATAAAGTTCTATTGCAGCCTGTGCAGGAATTGGAACATGTGACTGTTCACGATCTCTATGGCTGTTATCCCGATTTCTTTATCGATGTGTCCCTGGAGCAGCAGTTGCTGCGCGAGCATAAAGTGATTGTTTTCCAACATCCTTTGTATACTTATAGTTGTCCTGCTTTATTGAAAGAGTGGATGGATCGTGTGTTGAGCCGTGATTTTGTCAATGGAGCAGAACAGGCGCTGAGAGGAAAATACTGGCGCTCTGTCATCACCACAGGAGAACCTGAGGGAGCCTACCGGAGAGGGGGATATGACCTTTCTTTGATGGAAGAAATTCTCCGGCCTTTTGAGTTGACGGCGTCAATGTGTCAGATGCATTGGTTATCACCAATGATTATTTACTGGGCCAGACGCCAACGGCCTGAAGTGCTTGTGGGCCATGCGAATGCTTATCGGGAATGGCTGAAAGCACCATTGTCTTTGGGAGGGTTGTAATCATGGAGACTTCAACGCTGTTAAGCGCCGGAACACTGTTTTTGTTTGCTGCTGTTGTGGCGGTTCCCCTTGCCCAAAAATTCAAGATTGGGGTGGTATTGGGTTATCTCATTGCAGGAATCGCACTGGGCCCGTGGGGGCTGGGGTTTATCAAGGATGTTGATGAAATCCTGCATTTTTCTGAACTTGGTGTTGTTTTCCTGATGTTTATTATCGGCCTTGAGCTGAATCCAACAAAACTCTGGCAGCTCAGGCGCTCGATCTTTGGTGCGGGTACGGTGCAGGTGGCATTAACAGCGTTGATACTGGCTTCATTCCTTTTTCTGGTGAATTTTTCATGGCAGGCTGCGGTTATTGGTGGCACTGGGCTTGCGATGTCATCCACTGCGATGGCGCTGCAATTGATGAAAGAGAAGGGGATGATGAACAATGAGGGTGGGCAGCTCGGTTTTTCTATCCTGCTGTTTCAGGATATGGCCGTAATCCCCGCCTTGGCTGTTATTCCATTGTTAGCTGGCGGGACGGAATCCAGTGACTGGTATCGCATTGGTCTGAAAATTGTTGCTTTTGCTGGCATGTTGCTGGGAGGACGATATTTGTTGCGCCCCCTGTTTCGGTTGGTGGTGAAATCCGGTGTCAGGGAGGTGTTTACAGCGGCTTCGTTGCTGGTCGTACTGGGGGCCGCGATCTTCATGGAGAAATTGGGTTTTTCAATGGCGCTCGGTACTTTTATTGCCGGTGTCTTGCTGGCTGACAGTGAGTATCGCCATGAACTGGAGATTTCCATTGAGCCATTCAAGGGATTGTTGCTGGGGTTATTTTTCATTTCTGTTGGCATGTCCCTAAATATGGGGGTTTTGCTGACTCACTTGTTAAGTGTCTTGTTAAGTGTCTTGGGGCTGGTGCTGATAAAAGGTCTCATACTTTATGTTATTGGCAGAATATCCGGTTTAAGAAAATCATCATGTTTGCAGTTCGCAGGGGTATTAAGTCAGGGGGGCGAGTTTGCATTTGTCTTATTTTCTGCGGCGATTGGACAGGGTGTGTTAAATCAGAATCAGATGTCACTCCTGTTGGTTGTGGTGACATTGTCGATGATGACAACACCTTTGGTGATGCAGTTGATTGAAAGCATGTTGGCGCGCCGATATAACTTACAGGAAGAACATAATTCACAGGAAGGGCATAGTGAGCAGCCATTTGTGGAGGACAATGGTCCACAGGTGATTTTGGTGGGTTTTGGTCGTTTTGGGCAAGTGGTTGGGCGCCTGCTGATGGCAAATAAGATCCACATCACCGTACTGGAACGCGATGTGAGTGTGATCAGCACCATGCGTCGTTATGGTCATAAGGTGTATTATGGTGATGCGAGCGAACTGGAACTCCTGCGTTCAGCAGGCGCAGCGAAAGCCAAGGCGATTGTCATTACCAGCGATGAGCCGGAAGATACGATGGCGATTGTCCATTTGTGCCAGAAACATTTTCCTCACCTGAATATTCTTGCGCGTGCAAGGGGGCGTCTGGAAGCCCATGAACTGTTGCAGAGTGGTGTGAAAGATTTTAATCGAGAAACATTTTCCAGTGCATTGGAGCTGGGACGCAAGGTATTGATCCGATTAGGTATGCATCCACATCAGGCGCATCGTGCGCAGCAGCATTTCCGGCGACTGGATATGCGCATGTTACGTGAACTGATGCCCGTGCTGCATGGGGATGTGGCGCAGATATCCCGTGTTAAAGAGGCTCGCAGGGAATTAGAAGAACTATTTGAACGGGAAATGATTAATGAGCGTCGCCAGCCGGAAGGATGGGATGAATATGAATAGCGTTGGGGGGAATTATGTCAGTCAGTCGTAAACGTTTTATTGCGGGAGCAGTTTGTCCAAAATGCCAGTCACAGGATACGCTGGCAATGTGGCAGGAAAATAAGGTTGATATCGTGGAATGTGTCCATTGTGGCCATATGCAGAGGCAAACCGATGAAGCCGTCACTTCTCATGTCAGGGAGCAGGAACAGGTTATTGGTATTTTTACGCCACAATAAAATAAATGCACGAACAATAAATTGTGGATAAACTTTGCCGTCGCTAGGTACAGCGCCGTAGAATTCCGTTACAATTGGCCGCATTTTTTGAGCTATAAAAATTTTCCCCCACGGGTTTATGCCCCTCGGGTATGTAGGAGTTGTCATGAAAGTAGTAAAAGACTTGGTGGTCAGTCTGGCTTATCAAGTAAGAACAGAAGATGGTGTTTTAGTTGATGAGTCCCCGGTGAGCGCGCCGTTAGATTATCTGCATGGCCGTGGTTCTTTGATCAGCGGATTGGAGAAAGCAGTGGAAGGCCGTGAGGCGGGTGAACGTTTTGATGTTAGCGTAGAAGCGGATGATGCATACGGTCAGTATGATGAAAATCTGGTTCAGCGTGCACCGAAAGATGTGTTTGTTGGTGTTGATGATATTGAGGTTGGCATGCGTTTTCTGGCTGACACGGATCAGGGGCCGATTCCTGTTGAAATCACTGCGATTGAAGGTGATGAAGTTGTCGTTGATGCTAACCACATGCTGGCAGGTCAAAATCTGAAGTTCAATGTTGAAATCGTCGCTATTCGTGAAGCGACCGAAGAAGAATTGGCTCACGGTCATGTACATGGTCAGGGTGGTTGCGGTGATCATGAGCACGATGAGAATGGATGCTGCGGTGGCAGCTGCCACTAATTCAGGGCTAACTGAACATTGTTGGCAATCTGAAACAATCAGTGAGCAGAAAAAAGGGAAGCCCACCACGGGCTTCTCTTTTTTTATGCTTCATCCATCCCTGGCAGGTGCTACCCTGCTACCCCGGATGGTAATATCAGTAATGGGGGGGAGGCGTTTCCTCTGAAAGTGGTGCAATGATTGATGTCTGGTGGGTTTTTAGACGTTCAGTCATTAATCGCAGGTGTTCTTTCAACCTGTCGGTTTCTAGTTGCTGCTTTCTCACTTCTTGATTCAACTCTTCAATGGTAGCTTCTTGGTAGGCCAGTTTAGTTTCTAATTGTTCAAATCTTTGTTCAAATTCAGATAATTCCATTATCTTTCCTCCTGCCTCTGATCAATTAATTACATACGGAATGATTACTCGAATCAAGTTGACACTATAATACTCAAAACATTCAGTGAAAGTGGGTTTCTCGAAACCTCTTTACTTTAATGTTGTCTCAATGGTTTTTAGAACAAGGTGTAGCAAGTATTGTTATTGGTTTCCGTAGGCGGTTATAGTAAATGTTACGTGTGACCTGTGCTGACGGTAACCCCACCCAAATTTATTGGAGAATAGGATGAAATCATTGTTTAAAACAACTCTGCTGGCAACGACACTTGCGGTGGCATTCAGTGTACCTCAAGCCTTGGCTGCCAACACGGAAGCCAAAGACGAAGTAAAACTAAATAGTGCATTTAAAACGGTAGATCAGCAAAATTCTTATGCTCTGGGGGCTTCTCTGGGTAGCTACATGGCAAACTCATTGAAAGAGCAGAAAACACTCGGTATCAATATAGAAAAAGCACAGTTACTGGCGGGTGTTGAGGATGCTTTAAATAATAAAAGCAAATTGACTGATAAAGACATTCAGGACACTCTGCTTTCTTTTGAATCTAAAGTGAAAGATGCAGCACGAGCCAAGGTTGAGAAAGAAGCCGGTGAAAATGGCGAAAAAGGTGCTAAGTACCGTGAAAAGTTCGTTAAGCAAGCTGGCGTAGTAGAAACCAAAACAGGGCTTCTTTACAAAATTGAAAAAGAAGGTACTGGCAAGGCACCTAAAGAAAGTGACACAGTGGTTGTCAACTATCAGGGCGCGTTGATTGACGGCCAAGTTTTTGATAGTTCTTATGAGCGTAAAGAACCTCTGTCAATTCGTTTGGACAGTGTTATCCCGGGTTGGAAAGAAGGTTTACAGCATGTGAAGAAAGGCGGAAAAATCACATTGGTTATTCCACCTAAGCTGGCTTATGGTCAGTCAAATCTGCCTAAAATCCCAGCTAACTCTACTTTAGTTTTCAATGTTGAATTACTGGATATTAAACCTGCCGCCAAGGCAAAATAATTCCTTTAATATTTAAGAATCAACATTGGCAGGGGCTTAATGCCCCTGTTTTATTGTGCATATTTTTTACCTCTTGGCTTGCTGCTGGAATTTACCTCTACTTGATGAGTAATAAGCATGAATAAAGCAAAATGAATTTGTCTGCTTATTATTTCCTGCGGTATTAAAAGAAATGCCGTTCTCATATTTCAGGTGTATTAGGCATGAAGCTGTGATAGATCGCTGTGATATGATTAGCAAGAGCTTGACGGAAATTCAATGTAGTTTTAACGTCAATGTAGTTTTAGCGTCATTATTCCGAATAAAATATAGAACATTCTGCCTGCAACAGTAGGTGTCTACTGAGATAGATGCTTAGTTGCAGTAATGTGATTTTATAATAAATCTCACTCTGATATTTTGGTGAGGCAAAGTCTGAGCTTGAAGGATGGTGTATTACATGTCTACCCCGCTATTAACTGGTGATAATATATCTAGTGATAACAGTGATATTGATTTACTGGAAAACCAACCGTTTAGTGAAACGGATCATGAAGTTTTAAAATCTTACGAAGCTGCTGTTGATGGCCTGGCTATGTTGATTGGTGGGCATTGTGAAATAGTTCTTCATTCACTGGAAGATCTTAAATGTTCAGCTGTCAGAATAGCCAATGGGGAACATACTGGCCGTAAGATTGGCTCTCCGATTACCGATTTGGCGTTGCGGATGCTGCATGATATTACGGATGAAGATTGCAGTGTTTCCAAAGCGTATTTCACGCGAGCAAAAAGTGGCTCGTTGATGAAATCTATCACAATTGCCATTCGCAATCGTCAGCGTCGGGTCATTGGACTTTTGTGCATCAATATGAACCTTGATGTGCCTTTCTCCGAAATTATTCAGACCTTTATCCCAGAAAAGACCCATGAAGTTGCTTCAAACGTCAATTTCGCTTCTTCCGTGGATGATCTGGTAGCACAGACTCTGGAATTCACTATTGAAGAAGTGAATGCTGATCGCAATGTTTCTAATAATGCGAAAAACAGACAGGTAGTGCTTAATCTCTATGAGAAAGGTATTTTTGATATTAAAGATGCGATTAATCAGGTCGCTGATCGTTTAAATATCTCCAAACATACGGTATATCTCTATATTCGCCAGTTTAAAAATGGTGAATGCGCTAGTTCGGAGAAGTAATGTCGTCACTGTCTTATTGCCTGCTGGTCACTGGGCCAGCTTACGGTACTCAGCAAGCCGGTAGTGCCTACCAATTCGCTCAGGCGCTGATCGCGTCAGGCCATAAACTGCATAGCGTGTTTTTTTATCGCGAAGGTGTCCAAAACGGTAATCAGTTGGTCGCCCCCGCTAATGATGAGTTTGATTTGGTCAGAGCATGGCAGGCATTGGCAGTCCAGCATCAGTTCAATCTGTTTATCTGCGTTGCGGCGGCATTACGGCGTGGTGTTGTGGATGAACAGCAAGCCCGTGAATTAAATCTGCCTGCTGCGAATCTGGCGAATGGGTTTGAACTCAGCGGGCTGGGATCGCTGGCAGAAGCCATGATGTTGTGTGATCGCGTTATACAATTTTAGGGGCCGAGTGGGTATTGATGAAAGTAGTGGGTATTGTTGAAAATAGTGGGTATTGATGAAAAAAATCGCCTTTGTTTTTACTGAAGCCCCCCACGGATCTTCTGCTGGCAGGGAAGGGCTGGATGCACTGCTAGCGACATCGGCATTAACCGAGCAGATCGGTGTATTCTTTATTTCTGATGGAGTATTCCAATTACTGGCTAATCAGCAGCCGGATAAAGTTCTGGCCCGTGACTACATCTCAACCTTTAAGATCCTGCCTCTCTATGACATTGATAAATGTTACGTTTGCCTTGATGATCTGGTGATTCGAGGAGGCAGTCCGGCAAACAACTTTGTGCTGGAGACTGAATTTCTTCCCGCTGCGGCAATACGAGAACTGCTAGCGGGCTATGATGTTGTGTTGAAATTTTAATCTATTTCAGGCAGGTAATATGTTATATACTGTTGGTCGCTCACCTTACCATGATGACTTCAATGCAATGCTTGGTCTTGTATCTGATGCAGATGATGTTCTGTTAATCCAGAATGGTGTGTTACTGGGCATCAGTGATAACCATCATTTGGCTGAGTTGCTCCAGACGGGAGCAGGCATTTATGCCTTGCAGGAAGATCTGGATGCACGGGGGCTGGTTGAACAGATTTCAGACCGTGTAATGGTGATTGATTACAGCGGCTTTGTTAGCTTAACGGTAAAACATCAGCAAAATTTTGCCTGGTAGATATGGATTGCATTTTTCAGCCATTTTACCAGCATAGAAAAACTGTATATTTCTTGACACCTCGTCAAGTCAGCAATAAAATTCCGCGTCCTCTCGTTTTGTCATGATGGCTGACAGAGGGTAAAATCCGTGTTTACGAAGCAAAAAAACCAGGAGCTTTTTTAATAATGGCAACTATTAACCAGCTGGTTCGCAAATCTCGTAGCTCGAAAGTTGTGAAAAGCAACGTTCCTGCTCTGGAAGCTTGCCCGCAAAAACGTGGCGTATGTACTCGTGTATATACCACCACCCCTAAAAAACCAAACTCCGCACTGCGTAAAGTATGCCGTGTGCGTTTGACTAACGGTTACGAAGTTTCTTCCTACATCGGTGGCGAAGGCCACAACTTGCAGGAACACTCCGTTATTCTGATCCGTGGCGGTCGTGTTAAAGACTTGCCAGGTGTGCGTTACCACACTGTTCGCGGTGCACTGGACTGTGCCGGTGTTAAAGACCGTAAGCAAGGTCGTTCTAAGTACGGTGTGAAGAAGCCAAAGGCTTAATGGTTCTCCGTTAAGTAAGGCCAAACATTTTTCACTTTAATGTCAAAATAAACTCGTAGAGTTTTGGACAACCCTGAAATTCGAAACGGAGTATTTCCATGCCACGTCGTCGTGTAATTGGTCAACGTAAAATTCTGCCAGATCCAAAATTCGGATCTGAACTGCTGGCAAAATTTGTGAATATCCTGATGGTAGACGGTAAAAAATCTACCGCAGAAGCAATTGTATATAGCGCGCTTGAGACCCTGGCTCAGCGTTCTAGTAAAAATCATCTGGAAGCATTCGAGCTGGCACTGGATAACGTGCGCCCGACTGTGGAAGTTAAGTCCCGCCGTGTTGGTGGTTCCACTTATCAGGTTCCAGTTGAAGTTCGTCCGGTTCGTCGTAATGCACTGGCAATGCGTTGGATCGTTGATGCTGCTCGTAAACGCGGTGATAAGTCGATGGCTCTGCGCCTGGCGAATGAATTATCTGATGCGGCTGATAACAAAGGCGCTGCTGTGAAGAAACGTGAAGACGTTCACCGTATGGCAGAAGCTAACAAGGCGTTCGCACACTACCGTTGGTAATCCCTTTGTAGTGAAGATGTTCTGGGTAGCTGCTTGGCTACCCGTTCTTTAAATTGAACGCCCACGAGAGAGGAAAAAATGGCTCGTAAAACACCTATAGCGCGTTACCGCAATATCGGTATCAGCGCTCACATCGACGCCGGTAAAACCACGACAACTGAACGTATTCTGTTTTATACAGGTGTAAACCATAAAATTGGTGAAACTCACGAAGGTTCAGCAACAATGGACTGGATGGAGCAGGAGCAGGAACGTGGTATTACTATCACGTCTGCTGCGACCACTGCATTCTGGTCTGGTATGGCTAAGCAGTATGAACCACACCGCATCAACATCATCGACACCCCAGGACACGTTGACTTCACCATCGAAGTAGAACGTTCCATGCGTGTTCTTGACGGTGCAGTAATGGTTTATTGTGCAGTTGGTGGTGTTCAGCCGCAGTCTGAGACTGTATGGCGTCAGGCTAACAAATACTGTGTCCCACGTATCGCGTTCGTTAACAAAATGGACCGTATGGGTGCGAACTTCCTGCGCGTTGTTGAGCAGATCAAAACTCGTCTGGCTGCAAACCCAGTTCCACTTCAACTGGCTATCGGTGCTGAAGATACCTTCACCGGTATTGTTGACCTGTTGAAAATGAAAGCAATCAACTGGAACGAAGCTGATCAGGGAACTACCTTCACTTATGAAGATATCCCTGCTGACATGCTCGAACTGGCTGAAGAATGGCACCAGAATCTGATTGAATCCGCTGCAGAAGCATCAGAAGACCTGATGGACAAATATCTGGGCGGTGAAGAGCTGACTGAAGAAGAAATCAAAAAAGCTCTGCGTAAGCGCGTTCTGGCTAACGAAATTATCCTGGTTACCTGTGGTTCTGCATTTAAGAACAAAGGTGTTCAGGCAATGCTGGATGCAGTTATCGAATATCTGCCAGCCCCAACTGATGTTGAATCCATCAAAGGTATGCTGCCAGACGGTAAAGACACACCAGCAGAACGTCATTCCAGCGATGACGAGCCATTCTCTGCACTGGCGTTCAAAATCGCGACAGACCCATTCGTGGGTAACTTGACGTTCTTCCGTGTTTACTCTGGTGTTGTTAACTCTGGTGACACCGTACTGAACCCGATTAAAGACAAAAAAGAACGTTTTGGCCGTATCGTACAGATGCACGCCAACAAACGTGAAGAAATTAAAGAAGTCCGTGCAGGCGATATCGCTGCTGCAATCGGTCTGAAAGATGTAACCACAGGTGATACTCTCTGTGACATGAGCTCCCCAATCATTCTGGAGCGTATGGAATTCCCAGAGCCAGTTATCTCTGTTGCTATTGAGCCAAAAACTAAAGCTGACCAAGAAAAAATGGGTATCGCTTTAGGCCGTCTGGCTCAGGAAGACCCATCATTCCGAGTGAGCAGTAATGAAGAAACTGGTCAGACTATCATCGCGGGTATGGGTGAACTTCACCTCGACGTACTGGTTGACCGTATGCGTCGCGAATTCAACGTTGAAGCGAACGTAGGTAAACCTCAGGTTGCTTACCGTGAAACTATCCGCTCTTCTGTTGAGCAGGAAGGTAAACACGCTAAACAGTCTGGTGGTCGTGGTCAGTACGGTCACGTGTGGCTACGTATCGAACCTCTGGAAGCTGGCGGTGCTGGTTACGAGTTCTCGAACGAAATCGTTGGTGGTGTTGTTCCTAAAGAATATATTCCAGGTGTCGACAAAGGCGTTCAGGAACAGCTGAAGGGCGGCGTTCTGGCTGGTTATCCAATCGTTGATATTAAAGTTGCCTTGTTTGATGGTTCTTACCATGACGTTGACTCCTCGGAAATCGCCTTTAAAATTGCTGCGTCCATGGCATTTAAAGAAGGCTTCATGAAAGCGAAACCAGTTCTGCTGGAACCTATCATGAAAGTTGAGGTGGAAACACCAGAAGACTACATGGGTGACGTCATCGGTGACTTGAACCGTCGCCGTGGTATGATCGATGGTATGGATGATGTAGCTACGGGCAAAATTGTTCGTGCTCAAGTACCATTATCTGAAATGTTTGGTTATGCTACTGACCTGCGTTCTCAGACCCAAGGTCGTGCTTCTTACTCCATGGAGTTCTTGAAGTACAACGAAGCGCCGAGCAACGTCGCTCAGGCTATTATCGAAGCTCGTAAAGCTAGATAAGTTTTCGAGTTTACTATCTTTTTAGCTCCCTCATCTATGTGACGGGGGAGCGGTTTTAAGGAATAGAGTCGTGTCTAAAGAAAAGTTTGAACG
>NZ_JACOII010000056.1 GCF_016306625.1 Xenorhabdus lircayensis | reverse complement strand
TAACCATTTAATACATGACCATCGCGCTGGCAAATAAGATCGCCAGAATATCGTGGGTGATATTAACGGGTGAAGAGAAATTCAGGTTGACGTCGTAATCACAGAGTAATGAAATAGTTTTTAGCTTTATTGATCTTGCTAATTGCGCGGGAAAAGTGAGATGGGAGATCGGTCAGACCGACACCTGCAAAACCTGATATATCCGACGACCACGAATGAATAAAGGTCTAAAAGCCGATAAGGCGCAGGTGTGCACATATCCATCATGGCTCAGCAGAAAATAATCTGCAAACACAGAAGCCGAATGTACGCACGCAGTTATGACCGCCACCCGACGAACTTATCTTGCACATACGCGGGAGTTCATGTACGAATATATGTTTGCGACTACGTTGTCAGAAAAATTTACTCACCTACTTGAATTAAGTCGGTGTCCATATATCGGGTTAATCAGTAAAATTAAGTTATTAGCTTTCGTCAATTCAACTTCCCTGCATATTTGATACATCGCTTTATTCAACAATACCAAAACTGAAGTTGAAGTGCTTATCTCAACGGCAAGCATAACCAAAGAAACACTTGATTCGGAGAATAGTGCTCCGGCCATCAGCGGGTTATGTTAACATTAAATATAACTGTCCTGATGCATGATTTATCATCAATAGTTATCCCCTTGTCTGATACCGAAGTAAAGCATTTCAAAGGAGGCGATATGACTACGTCTTTAGACAAGCTCACGATTAAAGGATTTAAATCAATCCATGAGCTTAATGAATTTGAACTTAAAAGCTTAAACGTGATTGTTGGCGCTAACGGCGCAGGTAAAAGTAATTTGATCTCCTTTTTTAAAATGCGGCGGGCATTAATAGACGGTACATTAAATCTCTATGTACGAGATAATGGAGGTGCAAGCGATTTGCTCTTCAATGGTAATAAAGTCACTCAGAAAATGGAGTTTGAAACACGCTTCGGTGAAAGAGGATTCCGCTTTAAATTAGTCCCCACTCCCGCAGATATAGCTAAATCAGTATAACTTGACGCAGTCTACATGCCTCATAAGCAATACTGCCTTGTCATTTGAATTTAGATGCTATGTCATATTATTTTGGTTCTGCTATAGTTGTGCTATTGAGGATGAAGCCCGCTATTACAAAGCGTCCAAGTGGTGGGAATTGGGGAACAGCGACGATGGCAAATCCAGAATGGTTGCTGAAATCGAGAACAATTCCTCTGATGCTCCGTACTCAAAACCCGTCTATGATGCCATAGCTTCCTGGCAGATTTATCATTTTCACGATACCAGTGCTACGGCTGGAATGCGAAAATATGAAATCATCCAGGATAACAAAACATTACGTACAGATGCGTCTAACATTGGAGCGTTTTTATTAAAACTTAAAAATGATGCCCCAAATGAATATAAATCGATTGTAAATGCAATCAGGTTAGTCACCCCTTTCTTTGATAACTTCATTCTGGAACCTCGCCAGAGCGGTTCAAAAGAAGAAGTTAACATTAGCTGGACACAAAAAGGCTCAGACTATCCGATGTAACCCTATCATTTATCAGATGGTTCAATACGCTTTATTTGTCTGGCGACAGCATTATTACAACCAAACCCGCCATCGACCATTATTATTGATGAACCTGAGCTGGGTCTGCACCCTGCGGCCATTGTGATCCTTGCAGAGTTAATCCAACAAGCTGCTCAGCGCACCCAAGTCATTATCGCCACTCAATCCCCTATTTTAATTGATCAATTCTCTGCCGAAGATATTAGTCATCGTGAATCGGAAAAAGGGAGCTTCAAGCTTTGAACGTTTAAATGAGAACGATTTTTCTTAATGGCTCGAAAACTATTCACTGGGTGAATTGTGGGCTAAGAACGTCATCGCCGGAGGGCCAACTTATGAGTAATTACATCGAAGTTATGGCCATAGTTGAAGGTAAAACAGAACAGATATTTATTGAAAAAATGCTTCAACCTTATCTGGCTGAGAAAATGATTTTCATCTCTGCAACTCAGGTTTCTAAGCCTGGACAAAAAGGCGGGGATGTGCGTTTTTCAAGAGTCAAGAAAGACATTGAGATACATCTGAAACAACGTCCAACGACCTATGTAACAACATTTATCAATTATTACGGCACCAATGAATGGCCGGGATTGGAGACGTTAAATAGACATTGGGAGCCGAAACAAATAACTGAGCATCTGCATCTGTCAACACAAAACGAAGTTCGTCAATTTCTACCAACACAGAGAATTGATGAACGTTTTATCCCATACATCGTTATGCATGAATTTGAAGCTTTGCTCTTTAGTGACAAAGAGATACTTGCTAATGAACCTCAACTTTGTTTAAGCACAGCAATTTTCTGATCACGTAAACCTAAGCTCGGCTTTTTCGGTTGGAACGTATAAGCAATTAAGCCTGATACAACCTCCAACAAAAAGCCGACAACACTCCGATGTCTTGAGTGTTCTATCTGAGAAATATTTTTCAATTGATCATTGACGGTTTCGATTAAAAATCGTTTTCTTAACATAATCTTATCCCAAAGTGACAAAAACTTCGTTTTCATATTACGACGAACGTGGGTAATGAGTGTAATGCCTTCCTCTTTCAGTTCATCGCATAACGCTTGTGACAAATATCCTTTGTCACCATACAGATGCCCGGTTAATCCTTTCACCAATTCCTTAACGGGTTCGCGATCGTCAGTATTTCCTGGGGTTAATTTAACGGATAAAAGCTCACCACAATCATTAATGATCAAATGAAGTTTAAAACCATAAAACCATCCCATGCTGGTTTTCCCCCGTTGGGCGACGTCATCAAAAACTTTATTCCGGGGAATGCGAACATTGTGGCAAACGGCGATTTTGGTGGAGTCGATAAAGGCAATGCCCTGTGATTTTTCTTTACGTGAAGAAAGGAAAGCGCACAAAGGAATAATGGCTCTTTTCTTCAATGTTATTATTCGGTTATAACTCACCAAACCGGGAAATTCAGCGGTAAGGAATGGTTGCACGTACTCCGTATAAAACCCTTTGAAATGACGATAATGGCTCATGTGAAATAAAATAAGGAGCGCCATGATTTCGCTCAGAGACAGGGAAGCGGCGCGATGGCGTTTAAGCAGGTTATTCTCGATGAGCTGTTGTTCCCAAAACGGAATAAATTTTTGACAAAAATCATCGACGCAGCAGAAAAGTTCTTCTAAAGTCATCATAGCCTGAGGATCTCCACGATTTTGTTTTCTTTGCAAAAACGTTGATCGTGCCTCAGGCTCTTAGTTCCTTTTTTCTTTCTTTTCTTAAACAGAGTTCGGGTTAAATTAGACTCACCTACACAGTGTATTTAGCCAAGTCTTTAGGGGTTATTTCCTTGGACATATTGTTTTTATTAATAGATAAAACTATCTTTCCATGTAATCCATCCAATGTGTTATCACCTATTTTTTTTATTGTCAAAATTGCAGCTCTATTTTTTACTCCAGAAAAAATAGAGTCATCTTCATTTTTAAGCCTATTAATATCCCTTGGAGAATACATATCATTGATCATTACTTCTTTAGATATATCCTCAGGGAAATAGAGTTGACCTACAAAATAGAATTTATCTTCCTGTCTTTTTTGTACATTCGCATTCCTTGCTGATAAATGGATATGTATAGCTCTTCCAGCATAAAATCCAGGGAAGATTGTGGTGAATCTGGCTATGCCTTCTTTGTCTGTCCTTTGTGCCCCCCGAAGAAATGTGCTTTCATCAGTTCTTGAAATCGTCCCTATATTACCAGATGGAGCATTGAGATCTGGATTTATGTATTTCCAACCTGAATATTTTCCCATTGCATTACAATGCCATATATCAATAAGGATATCATCTAAAGGTTTACAGGTTACAGAATCAATTATTTTCATTGTCAATAAAAGAGGTATTCCTGGTTCATCCTCTGTTATATTCCTTCTCAGCAGTTTGTTATTTATAAAATATGGACCTGACATTTCCTCTGGAGTCATCTCGCAAACGCCTATATCAATACCATCCCCTTTCTTTGGTTGACTCTGTGAAGAGGCGAGAGCTCCTGCTGGCATCAGAGGTAATAATGAAAATACTGCACCAGTAACACTTGCCTGTTTCAGAAAAAGTCTTCTTCCATTTTTCATAAAGTAGCTCCTTATATGCCATTTAATAATATGATTTGTTGTATAGTAAACGGGTAAGCTATAGTTTAATGTGCGGATTCAGATAAGTGTAGCGGCTCGTGTTTGAAATATGACACGGGTATCCAATCATGTGCCAATCAACATTCAGAAAGAAGGTAACCAGAAGGCAGTAAACCAGCTCGCCAGTTTTTCACTTGTAGCTTGGCGTCATATATAACTGGCTGGAAACTACATTTTGGGGAACTGAAACGGTTTACTGAACCTGTAAGGCGTTGATCCGCTGGCAAGCTCTGAAGCCGGGTAACTTAGCTCAACATACAAAAATACCTATCCCCAAGCCCAGCGCTTCGCTTGGGGCACAACAAGGTACCATTTACACACCCTGATAATCCAGTTTATTCAGCCCTTGAATTGGGGATGGCCGCTCGTCCTGAAGTCTGCTACTTGGGTATTCTTTAGTGATGAGCAATGAGAGCATTTCACAAAAGCAGCTTATCATCCAACATTTTTGATTCAAGTATCGGTTGACGACAGGAATGGTGCCTTCGCCTCCAAATAGACCAATGCAGAAGGTGTTCAACGACATATCGGGTTTTCCACATCAGTCTTGACAGTAGCCTGCGCAACTCCGGCACACTCAACGCAATCAGCCCCGGCACCGTTTTTTTCCTGCACCCGCAGGCTACCAGCACCGCGTGGGCTAACAAGGACAGCGTGATGTGGCGATACCAGCCTTGCCAACGACGGACTTCGTATTGCCCCAGACCACACTCACCCTTGGTTGCTTCAAAACCCGTCTCTATCTCCCAACACCTGCCCGCCACCTGCCCCGCGTCTTGAGCTTCGCCTTCTTTCAGGGGGCATACACCACGTAATAGGCCAATTCCCGTTTCTCATCACGGCTGCGACTCACCAGCAGGTCGTGACCGAAACGCCGTTCTTCCCGCGTTAATTGCAGGCGCCACAGCGGTTTATCAATGAGTTCACCGGTATATTCATCAACAAATTGAATTTGCATCAAATGTTTGGCAATATCGATGCCAAAAGGAGTAAATTTCATGAGTGGATCCTCCAGTTATCAGGGAGCAACAGGCTCCCGCTTTTAGGCACTATAAGGCCGGAAATCTGAGAGGATCCACACCTCATCTCTCAATTCCAGCACAGTGCTAAAGGCTAAGTGGTTGGGATGCGTTCATTACATTCTCCAAAGTGCCCCAAGGTTTTTCATGCTTTCGTCAATCCGGCTGCACAGGAAGATCCTAACAGCCCGATTGCAGGTCATGTATTAAATGGTT
>NZ_JACOII010000055.1 GCF_016306625.1 Xenorhabdus lircayensis | reverse complement strand
TGCTCATGGCTCTGATGGCGTGTGGGGCATCTCTGGCGGCATATTCAAATGTCTCGCCGAATTGAGTAGCAAGGGTGCCGTGTAAACGGATTGTGCGAAGCGGGGTATCTATATAAGCCATAATGACCTCATAAAAACAAAAAACCCGCCGAATGAACTGACCCCATAAAGTTGGACAGTTGATTAAGCGGGTTGGTGTGGACGATTATTTATGTAATTGGTTCAGCCGGCAGATCTTCACAGCCCTATCTTTCTATATCCTGCGTTAGCTGGCTTCTGATTCAACTACCTTTTAGGACACACTAATTTAAAATTAAGTAAGTTGTTTTGGTCATCATCACTTACTATAACTACAGGTCCATGCTCCTTTAAGGCAAGCGCACGACGAACGACCGCCACCAAATCAGGATGGACGCCCTTAAGGTTATTTTCACTGCGCTGGCTGAACTTGAAGTTATTCGTTGCCATTGTTCACTCCCGCTCTTTTCTCTGCCGCCTTACGCAGCAATTGACCGATAAAGTCCGTTCCCAGATAGCCAATCACCACACTGCCGATGTAGGCCAAATCAGGATTCAGACCCATCAGGTTTAAAACATCACGGATGAACCAGGCGAACATGGCACACATAAAGGCGTCGATAGAGACCTTTAGCCAGCCTCCACCGTGGTAGCGACCCCGGAGGAATGCCATTGTCCCTGCCAAGGCAGCACCGATGCCTTGCTCTCTTATTGAGACGAGCCAGTCACCGAGATGCACCCACAAATCAGGATTTTCTTTCATCTTCATATTCCACCCCATTGAGCAATGGGCGTCCGTGGGGTGAGAGAGTCGCCCCTGTGAGTAGGTTAAAAGGATGCCGTTATCGGGATTCCGATATCGGATAAGTTTCAAATAGTTAGGATGCAAATATGAAAAAGGCCGCATTTAGCAGCCCTACGTCAATTAAGACAGACTAATGATTTTATTTTCGTAACGTCATGTTATTGATTGTCATTAATACACTATCTTTAATAGCATCACAGAATTCTGTTTTATCATCATCAAATAGGTAGATATCTTTATGCCTCTGATGCCCCTGTTCTACACGAGCGGTCATTTGATTGCCGTCAATAAAAAGTTCTACATTAACCAGCACGGTATCACCACCCCTAGGTGAATCATCAATTACTGTTGCGATGATAAATTTAAGATGATAATCAGAGGTTAGTTTTATGTTTGATGGCATTTTCTGTTCGAAAGCGTATTCAGACATAATACCAGCCATGACATAAGGCTTCGCAACTCCTTGTGCATCTGTCCATGATTCATTATCAAGCGCTAATGAATGCTTGTACGCTTCAATCAGTTCAGTCGCTTCTTTGTAAATTCGATTGGTGTTATCTTGGCGTATTTTATCAACACTTATCTTTCTTTCGCGTATTGTTTTGTAGGTAACAGACATAAACCTTCCTTCATTACAGTTAAAAATGTTCATTTTGCCACCTACGTGATTACATTAATTTGACTAAACTCGCGCTTCGAAGAAATACAATGAAGGAAAATATGACGTTAAATAAAGACGTAGCTTTTCAGTAGTCCGGAGATACTGAACTCTCCGGTATTCCCGGTGAGTTGGGTATTCTCTACACCATCCCGAGGTGTTGCTCGAAATGGTTGAAAATACAATTAATATATTGATTTTAAATGAAATTAAGCATTGATCAGTGCTGCCTGAGTTGAGTTGTAAAACCCTCGAATTCGGGGGAATTAAAATATTCCTCTGAACATCCCCGACTCTTGCGGGATTTTGAACTACTGCATTTTTTGCAGGAGTTGAGTTGTCAGCTCAAAGTTGACTGTTGTTCGTTGATTTCCCGCTCAGTCTGCTTAAACCGTTCTTCTTCCAGTTCAACGCCCAGCACCCGACGATTGAGTTTTATCGCTGCTTTCAGTGTTGCCCCTGACCCCATAAAGAAATCTGCCACTACATCCCCTTCCCGGCTGCTGGACTGGATAATATGTGTCATCAGGTCAGATGGCTTTTCGCAAGGGTGTTTGCCCGGATAATACTGAACAGGTGAAAAATGCCAGACATCGGTATACGGCACCTCAGCCGTTACTGAGAACGAACGGCGCAACAAGCCGTATTCCGGCCGCAATTCCTCATACTGACGTGACAAGGTCAGGTGAGATCCCACCAGCTCATAATGCGGCTTGTTCAGTTCCCCACACTGGTGCTTCTCTTGGGCGATACGGGCAAATAACACCTGCAGCTTTCTATAATCTTCTTCGTTCGGCAGTTGCCATTGGCTGTCACTGAACCAGTGACTGGCCATCTGCTTTCCCGTTGCCTCATGAATTTCTTTCGCCGTCACACCCAGAGCTTTTCGTGCATGACGAAAATAATCGACCAGCGGTTTAAATACCGACTGTTTCAGTTCCCGGCATTGTTTGAAATAGCCATCACCTTTCGGATGATAGGGGCCTTGATAATGTTCGGCAAAAATAATACGTTCCGTGGCGGGGAAATACATTCGCAGGCTTTCTTTATTCTGCCTGCGCCATGGCCCCGAAGGTTTCGCCCAAATAATATGGTTTAACACGTTGAACCGTTCACGCACGAGCAGCTCGGTATCGGATGCCAACCGCGAACCACAGAACATGTACAGGCTGCCGTTCGGTTTCAGTACCCGCCAGAATTCGGCCAGTAGTTCATCCAGCCACGCAAGGTATGCCGTGACATCTTCCCACTGATTGTCCCAGGCACAGTCTTTTACCCGAAAGTACGGCGGGTCAGTAGCGATCAGGTCGATGCAGTTGTCCGGTAACGTTTTGATAAATTGCAGCGAGTCGTCGTTAATTAATGTGATACCACTTAAATTCACAATAGTTTTCCTGAATCGACGCTGACTTGCTTTCTGGAAAGCCACGAGGTGAAAGGCTGGCGTTATCCAACCCACCCGCCGCCCATTTCACCGCTTAAGAAGTTGCCTTATTAAGGACAACGCTTGAAAAAAGCATCGCTGTCCCGGCTTTCCATCAGGCCAGCCAGACAAAATTGAGTTAAAAGTAATTGGCAACGGGGCCTTGATAGCCCCGTCAGGGTAGAAATGTCAGAAACAGACACCCAGTCATACACGGGTACAGTTTCTAAAACACAGGCGGCTGCTGTTGTCATATCTTCATGTTTTAGCATGATAATTTTAAACCTTTGGTCAGTTATTGTGCATAGACACACATGTAACTCTGACCGAAACGAACAGCAAGTCTTATGTTTATTTTAGGTGTAAAAAAACCCCGCCGAAGCGAGGTCTTGAAATTCAATAAGCTGTGTGACACTGCTATCACTCTTATCACAATATACCGTAAATTTCGTTACGAAAAGCTTTTATGGCACTTTTCTTTTGATATTTCTTTATGTATCTAAACATCCATCTCCAAAGTAACCTCCGTCATGATTAGACAGGCTTCTATAAAGGTTTCTGCGACCATCAGTTTTTGGCGTATTTTTCCCTCAGAGCATTTCTTTTGTCTGGCTATTTCGGATTTCGAAATGTCGTGAATGTAATGCAATTCGATTAATTCAAATTCATCCTTACGCCCGACTTTGATTAGTCGCCCTACTGCACCATCTACAGCAATACCATCGTTGTCACAACAAGAGGGCCTTGATTTTGAGGTGGGAGACAACAACCCTTTGAAGCCTGCCGCGATAGGAGAATAGTAGATACTGCCGTGTCCACTTGCTGCCCATCCACCCCAGCACTCTAATACCCTCTGAATATCACGCATTATTTTTCTCCCGCTGTTTCTTCATAAAGACTAACTCTCTGGCCTCATCCCCGTTCTGGAGCAGGTCGTTAAAATCCCCGATGTCAGGCCACCGGACGCTGACCTTTTCAATATCGTTATTTGCCACCAGATTCTTGCGGGCGCACTCATGGGCGGCGGCATGGCCTGTGGCGCTCCAGTCATTATCTGCAAAGACGATGAGGTGTTTAACGCCCATCGGGGCGATAAATTTCGCCATATGCCCGGCGTTCATGGCTGACCACGTGTTGACGCCGTACACCTGTTTGCAGGACAGGGCGGTTTCGATGCCTTCTGCAATCCCCAGCGTTGAATCCACCGGGAACAGACGGATCGCCACTGATTGGGTATGCTCCAGATAGCTGTCTTCCTGTAATGAATTCATTTTCTTCTGTGGGGTGATGTTGGCTTTTTTATCCCCGTCAAGGTAAGTGCGGTGCAGGTAACAGAGCTGCCCTTTTGAGTCAGTGGCGAGCGCCCATATTGCCTGCAAATGCCCCTGATGCGTAGGCTGGTCAGGGCAATACCGCACATTGTCCGCAGGTAAAACATGAATACCCCGGTTCCGCAAATAGGACTCGCCCGGTGTCCCTTTCAGGCTGAGAAGATTGGGGTAACAGGCGGTGACCTTATTTCTGAAAGCGGTGATATTAGTTTCTTTTTTCACGACACTGCGCTTGTCGGACTGGATACCCAAAAAAGCGTCGATCTCGTCTGCCAGCGTTTTAAAGTCCTTGTTTTGTGTTAGTCGAAGTAATGCCCACCCATCACCCGCACCGCAAACACAAATCCAAGAACCATCGTTATCTTTGTTATCAATACGGAATTTGCCTCTCCGTCCACATATCGGGCACTTCCCTTTAAAATGGTGCTTGCCTGTGACGGGCGGTAATTTGTAATAAGCGAAGATTTCAGGCCAGTGCCCATTAACCGCCTTAGCGGTTTTTATTCTGTTCACCGTGTGTCTCCCTGTTGTGAGGATGTACTGAGGCTTTCACGCAGCTTGCGTACCTTCTGGCAGGCGGACTCAAGGCGCATCTCCTGTTGTTCGTGGCTGGACGGTTGTTCCGCTTTCTTGCGGGATTTAGCCCACGCAATCTGTTTATGCCTGATAAAGTTGCTTACTTCGGGGGTCAGTTCCTGCGGGGTGCCATGCAAACCGTTAGGCGGAACACCGAACTTCTCTCTAAACGTATGGAATACCCAGCCGTCGCTAATAACCTTGCCTTGGGTGGCACGCTGGTTCTGGTAATATTTCAACTGGGAAAAAAAACTTTGCTTTTCGGCCTGCGTGTAGGTGCGCTCTTTCAGGCTTAACTTTTTCAGGCCGCGAGTGGTATCGACATCAACATCTTCACCTGTCAGCGGCTTAAAGCCACACTTCGGGCAGACATAGACACCCGCAGGCTTCATGTAGTGACAGGACGTGCATTCTTTCGGCAATTTTTCCCGCTTCTCCTGCTCCCGGTAGCTGGATTGGGTTTTCATGCCGTCGTTCTTGCGGGGCAGTTCGTCATATTCGATGCTGTCGGGGTAGCCGAGGCGGTGAACCGAGCCGGAGTGATCCAGAATAATAGCCCTGTCCTTGCCCGGAGCCGGACGCAGTGATCTGCCGATTGACTGGAGCCAGCGGATCTCAGATTTAGTCGGTCTGGCATAAATGATGCAGCGAACATCGCTGTCAAAGCCTGCCACGAGCACCCCAACATTGACGATGATTTTTGTTGCGCCCTGTTCGAAGCGATGGATGATTAACTGCCTTTCATCGTGGGGGGTGTTGGCCGTCATCACCTCAGCATTCACCCCGGCACGATTGAATTCGAGGGTGGTAAAATTGGCGTGACTGACATTGACACAAAAGCAAACTGTGGGCTGGTTTTCGCCCAACTTGAGCCAGCTACTGACCACATCACCGACCAAATCAGCACCACACATGATCTCGGCGATTTCGTCTTCCTTGTAGTCGCTGCCGTACTGTGAACTGGTCGAGGATTTGACGCCGGATAAATCAGGTTTAGTGGGCGCATAAAACTCATAAGCACTCAGGTCCCCGCGCTGGATTAATTCCTTAATCGTCGTGGGCTTTATCAGCTTTTGATAATAGTGACCGAGGAACGGCGAGAAAGGGGTTCCTGATAACCCGATCACCTTGCAATCCGTTTCTGACGTTAACCGGGTAATTTCTTCCAGTAGCTTTTTGCGTTTCAGGTGGGCTTCATCAATCACCAGCAGGTCAATATCCTCTGGGAAGTCACGGCGGATCAGGGTGTCAGCCGACGCAATCTGAATCAGCTTCGACGGGTCCTGGTTGGGATGATCACGCCAGATATAGGCGATTTCCTCTTCCGGCAATCCATACTCGACAAAACGTTGCGCAGTCTGATTTATCAAGACGGTGAACGGGCAAATCATCATGACTTTCATCCCCTTCGATACAAAACCATTGATGATGAAGGCGGATAAGCCTGTTTTGCCTGCGCCTGTCGGGGCGTACACCATGAAAGAATTAAAGTTTTTCCAGTCCTGACGCAGCAGGTTTAAAGCGCGTTCCTGTGCGAAGTTAGGCGTTATTTCTAGCATAAGCACCTCTCGCATGCAGTTTTTGGGTCAAAGCGATCTCTGGATTAACAAATCTCAATCGGTAACTAAGGGTGATTGGATTGATGTTGTGTTTCTTTGCCATTTCAGTCAGAGGAAGAGTTTCCCCAAATGCGGTAATCCAGCGGGTCTGACGCTTGTTTGCATTTTGAATTTTAATTGTTGTCCAACGGCAATTTTCAGGGTAGTAACCCTTATTAACATTAATGCGGTCAATTGAGTGGCTTTTACTTGGCTTAAATCCCATATCACGAATGAAGATATCAAATGACTTAAGCCATTCGTCACACATCTTAATGCCACGCTCACCGTAGTTTTTATATTCTGGGTTATTCTCGTTATAACAGCGCTGTTTGATTGCCAGCCAACAGTCATACTCCGATGGTCGTTTTCCACCTTTCAAATATCCATGCTCGGTGATCTTCTCCATCATGTAGCAACCGCATGATGTCGATACCCCTTTAATAAGCAGAGCTGCTGTGGTTTCGTGGTGTTTTCCACACTCACATTTGCAAAGCCATAAATTCTGCCGCCCCTTTTTACCTGCGATTTTAATTGCAGTGAGCCTATTAAATTTTTGCCCAGTCAAATTATGGGGTCGTCCTCTAGATGCTCCCCTATGAGCCGCCGTTGATTTTTCGCTCAAACTTGCAGTCTGTTTAATTCCGCTGTCTGCCGTGTCATAATCGACAATGGACAAACGCTCTCCGGTGTTGTCTTTAGCTGAAACCGATACTGCTGCGCTCGCCAAAGTTATGCAGTTCGGTTTCTTGCTTCCCCTTACATTTCCATTCTTATTTAACATTGATACCCTCACTTGAATAATTTCCACTGCCAGAGCACAAGCCTTTCCCGGTTTCATTGAGCCATTTGCTAATACTTAAATTGGGTGGCACGGATCACATCAACCCCGTTCACGCTGTAACGCAACGGCCGCTTGCCATCTTTGAGCAGAACAAAGCCGGATATGCCCGATGGCAACTCGCTCAGTTTCAGGAGCGAACGCTTACGGGGAGATCGGTTATCCGCTTCGATAGCACAGCGTCCACCCGCCCGTGTAGTCACCAGATAATCAACACGCCCCCGACGACCATCGCTTAACCCAGTGACCGTAAAATTCTTTTCCAGAAACCAGCCCTGCTCACGGATCTTTGCAGTCAGTACAGCTTCAAATTTCTGCATGTCGGCAGCAGTAAAAAACTGTTCTTCCAGTAAGGTGATTAATTTTTCTTTCAGCTCAATACTCATTTTTATTCCTCTTTATTTTCGTATCACCTTGCTAGTACAAGGCTATTTTTGGGTATGCCCTTAAGATCTACACCTACCTAACCTATGTACTCCCTACTGAGATCTACTTAACCTATGTACTCTGTCCTTGGCTGTGCCTTACCTTTCTGAACTCTCCAGACCCCCCTACCCCCCTGGTTCTCTTCCCTATCGGAGTACTAGTAAACTGATACATTGGTGTACCTCCCAGCAAGTGCAACATCAAAACTAAACTGACTGATTCGCTGATACTGTTTTGGGCTGGGCCGTGTAACCCTGTGCGGCCCTCTCATACTTCACGACAAACTCCCTGAGCCGGATATTGGCTGCCCGTCGTGCGGCGTTGTCTTTCTGGTACGACACCGCTTCGTCGTCCCATGCTGCCTGATAGATTTCTGAATACTTCGCCGTGATCTTCGCCCGTGTGCTGGCTCTCAGTTTCGCCAGCATCTCCTGTATCCATGCGCCATCGTCAGGGTAGAAATGCGATGGCATTTGAACCGCGATGTAATTAGGCCTCACGGCGGCTTGTCTCCCTCGGCGGTGGAAATACCTTGGGCAGATCGGGGCGTAGTTCGTGTTTGTATGGAATATCAGGGTTGATATGACAAAGAATCGCCACATCTTCTGGTACTCCACGTTTTTTCCACTTACCCACCGCCTGACTACTTCTCGGTTTACCTTTTCTTGGGAACGCATGACCAATAGCGGCATTCGTTTTGTAAATATTTTTTAATATTTCATATAAATTCATTCCATCACCTACAATGTAACTATAGTATCAAATCAATCTATCAAAAAGAACCCAAAGTATCAACAAAGAATGCTACTTTAGTTTCCACCGACGATGATGAGGAGTGATACATGAAAGACATAAAAACCGTAAGAGATGCGGCTAATCTTGCAGTGAGATTGCTCGAGCGCAGGAAAGAACTTGAGTTAACCCAGCAAGAGTTAGCGAGTAGAGCGAAAGTAACAAGAGTAGCCATAAGCAAAGCCGAGCAGGGATTAACAAAAACATTTAATGCATCCACGTTAATTAAGATAGCTAAAGCACTAAAAATCGATCCAATTTGGCTACAAACAGGGGAAATCTTACAGCATGAGATTCCGGGCTTGGACACCTCACCTGAACAAGCACCCGCAAACAATGCCGATTTAATAACACAGGAGAATATATGTTCTACAAGGCAGCCTGCATACAGATACAAATATCCAAAAATCAACTGGATACAAGCTGGAGCCTTTGCGCGTAATGGCGATGATTATAGTGTGTATGATATAGATAATTGGTACGATTCAGTAAAATGCGCAGGAGAACGAGGTTACTGGTTAGATGTAAAGGGTGACTCCATGACCGCCCCTTCTGGCATCACCTTTCCCGAAGGAATGAGTATCTTAGTTAACCCAGAAAAAGATCCATACCCGGGGTGTTATGTCATAGCTGAGGTGAAAAGCACTAGCGAAGTGACGTTCAAGAAGTATGTTGTTGATATAGGAAGGGAGTACCTCAAACCACTGAACCCAAGTTATCAAATGATAAAAATGGACGACAGCATAGGAATTATCGGTGTTGTAGTGGATGCTAGGTGGGATATTTTTTAGTTAAAAATCAATTATAACCGACGGAAGTCGGTTTTTTTTCGCCATGAAATGAATCTAAAGTATCAAAACCTCTTGACACCAAAAGATACTGTAGTTACATTGAGTCTGGAAACCAAAGTATCAAGAAGGTAAATATGAATCATGAAAACTTTTATCTTTGCAGCAATTGAGCGCTCCAACATGGAGCAAACGCGACCTGTCAAAATCAAATGCGTTGCTGAGAGTTATCAGCAAGCAAAGAGAGCGTTGTCTGGTTTTTATATCACAGCGTGGGCTGGTCAGATTATTAATCGAGGAGAATAATAATGAGTGATATGAAAACAAAAATATCAGTTGGTGATAAATCCACTTTACAGAACGCACTGGAACTTAATAAAGAAATACTAGCTTTAGTAATGTCATTATTAACCGCCGTTGAAAATGAAACTGATGCAGATACTCACGCAATGTTACGTACGGTGCGTCGGTTATCAGCAACTCAAAAGTATGAGCTCACTAAATTAAGCAATAATTTAAATTAAAAATAAAATTTCAGGGTGGGATATGAACAATAAACTACAAACAGCCGTCGAGATTGCGGAAGAGATTGAAGCATCAATATTTCCTGTAGTTACCGCAACTCAAAATGAAGCTCAACCGGATACTCATTTAATGTGTCGTGGCGTGCATCGTAAGACATGTGATTTAGCTCAACGATTAAGGGAGATAAATAAAGATTATATCATGTCAGATAATCAGGCATTCAGTGAATTAGAGGGAGCAGTGTGCGAAATAGAAACCCTAAGAACATATATTTGCTTATTAATGGATACAAGTAAAGAATTGGAAGAAGCACAATTACTCAGTATTGCATTAGATGCAGTGCATAAAATAAGTCAAGAAATAGCACGAGTCCGTGGAGTGGAATATTCATGAATAACATCTACAAGCACACTCGCGTTAGTAATATTCGAATATCTGAAATGAGCGATAAAGATTTACAATTTTTATCATCATCAAGCGAAGAGGTTATTTATTCAATAACAGACGGAATGAAGTCTATTGCTAATTTAGCAAGCGTGGCAGTTAAGAGTGAAGAATATTCCAAAGATAATGTTATGACTGATCTTAGTAGATTGTCTCGCCTGTTTTCGATGTTACCTTTTATTATCGAAGCTGAACATGAAAATCATTGTAATGCTATCGCTGAAATAAAAGAAAGACGGCAGATAATAAGGAATGACCATGAAAACGCTTAACCCCATTGAAACCGCCACCAACCAAGATATCAAAATTGAACTGCGTGAAGTCTATGTCGTTCGTGGCGCTAACAAGGATTATTTCAGCGAGCAAGGGGCACTGAATAAACTGGCCTACGCTCGAGCACAAAAGCAGTTTGATGCAGAGGGTAAAGAAAGTAACTTTCCTGACGAAGAAGTTACGCTAGAAGATGGCACTCCCGCAACACGTCGCGGAAAGATGCGCCCTGAGTTTATGGGAACGGCAAGCACAGGTACTGGAAGCACTGAAAGCCGATGTTAAGCGGGAGAGAGAAATAATCCGAATTAAAAAGGAACATACAAAGGCAATAGTAAAATACAGAAAATCCCAAGATGAATTAATAGCGCTGGGAAATAAGCTCTCTCAATTACAAAAAAAATAAAATAACAAAACAAATTTTAATTACAGTGCCAGCACTGGGGAATTTCTCATCCTAAATTCAGACTGATTACAAATAAAAGGAAATAACAATGAAAAATAGAACCTATACAGATTTTGCTAATACAGCCATCCAGAAAGAGAAAGAAGAAAAGTATGACCTTGCAGCCATATATTGGGGAAAAGCCAGAGACGCCGCCACCAGCATTAATGCTCAATTGTGGTCTGAATATCGCCAAGAGCATAACGAAAAAAGACATTCATTACATGAAGGATATTCAACGGCAATAAGAACCCACATGAAAAAACAAGGGGAATAAAAATGAATACCAAAGACATGACACCAAAAGAAGTTATCGAGTATTTAAAAGAAAATAACAAGGGTTGCCCCGCTTGTCTTTTAGATGAAGAAAGAACAATAACCAACTACCCACCTTTAACCGATGCGGAAAAAATGGAATGTGCAGAGTACATGGTGAAAAGACAAAGAACCCTTATTGCCAGAGAGTACCTAATTTCATGCGGTGAGCGATTTGGAAAACTTGAAAACGGGAACTTTATCTTTATTCATGGAGATCGCGGCGTTGAATTAGATATCAGTGTGATTGAAACACTGCTTATTCACCAAATAGAAAAAACAATTCTGGAAGTTAATCCAGTCGAAAAACACATCGCGTTGTGGCGTTTCTACCTCAGTAACGAAGCGAACGAGAAAGAAAATAACTCCACATGGATGCGCGATTTTATCGATGCCGTATTTATTGACGGCTTCAAATTCCTTACTGCTGAACCAGCATCACCAACCGCACATTAAGAGACAGAACATGGCTAAGAAAAACGAATTAGTAACCATCGACTCAAACAGGCTGCCCGTGATCGAATGGCAAGGTGTCCGTGTCGTTACTACGGAAACCTTAGCGGCTGGCTATGGTGCTAGCACAAAAAACATTCAAGACAATCTCTTGAACAATAAGTCACGGTTTATTGACGGCGTCCATTATTACAAGCTCGAAGGGGATGAATTACGTCAGTTTAAGAAGGTACCCGATAACATCGGGTTGGTTAGTAAACATACAAGCCAGCAGATTCTATGGACTGAAAAAGGCGCTGCCCGCATGTCGAAAATCGTTGATACCGATGAGGCATGGTCTTTCTTTGAAAAGATGGAGTCCGCTTATTTTCATCAGCGTAGACCTGAACCTGTTTCAACTGAACTCTCCCGTCTGGAAATTCTCCAGATGGCTATCGAGTCCGAGCAGAACTATCTGACTGAAAAAGCCAGAGCCGATAAAGCAGAGCGCACCAAATCACAGATCAGCCGCAGTCGTGAAGCTAAAGCCCTCGGCAAGCTCGGCGCTGTCACCCGCAAGTGCAAAGAACTGGAAGAACGCCTGGGTGAAAGCACAAAACACGCAACCATTACAGCCGTGCAGAACGCCACAGAAAAAAAATACCAGTACGCCCCACTCCGTAAATGGTGCCGTGAAAACAACATAGAACCGACAGAAGCTCCCGATCCCAGATACGGGCACGTTAAGTCATGGCCTGCCGAAGCATGGCTGGCTGTCTACGGGGCTGATCTCAAAAAACTGTTTGGCAAGAAATGAGGTGATGAAAATGGAACAGACAAAATACATTGTGACCTATCTGGCTGATTATCCCTGCGGGCATCGCCACACGCTGCGAATTGCTATGGACGCGAATGACGCGATAGAGGCTATCGAGAAATCACATGCTGCACTCACTGATGATCGGCTGATATCAACTAACCACACGCTCTTCTCTGTCATGCCGGAAGGATTTAACGAAAACACGATTACCCGCTTGGATGTATGCTCAAAAACGGAGGCAAAGTCATGATCATTGACTCCTGTATGTTACGTGCGGCTTTGGTTTGTGTTGCTAAAAACGACCCACGTTATTATCTGTGTGGGGTGCATATCACTCCTCAGTATCTAGAGTCATCAAACGGTTTTGTAGCCTTCCGGTTAGAGCACGGCATCAACACGCGCCGTAAAGTCATTACCCGGTTTCACGGGAAGATCCCCAAAAAGGCCGACACTACAGAACTGCATTTCACCAAAGAACCTTATGCCGTACACAGGGATATTGCCGGGGTGAGAGTGGGTTTTACAGTCTTATCCATGCTGGATGGTCGCTTTCCCGATTTAGACCGGGTTATCCCAAAGAAAGTGGAAAATGTTACTCCCCAGTTTCAGGCTGAGTTCCTGACCTATCCCCAAAAAATGTTTGGGGATGATTCGAGGTTCATCGCTGTTTCCATGCATCCATCCGGTATGACTGAGGGGTGTGTAATGAAGTTCAGCGACAACATTAACCAACGCTATGGCAACCCTCAGCTTGTTGTCATGCCATGCCGGATATAGGGGGATCACAATGATAACGAAAAACTTTCGTCTCAACGCGCTGGCTAACTCTTATTCAGCCGCTATCTATCACGATATAACAACCCGCAACGGTGGTGATCACTTTACGATGCAGGTCGGAAAAACAGAAATTAATGTCGCGATTATCGATGGTGTAAAAGGTATTCGTGAACTGGTGGACAGTTACGCACTGGAAGCACTACAGCAGAATTACCCGGCATGGGAAATTATAGCCATTAACCTGATGGAAAAATGCGTAATCAATGGACACCTGACAGGCCACGGGCGTGAGATATGGCAAAGCATGATCAATGACATGGGTGACACACTGGCCGCTAAGGGGGCGTTTCAATGACTGAGCAGCGCCGCCAGATGGTGGACATTAACGACGTCATTGTCAGAACGGTAGTCCACATCGACGACGGCAGGGATTACACGCAGCAGATCATCCACCACATGAAGCGTAACTTTTACATTCACGAGGGCATCTGCCCTCCTCGGCCACCAGTCCCCAAAGTGGCAGGCGTGAAGATAACGCCAGTGAAGAAAGGGCGTAATAAGCGAGGTAAAGAATAATGTTCAAGATTAAGCAACCAGAGGAGAAGCGGTCATGAGCAAAAGCCTGATGGATACCGCCGTGACTTGGGAGGTAACCAAATACCTACTGGCAGAAAAACATGATAACGAGATGGTGCTAATCATTAATGAGCTTGACGAGATGATTGATCAAACGATTCGTAATGCTATGCACATTGCCCAGCGAGTGAGTTTTGAAATAAAGCAGAGGGAGGAAAAAAGCCATGACCAATAATTCATTCCACCTCACACAGATAATTGCTTCGGCTTGGAGTCACCCTGCTGATATCACCGAAGCAATATGGCAAGCCGGATACCGCAAGCCAGAACGGAATGCAGAAGAAATAGCCACACTCACGATTGAAGCCATGGAAGGGGTGCCCGACGAGGTGCCCTACAGCTTAAGACCAAAAAATTTGGATGACATTCTTAGTTGGGAACTGAACAACATTATTTTTGATGCGACATGGAGTAATAAGGCGACACCTGCGGGGGTGGCGAAAATAATATTGGAGAACGGGTATCGGAAAGGAGTTGAATAATGAAGATGAACACAGCACTCTTATTAATGGCAGAGTTTGAAACTTCGCAAATTCCGTTATCAGACATAGCGGTAAGGTACCTCAAAATGAGTCCCGGAACAGCAGAACGCAAAGCAAATGAAGGAAAGCTGGACATTCCTACCTATAAGTTAAATAACAGCCAGAAATCGCCGCGAATCGTTCATGTGAATGACCTTGCTGCATATATTGATCAGCAAAGAGCACGGGCTGTACAAGAATTGGAGAGAATACAGTTTAAAAGAGTAGAAAAAACAAATTAATCAAGAAGTCATCAAATTCTACCCGGGTGCTGTTATCATGGCACCCCAATAGCACCCCTTAATAATGTAAATATATGATTTTTATATACAGTAAATCCCATCTAACATGGGTGCAACAGAGAAGCGGGACGGTTTGAATGTATGGGCTTGTCCGCTGATTTCAGGGATATTTTTAACTTCTTTAATTTCGTGCATTTGGGATCTATTTTTGCTTTTTCAGTACACCAGATAAAAGGTGTTTCAGGATACTAGGGATTACGTGAAGCGGCGCAGTATACCATAGCTGAATGTTCAGGCACAGAATCAATGTCAGTCAGATAATGCGCTACATATTTAGAGCGATAAAGAACCACCTGTAAATTACTTAATAAGAATATTATAATTATAGAAAATAATTCCATAAATAAAACATAAAGACTTTCATTGTCATATCTTCCTACAACGTCATCATATATTTATCATATTTCAATTAGTACCACCTGTGGATTGTTTATCACCACATTTTCAAAAAGTTTTGGGCAGATATTGACAGGAACACTGCTGGCAGGACTGTTTTTCATCATTGTTCAATTGCTGCTCCCTTTCGCTACCACGATCACTCCCAATTCTCAGAAAGGAAAAAACGGTGGCATTATGATTGGGGGATTGCTGTTAGTTATTTTATCCGCAAAGACAATTGCAGGGTTATTGAATGGCTGGCTTGGTGTTGTTATTGCTAGCTTAGCAATTTGTATCATTAATTTGGGAATATGGTTTTATATGCACAAATATGAAAAGACTAAATTTCACTCAAATGGTATAAATAACCCAAATTAACTATCAATAGTGTAATCAATAATTTCACACTTGTATATAAAAACAGTATTGATAATAATTAACTCAGTGCTTTAACATTAGCATCTTTGATATACAGGGAAGATTATTTGTTACTTAAAGGAAATAATTAAAGTAAATATTATTAGAAATCACCCCTAAAAAAACAGGGTGATATGTGGTTGTTTTTATCATTAAAATAATCACTATAATAGACAGTATGTAATAAACATAAATAAGGAAAAAAAATGGATACATCTAAGTATTCCGAAAAATGGCAAGAGCGTTTTGAATTCTTTGAAAAAAATGGTGCACCTTCCTCTAAAGAACACAAAGAAGCTTTTAAAAAACTATCTGCTTTAAAACGTCTTAAGATAAATATGAACTTCTTTGCTTTTTTCTTTGGCATTTTCTATTTCATTACAATTGGAATGTGGAAAAAAGGACTAACTATACTTGGAATTGGATTCGCTTTATTTTTTGCCTTTATAATTTTTAGTATGATAGTACCGATACCTCCTGATTATGCAGAAATTATTGGCACAGGACTAGGTACAGTAATGGCAGCACTGTACGCTATATCAGCTAATTATGCTTATTATCTAAAAGAAATAAAAGGTGATGATAGCTGGAACCCATTTAAAGGTCTCAGAATGATCTAAAAGATCATCGAATTGAATTAACCAATTTAACTTTATACCCTTCATCTCTTTAATTGCCGTTTTGTTGGCTGAAATTTAAGAGATGAAGGGTATTGTAGTTATTTTAAAAGCATAGAGTTAGTGCAATATACGAATTTCAGTATGACTATCATCATCCAGCATTTCGTCGTTTTGCTGATTTTCCATCTGATCTCGCAATATGGAATTGACCACATCAGCAAAGCCATCTTTCATATATTGCTCCATAAAAATGCCTTTTGAATTTGGCCAAGGTAATTGAGCCATAGGCCAATCACAATGTTCTTTATAAAATTGGAATTCTTTCAAACGCTTTTTCACCGTGTCAAAATCTCGGCTCCAATAAGCATTACCTAGCCGATAATTCGTATAGAACACATCAAAGCTGTCAAAAATTTCATAAGCATAATCGGCTGTTTTGAGTATATTTTTCCAAGCTATTTCTTCACTGATATAACCCGCAGCAAAACAGTTTCTGCTCAGTACAATTGCCCGCCAAAGATCAAATCCCCAAAGCAAAATTAGAGGACGTCCATTAATTGAACGAGAGCATTGTTGTACATATTCAGGCGATTCTTCAATCAAACTGCCAAGCACCTTAAACATTTCTCCATCGCTAAAAACTGCATAAACGGCAAAACGTTCAGAGTGCATTCCCGCCCACAAATCATGCAATATTTTCCAATAATCTTTTTCATCAAGAACGCCCCAACTTTTGTAGACTTCAGATTGGTGAGGCTCGGTATCAGGTCATGTATTAAATGGT
>NZ_JACOII010000054.1 GCF_016306625.1 Xenorhabdus lircayensis | reverse complement strand
CATTTTAACTTTGGATAGACACCCGCTTAGGCACTCAATCAAAAAACACCTTCAACCGTTCAAAAATCCACTTTATCTACCGTAAAAAACACCATTTATCGTGTTGATGAATTGTTATCGGACGAGGGGTTTTGGTTTCGTGGTAAAAACAGTCTGAACAGGCTATTTTTACCAGAATTGCCACGATTTTTTTGCCACCGCTGCGGGTTGAGGTTCAGGTGTCGCCGGTAGCTTAGACTCAATGAGTAACATGGCTTGTTTTAAACTGTCTATATGAGACTGTTGCGCTGTAACGAGTTGCTTTAAGTGTTCTATTTCTTGTTCTAACTGCTTGGTGTTACCTGTACTAATGTTGTTTTCATGTGTTACATGATGTTCAGTTGTTACATTGTCACCTTGTTCATTATGAACACTTTTGAATGCACCAAAAACTCGTAATAGCTCTGATGTATCTAGCTTTTTATCACCATGCTCACCTGTGCACATGGACAGTTTTCCATTCGATATGTAACGATGTACTGTTGTTCTACTTTTCCCTATTAGCCTAGCTGCTTCACTAATTGATACTAATGCCATTTTTCATCCTCAAATCGCTATTTTTATTTGATTGTCTTGTCTAAATTGAAAATGTAATGCACTAGCTATTCGACCTTTTTTTACAATATTAACAGTTACAACAAGATCACTTTTGTCATTTAATTCTTTAATAGCCGGCTTTATCACGAACTTGTTTAGTTCAGCAAACTTCGAATATTTATCTTCAAGTCCCATCATAGAACGAAAATCATCAACGCTAATTAATCTATCTCCAGTTGCTTTAAACTGCATCAATAGCTCATAGATCCTAATACTGTATGTGCGCTTAAGAGCTGACACATTTTTAACAGCAATACTGGTAAATTGACCCTTTAATTGTGTTAGATATGGCATTATTGAATCAGAAAAAGTTAATTCTATTTTTCCTTCACCACCAAAATATTTAGCTTTTTGTTGAATCCAGCGGATCTCTTCTTTTTTATTTTTCCAATGTATTTGAATCCATCTCTCAGCTAATTTATCTACAGCATCCTGCAAGTGTCTTTCTGCATTTCCAGTCCCCATATTTGGAAATGCTAGATAAAATTCTTCGGCAGTTAACTGAAAGATTTTTTCTGGAATTTCACTGGTAGGATTTAACTTCCCAATACACATAAGCAAAACTCTTTGTTCTTGCAAGGTTAGTTTATAACTAGCCTCTATTAGAGCATTTGATTTATAAGCTATTAAGTTATTCATCATTAACCTCAAGTATGGTGTTAAAAAATATACACCATACAAAGTATTAATGGTATATTTTATTTTAACACCATTAATAGCTGTGAGTATCACCGTAAAAAACACCATCTATCACCGTAAAAAACACCATCTATCACCGTAAAAAACACCATCTATCACCGTAAAAAACACCATCTATCACCTCCTATTAGATTGATTTATATAGGAAATAAACGTCCGAAAACAAGGTTAAAAACAAGAAAAAACAAGTTAAAAAGGAAAACGGCTGTGGATAACTCACCTTAATTTGTCAGATTCATCACATTTCAGGTTATCAATAAGGATGTCGCAAACACTGTTTGCTCCTTTTCAAAACACATGACGATCAACACACTAAATAGCTCCCTCGCCAAGCTCGGGCAACCCGCTGTATTTTCCTTTTGTCTCCGACCATTAGGCTTCTGAATCGCTGAATACTCCGTGCCATTGAGTTCGCTACGCTCACGGTTTAACAGGAAGTGAGTTGTAAGGCGATCTAAGAGGCTTTGTAAACTCATCATGTCTATCTATGGAAAAAACACCCCGAGATTAACCTGATGCCACTCAGGCGGTTTTATCCCTGCTTTTGAATACCATTCAAACCTCCTCGCTATTTTTTTGATTTCAGGAGCTCTTCTCCTTTGATTTTCCATTCATTCCATTTGGGATTATCACGTGATAAGTTATTCAAACTGACTAATGCCCCTAATAATGCCGCCGGTTCATCCATCGGTTTCCCTGTTTTACTGTCCACTAAGCCGGCGAGAATGAGTAATCCGACTGACTGGTATAACGCATGGTCACGCGCTTTACGCTCTGCTTTAGCCACTACGCGTTTTTCAGCTTGAAGGGGTCGCCTCAGAAAAATAAACACCAGCTAAGAGTTTACCCTAATGAAGGTAATACATTCAGCATTGCTTAATCATGTTTCCCCCCCGATGTTTCGGGGGGGAAATCCGTTGAGTCACTATTTCTGTTTTTTCTGGATAAGAATAAATAAACTTCTATCAAGTAGAAATTATTTTTTATGAATGAATAATATTTCATTTTAATGATAAGTTCCCATTTTATTGATATGCAGTTTTTTATATAAAGATGTTATATTCTCCCGATTAGTGAACAAGCGATGGTGATATTGTATGGATGCCAAAGAAGTATTAATGCAAGAAATTAAAAAGGTCTTAGTCGATAGCCCTGCTATAGCAGAAGACAAACTAGCTGTGATGATGATGTATTGTTTCCAATTGCTATCATCTACTAACGCAGATGGAGTTAATATGCGAGTTTCTGATGGCAGAGTATTGACACTAAAATTTGATGAAAATGCAATTAAGCATTAATTTGGAGTTATATATGGGTTCTAGTATTGAAGATGATCTTTGGAGAGAAGTTGATCGACAAAGTGACTGGTCTTTGAGAGTAAAAGAAGCTAACCGTGTGGCTGCTCTAAAACTAGAAAGAGCAGTAGAGGACACCATGGAACTAGGCGGAGAAGTCATAGAAACTATAGGATTAGGGATGAGGCGTAAATTATGGCAAGCTTCATATTTTTTCGATGGTTATGAGGATGTATATGAAAGAATAAAAGAAGAAGATAAGAGAGTTGAATTAAATTTATTGAATCTTAAAAATAAAGAAAGCAGGAATTTTATTTTGAAGATAGTGGAAACTTATATTGATGAGATTTTTAAAAAGAATGAGGAGAGAGAGAAGAAAAGAATATATGGCTTAATATTGGAGAAGTTGTCTAAAGCGGCAATTGGAAAAACAATTAAGCTAGGAGCAGCATCTATAATAGCAGAAGCTATATATTTAAATATAATTAAAAGCGTAGTTGTAAAAAATATAGCTAGACGATTTATGAGTGCGGCATTTACCGTAGCTCAATTTTACGGGGCTTATGAAAAAGCTTCAGCAGCAGCAAGTAGGCTTAAAATACAAAGCCCGCAATTGTACTGGGCTTTGTATTTTAAGAAGTTGGAAATGTTATATTTTATAGTTGAGCCTGAGCTTGAAAAAGGAGTTTACTTAATAGAAGGATTCAATAAAAAACAAGTAAGTGAGGAAGAAGTTGCCCGTGTTATTGCAGAAATGATGGGTCATTTATAATGAAACATAAAATTTTTAGTAAAGGGTGGTTTAAAGATCTTTCTTGTTTTTTTATTAAAGAATTACTTTGGACAAATATTCCTGTTGTTGCTATTTTTACATGGAGTATGATATCACTTTATTTTTTTTCCGAAGAATGGTGGATTTCATCTTTAGTAGGAAGTGCTGTCATTCTTTTTTTGACTTTTATCCTTATATATATAAACGAAAAGAAAAAAAGCTAAGCATATATGCTTAGCTTTAATTTTCAGTAAACTCGATCATCCCATATGCTATAAGCGGATGTTCCCGCAGTTACATGACTCCATGATATAGATTTGTACTGAAGGAAAACTTTTTCATATGGCATCAATTCGTTGCTATTAATTGAATTTGGATACTCACACGAAATATCAACAATAGTTGCCTCTGTGATTTTTAATTCATAGAAAAGTTCTGATTGTCCTGTCTGACTAGTTCTATAGAAAATAAATGCACCGTTTAATGATTCATTAGAATCTATAGCCATAGCTAACAATGGAGAGGATTTATCAATCGGTTTGATAAATTGTATTGGATGATGACTTACATTTTGGCTACGGGTCATGGTGTGATTTAGGCTAAGTACCTGTATTTGATCTTCGTGTCCTTTTTGATATCTGTTTCCTATAGAATCGAGAGTAGAACATCCTGCTGATATTAAGCCTTGTTTCTTACCATTTAATGTTAGATAAATCATGTATGACATAAAAATTACCGTCCTAGTTTTTATTCAAGTTATGCTAGCTCAACATTTAAACCAAAGAACTGTAACTTAACACATTAAAAAATTTGTTATGGGATCTTAAAAGCAAAAAAGATCTGCTTAAGACCCTTTTTTAGTATTCAAATAGGGTTTTATCCCTGCTTTTGAATGGCATTCAAACCCTAACTCTATTTTTTCGTTTTCAGGAGTTCATCACCTTTTATTTTCCATTCACTCCATTTGGGATTATCACGTGATAAGTCATTCAAACTGACTAATGCCCCTAATAATGCCGCCGGTTCATCCATCGGTTTCCCTGTTTTACTGTCCACTAAGCCGGCGAGAATGAGTAATCCGGCTGACTGATATAACGCATGGTCACGGGCTTTACGTTCGGCTTTAACCACTACCCGTTTTTCAGCGTGAATGAGGTTCATGACTTTTGTGCGGGCTTCCTGTGCTTTCTGTGCGCTTCGTTCTGCCTGAATCAGCAATGACAGTGTTCTCATTTCTTGGGCTGTCGTATCCTGTTTTTCGGACAGTATCAGCAATAAGCGTTGTTGCTCATTCGGTGATTTTAGTCCGCGGATAAATTGCACTCTGTTATCTAACCATTGTGCTTGCTTTTCGTTTTTCATGTTTGCCTCATTCTCTGGTTTATTTATACGGATGATTATGCTCATTATTGGCAACTCAGGTCAAATTCCACTACAATCCCTATCATTCTTTTTTATTGATAGCGCACTTAGACGTTTCTTCACGTTGTTCAGAAACGGTGCGCGCCTTCAGCGGGATAAAACACGATGGCATCCTATCACCTCAGCGTAAAAACAGGCGGGAAAGGCAGCGCCTCTCCCCATGCCGATTATATTTCGCGTGAGGCAAAGTATGCCCGTGAAAAAGACTCCGACCTTGAACATAAAGAGTCCGGAAATATGCCGGTATGGGCAGCGCATAAACCGTCAGAGTTCTGGAAAGCCGCTGACACGTTTGAACGTGCCAACGGCTGCACTTACCGCGAAATTGAAATCGCCCTGCCGCGTGAGCTGAAACCTGAGCAGCGTCTCGAGCTTGTCCGCGATTTTGTCCGGCAGGAAATCGGCGACCGTCATGCGTACCAGTTTGCTATCCATAACCCGAAAGCGGCGATAGCCGGCGGAGAGCAGCCGCACGCGCACATTATGTTTTCTGAGCGCCTTAATGACGGCATTGACCGTGACCCGCAGCACTACTTTAAACGCGCTAATAACAAAGAGCCGGAGCGCGGCGGTGCGAAAAAGGTACGTTTCGGGGAAGCGCCGACCGAACGCAAAGAATACCTTGTCGCCCAGCGTGAACGCTGGGCTGATGTTCAGAACGCCCATCTTGAGCGGCATCATCATGCTGACCGTGTTGATGCCCGTTCCCTGAAAGCTCAGGGTATCGAGCGTGAACCAGAACGGCACTTCGGTGCTGGACAGGTGCAGCGATTCGATACCGACCAGTTACAGGCAGTGATTGAGCGCAGGGAAGCCGAAAGACAGTCGCAACAGTGCCGTGATGAACGTGACAGTGTGATTGATGTGACGACCTCATTGCGGGAAGCACTCACGGAACGGGATAAGCAGATAGAGAAAGCGGCGCAACAGCCTGAACCTGAACAGGAAGCCTCTTTGGGCAGAACGTTTGATTTTGAAAAAGAGCCGGAAAAGCTGAATGAACTGGTTAGTGATGCCATGAAGGAGATACAGGACGAGATTGACCTTCAGTCTCTGGTTAATGATGCAATGGCAGAATTTCAGGGCATTCATCAGGAAATGGTCAGACAGCAGAAACGCGATGCTCTCGCTGAAAAACAGCGCCAGCGACTCGCTGAACAGAAACAAAATAAACCAGATAAAGGCTGGTCATTCTCACGATAGACAGGATTTTACATGAGCGACGAAATTAAACAGATTGCCGCCCTTATCGGGCATCAGCAGGCGCAGGAAAAGCGGGTTGCCGCGCTGATTGACGAATTTCAGAAAGAATCTGCCCAGTTAAGCCGGCAGACAGCACAACTGGCTCAGGTTATCGGTGAGCTGGACAGTGCCTCCGGCAACATGACAGAGACTGTCAAAAAATCAGTCAGTACCGCACTGAATCTGGTTGAGCGCGAGTTGAAACAAGCCGGAATTGAGCAGCAGAAGCCCGCCGTGAATGCCCTTAATCAGGTGGTTAAAGCGGCTCAGGATTCCGTGTACGCCATGCGCCGCGAAATGTCGCGCTATACGTGGAAGTCCGCGATTTATATTGCTCTGACGATGCTTGCTGTCACAGGAGGATGCCTTTGGGGAATGTATTACTTTATCGACAGCGGCTATGCGCGCATTGCCGAAATGCAGCGGATGGAGGCTATCTGGGAACAGAAAGCTCCGCTTGCCAATATCAGTACGTGTGAAGGCAAGCCTTGTGTGCAGGTCATTGGAGGGGAATATACGAATAAACAAAACGACAGGTTTTATCTGATCAAACCAGTTAAATCAAAATGATCCGTAAGTTAATGTGTCTCTGACCATTGAAGAAATGTCGTATTCAGGTTAGATTTACACGCTGCGTGTAAATCTAACACGTAATGTGTAAAATTAATTAAAGGTGAGTAGAATGGCTAATTTGGGCGAGTTTTGTCTTATACATCCAGATGATTGGTTGTTTCAAAGTCATGGAGATGTTGCTTCAGCGAAAAGAAGGGCTGTAGAGTGGGAAGCTTCTCATGGTTCTCTTGATGATGCACCGAATGCGATTGAGGAATTTGTTAGGCAATGGGTTCTTCATCGGCTGCTGACTGTTTATAAATATCCAAGAAGTTGGATAGGTGAAAAAATAACCATAGAAGAGTCTATAAAAATGGGTTCTTCAGAAAAACAAGCAGATATAACGATAAAGAATGATAGCAGAAGGCCGTTTTTGATTATTGAGACTAAATCAAGAAACTCAAGTCAAATAGATTATAAAGAGGCTGAAAGGCAACTTGAATCATATTTAGCGTCGACGCATACAGCGACTATTGGAATGGTAACTGATGGTATAACAACAAAAAGCTTAAGAAAAAAAATAGATCCTAATGATTTTGACTATATATCAGACATCCCTCTATATGGTGGTGATTTATCCGTAAAGGTAAAGCTTTCTAGGGATTTGATTCATTTAAAAGATGGTAGAAAAACCGGGCTAACCCCTATAAGTGAAGAGTATAGTAGGCTACTAGTTGATTGCCATAATATACTCAGGGATGTAGATGGGTTGCATGATGATGAAGCCTTAGATGAGTTGTCAAAAGTAATATATGTGAAGATTTTTGATGAAAGAAAAACAATAGAAAAACCCGTTGGCGCAGACTTTGGTTTTCAAACTTATGGTTCAGCAAACCCTTCTGAAGCAGCATCTAATATTCGAGAGCTTTATGAAGAAGCTAAAAAGAAAGAAATAGAAGTATATAGTCAGAGAATACCTGGGTATGAACGTTCCCGAGGGGTTTTCAAGGCGCCAATAAAATTAAGTGATATAGCTTTGTTTAAAGTTGTAGAAAAGTTACAAGATTTTTCTTTTGTTGATAGCAAGTCAGATGTTAAGGGTACAGCCTTCCAAAATGTACTTGGCTCTGCTATTCGTGCTGGGATGGGGCAATATTTCACACCTGACCCTATTGTTGAGCTGGCTGTAGGGATAGTTAAACCGACCGCGTCTGATGTAATATTAGATCCTTTTTGTGGATCAGGACATTTTCTAAGTAAGTGTTTGGATTATGTTATGGTTAATCAACGTAGTACATTGGATGATTATGGCGTTCATCAGTTTAAGTTTTTTCACTTACATGGAATAGAAAAATCTGATCGCATGGTTCGTATCGCTATGACGGATATGATGCTTCATGATGATGGGCATACTAATATTAGAAATTTGGATTCGCTGTTAAGCTTTGATAATTATCCTGACATTGTTTCAATTGGTGGTGATTCTAATCAGTCACCTGAGGTTTTTGATGTTATTATGACCAACCCTCCATTTGGCTCAATAATGAGACAGGAAGTTATGGGAATGGTTGGTAGGTTTGAACTTGGGAATAAGAAGAAATCATTGCCTTTAGAAATAATCGGATTAGAAAGATGTTTTCAATTCCTTAAGCCGGGAGGTAAATTAGCTATAGTTCTTCCTGATGGGTTATTAAAAAACAAAACATCTTTATTTGTAAGAGAATGGGTTTTAAATAAAGCTAAAATAAAAGCCATCATTAGCTTGCCAGAAGAGACATTCCAGCCATATGGAGCTATGGTTAAAACGTCATTATGTATTTTTGAAAAAAATAAAACCGATGAAAAAGAAAAAAATGAAAGTGAAGTTTTTCTTTGCGAGATAAATAACATTGGGTTTGATGCAACAGGAAGAGCTAAGCAAGGAAGTGAAATAAATACAGTAATTGAAGATTTTCATAAAAAGGTGGGTTGGAAATGAAAGTTAAATTAACAAGTCAGGCTAACCTATCTTTAGAGGGACGTTGGGATATTGATTATCATCTTCCTCCAGAAGAAATAGTTAAATTTGATCCTAGAATAGTAATGAATGTTTCTGATGTCGCGTTTATTGTAAAAGAAAAGAGAGATCCGACTAAAAAACCTGATGATGTTTTCAAATACATAGATATATCATGTGTTGATGTTACATCTGGAAATATCACTTCACCTCAAGAGTTAGTTGGTGAGGAAGCTCCATCACGAGCAAGAAAAGTAGTTATGAAGGATGATATCATTATTTCCACTTGTAGACCTACTCGAGGTGCTATCTCTATAGTTCCAGAAGAATTCAATGATCAGATAGCATCTACAGGATTTAGTGTTATAAGGTGTAAGAAAGGTAAAATAAACCCAATGTATCTTCAGTTTGTATTGAAAATGGAGTCTACACTAGAGCAGTTTAGAAAGTTTTCTACTGGATCGAGTTATCCAGCTATATTAGATAGTGATGTTATGAAAACAAAAATACCAGTTCCAAATATAAAGGAACAAGATAAAATAGCTGAATATATAAATAGAGAGAAGAAAAATAGAGAAGATTCTATCAGGGCTGCTAATGAAAAATATTCAAATGCGTTGTCTATGGCAAAGAATATCTTAAATACTGTTCCTTAAAATGATAGAAGTCATTTTTTGTTATTAGTGGGTGCATTTATTTACCATAACATCCCTTGCGCGCACCACCGTTGTAGGCGCAATATAGTAATG
>NZ_JACOII010000053.1:141352-166801 GCF_016306625.1 Xenorhabdus lircayensis | reverse complement strand
ACTAACTATTTAATACATAACCATTTTTTACGATAGATATACTGAAGATAGAGAAGAAATAGGCCGCCAATGGGCAGAAAAACATGGCATGACACTCATCCCACCTTTCGATCATCCACATATTATTGCCGGTCAAGGCACAGCCGCCAAAGAGCTGTTTGAAGAAGTCGGCGAGCTGGATGCTCTATTTATACCTCTCGGTGGCGGCGGTTTATTGTCAGGGTCAGCACTGTCTGCCGCTCACTTGTCGCCAACATGCCGAGTTTTTGGTGTAGAGCCAGCAGCCGGTAATGATGGTCAACAATCTTTTAAGAAGGGTGAAATCGTCCGTATCGATACCCCAAAAACTATTGCAGATGGCGCACAAACACAGCATTTAGGGCTACACACGTTTACCATCATTCGCCATCTGGTCGAAGACATTTTGACAGCTTCGGATGATGAATTGATTGATGCCATGTATTTTTTGGCGGAAAGAATGAAAACCGTTGTCGAGCCTACTGGCTGTTTAGGTTTCGCTGCTGCAAAAGCGATACGGGAACAATTGAAAGGGCAACGTATCGGGATTATTTTAAGTGGCGGAAATATCGACATGAAACAATATGCTCAATTATTGACCAATAAGAGCTAATTAACGGTTCTTGATCATCTATTAAAATACCCGATTAGCATTAGAAAAACATGGAGCTTGTCATTAAAATGATTCAATTAACGAAGATAATGGCAGCTCCTAGTTAAGTTACCTCAATATTGATAGACGATTCCACCAAATAGTACTTATAGCTACTGTTTCAATACCTTATTCAGGATATAACGTTTATGCCAAATATTTTGGCCTAAAATCGCATGGTAATATCAGTTGATAAAGTATCAAATCAATGGTAATCATAGTTTTCGCCACCTCTTATAAAAAATATAAAATTATAGTCTCTAATCAAATTATGAAACTTTCAGGAAACAACAAATATTAAATTAATTTAATGTCAATAGTAAATATTATGTTTAAAAGAGGTAAGAATATGAATAAAAATATTATTATTGTTTATGGACATTCAAATTATCTAAAAACCTATTTAATGAAAATGAATAACTCCAGCATTAGCGATATTTATATAACTATGGATGATTTATTCTGTAGCTTAAAAATACTAATAGGAGGAGGTGGTAACCATATTGAGAAGATTAATGATTTTTTACAAAACAATAGCCAAACTGATTTTCTTTTAAAAAAGAACCACAATAGCCACATTAGTTATTTTTATGAATTAACGCAAAGAGGATTCACTGGCTCACAACGAAAATCACAAAAAGAACTAGAATATTTTTTAAAAAAAATAAAATTGAATATAAGCAGGGTTAAAGTAGAGTATCTATTGAATAGCTTTAGTGTTTTTTTAAGAGAAAATACAAATCAACTTTCAGTCAGTGCCACTTTAAATAGGCGAAGAGAAAATGAAAGTAAAACAGGAAATCACAAAGAATATAAAAATTACAAAGCTGGGTTTCTGGCAAAAAATGCACTTAATAATGCAGATAGAAATAATAATATTTTCAAAGAAAAAATGAACAATCAATATAATATAGGACCAGAAACCATAGACATATTTAAAGAAAATAAAATTAGAGACAAATTTAATTCCAGTGACTATTCCAATCGTTCAGGCAATAGTTTTATTAAGCATTCTTTCTATGGTAACTATAAGATTGAAAATAGAGAATATACTTCCAATGCCTTTAATTCATTTCTCGAAAGTGATAAGAAAGGATTTGAAAACCTCGTAGATTTTATAAATGATGCAGATGAAAGAGGTAATCGTTATTATACTAGAAAAGTCACTGAAGAAGATAAGGAAATGTTCGCTCACAGTGATTTAATTGCGAATTGTTTTGCAAAATCTTTTATACGAAAATTAAGTAAGGCATCAATTGATTGGGCCGAACAAGAAGCAGAAAACGCAAACTCCCCCATAAAAAAAATTATATTTTACATACAGGGTTATTCGCCCTTTACCTATGAAGACACAAATAATGAAAAAACCAATAATTCGGGTAATAAAAAAATAGACAATATGAATACAAAAAACTTTCATCATAAATGGCGAAATAGTAATTATGTAAACATTGGCTCCAATGAAAGAAATTTCCCAATCACTTATTCAGAACTTAAATATGCCATAGAATTAATGGAGAGGAAAAAAAACCACCATATCGAATTGGTTCCTGTAGATATATTTGCTAAAGCACAACACATTTTTGATGATTTTTAATAACCATTTTTAATAACCAAGCATCACCGTCCCCTATATTCAATAGCTTTCAAGCTGTAGCGTAGCCAACAAAGCTACAGCTTGAAAGATGGAAGGGATATTGCGTTGCTTAAAACATTATATTGTTCATGAACTTTATCCATTAATTCTGGCTGATTTAAGATTTATTCAGATACGGGCATTGACATAGGAGCGTCAACAGCCCGATGGAGAGGATATTCCGTAGTTTAAAAAGCGAATGGATCCCGCAGGAAGGTTATGAAGACATGCTATCGGCGATAAAAGATATTACGAAATGGATGATCTATTACAATTGGCGACGTCCCCATAGCCATAATGATAGAATGCCCCCTGCTATCTATGGGGCTCAAATAAAAAAGGCTAAAAGTGTCCTGAATTTCTTGACCACAACATGGTATTCCGGCAGGTACAGGATGTTGTCGCGGGGCTTATGTTGTGAACACATCGCGACAGCATGATTGGAGTGTCATAGATTCGTTAGCACACAATCGTGCAGTGAACTTACCGTGAGCTGAAGTTCTTGCTGGCGATTTCGCCAATCTTCTTCACGTCCTCTCAAATAGGTCTCCCGCGCATCGGCTAAAACTGCGGCCTGTATGGCTGGAAGGCGAGCAGCAGCCCAATCGGCAGCAACATCCTTAGAGACAAACTCTCCAGTAACTAGTGTTCGCCACATACGCGCCAGTGTTAGCAGAACATTACGTTCATCTCCCTGTAGCGTCTCAATTAAATCCAGCAGGACATCTTTAATAGCCCGGCGAATGTCCGATCTTGGAATAGCTGGTAGAAGACTGCTTGCGTTCGGGCCGACCAGAGGTATCGCTTCCTGTCGTGATTGAGCCAACACCAAGGTAAGTTCTGGATCACAAACAGGCTTGGGAATTTCTCCCACCTCATATTCGTGACGCAGCCACTCGCCGTAAATGAATTCGCTCCGGGCAGGATAAAATGATACATCGAGATCGGCGCGCAAGAAAACAATCAATTCAACAGGGCGACGTCCATCAGGATCAGTAGGATGTCGGCCCGATATCATCATTAAATCGGCAGCAAGACATTCCCGAACCTCAGACGTCATCGGCTGGTCAATGACCACGAGCAAATCTACGTCGCTGCGGGGGCGAAGACCACCAACCACAGCCGAACCATGAAGGTAGACAGCTACCAGCGATTCCGCTAATCGCTTCTGGACGATCAACAACGCCTTATCTGCTTCGGAAGGAATAGTCACTAAACAGCTCCTCTTGGATATAGCTAGAATGATGTTTCTGAGGATTTTATCTCCTCATGCAGCTCCGTCAACCAGATTTCCCTAATACCCTAAATTTCAAGCTGCAAAGCAACGGCGGCAACACAATGAAAATCATAATTTTTAATCTCCTGCTTTTTTTAATCTCCTGCTTTCTCCTGTTTCAATCTCCGCCATAACGTCGTGCGGCTAACCCCCAGATATTCTGCGGCCGCTCGTCGATTACCTGAAAATCGCGCCACAATATCATGCGCTGAAAGAATCTCTTTAAGAGGAATAGGCGACTCAATTTGATCTATTTTCATCCTGTTATTTATACCACTGATATCAATCTGACGCTCAGGTGAGAGTGATAATATCAATTCAGGCGTCAAAGCCTGTTCAGAATGGGCACTCAAGTAAAGTGCCATTCGTTCCATCAAATTACGCAGTTCACGCACATTTCCCGGCCAATGATAGGATTGCAGTGCTTCGTGGCAAGCAGCAAACTCCCGTATCCTCGACGATGACACAGGTAAGTTAAGCGCCGCGAATGCCCGCTGTAGGTATTCTATCGCCAGTAAGCCAATATCGTTTCCCCTTTCCCGCAATGCTGGTACGTTAATCCGCAATACACTCAAGCGGTAGAACAAATCCGCCCGAAAACGCCCTTCACGCACCCACGTATCCAAATCACAATGAGTGGCACAGATAATCCGAACATCAACGGCAATCGGGCGATATCCCCCCACCCTGACGACAGACTTTTCCTCCAATACCCTTAATAGCCGTGTTTGTAAGGGCAACGGCATTTCACCAATTTCATCCAGAAATAAGGTTCCTCTGTGCGCAACTTCAAACAATCCCGCACGACCGCCGCGGCGGGAACCTGTGAAAGCGCCTTCTTCATAACCAAACAATTCTGCTTCCAGCAAAGACTCCGCAATGGCACCACAGTTAACAGCCACAAACGGTCGTGGATGTTTGCCTGCTAACGGCCCATAACGCAAAGCATATTCGTGATGGATGGCCTGAGCCACCAGCTCCTTTCCTGTACCACTTTCTCCCTGAATCAAAACTGTGGCCGTCGAGCGGGAATACAGCATAATCGTATTGCGCACATGTTCCACCGCAGCAGAATTTCCCCTAATATCACTGATCGTATGACGAGTGCGTAGCTTATCTTCCGTCGGATAAGGCGAAATCACTGCCTGATTGAGTTTGGTTATTCTGGCCATCTCCAACGCATCCTGAAATGCCTGCCGGATGGAATCCGCAGAATAGATAAAAACACCCACCAGCTCCGCTTCATAAGCAAGATCGGTAATCAGCCCCGCACCAACAATGACTTTGATCCCCATCGCTTTCAAAGCATTTACCTGCGCTCTGGCGTCTTCTTTCGTCACATAGCTACGTTGTTCGATGCGCAAATTGAAACTCTGTTGAAACTCTTCCACTACAGGCAGGGTATTCTGGTAAGTAATGACACCAATTCGGGAACTGATTTGCCGGGCACGAGCCAATGCCTGCATAAAATCAAATCCGCTGGCTTTGGCAATAATCACAGGTACGGATAAGCGGCTTTTCAAATATGCACCATTAGAACCCGCACAAATCACGGCATCGCAGTGTTCTGTTTCCAGGCGTTTGCGAATATGTTGAACAGCATGTTCAAACCCCAACTGAATCGGAGTGATATCAGCTTGGTGATCAAATTCTGGTGTAATATCACGGAAAAGATCGAAAAGTCTGGAAACAGAGACTGTCCAGATCACCGGTTTATTGTTATCACGTTCCCCTGTGTGTGCTGACGTCATATCTCTCCCTCCCCTCTTTCTTTTTCAATAATTTCACCTAAATGTTTCACTATTCATATTTGAAACAATAATGAAACATAATGGATTCAATATGAAACAAGTATACATTATAACCAATAAATGCACAGTCATCATACAATCAAGCCAAATTATTCTATCTATTTAATTTAAAACAAAAAATAATAATACTATTGTAGTAACCCCTCACTTCCTCTCTGCTTTTCAATCTTTGGCATAAACCTTGCCTATATAACAACAGAATACAAATTGGTTTCATTTCAGTAACAATGAGGTTATATATGGCATTTTATTCTTCAGGTTTGGCTTTTCGTCAAGCAATAGAAGCCGAATCTCCGTTACAAGTGGTCGGAACTATCAATGCAAACCATGCATTGCTGGCAAAACGAGCAGGCTACAAAGCCATTTATCTTTCAGGTGGTGGTGTTTCCGCCGGCTCGCTGGGTCTGCCAGATTTAGGCATCTCTACGCTGGATGATGTGTTGACTGATATCCGTCGCATCACAGATGTATGTGATTTACCACTGCTTGTGGATGCAGATATCGGCTTTGGTTCCTCAGCATTCAATGTTGCCCGCACCATTCGTTCTATTATTAAAGCAGGCGCTGCGGGTATCCATATTGAAGATCAGGTCAGTGCTAAACGTTGTGGTCATCGTCCAAATAAAGAAATTGTCTCCAAAGAGGAGATGGTAGACCGTATCAAAGCTGCCGTTGATGCCCGTACCGATGCAAATTTTGTCATTATGGCACGCACTGATGCGCTGGCGGTGGAAGGATTGGATGCCGCGCTTGACAGGGCCGCAGCTTATATTGAAGCGGGCGCGGATATGCTGTTCCCTGAAGCAATTACAGAACTGCATATGTATAAAGAATTCGCGTCCAGAACGCAGGTTCCCATTTTGGCGAATATTACCGAGTTCGGTGCTACTCCGCTCTTTACCATCGAAGAATTAAGACGCGTAGATGTCGCCATTGCCCTTTACCCACTATCGGCATTTCGGGCCATGAATAAAGCTGCCGAACAGGTCTATACCGCCCTGCGCCGTGATGGAACACAGAAAAATGTCATCGATATGATGCAAACCCGTAATGAACTTTATGAAAGCATCAACTACTACGCTTTTGAACGAAAACTGGATGCCCTGTTTTCCCAGAAAAACAGCAGAGGTGATACTCATGAGTAAACAAAATACGACAACGGGATCTCCTGAACCGACTCCATTCAAACCGAAAAAATCCGTTGCCCTGTCCGGCGTTACAGCAGGTAATACGGCGCTCTGTACAGTGGGTAAAAACGGCAGCGATTTACATTATCGTGGTTATGATATTCTCGATTTGGCCGCTCATTGTGAGTTTGAAGAAATAGCTTATTTGCTCATCCACGATAAACTTCCTTCCCAGGCAGAACTCGCGTCCTACAAAGCCAAATTGAAAGCCCTGCGTGGCCTGCCCAGTAGCGTTAAAGCCGCATTGGAAGCTCTGCCAGCAGTCGCACACCCAATGGATGTGATGCGCACAGGCGTTTCTGTTCTGGGCTGTACCCTGCCAGAAAGAGAAGATCACAATCTCACAGGAGCCCGCGATATCGCCGAGCGCTTGCTGGCGTCTCTCAGCTCAATACTACTTTATTGGTATCACTACAGCCATAATGGGCGCCGTATTGACGTTGAAACCGATGATGATTCCATTGGCGGGCACTTCCTCCATCTCCTGCATGGTCAAAAACCGCGTGCATCATGGGAAAAAGCGATGCATACCTCCCTGATCCTGTATGCCGAGCATGAATTTAATGCCTCTACCTTTACCAGCCGCGTGATTGCAGGCACAGGGTCAGATACTTATTCAGCCATTATCGGAGGTATCGGTGCCCTGCGTGGGCCAAAGCATGGTGGCGCCAATGAAGTTTCATTCGAAATCCAGCAGCGTTATGACACGCTAGATCAGGCCGAGGCTGATATTATCGCCCGTCTGGAACGCAAAGAAGTCATCATCGGTTTTGGCCATCCGGTTTATACCGTTTCCGATCCACGCCATAAAGTCATTAAAGAAATTTCCCTGCAACTATCCCAAGAAGCAGGTACCACCCAGATGTATGACATTGCGAATCGAATTGAGTCCGTGATGTGGGATAACAAGAAGATGTTCCCGAATCTCGATTGGTTCTCTGCGGTGTCCTATCACATGATGGGCGTTCCCACTGCTATGTTTACGCCGCTGTTTGTGATTGCCCGTACTTCTGGCTGGGCGGCCCACATTATTGAACAACGCATTGATAACAAAATTATCCGTCCTTCGGCTAACTATACCGGCCCTGAAAATTTGGCGTTTATACCGATTGATCAACGTAAATAGCTCAACGATTTAAGGATTAATTATGTCTACCTCTGTTGTTAACAACCGTCCTGATTACGATCAGGTGATTGTGGATATTGTGGATTATGTCATGGACTACACCATAACGTCCCCAATTGCTTACGCTACAGCCCACCACTGTCTTATAGATACCTTGGGTTGCGGATTGGAAGCGCTGGAATACCCCGCCTGCACAAAACTATTGGGGCCAATTGTACCGGGAACGATTGTGCCCAACGGTGCGCGCGTACCGGGAACCCAATTCCAGCTCGATCCCGTTCAGGCTGCGTTCAACATTGGTGCGATGATTCGCTGGCTGGATTTCAACGACACTTGGCTGGCGGCTGAATGGGGGCATCCGTCCGATAACCTTGGGGGCATACTTGCCACTGCCGATTGGCTGTCAAGAAATGCGGTTGCCCGTGGGGAAAAACCGTTAACTATGTGGAATGTACTGACCGCTATGATTAAGGCGCACGAAATTCAAGGCTGTCTGGCTTTGGAAAATGCCTTCAATAAAGTCGGCTTGGATCATGTGGTCTTGGTAAAAGTGGCTTCCACCGCAGTTGTCGCCCAAATGTTGGGTTTGGCACGTGAGGAAATATTAAGTGCGGTTTCACTGGCGTGGGTTGACGGTCAATCCCTGAGAACCTATCGCCATGCGCCCAACACCGGCTCTCGTAAATCTTGGGCAGCGGGGGATGCCACTTCTCGCGCTGTGCGTCTGGCGCTGATAGCGCAAAAAGGTGAGATGGGATATCCCTCCGTGTTAACAGCAAAAACATGGGGGTTTTATGATGCCCTATTCAATGGCCAGCCGTTTAAATTCCAGCGTCCTTATGGATCTTATGTGATGGAAAATGTGCTATTCAAAATCTCTTTTCCAGCAGAATTCCATTCACAAACGGCCGTAGAAGCGGCAGTGAGCCTACATCATCAACTGACAGAACACGGTAAGCGTGTCGAAGATATTGCCAAAATCACTATCCGCACCCATGAAGCCTGTATCAGGATTATCGATAAACAAGGCCCATTGAATAATCCGGCAGATAGAGATCACTGCATTCAATACATGGTTGCCATTCCACTGATTTTTGGCCGTCTGGCGGCTGCGGATTATGAGGATGGTATCGCTGCGGATCCACGCATTGATGTCTTGCGAGCAAAAATGGTTTGCGTCGAAGATCCCAATTTCACCCATGACTACCATGATCCGGGAAAACGTTCTATTGCCAACGCGCTGACTCTGGTATTTACCGATGGTACTCAGCTTGATGAAGTAAAAGTTGAATTCCCGATTGGGCATGCCCGCCGCCGCAAAGATGGCATTCCTTTGTTAGAGGAAAAATTCAAAACCAATCTGGCACGTCAATTTCCTGAAGATCAACAACAAAAAATTCTGGCGCGCTCTCTTAATCTTGCTTTTTTGAGAGACACTCCTGTAAACGAATACCTCGATTTGTACGTTATATAATCTATATATACCTAACAGCTTTCGGCGGCTCTGACTCTAAGAGCCACCTCTCATCTGCATAGCGCCAGGAGAGATTATGCCATTCCAAGATTTCTATCAGCATTCGATTGATGATCCCAATGCCTTTTGGGCAGAGCAGGCAAAGCGGATACACTGGCAGCAACCTTTTGAATCAGCGCTGGATCACAGCAATCCCCCCTTTACCCGCTGGTTCTGCGGAGGAAAAACCAATCTCTGCTACAACGCATTGGATCGCTGGCTGGAAAGCCAACCCGATGCCAAGGCGCTGATTGCTATTTCAACTGAAACCGATAGTGAAAGAGTATTCACCTACAAAGAATTGCATCAAGAAGTGAACCGAGCTGCCGCCATAATGCTCTCACTCGGCGTAAAAAAAGGCGATCGTGTCGTCGTTTATATGCCAATGGTGGCCGAAGCCCTGTTTATTTTACTGGCCTGCGCCCGTATCGGTGCGATCCATTCGGTAGTATTTGGCGGCTTTGCTTCCCATAGTCTTGCCACCCGACTGGATAACGCCGAACCGGTTCTGGTCGTCTCTGCGGATGCTGGTTCACGCGGAGGTAAAATCATGCCCTACAAACCATTGCTGGATGAAGCCATTGAGTTGGCAAGCCACACCCCACGCCATGTTTTAATGGTGAATCGAGGGCTGGCTGACATCAATTGGGTGGAAGGTAGAGATGTAGATTTCGCCACATTACGACGGGCATATTTTGATGCAGAAGTTCCTGTCACATGGCTTGAATCCAATGAAACGTCCTGTGTGCTTTATACATCGGGCACAACAGGAACGCCAAAAGGCGTCCAACGAGATGTCGGCGGTTATGCCGTGGCGCTGGCGACTTCAATGGACGTTATTTTTGGCGGTAAGGCGGGTGGCGTGTTCTTCTGCACCTCAGATATCGGCTGGGTTGTCGGACACTCTTATATTATCTACGCACCGCTGCTCGCCGGTATGGCAACCATCATGTATGAAGGGCTACCGATACGCCCAGATGCCAGTATTTGGTGGCAAATTATCGAAAAACATCGCGTCACAAGAATGTTTTCTGCCCCTACTGCCATTCGTGTCCTGAAAAAATATCCCACGGATTGCATTGCCAAATATGATATTTCATCGCTTGAGACACTCTATTTAGCAGGGGAACCTCTTGACGAACATACTGCCCGCTGGATTACCGAAACCATTAACGTGCCCGTGATTGATAATTACTGGCAAACTGAAACAGGTTGGCCAATTATGGCAATTGCACGGAGCTTGGACGATAGACCAGGCCGATTTGGCAGCACGGGGTTCCCGATGTACGGCTTTAACGTCAAGCTGATCAACGAACTGACCGGTCAGGAGTGTAGCGATAACGAAAAAGGCATGCTCGTCATCAAAGGCCCTCTGCCCCCCGGCTGTATCCAGACCATCTATGGCGACGATACCCGTTTTATTAATACTTACTGGAGGCACTTTGACCAACAAGTATACTCGACATTTGACTGGGGAATTCGTGACAGTGACGGTTACTACTTTATTCTGGGACGTTCAGATGATGTGATTAATGTTTCAGGCCATCGTTTGGGAACGCGAGAAATCGAAGAGTGCATCGCCAGCCATGAAGATGTGGCTGAAGTCGCGGTGATTGGTATCAAAGATGAGGTGAAGGGACAGGCGGCAGTTGCTTTTACCGTTCTCAAGGAAGGACGGGAAATCCAGAGTGCTGACCATTTTGCTGAATTGGAAACAGCACTGATGGTATTAGTGGATAAAAAAATCGGCAGCGTTGGTCGTCCGGCACGCGTCTATTTTGTGACTCAATTACCCAAAACTCGCTCAGGAAAAATGCTGCGCCGCACTATGCAGGCCATTTGTGAAGGGCGTGAGCCAAGCGATATTGCTCTGATTGAGAACCCTGCTTCACTGGCAATCATTCGGGACGCTGTTTTTCATTAGAAATAACCAGATGAAGGATTATCTCAATGATAACGACTGATATTTGGTATGGCCTTTGTTGATGAATGGATCATTTATGCGGTATGGGCCATACCAAGTATTCTGGCAAACAGGAATAGTTCCCCATGCTAATGCGCTTTTGGATAACTTCCCCCTGTTCGATAGCATTATCACCATCATCTTCTGTAAATGAAGACAATATTCCCCACTCATTGTTAAGTTCATAACGGTAATTCAGGATTGCGTCTTTTAATGCTTTTTCATCTTGTGGTTTGATATGTGCATATCCCAAAGAAATAGTTTTAGATTCTGCCTGTGCCAATGAGCAAAATAACAGACCTGTGGTCAAGGCTGATACCACGATTGATTTTTTCATTCAACTATCCATTGTTTATATTGTCTTTACAAACGCTCATTATACTAAAGGAAAAATAATTCAAAGATGGGATAATCTGAAAGAAATCAATAATATTCTTAAGATTAGATTAGTGAATTAGTTACTCATAGCACCCCACCCAACGTCTTTTGAAACCTGATATCACACTATTTTTATGTGATATCCTTTCGTTTAACTAGCATTTAATGGCGTAGGGTTACTATGCAGCTGTACTACATTTTCCCAGCTACTTTTACCCATTTCTGCTCCGTTCCTACACGGAGCTTTTTTTTGTCTACATTTCCCGTCAATTCTTTTGTTTATTGATTTTTAAAGATTTTAAAGTGAAATGATAATTATGTTCGATTACATAGCTGTCAACATGACTTGGCGAAATGCTAACAGCTATTGGGTATATTACATATGACTCATGAAATAACGATATAGGCGAGCCGCTCTTTCTGGTGGTAATTCAAGAATTTTTTATTCACATAAATATAAATTTCACAGATTTTAACTTTATCAGTACTGGAATTTTCAGGAGATTCTAACAAGACAATATCATCACCATATTTCTGAGCCAGATCAGCCATAACTGTCTCTATATCTTGTTTGACCCGCTCTCTGTCTTCTACTGAAGATTGGTGTTTTTTCTGTCCATAAGAAGCAATAAGCATCTCTTTATCGGTTGCTATCCGTTGTATATACAATTCTTTTGGAAATGATTTTGATATTTTTACTACATCAGAAAAAGTTTGATTCATCTCCGGAAAAATAAACAAAAAACCAAATTTTTAGTGAAATTATTTTCACATGAATTTAAATAAACATCTGACTTATAAGTTATAAAAATAATATAATAACGTATTTAATTATCCACAAAATACACGATTTAAATCAGGGCACACAAAGCACCCTGTATTTTATAAGACATCACACAATGCAGATTAATGCGTTACTTTCGGTTCTTTTACTGAGGCCTCTACCCATTCCATCATCGCCGGAAGTTTCAACATGCGATCAATCCACCCCTGGCTGATAACAGAAAGTTTCAATCCATAGGTTTGAGCGCGGAAAGCCACTGGGGCATAAAATGCATCGACTGCCGTGAATTTATCTCCCGCCAACCATTTGCCACCAAATTTAGTTAGCCCTTCTGTCCAAAGAGCATCAATTCGGTCAATATCACGCTGCAATTCAGGCGTTATTTCATCCAATTCAATTCGAATGGAACAATTCATCGCGCAAACTTGACGTAATGTAGCAAAACTGGAGTGCATTTCCGCCGCCGCACTTCTCGCCCATGCTTTAGCCGTTTTATCTAATGGCCAGACCTGAGCATGATCCTCAGCAATATATTCTGCAATCGCCAACGAATCCCAAACAGTAATTTCCCCATCAATCAGGCAAGGAACCCGTCCCGTAGGGGAAAATGCCTTAAATTTCTCATGGCTGCTTTTGCCATTTTCAAAATAACTAAGCTGCTCGTTAAAAGGAATATCCAACGCCTTGAGCAAAATCCACGGGCGCAATGACCAGGAAGAGTAATTTTTATTGGCTATCCACAATGTATACATCTTCTTTCTCGCTATAGTGATTGAAATGATGTGACTGCATAAAAAATATTACAATACCTCATAATAAAGAGAAAGAGATAGACAATAAAATTTATATTTTCATGATAAAATAATAAATTACTCATCTCTTTATCATGGTTATTTCTTAAATCATTAACATCAATGAATATTAAATATTAAGAAGATACAGCCAATAACAATAAAACCAAAAAAAGTTTAATTTCCAAATAAAATAAAGTACAAGTAATTTGATATAAGAAAATAACCAGAAAGAATATAAACAAAAACAAGAGCCAGATTTATTTTATTTAAAAGATTGTGACTCTATTTTATTATTGATAAATTTTGACATTCTTAAACAAATTATTTGCTTAAGATTTGCAGAAATCAAATTGCATTTTTATCTACTATAATATCCAAACTTTCTCATTAATGTTTATGGCACTTTTAGATGATAGTACGCTTTAGGTGATCAAAAATAAGGAAACAGTATGCTGTTAAAAAATACTTCCACACGCTTTGGTCATATTTCTGTGTTAATCCATTGGTTAGTCGCCCTGGCTGTTTACGGGATATTTGCTCTTGGATTATGGATGGTGACATTAAGCTATTACGATACTTGGTATCATCGCGCACCGGAACTTCATAAGAGTATCGGTATATTTATCTTCATGGTCATGGTTATTCGTGTCATATGGCGGTTTATCTCTCCACCACCAAAACCGCTGGCAAGCTATAGCCTCTTTACACGCATCAGTTCAAAACTGGCACATTTCACGCTTTATGTCGTTCTGTTTGGCATTTTAGCCAGCGGATACCTGATTTCTACCGCAGATGGTGAATCTATCAGCGTTTTTGGGTGGTTTGAACTCCCCGCAACGCTGACAGGGCAAGGAATACAGGCCGATACTGCCGGCGTTATCCATCTTTATCTTGCTTGGATTGTTGTAGTGCTCTCCCTGCTGCATGGGCTTGCAGCGTTAAAGCATCACTTTATTGACCGCGATACCACCCTAAAAAGAATGTTTGGTTTCAATTCCGATATAAAATAATTTCTGGAGAATTGCTCTATGTTTAAAAAGACTGTGTTTAACAATAGATTGTTTAAAAAAACGTTAATCGGCCTGACAGCAGGTGTTTTATTGATGGGTACCAGCTCTGCAATGGCGGCTAACTATAAAATCGATATTGCCGGCCAACACGCCTTTATTGAATTTCGCATCCAACATTTGGGTATGAGCTGGCTTTACGGTAACTTCAGAAAATTTGACGGTAAATTTACGTTCGACGCACAAAATCCCGCTACAGATAAAATCAATGTCATTATTAAAACAGATAGTGTCGATACTAACCATGCTGAACGTGATAAGCATCTGCGTGGCCCTGATTTTTTGAACACAGCAAAACATCCAGAAGCTAAATTCACTTCAACCGAGGTCAAAAAAACAGGGGAGAATTACACCATCATCGGCGATCTGACATTAAATGGCGTCACCAAGCCCGTGACACTGAACGCCAAATTGATGGGAGAAGGTAAAGATCCGTGGGGTGGATATCGTGCGGGCTTTGAAGCCAATGGAAAAATCAAGTTGAAGGATTTTAGTATTAAAGGCGATTTGGGGCCAAAATCTCAGGAAGTCGAACTGATCATCACCGTTGAAGGTGTAAGGGAAAAAGCCTAATCATAATAGAACGCGGCAGTAAAACCATGCCGCGTTCTATTTTTATCTTTATTTTATAACTGATATATCCCGATTATCTGCGCCCCATTCAGGAACACGTCATGCCGGCTGTGCAATCAGTTTATTAACATGGCATGCTATCGATTCCAAAGCATTATGGGCATCATAATCAGCCTTAATGATCTGTGCCTGCTGACGCCATATCGGGGAGGATAATATCCTTGTTACCGCCTGATATAATTGCTGTTCACTCGGTGTATCAGTATGCAGGCTGATGCCACAACGTGACCAGATAACGCGAGCAACCGCTTCCAATTTACCATCTCCGGTTCCCGCAACCACCAGCGGTACACCGTGACGAATAGCTGAATTCAGTGAACCATAGCCGCCATTGGTAATAAAAATTGATGCGCGGGGAAGCCAGTGTTCAAAATTGAGATACTCCACCATTCTGGCATTTTCTGGGATTTTTTCTCCAAGAACATCAACAGAACGGCCGCCCGTAATCGCCAAGACTCGAACAGGCAAAGTTGCCAAAGCGCGCAAAGTAGGCAATAGCAATTGGTTAAAATCAATATTTGCCAGTGTTCCCTGAGTGACCAAGACCAACGGCAAACTTTCATCCGGCCAATTTATCTGGGTCTTGTCATCCTCTACTTTCACACCCAACGATCCGATAAACTCCACCGTCTCTGGCAAATCATCACGCGTAAATTCAAATGACTGCGTTGCCAATTGCAGGAAACGATCAACTTGGCTCATCAGAACACCATTGTGATCTCCCGTCAGTGGCGGACAATCCACCACAGCCAGTGCCTGATTGAATGCTGCCCTGACCTGTTCGATCAATAGATGCGTTTCCTCATCCACTAATTGCTCACGTGTTAAATCAGCAGGTAACAATTCAGGTGGAATACGAGGCCCCCAGAATATGGTATCTCTTGATGACCATGACAGCGGTGTAACGCCAATGGCAATCACTGGAACACGCTCTCCAACCGGTTTCTGCAATAACGGCAACGCCGCATAAAATGTATTGTCGATAATCAAGAGATCGGCTTGACTTTCTTCCAGCACTTGCATCAATTGGCCTGACAACACAGGGATAGGGGCGGCAAAAAACTGCCTTACCGCCAGTGCCATCTGAGCATTACCCGGTGGAAGTTCTCCCCGCTCCGGAAAATATTTTTCCAGATAACGATAGTCAACATCCACTTGCTTATCGAAGGGAACAAAACTGGCTCCCAACGCTTCCGTCTGCTGTTGAAAAAGAGAGCCACTGAATATCGTCACATCATGTCCCTGTCCTATTAAATGCTCCGCAATAGTAAATATTGGAAAAACATGACCGGGAGTTGCAACAGCAGCTAAAACAATACGAGACATTAATCAAGCCTCCTTCAAGGCACCTTCTACTGAAGCAGTATCGGGAACGGAAATAGTGTGAAAGCTGTGATTTTCACACACAGGCAGGCCATGGATATGTACCCGCTGAATATGGCGAGGAGAACGGGAAATAAAAGCTTCACGCCCATGTAATAAAGTGAAGTTATCGCAAATCGCGATGTCACCAGACTGCCATTGATGAGCGTAGAAATAACGCGGATCATACAATCGGTTATACAGTACTTCCTCAAATGTTTTTTGCTCTTCCTGCGGCACTCCATCTATCTTCAAAGAGTGATGGTCGGCATACTTCACATCTTCTTTTCCCATCGGCTCATTGTAACGCATCACCCATTTTTTACCGTCGGGATGGAGACAAACCAACGGGGAAACCACTTCTCCGCCATAATGTGTTACTCGGCTTGTGCGGTAGGTAATTGTGGTATTTTTCCATGTATTACGTTCATCAGCACTGGCTTCACCAATTAATTTTTCAGTGTTGACAAACGTAGTACGTCCTCCTTGAGCAGCTTCAGGGGCAGAAACACAGTGAAATATCTGAAATTCAGGGATCGTCTCTCTATACATTCCATCCCAGTGCAACGGCAAATTGCCACTGTCCAGCACATGGTCAGACGGATCGGGGTGCTCCATGACATCCAATACAGCACCAAATGGCCACATCATGATTTCTCCCCAGCGGTTGGAATATTCCGTCAATTTCTCTTTATCTGTAAAACCGGAGTGAAAGCCACGTAATACAACCAGCAGATGAGTACGAGCCAATTCACGCAAGGCATCAACTGACAGTGTGGTAATATCCTGATCAGGGTAATTAGGAGTAATAAGCACCCCAAAAGGTTTCACCAATTCAATATGGCAATCAAGTTCACATGTATTCATGATTTTGTCTCTCAAAAATGCGGTATACCAATTGGTTACTCTGCTTGTGCTGTCGCCGTCTGGGATTCTGTCTGCGGGTTTTCTTCAGATAGCGTTTCAATCAAGTAATGACTTGGAATACCCCGAATTTCAATCAGCTTTCCCTTCATCTTTTTCACTTCATCACCTTTCATCAACACAAACTGACCGTTAATGTTGGCAGCCACACCATGCCACGGCGTCAACCAATCATCCCGAGTCGGCATCATATGAATACCAATTTTGATAGCGTCCACGGGCTGAGGATGAATAGAAAGGCGGATCGCCAATGGAAACTGCTCTGCCAGCAGATTACCCCACGCCCAGCTACGTTGGATAACGCCAACAGAGCGCTGACGCGCATCTTTTTGCAGCGCATTTTTCGAACCTGTGTATTCTGGCAATAAACTATCTTCATAAAGAAAACGCGTAATTGCCCGGTATAACTGTACCCCTTCTTCGCTTTCTTTGAGCGTCTCCTTAATTTCCTCTGTTGAAGAGGCATAACGACTCACCAACAATTCACGCAGTTGATCATAATTATTGGTATATTGCGTGAGTGACTCAACATTACCGAGATTAAAAACCGAAAGATGAGTTGCACCCAATTCATGCAACAGTTTTTCAATTTCCAATTGATAATGGGTGATCGTATTATCATCGACGTGAATAAGATCACTGAATACATGTCCATCGGAACAAATAACAATATTAGCCCCAGGAGGATAATAAAGCTGAATACGCTGACAAAGAGAATTCAGAAAAATCAGCGATAGTTTTTCCGCCATATCAGGTATCTTACCCAATACTTTGCGAGGATTTGGTGATTTTGTCGGAAACGCCGGTAAAATACATTCAATGGGCTTTCCTTGTTCCACAAACGCACGAATACGTGGAAGCTGAACCTCAGAAACCCTCTGTTCTTCATATTGAAGGGTATGTCCAGACTCTGGAAAACGACGCCGATACTGTAATAACTCATGCAGAATCTTGTTAGACACTTTTTCTATGTCGATACGTTCCATAATTCTTTCCTAATTTATTACATTCACAGTACTACCAGTTAATTTAAATTGGTAGGATGTAAAGATTACTGTACATTAACTGTCAGCTCACATGCTTTTTTAATAAATACAAGTAAAGTCTTGAAATAAAATTCATAGAATAAAAAGTTATAATATATAAAAAACCAGAAGATCAATACACTGAGGTTCTTTATCTTACTTTATTAGACGTTCTATACCCACACAATAATTACTCACATAAATATATAACATTATAGTTTTACAAAACAATTAAAAATTTTAATAAAATAATTCAATTTTTTTGACCTTATAATATAACCTCAACAAAAATCAAAATTTTCAGTACAAATGGCTTCCTAAAGCAACATTATTTAGATACCCAATATTATTTAGACATCTAATATTATTTGTTACGAGAATAAAAAATAACGTATAACGAATTTAAAAATAAACTCACAAAAAGCATAACCACTGCACCATATACACAGAATTAACCCATAAAATAACACTGAATTATTATCACTAGAGAAATTAATTATGGTGAATGGCACGGGTTGAGTTTCAGGCACTAGTATTACTATCTTCCTTGCTGTTAACAAAGAAAACCGTTACTCATTAGTGAAGCAATCGGCTAATCCTTCGACAAAGTGGCAAAAAGATACCGATAGTAATTACTGGATGGAATCAGAAGAAGCTCATGATTATGGGATTATCGGGCAGATCATCAGTCATTGGAATGAGCTGGAGGTGTCTGAGCCAGGGCTACCGGCTTTCTTAGAAAGAGTAAGGCGGTCTTATCCAAAACCAACAATAACCGCCTGTGTTTCTGAACATTTATTCTGGAGCCTTAAGTATTTTCGTTTTATCTAACGTCCATACAAAATCCTGCTCTACGACAGGTTCAAAACCAAGTTTCTTATAAAGCCAACCTGCTGTAGAAGTGACCAACGTTACATGTTGCACATAAGGAATAATTGGGTGCTGTAAAATACTTTCTACCAGCCAGCGCCCTAATCCTTTCTTCTGATACTCATCAATAATAAATACATCTGAAATATACGCAAACATTGCAAAATCAGTTATTAACCTTGCAAAACCAATTTCTTTATCTCGATGAAATAATGCAAAACATAAACTATTTTCTATCGCGGTTTCGACTCTTTCAAACTCAATACCACGCGCCCAAAACAATTGCGTTAACTCACTATGTACGAAATGAATATTAATTTTGCTTTTATCCGTTGTAATCCAATATTCGCCTTGTTCCCATGTTATATTTTTCTCCATCATTTTTCCTTTTAAGAAAAGATTGAACTGTGAATAAAATCTACCATAAACAGGGATAAAAAAAAGCCATGTTATAGCATGGCTTGTCAAAATGAGAGAATATTAGTTGATGAGTGAATCATCTCTCTGTAATAGCGTCCGGTATATCAACCCACCGATAGCACCACCAATTAATGGAATCAGCCAAAATACCCAAAGTTGCTGCAATGCCCAGGTTCCTTGGAAAATAGCAACTGCTGTACTTCTTGCCGGGTTAACAGATGTATTTGTCACAGGAATACTGATTAAATGAATAAGTGTCAATGCTAAACCAATTGCTAATGGCGCGAATCCTGCTGGCGCATTTTTGTCTGTTGATCCAAGAATTACGATCAAGAAAAATGCTGTTAATACTAACTCAATAATAATTGCAGCTTGTAATGAAAAACCACCAGGAGAATGGTCACCGTAACCATTAGATGCAAAACCACTCGCTGTTGCATCAAAACCACTTTTACCGCTGGCGATAAGATAAAGCACCGCCGCCGCTGCAATTCCTCCAATCACTTGGGCAATGATATAAGGAATCACATCTTTTGCAGAAATACGCCCTCCCGCAAATAATCCCAATGTTACCGCTGGGTTAAAATGCCCTCCTGAAATATGCCCCACGGCATACGCCATCGTCAACACAGTTAAACCAAAAGCCAGAGATACGCCCACAAAACCAATCCCCAGCTGAGGAAATGCCGCAGCTAAAACAGCACTACCACATCCACCAAACACCAACCAAAAAGTACCAAAAAACTCTGCCGATAATTTTTTAAACATTCTACGATTCCTCGATGATATTTGCATGAATGCAAAAGAATCCCAAAACAGTTTAGTTAATATTTTTAAATATGGGCAAGGAATCACAGACAGAAAATAAAGGAGCGACAAACATCATTAACGTAGATTCAAGAATCAGTTCATTATGAACTGTTTTATTGTTAACTTGATGATAAATAGTATGGAGAAAACATTTTTGACTGTTAAAGGTCAATTAATCTGAAAAACGAAGTACCAATAGTCATAAACCCAACAACCTGAGTTTAATATAACGAAAACTCAGGTTGTTGACTTACCTAATCAATAGATTATTTTATTACTGCCGTCTTGACTTCATCTGATGCCTGCCAAATACGATATTTTACTGTCATCGATTTTGGCGTATATACTACAATAGGTAATTTGCTGTTATAACGTATAAACGCATCTTTACCTAACTGAACCTGAACAAAACGCACTGTTTTTTCTTGATCTTGACATGCCATTTTTGTTGAAGCTGGGCCAGTGACGTTATTTAGTACATAATAATCAAATCCCCACCCTTGCAGCGTTTTAGTCTTCAGCTGACCACCAAACCAGTGGTGGTTACAATCCACTTTCATATCCTTGCCAATCATCAACTCAACCCTGTAGTTGTTTTCCTGTTCTTGCTGAGGAAGCTCAATCACACTACGAACCATTCCCTCAGAAGCAGCAGGATAAGGTGCTACATCTTCAAGTTTTTTATCAGCGAAAACAGAAGTCGATACCATCAAAGCAGCTAAAGGGAATAGATATTTTTTCATATATCACCTCTGGATGTATTCGAAAAGGAAACTGGATCATAACAACAAAAAGACTAAGGTAAATTATGTTTTTTTGGCAAGGTACTGATTTTTACTACTATTAGGTAAAGAGGAAATCTATTCATCTAAAATAAATGTTAACTTTTATTAATCATCAGTTAGGTGAACAGGTATTACCAGATCTTTTTTATGTGATATCTCTCAAATCTGATATTACAATGGGCTGCTACACTTATAAGGTGTGGTAGTAAATTTCGTATAGGAGGTCTCATGTTTCCAGAATATCGTGATTTAGTATCCAATCTGAAAGAATCTCACCCTCGCTTCCAATCCTTGTTTGATAAACATAACCGACTTAACCACGAGATAATCCAACTTGAAGGCCCAAATGGAACTGGCTACAGCGATAAAGTTGTACGTCTGAAAAAAGAAAAACTACACATCAAAGATGAAATGCAAAGGATTTTACAGGCAGAATCTCAGAAGTAACCCTGCCAATGGTTTTAACGCCTGCTTTGTTAACAAGTGGGCGTCATATTAAGTTCTCAATTAGAGAACCCCTCCAATTCAAAATCCATAAAAAAGCCACCATAACGGTGGCAAAAACTGGAGCAATGGTTTTATCGTTATTTATGTTTTTTACATTGATTACTGCGCGGCAGCCGTTTTCTGGCGAGGTTGTCTCTTGGTTTTTGCCCTTGGATGCGGCGTGGCATTCTCGACTTCACCTGGCTTAGAAATGAAACGTACAAAGGTTTCATGGCTGACGAACGTTGCTCCACAATTGATGTTCTGACATTGGTTATAGCGCTCCTTTGTTTGGCTTGAATGCTCGAAGCTGCTACGAGTATGCGCTGACTGACTACACAGAGGACACTTAATCATATTGTTCACCTTTCTTGAAATAACATCGAAATAACACTATCTCGTCTGGTGAACAATATACCAAAGATCTCACATCAAGATCAAACACTCATTTAAACTTCATCGATTTTTATTTCGAGATCTAATGATGTCGTAAAACCACTGTCATTGAGCATGTGTGTTACTTTGACCAGCGTCCAATGTGTCCCATCAATTTCCTGCTTGAATCCCTCCAACTGAATAGGCGTTTCTGGGTAAATGTCAGCACGTCCCATCGCCAACGTGATAGAAAACTGTGCTGCTCCTCTCTGCATTTTCTCCCAGGCTGCTTTAGCGGCACGTTCTGCACTTTCCTTGTTAGCATAAATGCGCGAAAGGGTCAGAATATTCTCTTGGGTTCCCACCAAATAGCTTGCAGATTCTTGCTTCACCGTTGTTGTTTGATGATGTTCAGTCGTCGACTCACTCCTCTCCTCATGAGATATGCTTCCCTCAATATCGAGACTTGTTTCTCTGTCGGTTCTCTTTTCTACATCAATACTTCCGTTACCTCTGTTTTTTCCTTTGTGTTCATTTTTAATATAAGTCGGTTTTTCTCTACCTTTAGCTTTGTGGTTTTTCTTCGCCGAATTGACTTTGTCAGGCTTAGTTAGACTCACTTTGCCAGACTTAGCAAGATTGACATCACCAAATGATTTGCGTTTAAGATCTTTTCCATTTTTAGAGGATTGAGGTTCTTTTTTTTTGGAAGAACTGTCCTCTTTTTGGGAGGGTCTGTTGTCTTTTTGAGAAGCACCCTTGTCAGATGATTTATTCTCGCTGCTTTCATATTTAATGTGAATTTCGGCTTTTCCGTCCTTTGATTCTATTCGCCTCAATTTAACCGTCTGCTTAGTGGCTGTACGTGTATCCAGCCACTGGACATCGACACCAGTATAGGCTTCACGATCGGACAGAGAAAACCGATGACTGTCCCCTGAGTTACGAGTAATCAGTACAAGTGGAATATCCTGACCACTCGCCGTTTTATTCTGTCCTTGGAGAATAAACAGCAATTCTCCATTTTTGACCGAGGCAATCGCCCCCTCCTGCTTTGCCACTCGTGTCAAAAAGCTCACGTCAGATTCATTAGTCTGATCGATATGCATGGAGATGCCTTTCAATTCCCCACTGATTTTAAATTTCAGTTGGTTTCTTGTGGCAATCGTACTCACAATGTTCTCTAACGTGTGTTTATGATAAGACTTTTCGCGTTTGACATTCAGATCACCACGAAAATCCGCGCTACGGGCACGAATAGTCAACCTGTCAGGTGCACCGACGTGTTCAATTTCATCAACGACAAATTTTCCCTTTGGCGTTAAGGGGTGACCATGCCACCCCAGTTCCAATGTGAGAATATCGCCGCGGGAAGGCAGCCTCAGCATGCCATCTACGTCATCAACCTCAATATCAAGCTGGTCTGATTCCAAGCCACGGTTATCCGTCAGCGTTAACGACATCAGACGCGACTGAATTCGCCCACTGATATCCTTATTGTTGATTTCCAGACGAAAAGCAGGCTTACTAGCTTTTCCGGTGACCAAATCAAATTGAGGAATCCAATCTGTATCCGGTATCCACTTTTCAGAATCGATCATGAGAATACTCCCTTGACTTTATCGACAACCTCATTGTTGAAATCAGAAATTTTCTTCGGCAAATTAGGCAACTCTTTCTTTATGTCAGAAAGTTGATCCTGCAAATCTCCCAACATTTCAAACAGATTGTTGTCAACACGCCGTAAGGTCAGCGTAAAGCTGATTTTTCTCGCTGCCCCACCAGACATAAATTCCGTTTTTGTTTCATCAATACTTTCGATAATGAACATTCCATAAATCGAACCACTTCCATCAATAAAAGACCATGCCTTACCGCTGTCTGCCATCAACTTCAACGCAGTCAGAGAAAGAGATCCCCCCGTCAATTCAGGGTAGAGTTCACCCGACAACGTTATCGTATCGTTATCTGATCCAACAAACTGCCATGCAGGCCGCGCTCCCACGCGGCTATTGAAGGCATGTCGCCAACTCTGTTTATATTGGAAAGTCTGATATGGTGTTGTTTTCAGCATAAAAACAAACAAACCAAGTGCGGCCATCATGAGAAGAATTCCTCCCTATCAGAATATGAGCTACGCATACGGGCTTGCTGCATACGTTCCCGTTGTTCCAGTTCCTGTCTGACCATACGGGCAATATCCTGCGCGGACTGTCCCTGAGATCCATAGACATAGATGTTATATTGCGGCGCACCACCATATTGCTGTGGTTGACTCCGCTCCCTCTTCGCCTGAACAGCTTCATAGGTGTGAGCAGGCAAACTTTGCGCATGCAGCGGTGCATCCTGCGCCGCAACAGGCAATGACATTGAGCTGACAGCAAGCCCCACAGCAGCAAGCTTCGCCGTGTTTTTCCGACTGGTAACATTCGCTGGGCCATTAATAAGTTCAGGGCCATATTCACCGGCAATACCTATTTTTCCTGCGGGAATAAAACCACCGTCATCATAAAGACCACTAACTTGCTTCGCTTTTTCAGCGGATTCACTTTGGGTTATTTCCTGAGAAGTTTTTACCGTAACTTCCTTTTTATCATCACCTGACCACCATGATTTAAATATGTCAGTAATGGAGGAAATCTTACCTTTCAAAGCCTCCCATTTTTCTTGAATGCCTGTTAACAGACTGTCAATCATTTCCGAACCCGCAGCTTTTAATTTTTCTGGAATAGCCTGAACATCAGCAACAATCTCATTCCATTTATCTGAAATTGATTTTTTGACGTTTTCCCAGATTTCCAGTGTATTCTGTTTAACCGATTCCCAAGTTTCACTTATTTTAGCTTTAATCGATTCCCAAGCTTCTGAAGCACTTTGTTTAATTGTTTCCCAGTTTTGGTAGATAATGCCGATTAACCCACCATTCATGAAATAACTTTTAATACCTTCCCATGCTGCACTGATTCCGTCTTTAATCCCTTGCCATGCATTGCTACAGAAATTTTTGATGTTTTCCCACAAAGCGGCAAATTTTGGCCCCAATGATTCCCAATTCTGCCAAATATAAATAGCAGCCATTGCGATAACACCGATAATGGCAAGAATTGGGTTTGCCATCATAGCCCGGCCAATAAACAACATGGCTTTACCTAATACACTGAAAGCATTACTTAAAAAAGATAATCCTTTTACGCCAACGCTGGCCAGAATATTTATTCCGCTACCCAAAACGCCAAAAACTTTTTGACCAATATTTCCCAATATCCCCAAGCCCTTTCTTTGCGTTGCAAAAGTATCTTTACCTCCTTTGCTAGATAGCAAATCAGCACCTTCATTCATTGAGCCAAAAACCTTCGTTCCGGTTTTACCAAAAAATTCCATGGTGGCTCGTAGCGCTTCCAAAGCCTCAGCTCCTAATTGCGCAAATACCTTCAAACCAGCTTTTAAGTTTTCCAGAGCCTGAATGCCCACTTCCGCAAATCTATTCATATTGGCTCTTAAATCTTCCAGAGCCTGAGCGCCAACCTGAGTGAATACATCTAAAGGAGCTGTTA
>NZ_JACOII010000053.1:0-141267 GCF_016306625.1 Xenorhabdus lircayensis | reverse complement strand
GTGGATTTTAATTTATCCAGTGCCTGAATACCCAACTGTGCAAATACATCCAGACTGGACTTTAATTTATCCAATGCCTGAATCCCTAATTGGGCAAAAAAATTGATACCGGCTTTTAATTCGTCCAGAGCCTGCATACCCAACTGTGCAAATACATCTAAAGGAACTGTCAGCTTATTCAGGGCCTGAACGCCCAACTGCACAAATGCATCCAGCGTGGATTTTAATTTATCCAGTGCCTGAATCCCTAATTGGGCAAAAAAATTGATACCGGCTTTTAATTCGTCCAGAGCCTGAATACCCAACTGTGCAAACACATCCAAAGGCAATGTTAGTTTATTCAGAGCCTGGATTCCCATTTGTACAAATGAATCCAGTGTGGATCTTAATTTATCCAGCGCCTGACCCCCTAGCTGGGCAAAGAAACTCAAACTGACTTTTAACGTGTCAAAAACTTTAAGTCCCAGCTGAGCAAAAAAATTCAAACTAGACCTTAACTCAGCAAAAGCCTGAATCCCCAACTGCACAAAAAAGTTCAGACTGGCTCTTAGTTCAGCAAACGCCCGAAGCCCCAGCTGTACAAAGAAATTCAGGCTAGCCCTTAATTCAACAAAAGCCCGAACTCCCAGCTGTACAAAAAAGTTCAGACTGGCTCTTAGTTCAACAAAAGCCTGAATTCCCAACTGGGCAAAAAAGTTCAGACTGGCTCTTAGTTCAACAAGAGCCTGAATTCCCAACTGCACAAAAAAGTTCAGACTGGCTCTTAGTTCAACAAAAGCCTGAATTCCCAGCTGGGCGAAAAAGTTTAGGCCAGCTCTTAATTCAACAAAAGCCTGAATTCCCAGCTGGGCAAATATATTTAAATTGATTCTTAAAGATTCAAATATCTTTATACCAATACTGCCAAAGATTTGTATATGGCCAGCCATCGTCTGAAATATTACTTTTACTGAACCCGTAGTTAATTTCAAAACCGCATGAATTTTATTCAGAATGCCAAATAAAATAGTTATCTTTGGATTAATATTAATGACCAGCTTATCTAATAATGTAAAATTGTTAGTCATATTCCCAGTCACACCAAAATTAAATTCATTCTTTTTACTGGATGAATTTTCCTGTCTAACATTCTGGGTTGTTTGGACAATATTAGCTGATTGACTGGCGGCACTTACCTGCATCACTTTTGAGGAATTCTGCCGCGCAGATAAAGATTGTTTAATTGTTTGATTATAGGCTTTAAGATCGGTGCGTATACGCGCAGCTTCCTGCGCATAACCCACAATAGGCTTTAAACTCTCAACGGTCTTATTGAGTTTTTTGAACTGGTTGTAAATTTTATCGACTGAACCTACCAGCTTTTTATGATGTCGTTGAAAAGATTTAAAGGAATTGGTCAGTTTTCCAACGGTACTCAGTACCTTATCTAGCTGCGACTGTATATTACTCATTTTCTGCACCACTTCTTAAAATGGCCCGATGTCGCCAGTCCAATAGTTCCGGCAGTGACATTTCATCTGTCACTGCCGGTGACCAGTGAAAAACGGTGGCGATATCTGCCACCAATTCATCAACGGTTAATCGTTCTGGGAATCGGACTTGACCGACTTCGGCAACAAAAAATTGACCACCTCCACACTGAGATTAATCAGATCACCCGGTGACATCATTATCAGGTCACTTTTGGTCAATGCAGGGGTGGTAACACGCGGCAGGACAAGCAGCATAGAATCCACATCCATTTCCAACAGTGCCTGTAAACGTGCACCGCGCAGCGCACCGCTGTTAGGTTTGCGTACCATCACTTCCGTGATTTCGCCGTTGCCTCGCGCCAGTGGTGCTTCCAATTCGATGGTGCGCAGATCGTCATTTTGAGTGTTCAGTGTTTCTGTCATGGTTCAACCTTGTTTATCCGATTAGATAACCTGTCCCAGCAGGCACGGCTAGCACACTGAAGAGACAGGCAATAAGTTTTATTAAAAAGAGCGACTAGCGATTAAAAAAGACCGATAGCGCGGCGATGCTGCTCCAGACGATCTTCCCCGCCTACTTTCTCAACCATGTTGATGGTGTCGATTTCAATCAGTTCTTCGCCATCCCATGTCAGTTTGAAATAAGTATTTTTGGCGGTGATTTTGGTCTGAGTGTTATCACCTTGTTTATAAGTGCCGTGATCGAACTCTTGGAAGCGACCACGCATCACGACTTCAACCGCAACTACATCACCAGTATCTTCGCGCTCAAAAGAGCCAGCAAAGCGCAGCATGACGCCATCTGCTTTCGCAATGCCCCACTGTTTGTACAGTTGAGCTTCAATACCGCCCAGAGTGAATTCAGCATCCAGTGCGCCTTCATCCAGACCCAGATCCACCATTGCGCTGCCGTTCATACCGGCACCACGATAGGCTTCCAGCTTGCGGCTTAACTTAGGAAGAGTCAGTTCTTCCACGATCCCCTGATAGTTGTTGCCATCATTGAACAAATTCAGGTATTTAAGTTTGCGAGGTAATGCCATCAGTTAGCCCCTTATTTATTGATACTTTTCGCGAAATCCATCAGGTAACTATCTGTAATGCGCTGGCGTAACATCATGTTTTCCAGTGGCGGTACAGGTGTATAGTCATAATCGATGGTCAGTTTGCCGGCTTTCAAGGTGTCCTTGTCATTAGCCTTGTCGTCATACCAGCAGCGGCCATCAATGATGTAACCACCGGCTTTCAGTTCGCGGAACTTGGCATTGATGCCTTCGATAATGTCGCGCACCAGTGATGGCGTCAGCGGTTTATCGATAGCCCACATGTGGGATTCAGCCATAGTGTCAGCCAGAACCTGAGCGGTACGGGTGTAGCTTTCGAACTGGAACAGTGGATCATCTGCACAAGTGCGGGAACCCCAGAAACGGAATCCGTTTTTGCGGATCAGCGTAGTGATGCCGCTTTTGTTCAGCAGGTCAGAGTCAGTTGCAGTATCTTGCAGATCCCAGAAGACATCAGCAGACAGACCAGTCACTCCGTTGACGCCAACGTTGGACAGAGTTTTGTGCCAGCCAGTTTCTTGGTCAATCTTAGCGCGCAGACCCAGAGCACGAGCGGTCGCATAAGCGATAGCTTCGCTGTTGGTAACGGTATCCCAGCTCAAGAAATCTGGCCAAATCAGCATCAGCTCACGCTGATTGAAATTGTCGCGATATTTGATGACTTCAGAGATATTTTTGCAGCCATAAGCGCTGACATAAGCCATTGCTTTCAGTTTCTGGGCAACACTGGCCAGTTCAACAGCAACCGCTTTTGAATCCAGACCTGGAACACCCAGAATACGGGGCTTAACACCGAGCTGGCTTTGCGCCGCCAACAGTGCCTGCATACCGGTTTTCTTACCTTCATCAGTGACACCACCGATGATGTTAGAAATGGTTACTTCTTCAGATTCGCCTTCAGCAACACGTACAACAACAGTGACAGGCAGAGCCTGAGCTGCGATTGCTTTCAGTGATGCGGACAAAGTCCCTTTTTTCCCTGCTTTACCACTGGCGCTCATAACGTCAGTAAGCAGAACTGGAGTGTTTAATGGAAATGTTTTTTCGTCTGCGTCAGGTGCAGTACAAACCATACCCACGATAGCGGTGCTAACGGTAGTGATGGTACGAGTACCTTCATTAATTTCCTGTACACGGACGCCGTGATGATAATCTTGTGCCATATTAGCGGTTCTCCTGTTAAGGTGTGCTGATATATTGGCGGATTGGACGAGGGAAATCATTCGATTGGGGATGTGTGAGGGAGGGTACAAATATGGTCTTATATTTTTGTTAATAATCAATTAGTTAATGTGATATTTAATTGATTTCAGGCGGATTTGAGGGGATTAAGGGGTTTGGTTGGTTGCAACCTTAAATTGGTTAAATAATAGTCTTTATATGGTTACTTATTAACCATTCTTTGGTTCAAAATTTATCCTTCTCAGCGTTATTCAGTGTAATTTTAAGTTTTGGTTATTTTTTGACAGGTTAAAATGGGCTATTTTTGCCGCTGGAGTTTGGTTTTCAGGGTATAGGGAATGGGATCTTGTTTGGATCGTGTGGATCTTTTGGGTTGTGAAAAACCTCGGTTTAGCGGAAACCAAAACCAAAGCGGACAATGCATTGCCCCGCAGCGGAGGCGAAGTTACCGGGGACATCATGATTTCTACTGACAGTGAAATAACCTGGCGTAGAAACACAGACATGGCCGCTATCGGTTTTAAAAATACCGGAGATGGTGATACAGACTCCTATATGTGGTTTAAAACAGGGGATAATGGTAATGAATATTTTAAATGGCAGCATACCCTCTATGGAGGAACAACCACTGAATGGATGAGTCTTAAGTCTGATAATCTCCGAGTTAAAGGGCATCAGGTCTACCATGAAGGGTATAAACCAACCGCTGAGGTAATTCAGGCTGAACCCCGCTTCAACAAAACTATTGATCTAACTGGCTTGAGTCCAGATAGGTATTATCCTATTTGGTGGAAATTTCCGTCGAATAGTCGGGGCGCTAATTCATGGCTAACAATACACCGCAATTACGCCGAAGATAGGGATGATAAAAACCCATTTGGAAAAGAGACTCATTTAGCGGGATTAGAATTACAAATCGAAGGTAGTGATGCATCATGGGGAGGAGATTCTCATTATTTAAATATAAAACGAATCTACCAACGTTACCGTAATACAGTCAAAAAAATTCAATATGGTATGATGAGTATTGCCAGACCTGTCAATGGCAAATATCCTCTATACTATGATTGGAAATCTGGTCAGATTGTAGAGTGTCATGTATATAGTGGCTGTTATTTACGTGGTGGCTTAACTTATCATGTCACTAGTAATTTTTCCGAGGTTAAATATTCTCGTAAAGAAGGGGAAGTGGAAATCGGGAGTAACTCAAGTGATTACGATAAAAAAGAGATTAAATGGACAGTGAAGTCTTATTCTATTGATGACCCACTGTTGGGAAAAGACTACGAAAATATAGTCTTGCCTTATGCTCATGATTATGCTGACACCATCAATTTGGCTAAGAATGCGGCTCCTAAAGCTTCACAGGAAGAAGTTGTAGTAGGGCATTTAACTGTCAATAGCATACATGATTGGTCTGGAGTCACGTTACGAAAACCCGACGGTCGTTTCTGTTTAATTGAAACTAACCCTCATGGGAGTAATCCATTAAACTTTATATACCGTGAACCCGATAATCAAAATATCTCTGTTGCATCTTTGCCGATTGGTACAGGGACTTTAGCTTTAGAGGATAGATCCTATTCTAAAATAGAGTCGGATAATAAATATCTTGAAAAGCAAAGTACAGGATATGCTCAGGTTGGTGCTTTAAATATTAATAATGGTGGTAATTGGCCTGGGTTAGTTTATAGCGCAGAAAATGGATATAAGATAGGTATAGAAGGCAGTGAAGGAAAACTTCTCTCATTTTGGGCAAATGATCCTCAGAATAATCGCCGATATACATTATCGACCCCACAAAAAACAGGAACATTAGCTACTTTAGATGATATTATTGCGAATAAAAGTACAGCCAAAAAAGAACCTAACGGTTGGTGGAAATGTGGAGACACTGGCGTAATCTACCAATGGGGAAGAACACGTGTTCTTCAAGGTTCAGAGAAAATTTCTGTTCAGTTACCAATTTCATTTTCATCAACTAATTATTCTGTAGTGGTTCAACCGATTAACCACCGTGATGGTGATGGATTGGCTTCTGGTTATGCTCAAATAATTAATGCTGAGTCATTTAATATGATAAATGCGTATGCAAACGATGGATGGTCTCTTCCTTATTACTGGATTGCAATAGGATGTTAATTATGTATTTCTATAGTGCTAAAAAAAATTCTTTTTATCCCATCGTATTAAAACAAAATTACATCGATTCGGGTATATGGCCTGATGATGGTATTGAAGTTGATGAGAAAGTATTTAGTGAGTTTTCTGGAAATATTCCACCTGAAGGAAAGGTGCGTATTGCTGGCGATGATGGTTTACCTGCGTGGGGTGATATTCCTCCTCTAACTAAAGAAGAGCTACAACAGCAAGCAGAACGAAAAAAACAGTCTTTATTGAATAATGCGGATACGCAAATTATGAGATTGGAACGTATTATTAAAAGAAATATGGCAACAGATGATGAAATTAATCGACTAGATAGTTGGGAGTTATATAGTATAGAATTAAGTCGTCTGGATTGTTCAAAATCACAGGTCGTTAATTGGCCTGAGAAACCAGAGTAGTTATTACGTTTTTATTTTAAGATTTAATATAAAAGCAATGTTATTGTCAGATATAAATAATATATTTATATGATTTATTTTTTGCACCAATAAGCCATAAATAAAGTTTATTGGTGCAATTGGTTCTCATTTTAAATAGATTGGAAAATTATAAATATTAAGTTTATATTAATTAGGAAATTCGATACCATCCCATTAACATAATATATGAGTTAGTAATATTTATCGCTGAATTACTGCCAGTATTTTCCGTTGTACCTGAAACAGAATGAGTATGAGCTCCAATATGTACCGTGTGAGTATGAGCACCATCAGTACTGGTTTTAAACTTATAATTATCCTTATCAGTATCTCCAGAACCTATATTATTTTTTGTGTTATCATAAATTCCATATCGGGCATTAGAAGATTCTCCCCAACCACTATCATGGAAGTGATTTCCATTAGAATTAGTAGTCTTAGTACCATAGTCAAAACTGTTGGTAGTTGCGTTAAATTGGTGATTATGAGATGGAATTTGTGCTCCTGTGAGTGTTATTGAATCATTTCCACCGATAGAGAGTACATTAGAGCCGTTTTGATTAGCTAAACGAATTGTTTTATTTTCACCGATATATTTCCATTGAGTTTTAGGAAAAAGAGTATTAGGATCTTTATTCTGAGCAAACCAGACAACTATCCCTACAGGATACAGCATATCTGTAAGATTATATGCGTAAGGCGTTACTACATCATCGTAATCCTTTCCTAATACTGGATCATCAATGGGGTAGGATTTAGCTGTCCACTTAATTTCAAAATTATTATGGGATTCCAGAGCATGAGAAATTTCAACTTCACCATCTTTACGGGAATAACGAATATCGGAAAAATTGCTCGTCACATGGTAAGTCAAACCGCCCCGTAAATAACAACCACTATACCTTTTACATTCGACAATATCACCGGACTTGGCACCTTGATAAAGAGGAAATTTCCCATCAATGGGTCTGGCAATACTCATCATACCGTAACGGATATTCTTGACCGTCTTACGATAAGTTTGACAAATACGCTTAATATTCAGATATTGAGCATCACCGCCCCAAGAGGTATCTCCCCCTTCAATCTGCAATGACAGTCCAGCCAGATGGGTAACCCCTTTACCAAAGGGCTCTTTGGCCTGATCTTCCGGATACCAGCGATGAATAGTTAACCATGAGTTAGCTCCATTATTTGCTGGAAATTGCCACCACACAGGGTAATAGCGGTCACTGCTCAATCCAGTCAGGTCAATTGTCGTGTTAAAACGCGGTTCGCCTTTGACATCCTCGGCACTCAGGATTACATCCGCCGCCAACGATTTCCCATTCACCTTCCTTGAATTCGGCACCGCATTTCTCGCGAGTTCGGCCGTTCCCGCTAAACCGAGGTTTTTCACAAACTCATCTTTGTTTGGAATATCAGCACCATTTTTGCTTTTCTCCAGACGAGCATTTGCTAAATTTTTCGCTTCATTCACCCGTGCATCAGTTTCAGCTTTGTTATAGGCACCAACATCCCCTGCATTCAGTGAAATATCCGCATTTAGCGCTTTGCCATTTACCTTACAGCCAGAAGGAACGCGGCCATTGGCATTATCACTTGCGGCTTTTGCTTGGGCTTTCGCGTCATTCACCCGTGCATCAGTTTCAGCTTTGTTATAGGCACCGACATCTCCCGCATTCAGTGAAATATCCGCAGTTAACGCCTTGCCATTTACCTTACGCCCAGCCGGAACGCGCCCATTCGCATTATTATTCGCCGCGTTAGCAAAATCATACGCTGCTTTCACTGCTTTCGGGGTTGCAGCATGAGTTTCGCTATTGCTGTCCACCGCGCTGCTCAGGATGACAAATCCCTTCTCTTTCAGCGTTGCGTCAGGATGGTTACGGCTGTTCGCATGTTTCGTAATAGAATTATCCACATACTCACGAGTCGCCAGAACCACCGACGGGTCAACTTTCAACGTCACTGCATTAGCGCTGCTAACAATCAGGATCATGCGGATAGTCTGGGTACGGCCTGAACCTTCCTGCAATTGCGGTTTGTAGGTTTCCGCGCAGTTACCCACGGCAATCAGAATGCCATCTTTGTCGAACAGGCCGATCTCACGGATCCACCAACCACCTTCGTTTTCAGGGATAACCTGTTCAGCGATGATTTGGTTGGTATTCTTCGGGTCAATACTCAGCGTATTAATCGCCGCACGACGTTTTTCATTAATCAGTTTGGCTTGCTTGGTATCCGGGGTCGGCAGGCTGCCACCACCATCACCGACGGCCATATGGGTAATTTCAATTTTGGTACCCAATGCCGCAGCATTTGCCAACTTATCTGCGCCTAGCTGCGTCAGCAGCGCAAAAAATTTGGTACTCATGGTCTAATCCTCATGTCATCAATAATATGTATGCCCGCACCCACAACTTCTGAGCCGGATACCGTTACTTGCTCCGGGAAATAAGGGTAAACTGTCAATTCGTCACCGCTGTAAGTCGCCGCCGAGTAGTAATATTCACCGCGTGTATCCAGATTGATGTCCAACCCAATCAGATGCCGGCTCACTGGCTTGGCATCAAAAATCAGGTTTTCCAGTTCCTCGAACATTTCATGGGTGATGCCGTTTTCCAGTACACCAATATCCAGTCGGAAGGTGCCCGGAGTATCGTTGGTCTGCCACCATTCTTTTACACGGATGAGATACCCCAACGGTTCAACTACCCGTCGAATCGCACCAATCGTTCCTTTATGTTTATGCAGGAACAGCGAGTTTTTGATCACCTCTCTTTTGGTGCTCTCAGACCAGTTTTCATCCCAGCGATCCACTGACCACGCCCATGCCAAGTAGGGCAGCAGCAATGCCGGACAAGTGTCTGGGTTCCACAGCTCGCGAAGCGGCACTTTAACTTTCTGCAATTCAGCGCAGGCTTTGGCCGCCGCAAGCTCTAGCTGGGTCGAGCCCATCGGTAGAAGGCGATCATTCATCCGAGCCTCCCATCGTCAGGGTGGTTTTGGTGCAGTAAGATGCCTGGGTTTTATCCAGAACCACGTCTTTCAGCGGAGCTTTCAGTTCCACGCGCTGGATGCCTTCCACATGCAGTGCGGCATAAATCGCGGATAAACGAATGTCACGCCCCAGACGATGCTGCGCTTCAACATAGTGTTTCAGCTTCTGTTCAGCCGCCTTGCGGATAGGTTCTGATTCCGGCGTTGGAAAAATGTACAGCACCGCATCAATTTCATACTCCACAATGTTCGCCGACTGGACTTGCAAGCGATCGGCCACTGGACGCACATTTTCGTCGTTCAGCGCTTTTTCAACTTTTTCCAGCAGCTCTTTGGAAGCAACCCCCTTGTCTTCCCGCGACATAATGGTCACGGTGACGTTAGCTGGCGACGGGCTGATTGCCGAAGCATCAGCGACACGACCATCCGCACTACGGGCATGGTATTCATAAGAACCGACAGGGCCGGCAACGCTCAAGCCTTCGAAAGCCTGCGGAATGCGCACGCGGTAGTCATTGTCAGATTCCATCACAGCCGGTGTCAGTGGTACTGTGGAGCGATCTTCAGGGCGCAAGATCATGCGGGATACGTTGTTGTTCGCACCCAATTGATCCAGATCGCTGCCTGTCGAATAGGCCACCATCACCGCCCGAGCAGCTTCATTGACTCGTTGACGCAAGAGCAGTTCACGATAAACATTCTCTTCCAGCAACTTGACCAAAGGTTCAGACTCCAGCTGCAAGGTACGGGCGATAGCCTCTTGCTGATCTTCTGGGTAGAGCGATATCAGTCCTTTTTTACGCTCTTCCAGCAGTTGTTCGTAATCCAGTGGCTCAACCACATCCGGTGGTGGCAACTGGCTTAAATCGATTGTTGGCATGCTTTACCTCTCAGGAATAGTCTCACCGGGAATGGCTCACCGGAATAGAAAGTGAAAATTCCTTGGCGGATTGATGATAAGTACCCGTAATATCCACCACCATTTTGCCGTCCGGTAGGGTTTCCATCGTGATGGATATCAGCGTCACTCGCGGCTCCCAACGGCTGATTGCGGTATAGCTGGCCGCCATGACCTGAAGCCTGAGTGCTGGGTTCTGTGGCCAGTCGATCAGTTCAGGCAATAAAGAACCATAGGTACGACGCTCGATACGGCTGCCTACGGGGGTTAATAAAATATCGCTGACGGATTGCCGGACATGTGCCAGATCTGTCAACTCTCGGCCCGTCTGCCGATTCATTCCCAGATACATCATACGGGGCCTCCTGATGTGTCACCGCCTGACCTGATGCCGGTGTGTTTATGGGAATCCACGACCACGCCGTTGGAACTGAATGTGCCCCCGGTGTGTTCAATATTGCCCTTCATTTTGCCGCCGTTGCGCACAATCAAGTTGCCTGTGCTCATTAGCTGTGTACAGATGACTTCCGGTGTATCCAGCGTGATTCTGGTGCTGGCGACACAGGTGATTTCCGGCGCGGTAATATGAGCGGAATCCGATGCAGTCACTGTCGCGGTTTTGATGCCAGTCACAGTTAATGCGCCGGATTGCGGTTCATACTCCATCACAGCACCATCCGGAAACTTGATATGTGTCGCTTCAGGTGATGTTGACGGAGCCGGAAACTCATCTGAAAAAATCGCAGGCAATACAAAGGCGGTGGTCAGTTCTCCGCCTATGGACAGTAATAAAACCTGCTCACCGACACTGGGCGCCCACCATGTGCGGGAATTTCCCGCTCTGGATGTCAACCAGTGCAGCCAGTTGGTTTCAAGATTGCCTGTCGCGACCCGGCACATTCCCTTTGTGGTGTCCACTTGGGTAATGACGCCTGTTCGGATCAGGTTGCGCAATAAGCGCATCAGTTCAGTGAGTTGTGTATTCATGACGTAAGAATGCCATGAAAAAGCAGGCTAGACATTCAACCGGGTTTGTAGGAAGCAACATACAAACCCAGATGAAAAACACTTTTAAATCAATAAAATAAAAAGCCCTCTTCCATAATGAAAAAGGCTTTTCGCTATCTCTTGGATGGGGCTGAAAGGCTTTAAAACAAAACGAGATCATTCCGGCTTACACTGCCGAACAACTTCACGCACATACTGTTGCAGGTAGTCTAATTTGGCTTGGTCGCTGATGATTCCGGCTCGGATATCGTAAATAGTGCGTCCAGCTTTTGCAGTGAGTTCGACTTGGGTTTCATCGCCCACGCTGCGGGAGCCGGTATCTCGGTTTTGGGTGAGCTGACAGGTAGCAAGGTTGGCGGCGGCGATTTGCACCCGCCGATAACCAGCAGCAATGTCAGTACGCAAAGCAGCATTTTCTTCGGTGACATGCGCTAATTTCCCTGAATAATATTCATCCAATTGTGCAACTCTGTTCTGTGCATCCTTCATCTGTTGAATAGTGGCCAACGTTTCCGAACGCGCTTTCTGGTTGATGGCAACGATTTGAGCAGCATGTTGCTGCTTTAAACCTGCCACTTCGCTGAGGAATAGCAAACGGTGCCCCCACCAGCCAAGGCTACTGCCAATCACCAAGCTCACAATTAAAGGTGCTTTTTTCATCGTTCCAATCCCCAACAAACCAGTTCACCTGCATACTACAGTTCTCTCGGCGCTTGATTGATCAGCTCGCTGACAATCTTGGCCGATTTCGATGCAGGCTCTAACTCCAAATTTTCCAGGATGTTTTTCAAGATCAGGGTTCGTTTCATCTGCTCACGACGATTAAGTCGATAGGTCAGGATACCGAGTGAAATGCTGGCAAATGCCCCAAGCACAAAACTCCACTCATATAAAGAAAGGCCGGAAAAAATGGCAGTGGTGCTGGCACAGGCATAAGTTGCGTGACTGTATTTATCCATGCATTCCCCTTAATCCCAAAGCTGGATAATGGGTTTGCTGGCAGCGGGCATGAACTCCGGCATTTCAACTTTCGTTCCATGAGGCAATACCGCGCCAAAATCAGCCAATCCTGGGTTTGCCTGCAATACACGCTCAGTCATTCCCAGCGTACGGCCATAATGACGCCAGCACATGGCATCAACCGTTTCATTTTGTTGTGCGATAACTTGCATACAGTCTCCTTTTTCTTTACAGAAAATAGTCAGTAAATCGGAGAGTTATGATCGAATAATCAGGAAAATGACTCAATGAGATGAGATTGTGAGGAAAGTAGTACAAATGAGCAGCAGTTTGGTTTGTTTCAATAAGCACAAAGGCAGGATATGATTTCCTGCCTTTGTGCTGTTTTGTTTTATTATAATAACGTACCATCCATTGGAGGATATCCGTATTCTGCCGGGTTTAATCTGACAGCCAACTATCATCCTCCCAGACGTTTTGAATAAGTTCCATCATGTGATCATGTTCACTACTCTTTTTGGTTCCTGTCACTCTTACTAAGGTACTGCTGCTGGTTCCAATTCTAAAATGCGTATCAGGATAATGCGGTAATATTCTTTTTTTTAGTTCATTTTCAAGTGCAGACATGACTGCTTCAGAAACATTAGCTCTTTTATCGAAAAGCACTTCTACTCGCATCCTTTTCTCCCGCCAAATCTATTCTTCTATTGAACCTAAATTCCTTAACATGTTGTTACCAGTCACTTCATTATTTAACAGATCACCGTCCTGTTTACTTTGGTAACTATTAAACCTTTTTTCATAAGGTGCAGATAGCTCTGCTATCCAAACCAGTGCCAGCTCTTTGTCTTCGGCATGATTGCATTCGCAGCTTGTTGCCATTCGAGCAATGAAATTGATACGTTGCGCTACCAATGATTCCATAAGAGATTCCACTGATCTATCCGCCTCCATATAAGTAACTGTATATAAATACAGTACACGTAATAATACTAAAATTAAAGTAGTTTTTACCTTTTTTAGTGATTAAATTTGATAGCTAATAACTATTATCTTTTGTTTTAGCAGAAATATTTGCCAGTTTGGTGGATTTTTCCACTATAACAATTCTGTGCCCTGTATAACGCTTTACCTGCCCATCCACCTGTCCATCCGTACAGTTATTGACAGAACTCCAAGAGGAAAATTTTGTGTTTCTTTTATAGACAATCCGCTCTGATGTAGAAGTAGAAACAGCATCTGATTTCGGTACAATGGCCCATTGGTGAATACGTGTGCAGATAAATTCCGCACGAGATAGAAACGGCGATGTCACGCCTTGTATGGAGTGCACATCTTCACCGTAAGGGCTGCCAAACGGAATATGTTTGTAGGATAAGCGAACGACCAAATTATGACGAGCAACCCACGGCCCGCCCTGCGCCAGAATATAAGCAGCCCAATTGCCCTCATCTGCTGCCTGCAAAACCGCATTAATCTTGTGATCAGATAAACGCATTTCCCTGAGACGACGCAATTCGCGCCAAACCGAAACCGGAGCGCCACCAATTTGTTGAAATTGACGAATACGCCAACGGCTCGCCCAGGCAGTCACTGATTTCGCCATATCACGCAGAGATTCGCCAGTTTCATGGTCTTTTTCCTCTTCCAGTGCATAACCATCAATATTTTTAGAAATGTATTTCGCGATATAGCCCGTTGCACTGCCTTTGTTTGGATCAATCACCCTATAATCAAAACGCGCCTTCTTAGCGTCATCGCGCCGTAATTCATCCTGTTCGGCCTGACAGGCGTAATGTTCCAGAATCTCTCTGACCTGCCGCAAATGCTCTGGCAACATGAACAGCACCATATGCCAATGAGGAGTACCATCATGATGTGGTTCCACCACGCGGAAACCAAATAGACTAATTCCTGCACGGGCGATCGCTGCACGAGCTTTTGCCCAGATACCGCATAGATAACGTTGGGTATCACGCGGAGTCGCGCCATCCCAATATTTAACAAATCCGCCTTGATGCTGAACGGCATGATATTTCGCAGGAGCTGTGATGGTATAAAACTCCCCAACACAATTCATTTTATTGGCAACGTCTTCGAAACCACGCATTCTGACCATTAGTTCACAGCGTCGGATCGCGGGATTCGCGTTGCTATGAACAACTGTATCTGCCAATGAAATCCTCTCCCCTTCTTCATTTTCCAAATCAAAATGTTTGAAAAACTCACGATTACGCCGTTTTTGTTCCAGCCATTCTCTCAATGCTTGGCGTGAAACATACGGAGAAGCCGCTTGCTGTACCTGTCCGACAGCAATCGCCATATGCTCAGATTGGATATCACGCAGGCGCTTTAAGCGAAAATACCACCAGCGGGCAGACATCATACGTAACATGCCAGAACAGAGTTGATCGACAGAGGGTGCTTTACGCCCACGATTAAAACGCTGCCAATAAGGGGGATTCGTACCACATTGCAAAGTCAGCTTTGCCAGCAATTGGTATAACCTAGCGACACGGGAAAATAGCTCATTTTCACTGTCAGTAGAGGCTAATGGGTGTTTTTGGGAATGCTCCAAAGAATAGTGCTCATAATTGCCGGAAATAAAAACAGATACTTCATGAGAGAGCTTCAAAAGTTGTTTGCGGTCATATGTCGCCATATTTTCCAGTTGTTCAATAAAAGGAAAAGGCGCTATGCCGGAAAAACAATGGTTGAATTGGTATCTTGCCTTCACCAACTGAAATCGCGGCAAGACATTTTGCCCGACAGTTTTTCTCAGGAAAGAGTTCGCATCACGGCGGCCTGAACGGTTAAAGATATCAACATAACGGCGGCTAAAATATTTCGCCAGAAAATCCGGCATCTGTCCGATATACTGGTGACGCCATTGATGATCTTCCGCGTTGACTTCCCATAATAAACGTTCTGCCATTGAAACACCCTGCGGTATGTTCGGCTGGAACCCCGCAACTTGCTTGCGCTTGGCAATCAGATAATCGCCATTATGTTCATTAGTGGAAAAGTCACTATTCATCAATTTCACCATATTAAGGATGTGTGAGTGCCTGGCGTATCCGTGCCATTTGTTTAAAGCGATATGTTCAGAAAATACGTTTAAAAAGCTGTGCTATCAGGAGATAGTGTCAGGTACTTCGGGAATTGGCTGACAACGACCTTAATATGATTCATTGCTTTGATCAGAGCCTGTTTTTCCTCTTGAGTAAAATGGTTGAATTCACTATCGTGGCGGGAGCGTGGGATGTTCGCCAAATAGAAAATGGCGGATAACGCCCGCTTGTTCTCTTCGTAGTGGCAGTCCCCTTTATCGCGCATATCAGCAAAAAAACGATTTAATTCCTTTTCATCGTCACCCCAGTATGTTGCCCTAATCCTCGACAGATGATTCAATCCTTCCAGCCGCTGGCCGAGGTTAATCTGGGCAAATTTTTCTTTCTCAGTATTCGCCATGTTTTCCTCAACGTTTCCCTACAGAGTTATTCCAAGCTATTTTCCCAACTGCCATCAACACCGTTTCCGAAGAACCTAGATATAAGGTATAAAGATTGAAATCTGGGCGTTCATGATGCAATATCTCTCAATGGTTTTCAGCTTAACCAATCTGGGCTCATCAAAGATCTCAATATGAGAACATTGTTGAGATAATAATATCCATTACCTGTACTGTCAATGAAAAATACCAATATTGAGATAAAAATGGGGGCCGATAGTGGGGGAAGACCTGCTATTGAACGCCTTGTCCGCGCGTATGGATTTAAATCACGTCAGGCCCTAAGTGACCATTTGGGCGTTTCCAAAAGCACAATGGCAAACCGTTACCTTCGTGATAGCTTTCCAGCGGATTGGATCATCCAGTGTAATCTCGAAACTGGTGCTTCACTGCTGTGGTTGAGCACGGGTCAGGGAGAAATGTTTCCAGATGGGGAAAGTGGCAAAAAATCAGAGCGGCTGGAGGATATCATTGCTCCGTCGGTTTCTCGTGTAAAATTGTCAGGCGGTAAGCTAAATGAAACTACCCCTGTGATTTTGGACAGCGAGTTGATTTCCAAGGAACTCAAAAATCCGCTGGTTATTGATGATGGTGCTGCATGGTATCTGCTGGATACTCAGGAAGACAATATTCAGGATGGCTTATGGCTGGTAGATATTGAGGGTATGCACAGTATCAAGAAGATTGCCAAGATCCCAATCAGTAAGATTCGGGTCAGTGATAATGATGTCACTTTTGATTGTGCAATCAGCGACATTCAATTCATCGGCCGCGTAGCTCTGGTCATAACCAGACAATAACGATCTGGCATAAAATGGTTTCCATCAAGGTTATCTCTCCATCAGGATAACCTTGATGGCGTTAAATCATTCTCACACAAAATCTGAATGCCGAAGCCGGTACAGAACATGTTCCCTCAGTGGATGGTTTTCTTCTAATCCGGGGTGCAAGAATGTTTTTTCATCTCTGATCATGCCCAATTTTTTCATGACACTCTCAGAACGGTAATTAGAGATAGTGGTGAAAGCAACGACTTCTTCCAACTTGATTTCCGTAAAAGAGAAATCAAAAACTCGGCGAGCCGCTTCACAAGCATAGCCTTTGCCCCAAAATGGTTTATCGAGCCGCCAGCCTATTTCAACGAAAGGAGAAAATGGAAATTCGATATTGGGGATATTCAGCCCTACAAAACCAATAAATTCAGTACCCCGTTTTAATTCAACCGCCCATAATCCCCAACCGCCCTGTGTTTCAAACTTGCGGATACAGTTATCGATAAACGTATTACTTTGCTCTTTAGTCAGCGTATCAGGGAAAAATTCCATCACTTCGGGATCGCTATTTAAGCGTAAAAAAGGTTCTCTGTCTTCTTCCTTCCAAGCGCGGAGCCATAATCTTTCAGTTTCCAATTTGATAATCACAATGCCTCCTTGAAATTCAGGGAAAATTAATCGGCAATAAAAATAAAAACTGCCGGAAAATAGATATGATTTTCCGGCAGTTTTTATTTTACGAACAAGGATCAAGCGCTGGTTTTAGCTTTTGATTTATCTCCCTGATTATCCCTGATTGAAATCACTCGCTCCACTTCTGGCTTTTTCTTATTCTCAACCTGTTCAGATTGACCAACAAATAGCCCACCACGTCGAATCGACATACTTCCGCAACGACTGATGCCCCGTAATTCTCCATGCTCAAGAATATCCAGTGTTTCCGCACAGCACGCCCCTTCAACATGGCCATCAATGATGATTTCAGGTGCATTAAGCTCACCTTCAACTTTGCCGGCATGCATGATGCGAATGGCGCCACCTTTCACGCGAATATTGCCAATGATCTTGCCCCAGACCTGAATATCCCCTTCCATTTCAATATCGCCCTTGAATACTGAATTTTTTGCAATAATAGTGTTGGGGCGAACTTCAGCATCAGGTAATCTTTTCTCTTCAGGCTTTATGCCCATAACTGGTGTAGTAGAACTGATAGTTGGTGTTTCTGTTTTTTTTCCAAACATAGCGTTTATTCTCAATTTCATATTCGTAAAGTAAAACACTAAGGCTAAAAAAGATAAAATTGCTGTTATGGCACAACTAAGATGGGCGCCACACAGATACAGTCCTAATGTAATCCCCCAAAGGAGCCATACACTGTATAAAAAAGCGTTATCTGAAAAACGATACTTTTTCATTATTTTCTCGTTTTTGTGGTTTTTTCTTATATTTCATCAGCAAATAGATCTATGAATATGCCTTAGCAGGTAATAGAAAAAGGCTGTGAAAACACATCCTAGCATTCTACAAGTATAAAAAACAATCTACGAAGTTATAACAGAGGTATTTATAGCGTTATTACACGGATAGAGTTGGTATTTGAGTTTAACCCTCTGAATTGACATTGGATTATCTCATAAGAAAATCCAGCACGATAAATTTCATTTACTATTTTATTAAAGAAATCATACAACTTAATAAATTCATAACAATGACAAACAAAATATTAATAAATCTATATCATATTACGCCTATGAAAAAACACTTCATGTTCATTGCCTTATATAGCACAAATAATCCGGCTCTTATAGCTATATGGATTATAACCACATTATTTATAACCACTTGATTTATAAAATATAATTTATAACCACATGGTTTATAACTGCGTGACGGATCACTAGAATGAGTAAGATGGATAATAAATAATCAGCTTAAGAAGTGAAATGCATACTTATCGACTCGGATGAGGCATTGGAAATATTTCTCAGCCAACATTTATTTCCATAGAATCCCCGTTATCTGGAGTATTTATCCTACTGACCAACGCCCTTTTTTACAAAAAAGGGCTGAATGAACAAAGACTGACATTAACATTATGGAAATTGGAATTAGGCATCATAGACAAAGCACTAGAATTATACTTTTGATATAGAAAAGAGAAAATGACAATCTGACATGGATACCATTTTTATCTTTAAAAAAATGTTTTTTTTAAAATAGCCAGTGAGTGTTTTAATGTTAACTATTATGAATAGAACATACATCAGAGCAAGATCAAACTCCCTCAGATATTAAAATTTCAACGAATCCATTTTGTTAACTTTTAACATCAATATCAGCATTAATTTAAAAAAATAATTAGTCTACGTTTTAAAATCACCTATAAACCATCATATTTTAATATTTATTCATTACATTAACTATCATGCTACCATGATTGACACCATTATGAAAAAAGTTAAAAAATAATTAAAAATCAATTAATTAAAAACAAAGATCAATCCATCAATGATATTTTTCGTGACTAAAAACTCATAAAAAAAGTAACTCAATAGACTAAACATATAAATATCCATAAATAATTTCAATACTCATAATGCCTTCAAAAAATCACATAGAAATTAGACAACTCAAGACAAAAAAATAAACAAATTATAAACAAATCATTTTTAAGCACAAAAAAACACATGAGAGATAAATTTATATCACAAAACTTTACACTTAAACCTAACACAAATATTTATTTAGATATATAATACCAAAAATGATTTAATTGATGTTACGCATGAAATTTCAAGATCTTTCAATACTGTTTCAGTCCACGCTCGGCTTTATCAACATAATCCGAGTACTATAGGGAAGGTTTTTTTCATCATATATTAATTGATAAAATAAATACACCATGTACTCATCAAAAACAATGATTACTCACGATACGGAAAATTAGGAGTATTAAATGAAAAGGACGACGGGATTAAATCAAAAGAGTATTTATAATATCCAATTAACCATGCCGAATTTCAATATCCTAGAACATAAGCAAAGAGGGCTGTATATTTTACTCGATGGTGAAATGGTATGGAAAGATTGCATCAATACCTATCACACTACATCGAATGAAATCCTTTTTACTCACCCTGGAAGCTATGCCGCCAAAACCAATACGGGAGGTTGTCAGGTATTATGGTTACCATTACATATGGAGTTTCTACGCAGTTTTTTAAAACGTTTTGGGCCATTACTGAGTAAAATAGAGCGACAGGATTTTCCTGCTTATAGGCTGATTCCTTTTAATCAATTTCCCTTACTGACGGAAAGCATCCGCGGGCTAGCCAACTTATTGGCTCATGATTCCCCTCCGGCCTTGATTCAATTAAGAGTTGAGGAATTGCTGCTGTTGCTTTCCTTGGGTAAACAGGGAGCATTGTTAATGTCTGTACTACGGAAGTTAAGCAACCGCCAAGTAGAACGCCTGCAAATATTTATGGAAGCTCATTATCTCAAAGAATGGAGGCTGAATGACTTTGCACGTGAGTTCGGTATGGGGCTAACTTCCTTTAAGGAACTTTTTAACAGTGTCTATGGCACTTCCCCCAAAGCTTGGATCAGTGAACAGCGTATTCTGTATGCACATCAATTATTGCTGAACAGCGAAATGAGTATTGCCGATATTTCATTGGAATCTGGTTTTTCCAGTCAGTCCTATTTCACCCAAAGCTATCGCCGGCGTTTTGGCGGCACGCCTAACCGCGCCAGATATGGTAAAGATTAGTTGATTGATTTATGAACACAAAACGTCAACAACACCTAGTGTTTTATTTAACAGAACAGTTTAACCTTAGAACCTATCCCATTAGGTTATTAGCATAATATTCCATAAACCAAGGCCTTCCAGTTTTATGTAAATCTATTTTAGATCAAACTGAAAAGCCGCAGCCCCGATTTCCGTGAGTACATCATACTTCCTCTGTTTAATAGATCATGGATGATCGTTTTTATCGATCAATCAAGGAAGATTGATCTGTGCAATCCATTGGACGGCAGTATCTCATCTCACATATAGTTATGGTGACTCATCACTATTCAGAGTCTAATCAAACTAGCTCTAAGTCACCACCAGGGTTTTTATATTTGCCGTATCTTTTGGCCTGCGCCCGTGCAGGCTTTTTTTTGCCTCACACCAAAAATCATCAGGCATGGTGAGATGCGTAACTGGGGATGAGTCAGCGCAGCTTTGTTGACTGCGCTTGGAAGAAGGAGGGTATATCAATCTATATGCAAAAGCTCACTCTGAATATTAATCATATCCTGTTCATTAAACTTAATGTTGGTTTTTTCGCCGCTATCAAGCAATATTTTTTCTGCAATAAGATTAGTCAAAGGTGAAATAATATTGAAATGGTCTCCACCTTCAATAGAGTAGACATGCAATGGAATGCTTTTATCTTTAGCAATTTGCTTCATTTCATCAAACTCCTGCCAATAGGCGTTTTCTCCCTCAAAATAAAAAGTAGGTGATTTTATTGAAGTCAAAAATGTGCGCGGAGAACGCAACTCAAACTCTTCTGGGTTATTCTGGTCAAATGGCACTGCAACCGAGATAGGGGCGTATTCAAGGCGCAAACGCAGATCAGGAATTCCCCCCATTGAAAAAATAGCCCTGAATCCTTTGGTATATTCGCTGGCCAATAATGCACGGGTTCCACCTGTACTGTGCCCTACCAAATAAATCCGTTCAGGATCTACATAAGGAAGTTTCGCAAGATATTGCCGAGCAGATTCAATGTCGCGCATCTCACCATAAAACATATCATAATGCCCAGGATTGGCATTTTCACCACGAAAACTAGGTATCATCAATACCAGATCATCACGCCTGAATGCAGATGCCGATTGATCATTACCATAAGGATGTTCAGACCAAAAATAATCATCATTACTGATACCGCCATAGCCTCCAATCAGCCAAATTACTGCGGGATATTTATTGCTATTATCCTGAGGCCGTGCACTGAGAAATGCGGCCATATTTCCATCTTCAGCAGGGTAGTATACCAATGAAAAAATATCTTTCGGCGGAACAGCGGGTTCGCCATCCCCAACAAAACTTTCATCAACAATATTGGTTTTAAATTTAGTATGGGCCTCAGCATAATCGTCTGCACGTAAATTAAAGCTGTAACTTTCTTCATTACATGCAATCAGTAAAAAACTAAAGATAACGGGGATAAGTTTAAGACAACTACAAGTTTGCTTCATAAAAATGGCCTTAATATCTACTTTTTACTTCCTTGTTAGGGGGAGTTGAATGTTTAGCGCTCCCTTGTATCATATCGCTTTACTCTTTGAAATATCCATGGTTCCTAAATTTAAGCAATTAATAAATAAACCATCTAGATAACAATTCATAATTATGCTACACATAGACTCTTTCAACTCATTGTTATACATGTAATTATGAGTGCATGAGGTGTAGCGCTATTTTGGAAAGTTATTTAGATAAAACAATCTAAAAACATTAGCATTATTTGAGAAAAATAAAGAGATAAAATAATTAATAAAGTATGCCTATGGTTTATTTTTCCCTTAAACCCATAAGATCATGATTAACTATATATTCAATATAAAACCCTTGATTAATTTCACATAGCCCACCGCCTGCAAGCCATATTAAAATAGCTGGCAGGCACGATACTAAAAAGAAAAATAAAATTATGTCGATAAAAATCAATGCGATTCGTGATCTTTTTTCTCGCTATCCGCACTTTTTCTCGCTATCCGCACTATAAAAAATCGTACCCAATTTTATTTTTTCACGACCACTGGACAGGCGATGCCGATTAGTATCCCTGAGGGAATAAACACAACCACAATATTCCTGCTGATAGAACTCTTCACGTTTGCTGATTTCTATCATACGGGAAGAGCCGCCTCCTTTGCGCCAGTTATATTCCCAGTACGTTAATTCAGGATAATGAGAAGCTGCGCGGACACCACATTCATTAATTTGCTGCATATTTTTCCAACGGGAAATACCCAACGAACTGGTAATCACAGGGAAACCATGTTCATGGGCATACAGTGCTGTTCGCTCGAAACGCATATCAAAACACATTGTGCAACGAATACCGCGCTCAGGCTCATTTTCCATTCCTTTCGCGCGTTCAAACCAATTATCACGGTCGTAATCAGCGTCAATAAAGGGGATACCCATCTGCTCTGCAAAACGAATATTTTCATCTTTGCGCAGTTCATATTCTTTTAGGGGATGAATATTCGGATTATAGAAAAATATCGTGAAGTCAATTCCTGAAGCCAACATTGCTTCCATCACTTCCCCAGAACATGGCGCACAACATGAGTGCAACAGCACTTTATTGTGCCCATTTGGCAGTGGAAGCGGGTTACGTTCATAATTCAACGACATAATTTCCCTTTCTGTGTTTATTGAACCGCCATTTTACCCTTTTCTTCTGCCTTACGACAATCTTTGTAAAGACAATCAAGCTTCCTGTACTTCTGGCAGAACCCGTCCACCATCAACAATAATTGTTTGACCAGTAATATACTTCGCTTCATCGGACGCTAGAAAACAAGCAGCATAGCCGATATCTTCAGGTGTACCCAAAACCCGCATTGGGGTTGTATCTTTCATATGACTGAGGACATCATCGCCAAACGCCTGTAAACCTTCGGTCAGGATCATGCCCGGCATAACGGCATTAATGGTGATACCCTGACCCGCATATTCCAGCGCAGCACTGCGCATGAATCCCAATTGCCCAGCTTTACTCGCACCATAGTGACTGTAGCCCGAAATGCCCGTTACCTCCCCAGTTATTGAGGAAGTGATAACAACACGCCCGTAGCACTGCTTTTCCATGACATTCAACGCAGCTTGCACTAAGAAAAATGTCCCCTTAAGGTTGACGGTATGCACTAAATCCCAATCTTCAACGGTCATGTCTTTAAGATAATGTTGTGGAAAAATACCTGCATTGGAGCAAAGAATATCGAGTCTGCCATATTTCTCAACAATCTTATCAATCGTGTTTTTACATGCAGCCTGATCCGTAACATCAAGAGAAATAAAATCAACCTCTAACTCTTTAGCAATTGCTTCCCCTCTTACCTTGTCAGTACCTGCAATAATGGTAATAGCCCCAGCTTGCTTCAACACTTTTGCAATGCCCTTGCCAATACCTTTGGTTCCTCCTGAAATAAAAGCAATTTTTCCCGCTAAATTAAACATAACCGTTTCCTTTTATATTAATTGATAGTGTTTTCTATTAGATTAAATCTAATTTTTCAATATATATTAAAATAGTTACCAAAGCAATATTAATAAATGAAATTAACGTATTAAAAAACATAAAATAAAATTATTTACATTAAAAATTCAAATAAAACACACAGTATCAACTTAACCTATTTTAGCTATGTATTAGTATAAAAATACTCATCTCATATTAACATGACATTGCTTATTTTTCTGTCAGCCACTATTTTTAAACAACATAACAATGTGAGATGAAAAATATGACTCTCGATAATTCACTCTTAAATGAATATGCTGGCACCGCATTATCACCGATTTTATTTCTCAAAAGAGCCGTATTAAGCAATGGAGATGATATTGCCATCATCGATGGTAAACACCGTTGGACTTGGCGCCAATACGCCAATCGTTGTGAAAGTATTGCTATCTCACTTCAACAAATGGGGGTTGATAAAGGTAGCGTAGTATCTGCCCTTTTACCCAATACCCACGAATTGCTTGAATTACACTTTGCAGTCCCTTTGGCTGGTGGCATTCTCAATGCTCTCAACACCCGCACAGATACAGCCACATTAAATTTTATCTTTGAAAAACTCAGCCCGAAAATATTATTTATTGATAGAAGTTATCTCTCACTATTAGATAATATCTCTTTCAATAATCCAATTGAAATAATTATTGTTGATGCAAATAATTCAACTATTCCAATATCCATGCCTGAACATGAATTCCGTCCTTATGAATCACTGATAACCAAACACGCATCAAAGCCCCTGTCATTTGTCCAAATTGACGAACAGGAAGCTATCAGTATTAATTCGACTTCCGGCACCAGCGGACAACCTAAGCTGGTCGTTTATTCCCACCGTGGTGCATTTCTTAATGCCATTTCCAATATCTTAGATTGGGATATGCCCAAACGCCCTACCTTTTTATGGACTCTCCCCATGTTTCACTGTAATGGCTGGTGCTTCCCGTGGACAATTGCGGCGCGAGCTGGCACACACATCTGTATGCGGAAATTTGATGCAGAGGAAGCCACGCAGCTTATGCAAGAACATAACATAACGCATTATTGCGGTGCCCCGATTGTTCACTATTCTTTAGGCAGAACAGTACAAAAGTATGGGAAACATTTTGGTGGTCGCGTTTATGGTCTTATTGCAGGTGCTCCACCGACAGAAATGGTGTTTTCTCTACTGGATGCCGTCGGCATCATTGTGACACATGTCTATGGGTTAACCGAGACGTATGGGCCTGTTGTTGTTTGTGAAAATAAGCATGAATGGAAAGATCTGCCAAAATCAGAAAAGACCTTAAGGAAAATGCGCCAAGGGATCGTTTCCAATTTACAGGGGCAAGTGAGTGTTATCGACGAAAATAGTAGATTAGAAGTTCCTTTTGATGGCAAAACTATGGGAGAAATCGCCATTCGTGGGAATATGTTGGCCTCTTACGATCCTGTACGTCACGTCACGCCGGAAACCACCAGCCAATGGTTTTATACCGGAGATTTAGCCGTTGTCGATCCTGATGGCTATATCAAAATCATCGATAGAAAAAAAGATATCATTATTTCCGGCGGTGAGAATATTTCCAGCCTTGAATTAGAGAATGCCTTGTCCAGTTACCCCGGTGTTTTAGCCGCAGCTATCGTCGCAAAACCTGACCCGTATTGGGGAGAAGTCCCCCATGCCTTTATTGAACTCGACGCAAATACGTCAGTGACAGAGCAAGAGTTAAATGACTATATTTGCACGATAATAGCACGGTATAAACGTCCAAAAGGGTATACTTTTTTAACCTTACCCAGAAATGCCAATGGCAAAATTATAAAAGATCAATTGCGAAAGCGTGTCAGAGATTGAACTACCAAAATAAAATCAATAACTATAACCCAATAGATTTCAAGTTGCGGTGCGGCGGCAATGGGATATCAGTTTTTGATTACTTTGTAGAAAATTATTTTGGTTTAGCTATTCCAATTATCAACGTGATAAAAACACAGGAAATATCATTAGATTACTTACGTAAAAACCACCATTTTGTTGCACCTAAATTCTATTTAAAATTAGATAAAAATAGATCTCTTTACGATAATTTACTTTTAAATATTAAATAACATTTAATAAAACCCCCTATCTCATTGCGAATGATTTTAAAACTAACAGGGCATGAGATAGGTTTAACATCATTAAAATGATGAAACCGTCTGGAAATAATAATATTTTCATTTTATAACAATCAATTGCCTGATAAACCCTCATCTGGTTTTTGAATACATAATCATTATGTTATAATTTCTCTTCCAATCTTTAATTAATTTAGCATATGCAATCATAATAAAAAATTATATGTTTTGTTGAATTATATCAGCATGTAACTTCTGACAGGTTTTAGAAAAACAAACTATCTTTAAATAAGATAAATAGTTCATTTGTTGATGAGTTTATTCAATTTAATGTATTGTCCATTATGTAACAAATACTTATTTTATTTATCACGTAATGATTCCATTCCAATAAAACAGCCCGTTCAACTATCAGAGCGAATTTTAATAACAATTAAATTATGAGCATTTACAATATTAATTACCCTCTTATGATTTATCGCATCATTTTTATTACAGAAATATAATAAACAGACACCATGAAACAATTAAAACAAATATGATTGATAACAAATACGATTTAAATACAATTTAAAATAACTTTATCATTATAAATTTATTTTATTGAAATACTCTTTTTGAGGTTTGGCTTATATAATGTTTTGTTATTATATAGTCCGTAAGCAGCTTACAAGATGAAGTGTGGGCCCAGTGTTTATGTTGGTCGCTTATAAAATATGCCAATCACATTAACTAATGAGGATACTGTAATGAAAAATATTGATATTATGTTAGCAATAAAAGCTGAAGAAATTATGAATGATTATGGTAAACTTAGCAAAGATATAAATAAGCCCGTCACACTTCATCCATCAACTCTTTATAGTAGATATATCCGTGTGTTACCTGAAGATGACAAGATTGTTACCGTTGATGATGAGCTTAATATCACGGTTAAAGCTAATATAGGTGATCTTGTTCGTTGGAATGTCATGACATTAAATATTGATTCAATATACTCTGCTGCTGTAATGAGAATGTCGCCAATGGATATGAAATTAATGGCGATGAGATCAATGAAAGATGATGTCGTTACAATGATGGATCCTCCCATCGTAGAACATGTTATGAGATTCATGCCTAAAATTAATATGGCAGGCTCATTAAATGTAGATATTCAGGAAATGGAAGATTACCACTGGATGACTAAAATCAATGATCTGCCTTGTGTTGGTACCGAACGCACCATGTTCTATGAGTGTGTTATCGCCATCTTTAGAGAAACTACTCTAATGGGCTATATTTCTATGGAACCCGGTATTATTTTGAACAACAAAATGATCATCTCTTAACAAAAAATTTTGATTTCATTTATATTTTTATAGGTCGCGCTGTGCGCGGCCTTTTTAGCATCGGTAAACTGATCCCACTACTTGCCAATTGCCCCATATGACAATACATTGCGCAAGCAGCATCAATCAGGGACATCGCAATAGCAGCACCGCTACCTTCACCAAGACGTAAATCTAAATGCAAGTAAGGTTGCAAGTTCAAATACTGCAACGCCAGTACAGCCCCTTTTTCTGCCGATATATGGGAAGGGATACAATAATCCCGTGCAATAGGTGATAACTGACAAGCCGCCAGTGCTGACGCATAAGATAAAAAACCATCAAGCACAATAGGTACACCAGAAGCGGCGGCCCCCAGAATCACTCCTGTCATGCCCACAAGATCAAATCCCCCCACTTTTGCCAATACATCAAGGGCGTTTTTACTATCCGGCCGATTGACGGCAATGGCTTGCCGTACAATGGATTGTTTGTGCGCCAGCCTCTCAAAAGGAAAATTCGCGCCCACTCCAACTACTTCACTGGGATCACTCTCTGTCAGAACACTGAGAACCGCTGCCGCCGAAGTCGTATTGGCAATACCCAGCTCTCCCACGCCAAACACCGTCACTCCCGCCGCAATACGCTGCTGCACCAGTTGTGCGCTTGCCAGCAATAGCATTTCAGCCTGCTCATAATTCATCGCTGCCCCTTGGGCAATATTGCCGCTCCCTCGGGCGAGTTTGAGAGACAATAGATGTTCAATGGGATCACAATCAATGCCAATATCTACAGGCAAAACATGAGTTCCGCTGTTTTTCGCCAACACACAAACGCCCGTTAATCCCTTCAGCATATTGCGTGCTTGTATAGCTGTAACATTTTTCGGCGAAATGGCCACGCCTTCGTCATAGACACCGTGATCAGCACACATCACAATGATCTCTTTTTGCAAATTTTGCAGGTTCATAATGCCTGACATCCCGGACAGTTGTATCGCCAGCGTTTCAAGCCGTCCCAAACTTCCCTGCGGCTTGACCAGACTATCAATGTGCCGTGCCGCTTTTTCCATATTCGCCCGATTTAAAGGCTGAATTGCATCAATCAAGGATTGTAGTGTCATGCTTATCCTTCCGGCCAATATTCAGTCTGAGCATTGAATACACGCAAAGTGATAAACCCCGCGTGATTATCAACAATACTGTAAGCTCCCTGTTGGAAGGGAAAAGACCACATGGCGGTTATCGGCAGTTTGAGTAATTTGGCAAGCAACAATCCCAAAACCCCCTGATGCGCAACAATCAAATGATTTGCCGAAGCCGTAGCAGAGCACAATTCCCCAGTGTATTCCTCCACTCGTTCTGCAAAATGGCTGAACGATTCTCCTCCAGTCGGGCAACCATTTTGCCAATCCGCCAGCCAGCGCAACCAAGCCTGTGAGTCTGCTTTAGCGATGTCTTCATGATGGCGCAGTTCCCATGCCCCAAAATCCAATTCATTGAGACGGTAGTCACTATCTATGTTTGGTGGAGAAAATCTGCTGGGTGGAAAAAGTATGCTGGATGGAGAAATGATTTGTGCTGTTTGTTGCGCCCGCTGCATTTCACTACAGTGGATGGATTGGAACGTTATGTTTTTCAACGCGATGGCAATCTGCTGTGCCTGCTTCGTCCCCGTTTCCGTCAAGGGCAAGTCGGTTTTACCACAAAAGACACCATCAATATTGGCTTGTGTCTGCCCATGCCGAACGAGAAAAAACCGCATCTGATTATTCTCTCCACATTTATTTTATTTATTGCCAAATCATTGCCAACAAAAAAATGACTTCCCCTGACTCAATTGAAGCTCCCAACGTATCACCAGTTTGTCCGCCAAGACGATAATTGAAATAGAGAGTAAGCCCATACACCACGAGCAGTGTCACCAGCATTGCAGATAAACCTTGCCAATCACCTAATGTCATCACCAATACTGCCCCACACAATAAGGTCAGCACTGTAGAAGAAGAAGTAATTCGGCCAATATAGCAGCTTCCCATTCCCTCACCTTCACGGGCATAACGTTGCGCATACATCGAAATCACTACCGTTGTGCGTCCGACAATCGGTCCACAGGTCAACAAGGCAAGCAAGTAAAGAGGAGGATGGTAAGAGAGTTCAACGATTGCCAATGTTTTGAGGAAAATACAGAAAATTAACCCAACACCGCCATAAGTCCCAAGTCGGCTATCACGCATGATCTCCAGCATTTTTTCTCGCTGGCGGGCAGAAAAAATCCCATCACAGGTATCCGCCAATCCGTCTAAATGTAATCCTCCCGTCAACAGAGCCAATGCCAGTACATAACCGATAGCGCCGATATACATCCCCCCGCCCGACTGACTGATCGAGAGTGATATCAAGCCAGCCAGACCACCGACAATCAAGCCAATCAGTGGAAAACTGGGAACACCGCGCCCATATTGGGAAAAACCGACGCCCTCTGCCCATTTCTCAGGGATGGGAAGCCGTGTCATAAACTGTACTGTGGCCCAAAAGAGATTCAGTTTCACTTAATCTTTACTCCAATACCTGAAACCGTCAGCCAGACCTCTTTAGCCGCCCGCGCCAGTTTTTGGTTGGCACGTCCAGCAATATCGACAAAATGGCGTGCCAGTCGATTTTCAGGTGTAATCCCCATCCCCAATTCATTGGTGACCAAATACACCGGCATCGGACACATCACACTGGCGTCAATCAGATCATCAAGCTGATGGTGGATAAACACCTCCAATGAGGTGAAATCAAGCTCATCAGGCGATGCGCCATCCGATAAGTCAAACAGCAAATTAGCCATCCATGTTGTGACGCATTCCAGTATAACGCCCTCTTGAGGTTGGCGATGCTGGCGGATAACAGAACCTAAATCCTGATGGCCTTCCCAAGTCCGCCAATGTGCCGGACGTTCCTGCTTATGCCGTTCAATACGGGCAGCCATCTCTTCGTCGGTGACCTGTGCCGTGGCGATATACAATACCTGCTTGCACTGTTCATAAATCAACCGTTCAGCGTGGGCACTCTTTCCACTGCGCGCACCACCAGTCACCAAAATCATGGCGTGGCCCCATCACGCGAGACTCCATCACACAAAACTTCAGCACGCAATTCACCACACAATGCACGCCTTTCTCTCAACAATTCGTGCTCACGCATTAATTGATAAATTCGCCCCATATCCAGATGTTCACGCATACTGGCGGCCAAAATATTGAACTGTTTTTCTTTGTGCTGAATGTAGTTGAAAGCTACATTTTCCAGTGGAGCGCAGCCCTTGCGCATACGAAGCTGATTCAACAGCGGACGGGTGAAAGTATTTTGATCAAACAAACCATGCAGATAACTGCCCACCACCGAACCATCCTGAGCAACCGCACCATCAAACCAGATTTTTTCCTCACCATTGTACAAATGCATTCTGGCGAAAGGCGTTGCCTGCTTACCAAGCCGCGTAACTCCCATATGAATTTCGTAGCCCGTAATCGGCTGTTCGTTACATAAATTCAGTATGCCTGATAACGCAGGTATCACAACGCCCCTGACCTGTGCAGTCTGCTTTTCGCTGGCGAATTGGGTTTCGACATCCAATAATCCCAATCCTATCATTTGGGTTAAGCCGGATTCCACCTCATCCACAATCTGTTTGCCCAACATTTGGTAGCCACCACAGATCCCGATAATCGGGACTTCTTTCTGATGAGCGCTGATAATCGCCTGATCAAACCCTTGAATTTTTAACCATGCCAAATCGCCCAAGGTATTTTTGCTGCCGGGAAGAATAATCAGATCGGCGCCCAGAAGCTCAGAAGGCTCGGAAACATAACGCAGATGCACATCCGGTTGAACCGCCAGCGCATTGAAATCCGTGAAATTGGCGATATGAGGATATTGAATGACGACAATATCCAGATAATCCCCTGTTTTTTGTTCCCGTTGATCATATTTTCCCACCTGTAAGGCAACGCTATCTTCATCTTCCAGATCAAGATCCAGCCACGGCAAAACGCCCAATATCGGCATTTGAGTCAACGCTTCGATCTGATCAATGCCGGATTGCAGCAACGCCAGATCGCCGCGGAATTTATTGATGATCACCCCCTTGACCCGGGCTTTTTCCTCAGGCTTAAGCAAAGCCAGTGTGCCGTAAATAGCAGCAAATACGCCCCCACGATCAATATCCGCCACCAGAATCACAGGAGCATCCACCAACTCAGCCATGCCCATATTGACGATATCTCGGTCACGCAGATTGATCTCAGCCGGACTGCCTGCGCCTTCCAAAACCATGATGTCCGTTTCTGCTGCAAGGCCGTTATATGCTTCCAAGATCTGCTGGAGCAATTGGGGTTTATACTCGTGATATTCCACCGCATTCATGCTGCACATCACTTTCCCCATAAAAACGACTTGTGCCTTGCGATCGCTGGTGGGCTTCAATAACACAGGATTCATGCGCACGTCCGGCGCAATCCCCGCCGCTTCTGCCTGAAATATCTGCGCTCGCCCCATCTCTTTGCCATCCGCAGTAATGCCGGAATTGAGCGCCATATTCTGCGATTTAAAAGGGGTACAGCGATGACTGTCCTGCGAGAATATCCGGCAAAATCCCGCTACCAGCACACTTTTTCCCACATCAGACGCTGTTCCCTGAATCATCAGCGATAATGTCATTGTACGTTCTCCCTTGTTTCACAAAGACGAGTTTTACGAAGACGAATTTCACGAAGACGAATTTCACGAAGAATAGAGAAAAGTTCCTGCTCTGTCTTACACAGAGGCAAACCGGCTTCGCTGTGTACTTTCACCAGCCACGGTTGCGCCAAACCCGCCTGTTCAAGCTGTGTTTTTTGCCGCAGCACATCCTCCGGTTTACCGGAACTGATCATTTCTCCATTCGCCAGTACATACAAACCATCACAGATCTGATAAATCAAATCTATGTCATGGCTGGAAATAATAATCCGCTTCCCTCCAGCTGCAATCATGCCAATGATTTCCAACATTTGCTGACGACCCGCGGGATCAAGCCCCGCCGTTGGCTCATCCAACAACAAATAATCAAACTCCATAACCAATGCCCCCGCAATGGCTACACGCTTTTTCTGCCCAAAACTCAAGTATTGAATGGGTTTGTTGCGGAAAGCATGGGCATCCACCAGTGTCAGCGCATATTCGATCCTGCGTTGGATTTCAGTTTCATCGACACCCAAATTACGCAGGCTAAAAGCAAGATCGCTTTCGATATCGGTATAAAAAATTTGGTGGTCGGGATTTTGAAACACGGTGACGACATGCTGACGTAAAGCCATCAAGCCTTTTTTGCTATAGTCCAGCGGGGCATGGTTCCACCAAACTGCCCCTTGTTGCGGGCGCAAAATCCCAGTCAGGCTCATCAGCAAAGTCGACTTACCACAACCATTCGCTCCAATAATCCCAGTGATTTGATGACGGCTGAAATCAAGGGTCAAATTTTTCAAGATGAGTTCATCTTGATAACTGAAATGCAGTGCCCGTGTTTCTAACGTTGTCTTTAACATAAGCATTCATCTCCCTGTTTTCTTCTAACCCATCTTCTATAGATGAAAATCGCCCTGATATAGCTTGAGTTCCAGCGCTACACTCATTTGCTGATAACGGCTTATCACCCGGGAAAACAGCATACTCACTAACATCGCCAGCGATCGGTAACTGGTTCGTAAGGATCGATAACCAAACCGCAATGACTGCGCATGATGGATCGCCACCGCTTCTTCCAAAAAGATAAAAATAAAGCGCCATGTCAGCAGGATTTGTTCGATCAACAAATGAGGAACACGGCAAAATTTGAGTAATTTGATCATCTGTTCAAAAGGCATGTTCATCATGAACCAGAACGTTGCCGATAGCGCCGCCAGACTGCGCCAGAGTGTCTGGTTAGCTATCTGCACACCTTGTGGATCAATGCCGAACCAATATTGCCCGACTTGAAATCCCCACAGCAGGCTGTCCGGCTGCGGGCTTGCAGACAATACGATGGCAATCAGGCCAATCCCCAGAAAACCCAAGGGGATCAGCAGCCATTTCAGGTAACGCAACATACTGATCCGCAACAGGTAGCAGGTAAACATGGCAAGCCCCAGTACCAACATGGCCTGCCATAGCGGAGAAAGCACCATCGCCAATGTCATCAACAGGAGATACAGGGCGAATTTCGCCCTGGGATCTTTGTCACGCCAACGGCTCTGGTAACTGAGTTTATCAATTCCGATCATGATCTTTCCGACTGCGGCGATAATAACCAAGAATGTAGAAAATCACGGCAGTGCCCAGACTCCCCTGTAAGGTGAACAGCAGACTTTCGATTTCGCCGCTGGCTGGTTTATACAAGGATTCAAACCATGGCGTATAATTCGGTGCAATTTCCATGATTTGTGCTTCTGCCTGACCATCCGCCCCGCCAAACTCCCCGCCGTGGTCAATGAAAAATGGGATAATGCACAATGCCGCAACGAGGGACAGTAATATCAATGTCTTTTTCATCTTCAACACTCCTTAGAAACTGCGAGCCTGAATTAATTGTCTTTTGACGAGCTGGTCGTAAATCAGTACGGTCAGTAACCCTTCGGCCACCGCAATCGGTAGCTGGGTTACGCAGAAAATACCCATGAATTTGAGGATAGCCGCGCCCATGCCCAGTTGTGGATCAGGGAAAGCGACGCCCAACTGAACGGATGTGACGGCATAAGTGACAATATCGGCCATAAAGGCACAGAAGAAGACACCAACATCTTTGCGTATCCCGATTTTGCAGGAGAAACGCCATACCAGATAGCCCACCAATGGGCCAATCACCGCCATCGACATACCGTTCGCGCCCAAGGTGGTGATCCCACCGTGTGCCAACAGTAATGCCTGAAACAGTAGGACAATTGCGCCGAGTACCGCCACAACAGAAGGGCCGAATAAGATCACCGCCAATGCGACCCCCGTTGGATGGGAGCAACTTCCGGTAACAGAGGGGATTTTCAATGCCGAGAGAACAAAAATAAATGCGCCACACAGTGCCAGCAAAACTTTCTGGTTACTGTCTTCCTGCACAATTTGGCGTAATCTTACCAAGCCTGCCGCCAAACAGGGCAGAAAAGCCAGCCACCATGCCACCGCCCACATCGGAGGTAAAAATCCCTCCATGACATGCATAGCGAAAGCCTCTTGTGGCGCCAGTGCCAAAAGCAGTGCGATAGCCGCACCAGATAACGAAAACTTCGTTAGTTTCTGTTGCATAACTCACCTCGATAATTGCCAGTTTTTATTAATCAAAATCGTTGAAAAATACGATAGCTCCTGCTCGCCGAGGGATAACGTGGCGAGATCGCGCCAACACTGTTCTGTTGGCAAAGTGGCATCCGCCATCATCAACGCATGTTTCAGTAAATTATGGCGATGCAGCAGATCACGTATCAGGGCAAAACGCGAATAGACTTTCATCAGGACAATACAATCATGATTCAGCAACGCTTGTTCTAAGGCTGTTTCAGAAACCGTACAGGAAATGACTGCCAACGTTTGGTCTTCCATCGCCAATGGCATCGCACTCACTGCGGCAATGGCCGAAAATGAGGCAATCCCCGGTACAATTTCCAGCCACGGAGGAATTTCCGTCCGTTTCGACATCATCCGTTCCAAAAGAAATACCCACGTACTAAACAACATGGGATCGCCCAAAGTGATAAAACCCACTTTCCTGCCATTAGCGACGTCTTCTTCCAAGGTTTGCGCCACGTCATTCCACACCGATTCTTTTGCAGCTTTGTCAGCTTTCATTAAAAAATGGTAAGTACAAACTTTGGTTGTCGGCGAAAGGTATTCTTCGATGATGAAGTGGGCGAGGCTTTGGGCGCCTTTTTTACCTGTCGGGGTATAAATCACATCAAGCTCACGGAGAATACGTGCCGCCCGGACGGTAATCAGGTCACTGGCACCAGGGCCAACTCCCATGACATACAGTTTTCCAGCCTTTACTTTTACGTTCATCAGGCTTTCTCCTCATCATTCAGCGCATAAGCAAGGTGATCCACAAACATCTGCCTAATCATTGGATTTTCACCCAATCCCTGTAACCAAGGGACTGCGGTAATGCCCGCTTTCTCCAACTGCGATTTCCAAGACCCTTTTTCATTTGAAGCCATATCATTGATGGCATGATCCCCTGCCACCAGCATCAGTGGCATCAGGTAAACTTTCTGAATTCTTTTTTCTTTTAATCCCTTGATGATCAACGGGAGTTCAGGATAACTTTCCACCGCACCTACACGCGCCGGAAAGTGGTAATGGCTCATTAGGTGATCCAAACAGGCGTAGGCAGAAAAAGCATGGTGTGTTGTGCCGTGCCCCATAAAGACGACACACTCATTCTCAGCCAACCGCGGAAGCTGTTGTTGTAGCGTCCGCATCAATTGCACGTAGTCGTTAAAATGACTCAGTAACGGAGCACCCAATACTAACCGTTTAAAGCGGGGCCGAAATCTCTCTACCTCATGCAGCACTTTTTCATATTCATCTCCCTTGATGATATGCAGGCATTGAACAGCAACGTCGCTATAACCAGCGTGATGCAGTCTGGTTAACGCTTCATGGGGCGTATCAATGTGGATACCATCGCGCTGACGCAATTTGCGAATGATCATGCCAGAGGTAAATGCCCGAAATAGTTCCCTGTCCGGAAAAACTGACGCCAATCGCTGCTCACAGGCTTCAATATTGTTTTTTAGCGTTTCTGGATAACTGGTTCCGAAACTGATCACCAATAGTGCTTTTTTCATCTCGATCTTCCTTATTGGTTGATTTAAATTCAAAAATTTACCAATAACTGGGCCATCTCTTCCAATCCATTGGCCTGCTTAATCCCTTCACCTGAAAACTGTTGGCTTGGACGGCAGATCACGATGCAGGGCAGCCCAAGAGAAAGGCACGGCTCAACTTTTTCTTTAAAACCGCCCTGTTCGCCTGATTCCTTGGTGATCACGACCTCCGCCTGACAAAATTGGTAAAATGACCGATTAAAATCAGCACTGAATGGGCCTTTCAGGGCAAAGATTTGATCGACTGACAAACCACAAGATTCACACATCGCCAAGACGTCCGCTGTCGGCAAGACACGGGCCAGCACGGTTTTACCTGTCAGGCGAGTCACATAATCCGCCAATTGCTTGCTGCCAGTAGTCAGCAAAATCCGTGATCCTAAGTGAACCGCCACTTCACACGCCTGTTCAACAGTTGCCACTTTATGGATGAGGGGATGTTCAACAACGTCAATATCGCTGGGACGGAGATAACGAATGAGAGGAACGCTCAATTTCTGGCAGGCGTTAACAATGTTTTGGCTCAATCGTTCGGCATAAGGATGAGAAGCATCGATCACCATTCCCGCTCCCCGTTTTTGCAGATATTCGACCATGCCTTCGGCTTCCATCCGGCCAATAACAATTTCACCGTGAATCCCCACTGCCTGCTGTGCTCCTGTTGGTGTAGCCACTGACAAGCCATAATCTATGCCAGCAGTATCCATCATCACGCAAATCTGGCGGGCATCACTCGTACCGCCAAAAATATGGATCAGCGGCCGTTTCATAGTTTGTACCCTCGTGGCGTGATCATCAGACCATCACATATATAGGTTGATTGATTACCCACAATCACCAGACTTCGCATGTCAACGCGGGAAAAATCCATTGCGCCAAAAGTTGTCAGCCATTTTTCTTCGTGCTTGCGTCCCGCTGCTTTCACGACACCGACGGAAGTTTCTGCCGATTTCCACGGAGCCATTAAGGAGAATGCGCGTGCCAAATGTTCTTCCCGTCCCCGACTGCGCGGATTGTAGAAACAGACCACAAAATCCGCTTCTGCCGCAGCCTGCACCCGTTTTTCAATCACTTCCCACGGTGTAAGCAGATCGCTTAGGCTGATATGGCAAAAATCATGCATCAGCGGTGCCCCAAGCAAGGCCGCACAAGCCGTACTCGCTGTGACCCCCGCCACCAGCCGAACTTCTACGTTGCGCTTTTGCTGGCTGACTAATTCCAGAATCAATCCAGCCATACCATAAATGCCCGCATCACCACTACAAACCATCGCCACATTTTTGCCCTGTTCTGCCAGCTCAATGGCCGTCTGACAGCGTTCAATCTCTTTGCACATGCCGGTTTTGATGATCTCTTTATCGCCCACCAACGGTTTCACCAAATGGGTATAGGTTTTGTAACCCACCACGATGTCGGCTGCTTTCAATGCGGCAATCGCTTCCTGCGTCATCATGGCTTCACTGCCTGGCCCAATTCCAATGACGGTTAACATGGATGCACTACTCCTAATGTGATGGTGACCCCCTGCTCACGCAGGGTACAACCAACCAGATGCCCTTGGCTCATGAGCCAAGCCACGGGTTGGGAGACACAGCCTATGCCCACGGTTTTTCGCACAAATTCAGAAGCCGGAAATACCTGTTCACATTGGGCAAGTTGATTAACAGAGAAGATTTGGAAAGGGATCTCGCGCTCTTCTGCCAGATGGATTAACGCTGGCTCTGCTTTTTTTAATTCCACACTGCCGATAGCTTTTAATGCAAGTGAATCAAGATCATGTTCTGCCAGATGACGCTCCAGCAATCGCGTTACCCGCTCGGCCTCAACTCCACGCCGGCAGCCAATTCCCGCAACAATACGGCGAGGAACCAGTTTGAAGGTTGGGATCGCCAACGCCAGCCTTTCCCGCCCATAACTGACGTATACCAAGGCGTCCAGTTCAGGTAACCGATTCAAATCAGTAACGGGGATAAACCCGCGTGTGTCATAGTGATCTTTTTCGCAGTCCAACGCGGGATGCCACCAAATTCCCACTCGCTTACCATTGACCAGCATTTGATTGACGGTTTTGACGCTGGATCGAAAATTTTCCATTTCCCCGCCAATTTGTTGAGATAACACATCCAACGCGGCGAGTTGGTTAACATCCGTCGCAGTGGTAATAACTGCCTGACCACCAAGAATATCCGCGATTTGCTGTGCCAAATCATTCGCGCCCCCCATATGCCCTGACAGCAAGCTAATAGCAAACTGCCCTTTTTCATCCAGCACTACGACGGCTGGATCGTTCATTTTATCCTTAAGCAGCGGCGCAATAACTCGAATGGCGATCCCCGTCGCACCAACCATGATCAACGCACCATATTGGATGAATGACTTACGTACCGTATTGGCAAAACCACCATCAAAAGCGCTGAATCCCGTTTCCACCAGTTCAGGGGAAGTAAAACAATCCATCGTCAAATGGGATTGTAAACGGCGAGCCAACGCCATTCCCCCCGCAGTCAGACAAAACAGCGCACTGGTTTTTTCAGGCATGATTTTTTTAGGTGCGACGATATTCATGGCTGAACCTCGCGTCATACAGTTTCGAATAGTGATACTCTTCCCCAAGAAAGGCACCCACCAGAATCAAGGCGGTTTTACGAATACCGGCACGACGCACCTGTTCTGTGATCATCTCCAATGTGCCACGCACAATCTGGCAATCCGGCCACGTTGCTTTATAAACCACGGCAACGGGTGTTTCCTGTGAATAGCCGCCTTGAATCAACCGAGCAACTACTCCCGCGATATCCTGTACCGACAGGAAAATCGCCATTGAAGTCTGGTGAGCGGCAAAAGCTTCCAGCGTTTCCCGTGGCGGCATCGGTGTCCTGCCTTCCATACGGGTGATAATCAGACTTTGCGCTACTTCGGGTACGGTGTATTCCACCCCCAACTGCGCGGCAGCACCAAGAAATGAACTCACTCCCGGCACAGAGATAAACCCCACTCCCCGACTTGCCAGCTCTTCGGCCTGTTCACGAATAGAGCCGAACAGCGATAAATCTCCCGTTTGCAGACGAACCACCAACTTGCCCGCTTTTACGCCACTCACCATCAAATCGATGATTTCCGTTAACGTCAGTCCCGCGCTGTCATGGCATTCAGCATCCGCCCGACAATATTCCAGCAGTTCATGATTAATCAGCGAGCCGGCATAAATCACGACTTGAGCCTGTTGCAGCAATTGGTAGCCTTTCAAGGTAATCAGGCTCTTATCCCCCGGCCCCGCCCCAACAAACCAGACTTTTTCAGTATCAAAATCGGCATGATCAATATGTTCAGGCATCATTCTGCTCCTCTTGCCAATGCGCTTCTGGTTTGGATTGTTCGGAACCTTTCTGGCAAGAAATCAAGTAAGTGGGATTGTTAGGTTTGAAATAATGCCCTTGCCCCAATGCCGTCAGTTCCCCCACTTGAATTTCACGACCATCAAGCGATATCACCTGACAGGTTTGCAGATGCGACAATGCCTGCATGAAGTTTTCCAACAGAATAAAAGTCATCACCAAACGTCCACCTTGATTCAGGTGTAACAACGCCCAATCAATCATTTCCGTCAGATGCCCACCCGTTCCGCCAATAAAAATGGCATCTGCGGTATCGTCCAATGGCACAGGGGCTATCCCAGATTGAATGCGAACCATGTGGCAGCCAAAATGCCGAATATTCTCAGCAATCAACGCCAGTGCTTCCTCTTTGCGTTCAATGGCAAGGATATCCAATGTGGGATAACGCAATGCTGCTTCAATACTGACGCTGCCTGTACCCGCACCGACATCGATCAAGCACCTGGCTTTTGCCAGCTCCAGCCGTTCCAATACTAATGCTCTAACCGCTTCTTTAGTCATGGGGATGCGATGACCGCGCAAAAAAAGTTCATCTTTCATTCAGAACCACCACCACATTCAAGCCATAATTAATGTCGCCACGTTGGGCAACCTGCTCTGCGTTTAAACAAACAATCCGCTCATTTTCCTGCGATAAATTTTCACCAATCACCATGCGACGTTGCTGCCCGCGCGCCAGAATTTCCTCGGCGATCTGGTAAGGGCCAATCACATCATCCGTCACCATCGCGATTTTTTCGTGTTGGAGAAGCCAGTCAAAATCCGGCTTGCGTCCGTGGCTGCTGGTGAGATAAATGTCGTTCATGTCCAACAAAATACGGGCGCACAAATATTGGATCGAACTGATGCCAGAAATGATGCGGATATTTTGTCCATCAGCTTGCAACCCAGAAAAATGCGCCGTAATCCGCTTACCAATGCCATAAAAGAGAGGATCGCCCGAAGCCAGTACCACGATGTGACGATGCTGGTTCTGTTCAAGCCACTGCATCAATCCATCCATATCAGCATTCAAACAGTGGGTTTCGCCGCTGAAATGGGGAAATTCGGCAAGGTGACGAGTCCCTCCGACCAACACTTCCGCCTGCTTGATAGCATCCACCGCAGCCCGCGTTTGGTTTGCTGCGGCACCGGGGCCAATACCAACGACTGTGATCATCGGAAGCCCCCCACAAAATTATCCACTATCTCGCTCACAGGCCGATTGCAGCCCAACACTTGATTATCAAAGGCAAACAGAATGGCATCACACTGGGGTTTGCTACTGGCGAAACGCAGCATTTGGTCGATGCGCCAGCAGATTTTCTGGGCAATTTGTTGGTACACCGCCTGCCAGCCTTGTTCGGCAATCAACTCGATGGCAGCTTCTGTGGTATCGCATTGATCCACCGCCTGAATCAGTCCGAAAGGAGCGCCCATCAGGGCAAGGTTGGCAATCAGCGTTTCCATGCGCCCATCGGCAATATGGCTGTGAGTATGGAAGATACCAGCCGCGATTTTCACCAATTTGCCTACATGCCCCACCAGCACCACATGGCGAAACTCCAAACGCACCGCTTCTTGCAGCATGTAGCCGACGAAATTACTCATCGTGACGACACAATTCGCGTCAATGCCCAATTGCTGGCTGACAAAACGCTCACCATGATTTCCCGGCACGAAAATAATGCGATCCAGCCCACTGGCACGTTTAGCCTCCAATTCAAGTGCCAGTGAACGCTTCCAACTCTCTTCCGACATCGGCATCACGATGCCCGTTGTGCCGATAATTGAGATCCCTCCCTTAATCCCCAGTCGGTCGTTATAAGTTTTCTTCGCCCGCTCTTCGCCTTCTGGTGCAAAGATCACAATATCCGCCCCACGATGCGGGCCAATCACCTCCCGCACCGCTTCCTCAATGGTTTGCCGTGGGGTTTTATTGATGGCAGCCCAGCCAATGGGCAGGCCAATCCCCACTCGCGTTACTCTGCCAACCCCTTCACCGCCATCCAGCATAATCACACCACTGTCATTCAGGGAAACACGGGCGAAAATCAACATACCGTGGGTTGCATCCACATCATCGCCGCCATCTTTGCGGATAGCTGCAATCGCATGCAGCCCTTCTATCAACGGCTGCTCGACATTCAAGGCCAATGTGACACCAGAGGGCGTGACAATCGAAACTTGATGAATAATCTGCTGGCGCAGGATCATCAACGCAGCCACCCGTGCGGCAGCCGTGGCACAAGATCCCGTGGTGTAACCCTTGCGATATTGCTTTCCCCTATGCCAGACCGTTCCGAGGTCATCTGTTTGTCTACCGCTGATTTCATTCATGCTGCACCTCCGGCATCCGATAAAGAATGGCGTTGATAATGGCGGCGGCAATATTACTTCCTCCTTTGCGCCCTCTTGCTGCAATGCAATTTAATCCGCTGTTGATGAGGGCATTTTTGGATTCCTCTGCGCCAACAAACCCGACAGGCACACCGATCACTGCAATCGGAGTGTATTGATGCTCCATCAGGCGAAATAGCGCGGTCGGGGCATTGCCAAAGACAAAAATCTTCTCCCCTGACTCTTGCAGGGCAAGATCAACCGCCGCCATTGAACGCGTGATCTGCTGGGCTTTGGCAATTTGAATGACACGGGGATCGCTGACATAACAACGGCATTCACTGCCATACTGAGCCAAGCGAGTTTTATTGATGCCAGACAGCGCCATTGTGGTATCGGTATATAACGTACAGCCGCGCAAAATACCGGCGCGAATGAGGTACAAAACATCAGGGGAAAAATAAAGAATGTCGAGCCAGTCAAAATCGGCGGTGGTGTGGATCACCCGTTTGATCACCGCTTCCTGATCCGCATCCACAAAATGATAATCAGGGCGAGATTCGCAAATAAGGCGACTGATAATATCGAAACTATTCCGTTCAATCTGTTGGGGCTGTTGGATGTAATTACTCATGCCACTTTCTCCTTATACCGTCACACTGAACAGGCTATGCAGCAACGCAAACAGCAGAAGCGCCATCACTGATGCCACCATCATCATCTGCACAGATTGGGGAATATCGTCAGGTGTGACTTCGCGCTTTGCATCACCGATCCACGGTTTTTCAACGCGCTGATTAAAATAAATATTCGGCCCGCCAAGACGGATACCCAATGCTCCCGCGACGGTTGCTTCCGGCCAGCCACTATTGGGGCTACTGTGTTGATAGCGATCGCGCCAGCCGATACGTAGCGCCTGGCGAAAATCCAACCCCTGCCATTTCGCCGCCAGTGCCAGCAAAAGCCAGCCTAAACGGGCCGGTAGCCAATTCGCCACATCATCCATACGTGCCGAATACATCCCTAACGACCGATAACGGGGCGTTTTATAGCCCACCATTGAATCAAGGGTATTGATCGCCTTATAAGTCATGGCGAGGGGAGCACCGCCAAGCATCAAGAAGAAAAAAGGAGCAATCACGCCATCCACACTGTTTTCTGCCACAGTTTCAATGGCAGCGCGGCTGATTTGTGGCGCTTGCAGTTGAGAAGTTTCCCGTCCGACAATATTGGAAAGCTGTTCACGGCTGGCGGCCAAATCGCCCCGCTGCAATGTTCGATAGACTGTATTCGCTGCATCGCTCAAACCACGCCCCGCCAGCACGGTATAAATCAGCCAGATTTCAACCAAACAGCCCAGCCAGAACGCCATGCCATAGGCCAATTGCAGAACCCAATAACTCACCAGCCAGACACTTCCCACCACCGACAGCCATAACAGCACGCCGCCCCATTTCAGGTCATTTTCGGTTTGGCAAATTCGGCGAATAAGCGACTCAGCCCGAGTGATAAGCCGCCCCATCCAGCGCACGGGATGCGGCCAGTGAGGAGGATCCCCCAGTTTCATATCCAAGATAAAGGCAGCAAACCAAAGCAAGACCGTCATGACAGCCTCCGTGCCATCGTCAACCAGCGATGAAGTAAACCGGGGCGTTGGGCAAAATGGATATGCAGATATCCCGCCAGCGTATTGCCATTCTGATAACCACCCAGCCAGCTTTTCTGTATTTCTTTCTGTACTAAGCCATCTCGCCATTTAACACATTGAAAAAGGGGAAGTTGAGTACTGATAAAATCAGAATAATGGAATTCATGCCCACGCAGCATTTCCCCTTTCGCCACCAAAAGCGTGTCACACATTGCTGTAGCTTCGCAGTAACCAAAGCGTTTCAGGTGATCTCCCATCTGGCTTTCACCCGCAATCAAACCCACCATGTTATGTCGCACACCTTGCACATCAGTCAGGGCTTCACCGAGATACATCAAGCCACCGCATTCCGCATAAATGGGAATGCCTTTTTGTTGTGCCTGTCGCAACGCCGCATGCATAGCGTGATTAGCGGCCAATGTCTGCGCATAAATTTCGGGATATCCGCCCCCCAGATAGACCATCTGGCACGCTGGCAATTGGTGATCATGCAGGGGACTGAAACGTTTAATGGTCACACCTGCTTTTTCCAGCAACAGCAGATTATCGGGATAATAGAAGTGAAAGGCCTCATCCTCTGCCAGAGCCAGCGTCAAACCCTGCCCCATAGCGGGATCAACGAGGGAATCAATATCTCCTTTCGGCAAGGCGGATAATCGGGTTAACGCCAGCAACCTATCCAAATCCACCGAGGCTTCGATCTGCCGAGCCAGACGTAACCAGCATTCATCCTGTTGGCTATCTCGTTCATGCGCAGAGATCAGCCCCAGATGGCGGGAAGGAAGTGCAATATCCGGTATGACAGGGATGCGCCCCAAGACAGGAATACCGCAATAACGCTCAATCGCCTGTTTCAACAACTGAAAATGGCTATCGTGATTCACCCGATTTATCAGCACACCGGCAATATTGATCGCAGGATCAAATTGCTGAAATCCCATCACCGTGGCAGCAATCGAGGTGGAAACGGCCTTCCCGTCCACCAATAAAATCACTGGACAGCCAAGTTGCTTTGCCATCGCCGCGCTACTGCAATAATTGGGGTCAGTGCCATAACCATCGTATAGCCCCATGACTCCTTCAATAACCGCAATATCTTTATCAGCCATGGATTGATTAAATAGGCCATTCAAAATGGAAACTGGCAGCATAAACGCATCAAGATTGCGCGAAGCGATACCCGTCACGGCACGATGCCAACCCCCATCCAGATAATCAGGTCCGATCTTGAACGGCTGAACCCGTAGTTGGCGGTTCATCAATGCCCGCATGATGCCCAGCGCAAACGTCGTCTTGCCACATCCGCTACCTGTACCTGCAATGACAAAAGCATATTTCTGTTGCATGTGCTTTCCCCAAAACATTTAATCCTATGTATTGATGTAAAAATCCAAATCCCATTCATTGATATTTATCAAACAAAAGGTATTTTTTTATTTTTAATAATGCACTTAAAACCACCTTAATAGGAAAAACATCAACCCCGCACTTTATGACAACAAAGCAAAGAAGAGAGGATATCAACATTGTTATCACAATCTTATTTTTATATCCTGATAAAATAGAGTGATAGATCAATTTTCAAAATACACAGTTTTCATCTTTATAAAAACACCCTTCATTACTTTTGTGACCTTGTTCATAATTATTGCCACTAAAAAAGAATTTTTATTCTGAAAGAAATAAAAATTAATATAAAAAACCTAACTAACAACCAAAAATAAAATATACAACCAGCTGAATATAAATGAATTTTTATGACAAACCGATAAAAAAACAAAAATGAAGTTCATTAACACAATAAAAAAATATTAATGCAGATAAATATTCCCAACACACAATTACGTTTATATTGAAAATTATTCATCTCTAAAAATACGAATATTGATCTAAATCAAAATCCCTTCATTAATATTGACGCAATAATTAACAAAAAGTTAAATCTGATATCTCATTAATCATAAGAACGAGAAAATCATCATCATAAAACCCAATGAAATAAGAGTATAAAACAGAATAACGCTATACTTAAAAAACATCACCTGTACTTCTAATTCTTATATAAAAATATATTTTCGTGCCGATTAAATGATTTATATTTTAAAACTATAGAGGTAATCCAATGAATAAAGGCAATGTGTGGTTAGTGGGTGCAGGCCCCGGAGAAGCTGGGTTAATTACCGTCAAAGGGCTGCATTGTATTCAATCTGCTGACGTCATTGTTCATGACCGCCTGGTCAATACTGAACTGATTGCACAAGCACCAGAACATTGTGAAATCATTAACGTTGGGAAAGAACAAGATTACCACCCCATTCCACAGGAAAAGATTAATCAAATTCTGGTAAAACATGCGCAGTCGGGCAAACAAGTTGTACGCTTGAAAGGCGGCGATCCCTACGTTTTTGGTCGCGGGGGTGAAGAAGCCGAAGTCCTGGCACAACATGGTATCCAATTTGAAATCGTTCCGGGTATCAGTTCCTCCATTGGTGGGCTGGCCTATGCGGGTATTCCCGTCACTCACCGCGATTACGCATCGGGTTTCCATGTCATAACCGGTCATACTTCTCAGGGCAACGAACGGCAGAATTGGAAAGCACTCGCACAATTGGAAGGGACATTGATTATTCTGATGGGGATGACCCGCCTGGTGGAGATCTGCCAGCAATTGATACTGCATGGTAAATCCTCCGCAACGCCGGCTGCGGTGATCATGTATGCCAGTCATCCCAAACAAGAAAGGGTCATAGGCACGCTGAAAACTCTGGCTGCAAAAGTGGAAGAGAAAAATCTACATGCACCTGCGCTGATTGTGGTCGGTGATGTCGTTAATTTGAGTGCAACACTCTCCTTTACCTCCACTTCCTTCACCATCAGTGAACTCTCTTCCAAACTAAAAAATTTCACTGGCAAAACATTCACTGATGAGCAGTTTCATGAGTGAACATGGTGGCAATATCATTGAAGTTGCCCAACAATATGGCCTTCCAGCCAAAGAGCTGATTGATTTCAGTGCCAATATCAACCCCCTTGGCGCACCTGAACGGGTTAATGCTCTGATTAAAAATAATCTTTCCTGTATCGAAAAATACCCTGATGTGGAGTATCGCCATTTGCATCAGGCAATCGCAAAGGCCCATCAGTGCAACTGTACTTCGGTGATGGCGGGTAATGGCGCAACAGAACTGATCTACGCCGTTGCCCGTTACCTCAAACCGAAACGCGCCCTACTCCTCATCCCTGGCTTTGCTGAGTACCGACGCGCCTTGCAGCAAGTCGGGGCGGAGATCATCGACTATCCATTAACAGAAGACACGGGGTTTCAGCCTGATCTACACCTATTGGATACGCTGTCCAATATTCGCCCGGATTGCGTTTTTATAGCGACTCCCAATAACCCAACCGGATTAATGCCAGACCGCCAATTTATGCAAGTGTTGGTGGAATATTGTGAAGCACAAGGGATCTCGCTGATTATCGATGAAGCCTTTATTGATTTTCTGCCGAATAACCGAGGAGTAATTCCTCAATTTATTGCAGCTCAACATCTTTATGTATTGCGTTCGCTGACAAAATTCTTCGCCATTCCGGGGTTACGGTTGGGCTATCTGATCAGTGGGAATACAGCGGGGATCACAGAGATGAAAAAACAGCGTGAACCGTGGTCGATCAACGCCTTTGCTGCTCTGATCGGTGAAATTTTGCTTGATGATCACACTTATATTGCTGCCACGCATCAATGGCTGAGATCGCAACAGCATTACCTGTGGACACATCTTTCTGCTTTCCCTGAACTGACCGTCTGGCCACCGTCGGCTAATTTCCTGTTCTTCCGCTGCAATAAACCCGATATTGATTTATGGCATTCCTTGCTTAAACATCGGCTACTGATTCGCCATTGTCAAAATTATGCGGGATTAGACAAGCGCTACTATCGAATAGCCGTACGCAGTGAACGGGAAAATCAGCGCCTGATAGCCGCGATGCAGCAAGTTTTTGCACATGGCTGAAGCATACTGCCCCGCTTCCTGCGGAGAACTTCTGCAAGGATGGTTATTCGGCGGAGAGAAGTTAATCTCATGCCCAATCAATTGGTTCAGTTGTGTTTCAGTCAGCGAAGGCATCCCGGCACCACATGAACGGCCGCGTATGCGCCAGATGGTGAATTTATTGCTGGATTACTGGCAAATCCCCCTAGAATTTTCTTCCGGCCTACGCATTGAATATCAATCAACAATCCCAATTGCCAAAGGCATGGCCAGCAGCACAGCAGATATCGCAGCCACCGCCCAAGCCACCGCCAGATTATTGGGTAAATCCCTGAATAGCACGACTCTCGCACAACTCTGCGTCAAACTGGAACCCACTGACAGTACCATATTCGAACGATTAACTTTGTTTGATCATCTTACTGCCCAGACTCAAATTCCCTTCGACTGGCAACCAGATATCGATATTTTGTTGCTGGAAAGCCCGCAAACCATTTTGACGACAGAATACCATCAGCGGGATTATCGCCCGCAATTGCTGAGTGGCACATCGCTACTCCAACAGGCATGGCAGCAATTCCTCATTGCGAATCAGCAGCATGACAGTTACCGTCTTGGAGAAGCCTGTACATTAAGCGCCATCGCCAGCCAATCAATCCTCCCGAAACCTTGCTTTGATCAACTACGGGATTTAGTCGAACAAACGGGTATTTATGGCCTGAATGTCGCCCATAGCGGCAGTGTGGTCGGTTTATTATTCCATTCACATTGCCATGATCCGGATTATCTATATTGGTGGCTGCATCAAAAAAAGATTACTGAACATTACCCGAAAATCCATCACGTCAAACTGATCGCGGGTGGCGTTCGATAGCTGTGACTTTACCCTAGCTATCCCTTCACATTTGTCTTATGCTAAATAACATAATTGAAACAACGAAGTAGACCCTATGAAAAATATAAATCTCGAACCCACAACGATTGATGCCTTTATGTCACTCGACATCCGCGTTGGCAAAATCATCAAAGCAGAAAAAAACGAAAAAGCCATCAAACCTGCTTATAAACTGCATATCGATTTTGGCGGTGATATCGGTGAAAAACAAAGCTCTGCTCAGATATGCCAAAATTACACAGAAGAGCAATTAATTGACAAACAAATATTGGCAGTAGTGAACTTTCCACCAAGACGTGTAGCAGGATTTAAATCCGAAGTTTTAGTTCTGGCTGCCGTTTGTGATGATCAAGGAACTGTCCTGATCCAGCCAGAAAGAGGCGTGAACTTAGGCACGCGGATGCTGTAATTTTTTGGGTCGGTAATTAATAAGAATAACATGAGAACACAAAAAAGATGTATGAGTTACGTTGCTATCATTGTAGATGATTACGATAAAGCTATTGACTATTACACCAATAAATTGGGATTTACGCTGGTAGAAGATACGCCACAGCCGGGTAAACGATGGGTTGTCGTGTCCCCAAACCCTGAGAGTGATTGTAATTTATTGCTGGCAAGAGCATCTAACGAAAAACAGGAAGCATTTATTGGCAATCAATGTGGTGGCAGAGTATTCCTGTTCCTGCAAACTGACGACTTTTGGCGCGATTATCACAAAATGAAAGACAATGACGTCCATTTCTGTGAAGAACCACGTCAAGAAGAATATGGAATGGTCGTGGTTTTCAAAGATATTTATGGAAATCGCTGGGATTTGTATCAGAATGCAGTTGAGTAATAAATAGCTATTCTATTGCAATCCCCTTCAAATCAGCCCAATCAAATTGGGCGATTTATCATTAATGAAAAATATAAATCGCCTAATGAGATAGGCTCTAAATAAATTTAATTTATAAATTAGAACATAAAGTTCGAAAGCCTGATTTTAGGCCCAACGAGAAATTTTTCAGCCAATAAAAAACAAATCATGAAAACCAAACACTTGTTTGCAATCTCCCTGTAATATTTTAATTACTTGTTTTTAAAAGAATTAACTTAGACAAAAATATAGTTTACTTACTGGACGTATTCAACACTCTGACTTTTGTTAATTTTTCAGCATAATATTTAAGAGGAGCATCACATTTTTGGGTGAAATGTTTACTTTATAAAACTTACGATCACATTCTCATAATTAGAACTAAATATAAAAATAATCTTTACTGTCTGTCAAACATGAAATACAACATCAGTATAAAAATAACTAGGGAAATGATATGTCAAAGAGGGAAAATCAGATATTGCAACTTCTAAAACGTGATCCTTTCATTCAACAGCAAGAAATTGCTGATATCCTCGGGATTAGCCGTTCATGTGTTGCAGGACATATTATGAACCTAAGTAAAAAAGGCTATATTAAAGGCAAAGGGTATATTTTATCTAATGATGTTTATGCTGTTACCATTGGCGCAGCAAATATAGATTTAACCAGTTATACTCATGCCAAATTAGTCTATGAAGATTCCAACCCAGGGAAAATTATTTCGACACCAGGCGGCGTAGGAAGAAATATCGCCCAGAATATTTCTTTATTAAAAAATGAAAGTTATTTAATTTCTGTTATTGGTAATGATCCAAATGGAAAAACGTTGTTTGAGCAGACAAAATCAGCAGGCGTTAATATTAAATACCTCTATAAATTAGATGGAGAAAAAACATCAATCTGCAATTCGCTTATCGACGAAAATGGCAAGTGTGTAGTCTCTGTTAATGACATGAATATTCTGGAGAAATTGACCCCTACATTATTATCTCAGTCTAAATCCTTAATCCAACATGCCAGTGTGTTAGTCGTTGACTGCAACTTAACGGAAAAAGCATTAGAGTGGGTATTTAATCACGCGGGAAATGTTCCAATTTTTGTCGATACCGTTTCAAGATCCAAAGCCCCCAAGATCCGCCATTGGTTATCCCATATCCATACCTTAAAACCTAATCGTACTGAAGCAGAAGTTCTTAGTGGAATAAAAATTGAAACTCAACAAGATGCCGCCAACGCGGCGCACTGGTTCCATCACCGCGGTGTCCAGCGTCTAATTTTAAGTATGGATGCAGAAGGCGTATATTACAGTGAATTGGATGACACATCGGGATGTTCACATGCAATCAACACGAATATCATTAATGCCAATGGGGCTGGGGATGCTATGATGGCCGGGCTTGTTCATTGTTGGTTAGAAGATATGGATTTAAAAGACAGTATTCGCTTTGCACAACAGTGTTCGGCATTGACATTGTCCTCAGAGAATATTGATATATTCCCAAAAAATCGCTCATATTTTTGATAAATATTTTCACATAGAAAACTAATTAATTATATTTAAAATAAAAACCACCCAGATAATGATTAAATTTCAACCAGATAACTTTCAACTAATTTACTACTAATAATATTTCTTTCTAATAATGGTTTAATTATCTTATTTAAGATAAGAAGATCTTCATAACTCACTCAATATTGTATAGAAAAATGTATAGGGAATTTCTACACAATAAATCGTATAGATTTGGTAAGATTGCACTAGACTTCGAGAGGATGACGTATTAATGAATTGCTTGATTTTGCTGGGATTAATGGTTTTTAGGAAGTGAAGGGAATCGAACCCTCGTATAGAGCTTGGGAAGCCATTGAACTACACTCGCATCAACAAAGTGATGCCGTCAAATATATACCCCTTACTGAATCCCAACAAGCGATTATTGTTAAAATTGTCTATATTTCAGTCAGTTGTTTAAACCTATCTTATGAATGTGAAAAACTCCCTGTCCGGCCGACCGGACAGGGAGTTTGGCTGATTTTAATCAAAAATGATTATTTATTCGGACGCATTGCCGGGAACAGGATGACGTCGCGGATGGTATGGCTGTTAGTGAACAGCATCACCATACGGTCGATACCAATCCCCAAGCCCGCTGTTGGTGGCAACCCGTGTTCCAGCGCAGTGATGTAGTCTTCATCGTAGAACATCGCTTCATCGTCACCTTCGTCTTTCTGGCGAACTTGCTCTGCGAAACGTTCTGCCTGATCTTCTGCGTCGTTCAGCTCCGAGAAACCGTTACCAATTTCACGACCACCAATGAAGAATTCAAAACGATCAGTAATGAATGGGTTGTCGTTGTTACGGCGTGCCAGAGGGGAAACTTCTGCTGGATATTCCGTAATGAATGTCGGCTGAATCAAGTGGCTTTCAGCAGTTTCTTCAAAGATTTCACATTGAACACGCCCCAAACCCCAGCCTTTTTCAATGTCAATGCCCAAAGATTTCGCGATAACAACAGCTTTATCCATCTCATCCAGATCCGCGATGTTGGTTTCTGGGCGATATTTGCAGATTGCTTCTTTCATGGACATTTTGGTGAAAGGCTTACCGAAATCGAACTCTTGTTCACCGTATTGCACCAATGTTGTACCCAGCACGTCTCGAGTCAGGGTGCGGAACAGGTCTTCGGTCAGTACGATCAGATCTTGGTAATCCGCGTAAGCCATGTAGAGTTCCATCATGGTGAACTCAGGGTTATGACGCGGAGAGACGCCTTCGTTACGGAAGTTACGGTTGATTTCGAAAACACGCTCAAAACCACCCACAACCAGACGTTTCAGGTACAGTTCCGGTGCAATGCGCAGGTACATGTCGATATCCAGCGCGTTGTGGTGCGTGATGAATGGACGCGCACTTGCACCACCAGGGATCGCCTGCATCATTGGGGTTTCAACTTCCATGAAGTCTTTTTTGGTCATGAAGTTACGCAGTGCAGACATCACTCGGGAACGGATCTGGAATGTCTTACGTGATTCATCATTTGCAATCAGATCCAGATAACGCTGGCGATAGCGCGTTTCCTGATCCGCCAAACCGTGGAATTTATCCGGCAGTGGACGCAGTGCTTTAGTCAGCAAACGCAGCTCAGTACAGTGGATGGAAAGTTCACCCGTTTGAGTTTTGAACAATTTACCGCGCGCGCCTAAAATGTCACCCAAGTCCCATTTTTTGAACTGAGTGTTGTAAATGCCTTCCGGCAGGTCATCACGGGAAACGTAAATCTGAATGCGGCCGCCCATGTCCTGCAAAGTAGCAAAGGATGCCTTGCCCATGATTCGGCGTGTCATCATGCGACCTGCAACGGTCACTTCGATGCCCAGCTCTTCCAATTCTTCCTTAGTCTTGTCATCGTATTTTGCATGCAGATCTTCGGAAATGTTTTCGCGACGAAAATCATTTGGGAAAGCAATACCGTTGCTGCGCAAAGCAGCCAATTTTTCACGGCGGGTTTTCAGTTCGTTATTTAAGTCAGGAGCCTGTTCAGCTCCCTGCTGTTGTTGTGACATTTTAGTTCCTCATAGACCAGCTTTTAAGCTTGCTTCAATGAATTTGTCCAAATCACCATCCAGCACAGATTGCGTATTGCGGGTTTCGACACTGGTGCGCAAGTCTTTAATGCGGGAATCATCCAAAACGTAAGAGCGGATCTGACTGCCCCAACCGATATCCGATTTGTTCTCTTCCATTGCTTGTTTATCAGCATTCTTCTTCTGCATTTCCAGTTCGTACAGTTTCGCTTTCAACTGTTTCATCGCCTGGTCTTTGTTTTTATGCTGAGAACGGTCGTTCTGACACTGGGTTACAACACCAGTCGGTACGTGGGTGATACGTACAGCAGATTCGGTTTTGTTGACGTGCTGACCACCTGCACCAGAGGCGCGGTATACATCGATACGTAAATCAGCCGGATTGATTTCAATATCAATATCATCATCCACTTCTGGGTAGATAAAGGCAGAACTGAAAGAGGTATGACGACGACCACCTGAATCAAACGGGCTTTTACGAACCAAGCGATGGACGCCCGTTTCTGTACGCAGCCAACCGTAAGCATATTCACCAATGATCTTGATGGTTGCGGATTTCAGGCCAGCAACGTCACCATCAGATTCTTCAATGATTTCTGTCTTGAAGCCCTTGGATTCAGCCCAGCGCAGATACATGCGCATCAGCATGCTGGCCCAATCCTGCGCTTCTGTCCCACCAGAACCCGCCTGAAGATCCAGATAGCAGTTTGCGCTGTCATATTCGCCGGAGAACATACGACGGAATTCAAGCAGGCCGAGCTTCTCTTCTAGCTGTTCCAATTCAGCTACCGCTTCATTGAAGGTTTCTTCATCATCAGCTTCAACTGCCAATTCCAGCAGGCCGTTCACATCTTCCAATCCCTGATCGAGCTGATCAATTGTTTCTACGATGATTTCCAGTGATGAACGCTCTTTACCCAACGCCTGTGCCCGCTCCGGTTCATTCCAGACATCAGGCTGCTCCAGTTCAGCATTAACTTCTTCTAAGCGTTCTTTCTTGGCATCATAGTCAAAGATACCCCCTCAGAACTTCTGTCCGCTCAGACAGGTCCTGAATATGGTTTTTTACCGGATTAATTTCAAACATATTTTGTGTCTTATACGTTGTGTATTATGAATAAATGATGGTCGCATGGATATTTTCGAACCGCGCATTGTAACGGATCTGTCAAAGGGTTTATAGCATTTCCGGAGATTTACCACACAGTCAAAGGCCAAATGTGCTGGATCAAAAGCTGGATATCGCGATTACCGCGAAATTCGTTAATATCCAGTTTATAGGCCAGTTCTACCATTTTGATACTGTTATCCGGCCAGCGATTAATATCAACGTTGAACGCGATGCCATCTAGCATCGGCCCGCCATTTAATGGCTCAAGCATGACTTTCAGATGATTCTCACCAACAATACGCTGTTGCAGTAGTTTGAATTTGCCGTCAAAAATCGGCTCCGCAAATGCCTGTCCCCACGGGCCGCCGTCGCGTAAGATTTCAGCGATCTCCAGTGATAATTCCCCTGATGTCAGTTCGCCATCACTCCAAACCACGCCTTCAAGTTGGGCAATATCCAACCAGTCTGCTACCAACTCGGAAAAATGGCGCTGAAATAGGTCAAATTTGTCTTGTTCAATCGACAATCCCGCCGCCATCGCGTGACCACCAAATTTCAGCATCAACCCCGAATGTAATGTATCAAGACGCTCAAGTGCATCGCGCATATGTAAGCCATTCACGGAACGACCCGACCCCTTTAAAGTACCATCACCTGCCGGAGCAAAGGCAATGACCGGACGGTGAAAGCGCTCTTTAATTCGTGAAGCCAAAATGCCCACTACGCCCTGATGCCATTCTGGGTGGTAAATCGCCAAGCCGTAAGGTAACTGAGTATGGGTTCGCTCGATTTTATCGCAAATTTGCAAGGCTTCTTGCTGCATGCCCTGTTCGATTTCCCGACGGGTTTGGTTCAAGCCATCCAGCTCACAGGCAATTTGACGGGCTTGTACCATATCATCTGTCAGCAATAACGACACGCCAACAGACATATCATCCAACCGCCCGGCTGCATTTAATCGTGGCCCCAATGCAAATCCCAAATCACTGGCGGCCAGTTTTATCGATTCCCGTTTGGAAACTTCGAGCAGCGCACGTATGCCCGCACAGCAACGCCCTGCCCGAATGCGATTTAAGCCTTGATATACCAGAATGCGGTTATTGGTATCGAGGGGAACCACATCTGCCACGGTGCCCAAGGCCACTAAATCCAGTAATTCCGCCAGATTGAGCAATGGAATGCCCTGCTGCTCAAACCATGCCAATTTACGCAATTCCGCCCTGAGTGCGGACATCAGATAAAATGCAACACCAACCCCCGCCAAAGCTTTAGAGGGGAAGGTACAGTCAACTAAGTTGGGATTGATAATGGCGTCCGCGGCTGGCAGTGTTTTACCCGGTAAATGATGATCGGTGACGATCACCTTAATGCCGTGTTGATGTGCCGTGGCTACTCCATCATGGGATGAAATCCCATTATCCACTGTGATAATTAGATCTGCACCTTTTTTAATAACTTCATCAACAACTTTAACGCTTAGTCCATAACCATCTTCAAAACGGTTTGGTACGAGATAATCAAGATTACGATATCCCATCGCACGCAGGGCACGAATGCTCAATGCGGTACTGGTTGCTCCATCCGCATCGAAATCTCCGACAATCACAATGCGCCAATGTTCATTCAATGCTGTTATAAGCAGGGAAACTGCCTGTTCAATGCCATTGAGAGATTGATAATTAAGCAACCCCTTTGCACCGCGTTCCAATTCATCAGCCTGACGTATGCCACGTATGGCGTATAAACGGCGCAATAACGGATGAATATTGTTGGGAAGATGACTGGAATCCGCCACCGATCGGCGACGGAGTTGTATTTCTCTATTCACCATGTTGACCCAGCATAGCTAACAAATCTTTCGGCGACAGGTAACCACCGAGTACACTGCCATCTTCAAGGATAATCGCAGGCGTGCCCTGAACACCAAATTGCAAGCCTAGCTGATATTGTTTCGCGATATCAATTTTGCAGTCTTTGATCGGAGAAACCTTGTCACCTTTAAAAACAGCATTCAGTGACTTGTTCGGTGTCGCACTGCACCAAATAGACTGCATATCTTTGGCCGATTGGTGTTGCAGACCATGACGAGGAAACGCTAAATAACGGATAGTGATCCCCAGATCGTTATATTCTTGCATGCTCTCATGCAGCTTGCGGCAATAACCACAGGTAATATCAGTAAAAACAGTGACAACGTGTTTTTCTTTTGGCGCTTTGTAAACAATCATCTGATTTTTCAAAGCTTCCAATTTTTTAACTAAAACCTGATTACTGACATTCTTCGGTGCCTTACCACTAATATCATAGAGTGGGCCCTGTAGCAGGTATTTACCATCATTGGACATATAAAGAATGCCCTGTTCGGTTAAAATTGCACTCACGCCAGAAACCTGTGATGGGGTGATACTTTCTGCTTTAACGCCCATTTTAGACAGTGAGTTATTGATCGGACTCTCATCAGCAAAGGCACTGCTGGCAAAAGCAGTCAATAACAAGGAAAGGCAAAACGCAATCTTCTTCATTTTTTGTTCCTTTATTTTCATCTTTCTCCGCAGTTAACCGCGAGGATGATGTTGTTGATGCAGCACCTTCAGACGTTCGGTTGCTACATGAGTGTAAATCTGAGTTGTGGAGAGGTCACTATGGCCCAATAGCATCTGCACAACACGTAAGTCAGCACCATGATTAAGTAAATGTGTCGCAAAAGCATGCCGCAGAACATGGGGTGACAAGCGTTCAGTATCAATTTCCGCCAATACGGCATAGTGTTTGATCCGATGCCAGAAAGTCTGGCGTGTCATCTGCGTTCCCCGCTTACTCGGGAAAAATACATCGGATACAGAGCCATTCAATAACCACGGGCGCCCATACTCCAGATATTTTTCCAGCCAATAAATTGCCTCTTCTCCTAAAGGAACCAATCTTTCCTTATTCCCCTTACCCACTACCCTGACCACCCCCTGACGCAAACTCACATCCGATAATGTCAGACTAACCAACTCGGAGACCCGCAATCCACAAGCATAAAGCACTTCAAGCATGGCTTTATCCCGCAGTTCAATCGGTTGGTCAGTCAAGGGAGCGTGGAGCAAATTCTCAACTTGCTTTTCACTTAAGCCCTTGGGTAGACGTTTAGGCAATTTAGGCGCAGATAATAACGCGGTTGGATCATCTCCCCGCATTTTTTCACGGTAAAGATACTGGAACAACCGCCGCATTGCACTCAGCAATCGAGCTGAACTACTGGCTTTATAACCGCCATCCACCCGCTCAGCCAAAAATGATTGTAATTCTATAGACTGTACTGAGAGTAAATCACAGCCATAATTCACCAACCAATTGTTCAAGGCTTGTAAATCCAGTCGGTAAGAAGCCAGGGTATTTTCAGCCAGATCTTTTTCCAACCAAATGGTATCCAGAAATTGCTCTATCAGGGGATTTTCCGATGAATGCTGTTTCGGTGAATTGTTTTTCGATGGATCGTTTTCCGATGAATGGTTTTCTGATAGGTTGTGTTTTTTTGGCACAAGCCCTCCTTTTTATCTGACCATCTGCGCCCTGCCTATCTGCGCCTTCCGATCGGCTATTATGCCTGAAAAAGCGATTCTTCTGTTACAATACCGCCCCTGATATTCGAAATTCCCTGATAAATAATGATGAAAATTGGTCTCTTTTACGGCTCCAGTACATGCTATACAGAAATGGTAGCAGAAAAAATACGCGATATACTCGGTGAAGATCTGATCGACCTACATAATGTCAAGGATTGTGATCCCCAACTGATGGAAGAATATTCTGTCCTGATCCTCGGTATTCCCACTTGGGATTTCGGGGAATTGCAGGAAGATTGGCTGGCGATTTGGGAGCAGCTTCCAACGTTGGATCTGGCCGGAAAAATCGTTGCCATGTATGGCATGGGCGATCAAGTCGATTACGGTGAATGGTTTCTGGATGCATTGGGAATGCTGTATCACCATCTGCTGCCAACAGGCGCACAGTTTATTGGGTTCTGGCCAATAGAAGGTTATGAATTTACCAGCCCCAAACCCCTGTCTGAGGATGGCAAACAGTTCGTCGGACTGGCTCTAGACGATGTAAACCAATTCGAACAGACAGATGAGCGTTTAAGCGAATGGTGTATGCAGATCTTGGCTGAAATGGAAGCCCTGTTCTAATCTGGCTACCGCTATATATCAGGATATTGGCGCATAAGCTGATTCAAATGGCGCCACGCTTCTGGTGATACACTATCTGCTGCCAGCCATAACCGGATTGGTGTCGGGTGGTATGAATTTTCTTCTGCCCGACCAAAAGCATGGAGTATAACGACCATTCCATAGCGGTTGAACCACGGTGGTTGAGCAATGCTCCACGCTGCTTTTTGCCAGTGAACTTTATTGCCCCTAAACAGCACCAGTCTGCCCTGACATTGGCGGATATTTTTCCGGCTCCATGCCCAACTAATCATAATGATGGCAAGCAATGGAAGCCAGAAAGAAACACCGTTAACAGACCACGGTGCCAATAAAGCCGCCACTGCGACTCCACCATGTACACTGGTTGAAAACAGATGGGTATGGCGGGATATTCTTAATTTACTGTTCCACAGGACCACGGGCTTGGTTTCTGCTCTGGATCAATTGCACCATATGGAAAAGCTCATCGTCTTCGGGACGCCCATGATTCATGAGCCAATTGAAAAGATCAGGGTCTGGACATTCCAGCAAACGAATGAAAATCCGCTTGTCGTCATCATTCAATGAATCATATTCATATTCAAAAAATGGCATGATAGAAATATCCAGTTCACGCATTCCACGACGACATGCCCAGTGAATACGCGCTTTATTATCAATATCCATGTTTAAAAAGCCTCTTTAACATTTTCATCAAGCAGGATTATCAATGATCCTAACCTGTTTTTCATCTCCTACTACGGTTGAATGACTGGATATATCGACAAGATGCGAAGCGTATCGCAACAACTCAATATAAATGCGTTATTCATAAATAACGGGAATAACCTCTTTGAATAAGTCTGCTTCTCTTTTACCATTAGCCTTATTTCTCAGATAGTTTACTGGCAGGAGCTGTTATGGCTTACCAAATTCCGTTTTCTGCACAATCTCCATCCCCTTCTGCAACGCTCTCACTAACTCTAATTTCCCTTGATGATTGGGAAATGGTGATTACCACTGGGGCTGACGCAGAGAAATATCTGCAAGGCCAAGTAACGGCAGATATCACCTCCCTGAATGAAAACCAACATGTATTAACTGCACATTGTGATGCCAAAGGGAAGATGTGGAGTAATCTGCGACTGTTTCGGCGTGGCGAAGGTTTTGCCTATATTGAGCGTCGCTCGGTATTGGATACGCAATTAGCCGAATTGAAAAAGTATGCCGTGTTTTCCAAAGTCACTTTTGCCAAAGATGAAGATAGTGTCCTGCTCGGTGTAGCGGGTACAGGAAGCCGGGAAGCTCTGACGACATTCTTCCCTACCGTACCCAATGCCGAATCCCCTGTTATCCAACACGACACAACAACGCTTCTCCACTTATCGCTTCCCACAGAACGTTTCCTTTTAATCACCGATAATACGACTGCCGCCCAATTAACCGGAACGTTGGTTGAGCAGTTTCAATCTCAATTGAATGACAGTCAGCAATGGCTGGCACTGGAGATTGAAGCGGGATTTCCTGTGATTGATACAGCCAGCAGCGCGCAATTTATTCCACAAGCGACAAACCTTCAGGCAATCGAAAACGGTATCAGTTTTAATAAAGGCTGTTATACCGGTCAGGAGATGGTTACTCGTGCCAAGTACCGCGGGGCGAATAAGCGAGCCATGTACTGGTTGGCGGGTAGTGCGTCTTCCCTGCCTGCCGTTGGTGATGATCTGGAATGGCAATTGGGTGATAAATGGCGCCGGACGGGTTCAATACTGACCTCCGTCAAACTGGCTGATGATTCAGTCTGGGTACAAGTTGTCATGAATAATGATATGGAAGCAGACAGTGTATTCCGTATCCGTGAAGATCAAGGCAATGCGCTCACCATTCAAGCGTTACCTTATTCATTAAATGAAGAAAAATAATTGTTGAGGTTTCTGTATGTCATTAGCTGTACCCCCTGTTGATTTTGGCCCTTTTACCGATGTCATTGCGTTTATCATGGAGCTGGATAAATTAAAATATGTCCATCGCAAAACGAAATTATTGAACAATGCACGCTACGAAAACTCCGCTGAACATAGCTGGCATTTTGCTATCGCAATTATCGGCTTTGCACCTTATGCCAGGGATGTGAATATTAGCCGCGTCGTACAAATGGCTCTGATCCATGACATTGTTGAAATTGATGCAGGGGATGTTATTGCTTTCGATCTGGCGGCCCGTGAAGCCATCCAAGAACAAGAAGTTAAAGCGGCCAGTCGTATTTTTGGTCTGCTGCCGGAAGCACAGAGAGATCATTTTCTCGCACTCTGGCACGAATACGAAGATGCCATGACTCCCGAAGCGCGTTTTGCCAAAACACTCGACAGAATTATGCCGGTATTCATGAATTTGCATAACCGAGGTCAGAGTTGGGTCGAGAATGACATTCGTTTTGAGCAAGTCTACAACCTACTTCATTTTGTTTCCGAATGTTATCCTGAACTGTGGAAATATCTGCTGCCACAGTTGGAAGCAGCGAAAGAAAAAGGCTGGCTGAAATAATTTCCGCATCTGGTAAATAAGCTGTCAGACTCGGCTAGTGCGATATCTGACAGCTTCAAAATACATTTTCAGAACATATTCAATTGATTACCGCTTCAATTCCCATACCATGGGCCAGCGAAACCCAGTCAAGTTGAGGATCATGCAGATCAATCATTGAGTGAGCTTTTATCCCTTCCTGAGCGACTCCCACCCGTATCAGTTCATTACTGAGCACTTTGTATCCTCGGTTTGCCAAAATGATGGTTGTGACATCCCGCTTTTCACGCGCCTGAGTCCAAAGTGACTGGAGGGTAAGGTGACAAGAATGATACTACCGTGTCAGTGTATTGATAGGCACCGCAAAACGCGATGCCGTTATTTCATGGAATTGTCCATCGGATAAACAAAGTTGAACAGTTCAATTTTTCTCTTATTTTCTAATAAGATACCAAGAGATCAAGACTACCACTCCGGTCAGTCCCGTAGTTAACTAACTTGTAATATCAACAATCCCAACCAATTACGCAATTCAGACCGTTTAGCCGCACATCAACGCAGCCTTTGCCTGATTTTTTTAAGTTTTCAGAAATTATTTAAGGAATAACGGAAGTTATGAGATCACGAAAAAATAATTGAGTGTTATTAATGAAAACACTCAATTATGTTTATGATTAAAGAGGAGGTCTAACTATAGATGAAATAAAACGCCATCCAAACCGGCATACTGGTAGAGGTAGTTTGAGAAAGAAATGTTTGCGAAATCCTAAGCATCGTCATAGTAAAAATGTCCAAGGTAGTTATCATAGCTTATCAATTTCAAGCTATTAGTTTTGATGGTATTTTATTACGAGCCAATCACATTTCTGCCATTAATGATATTGAAATACTAAAAATAATCAATTAAATTTATTCTTTCATCTAGATACCCTGCTATTTAATCAAGTAGCGTTATATTTAGAGCCTACTTCATTAGACTCTTAGCTTACTCATAAAATGAATTAAATCTCTACCGCTGTTAAGCTAAATTTTTTATTTAAGTTCATAAATAACAACAAATTACATTATAAATCAAGCACTGATTCATTGACATGGATTAAAATATGAAAATAATTTTGTTCAATCGGTTTTTTATTATAAGTGCGATTTTTGTTATCGCCCAGCAAGTCGCAGTGGGGCTATCCACTTATTTTATCGGTCTGGCAGGGTTGGCAATAACTGATAATCCCACGGGTGCTTTTGATTATATTGTTATTTTCTTTGCACTTATCTTACTGGCTTATCTGCTGGGCTCTACATCGCTCTTTTTCAGAACAAGGCTAGCCAATGATTCCTGGGGAAATTACTATCAGGAAACCCTAACTAGTCTCGGTAAAACCCATGGTTTTTCTTCTCAACAAAACAAGAAGAAAACCAATTTGTGGCTCAATGGTGAAGCCCTCAGCACCTTGAATGAGGCAAGTTTTGCTTTTGTTGATATTATCGCCGTTTATTGTAATGTCTTGTTCACGGTTATTGCATTGTTTTTTGTGATTGGCTCGGTTTTATCGTCCATGATAATATTTTGTATGTTCTTATCCATTGTCTTGTTATATGCTTACAAAAATAAAATTAATGTTTTAGCCGATGGCATTCAAAATAAGAAAATTGCTGCATTAGATGCCGTCAGCAGGATTTGGGATAATGTTTTTTATGGTAATTCAAATTTTTCTCATTCTGCATATCAAAAAGCCAATCAAGAAACGAAAACGTTTTTTAAATTGAATGAGAAATATAAAATTATTGAGCAGGTTATTTCCTGTCTGCCGATACTCATCTCAATTCCGATTTTAGTTCTTGTTTCTTATTATCAAATCATTAATCATCACGTTGCTATCGGTGCGTTAGTCGCAGTTCTTCCTCGAACACTCCAGCTATTTCAGAATATTCATGCCGCTAGTATGAATACAGGACAGCTAATGTTATTAAAACAAAAACTGTCAAATCTTAAGTTATTTATTAGTCAATTGATTATTCAGGATTATGAAGCCAATATCAAACCGTCAGAAATCAGCATATATAATCTAGCTACGCAAGATAAATACAGCATTCACTCATTCAACGATTTTTTAATATTAGGCAAGCAATCAACAGGAAGGTTTTTAATTCAAGGAAATAATGGCGCAGGAAAATCCACTTTTTTAAAATCGGTGAAAAGTCAATATACAGAGGCTATGCTTTTTGGGCCAGAAATAACTATAGGTAATGTTGATTTTGTCGGTTCAACTGGGCAAAAGCAGTTATTCCAATTAAGTTTGCTAAATAATAAAAAAAGATTAATCATACTCTTGGATGAATGGGATGCTAATTTAGATAAAGTGAACACAAAAAATATTGATGAGATCTTAAATAGGCTATCTAAAGATAATATTGTTGTTGAGGTTCGCCACTAAAATTGAGGCTAGACCATTATTATTTTAGCCATAAGGAGAAAATATGAATTTTGAATCGCTATCAAGGACGATTATCATTTCATCTACTTCCTTTATTGCTTTAGTTGAAATAACCTCTGTATTAATTTCTGCTTGGCGATTCAATGGATTTTCACAAAAATACCACCTCTATTTCGTTTATCGTTGATATTAATCGGTGTACCTCTATCGTTTGTGTTTTTTATAAAATAAAAAACACAAAATCACTAAAGAAAAAGTTAATCGCGATTGAATAACACTAATATTGGACATTTTATCAACATATATTTATATCCAATGTCTCAGAAAGGGAAATCCATTGCTCATAACCATATCATCATTTAATCAAAATTAATCTGATCTTGTAATGATATGGTCGCTAATGCTAACGATAAAATTGGCTTAAGGGATTGTTAACCCGTTATTAGGCACCGTTTTGACTCATTTTGGTCTTATCCAGATACGTTTCTGTCAATTTATCCAAGAAAACAAATAATTTATCATTCATTTCACTGTAATCATGGGAACGTAGAATGTCCGGTGTTTGAACAAATTTATATTCCTCTGCCTCGTCAAAATCCTTCTGTGAATGTTTGATAAGTAATTCAACAACATCCTTAGTCAACTCCATGTGGCATTGGAAACCATAGACGATATCGCTGTATTCAATTATTTGTCTGGGACACCCCTCACTGAAAGCGATAATTTTTGCATCTGGTGTCAGGCCTGGCATGTCGTTATGCCAGTGTCCAACTTCAAGAACTGAACCAAAATGAGAAAATTTGTCATTTTTTGCCCCTTCTGTTGTCAGGGTAATGGGATATTTTCCAATTTCTTTCTCCGGGCTATGCTCGAAAGGTGCTCCAAGTGCTACCCCCGTTAATTGCGCCCCAAGACAAATACCAATGACGGCTTTATTTGCAGCAATGGCTTTCGCAATAAGTTGCTGTTCTGCTTCGGTGTCAAAATATGCACATTCAGTGGTTTTGGTAGCCGGACTTTGCGGCCCACCCATTACAATCAGAAAATCAAAATCGTCTACAACGTCCGGTAATTTATCTCCCTGATAAATAAGTGAGAACGTAGTTTGATAACCTATTTTATTAGCCCAATCTTCATATGCACCGGGAGCTTCAAAATATTCATGTACAACAAAATGCACTCGCATAATTTTATTACCTTAAAAAGAATTGAACAACATTATTCAGGGAAACATGACAATATAGCTGATCCTTTTTATCATCCAAAGATGAAATTATGATACGTAACCGTGAGATGATTTCTCTGCACTCAGAGTTTCACTTTCTTGAATAAGCTAGCCATATTGATCACTAATGGGCTGGTATAATTTTCAGAAGCGATCAGCTCAACATGGTCTTCCTGACGATGTTCTTCGTTCTACATCGCCTCAAAAATTCCGATCCCCCGAGTGAGATCTTGTTCCCATCAGTCGTTGACTTCTTTACTCGCTAATTGTCCGGAGACGAGATGAACCGCTTCTTTGGATACGGATTTACGACGTGGCAAGCAGCCATTAAGTACGGCATAAGCCATAAGGCCTATCAACAGCCCCCAAAACGCTCCGCTAATACCCAGTAAATTGATGTTAGAGGCGGCTACCAGAAAAGTGATCAAAGCGGCTTCGCGGCCTTTCAAATCAACCATTGCACTGACGAGACTACCGCCAATCGTTCCTAGCAAGGCAAGCCCCGCCAATGTAGTAATGAATACCGTCGGGAAGGCCATAAAAACAACGGCAAGTGTCACGCCGAATACGCCAACCAGAATGTAGAAAATGCCCGCTGCGATACCTGAAATCCAGCGTTTGGACTGGTCTTTGGGTGCTTCCTTTCCAGTACAGATTGCTGCCGTGATCGCTGCAACCCAGCCCAAAAGGGATCAATACTCATCCCGCTGAAAGCACCAATGCCAAACTGTAGCAGCCTATGAAATAGAAGCCGCTATGTTACGTCTTTCTCATGCTTTGAAGAAAAAAATACTCTGAAGAAAAAATAGCTAATGTGCTGTAACAACCTATTTCTTAATATTTTTCCTAACTCCCCCGTCTAGTTGGACAGGGGAGCTGACGGAACACCAAATCAGTCGTAATTAACGATAATCTTCAATCGGTGCACAAGAGCAATGTAAATTGCGGTCACCGTAAACATCATCGAGACGTTTAACTGTCGGCCAGTATTTATTAGCTTTGGTTTCTACGGTTGGGAAAACGGCAATTTCACGGCTGTATGCGTGATTCCAGTCAGAAACCAGTTCGGTCTGAATGTGTGGTGCATTGACCAGTGGGTTGTCTTCCAAAGGCCATTCCCCTCTTGCCACTTCGCTGATTTCTTCCCGAATTGCCAGCATTGCATCAATAAAACGGTCAATTTCAACTTTGCTTTCTGATTCCGTTGGCTCAACCATCAAGGTTCCCGCTACTGGAAATGACATGGTTGGTGCATGAAAACCGTAGTCAACCAGACGTTTGGCGATATCCATTTCACTGATACCAAACTCTTCTTTCAACGGGCGAATGTCCAGAATACATTCGTGGGCAACGTAGCCATCACGTCCGGTATAAAGGATCTCATACGCCCCTTTCAAACGAGCAGCAATGTAGTTTGCGTTCAAGATCGCAACTTGGCTGGCCTGTTTCAGCCCTTTTGCTCCCATCATGCGGATGTACATCCAACTAATTGGCAAAATGGAAGCACTGCCAAATGGTGCTGCGGATACCGCACCCAGTGTAGTAACTCCGTCCATTTCTACCACCGAATGACCGGGCATAAATGGGGCAAGATGTTTTTTCACGCCAATCGGCCCCATACCTGGGCCACCACCGCCATGTGGAATACAGAAGGTTTTATGCAGGTTCAGGTGTGAAACATCTGCACCAATAAAGCCTGGTGTTGTGATACCCACTTGGGCGTTCATATTCGCACCGTCAAGGTAAACCTGACCACCGTTTTGGTGAATGATTTCGCAAATTTCACGAATGGTTTCTTCATACACACCGTGCGTCGATGGGTAAGTCACCATGATACAAGCGAGTTCATCACTATGTTTTTCCGCTTTTTCACGCAAGTCAGTTAGATCAATGTTGCCTTCTTTATCACAGTTCACGACAACAACGGTCATGCCCGCCATATGTGCAGAAGCAGGGTTTGTACCGTGAGCCGAACTTGGGATCAGGCAAACATGACGATGTTGTTCACCACGGCTGGCGTAATAGCGACGAATCGCCAGCAGACCCGCATATTCCCCTTGTGCACCGGAGTTTGGCTGCATACAAACGGCATCATATCCGGTCAACAGTACCAGCCAATGAGAAAGCTGGCTAATCAGCTGATGATAACCCTGCGCCTGATCTGGTGGGCAGAACGGATGTATGTCTGTGAATTCAGGCCATGTGATCGGCGTGATTTCCGCTGCCGCATTCAGTTTCATGGTGCACGAACCCAGCGGGATCATTGCCTGATTCAAGGCCAGATCTTTACGCTCCAGACTGTGCATGTAACGCATCATGTCGGTTTCGCTGTGATAACGGCGAAAATTGTCATGCGTCAAAATCTCATCATTACGCAGCATGGAGGCTGGAATGGACTGGCTGGCTGCCGCCATTTCGCTATCGAGAGTCTCGATACCCAACATAGCATCAGAACCCGTCAAGACTTGGAATAAAGTTACCAAATCATCGCGGCTGGTTTTTTCACTCAATGACACCCCTACAGCACCGAGAATATCGGAACGCAGGTTAATTTGCGCTTTCTCGGCTCTCGTCAGTACCTGAGCTTTATCCACCACTTCAACGGTCAATGTGTCAAACCATGTTTTATAGCGCAGTGTGACACCGGCTTTTTGCAAACCAGCAGCCAGAATGTCCGTCAGTCGGTGAATACGGTTAGCAATGCGCTTCAAGCCTTCTACGCCATGGTAAACCGCGTACATGCCCGCGATATTCGCCAGCAAGACCTGAGAGGTACAGATATTAGAGTTCGCTTTTTCACGGCGGATATGCTGCTCGCGTGTTTGCATTGCCATGCGTAACGCCCTGTTGCCTGCTGCATCACGGGAAACACCAATAATACGGCCCGGCATAGAACGCTTGAATTCATCACGGCAGGCAAAGAAAGCAGCGTGAGGGCCGCCGTATCCCATCGGCACACCAAAACGCTGTGCAGAACCAAATACAATATCAGCCCCTTGTTTACCCGGCGCTGTCAACATAACCAATGCCATGAAATCCGCAGCAACGCTAACAATGATTTTGCGTTCTTTCAATTTCGCGATCAGGTCACTATAATCGTGAACTTCACCTGTTGTACCAACTTGTTGCAGCAAGACCCCAAAGACACCTTCCAGTTCCAGTGCTTTTTCTGCTTTATCAACAATGACTTCAAACCCAAATGTTTCGGCACGGGTACGTACAACATCCAACGACTGTGGATGGATATCATCTGCCACAAAGAAACGTTCAGCATTCTTCAACTTACTGATCCGTTTTGCCATTGCCATGGCTTCCGCCGCTGCCGTTGCTTCATCCAATAAGGAAGCAGAAGCAAGATCCAAGCCCGTCAGATCAATCGTCACTTGCTGGAAGTTCAGCAGTGCTTCAAGCCGGCCTTGGGAAACTTCCGGCTGGTAAGGGGTATATGCGGTATACCAGCCAGGGTTTTCCAGCAAATTACGCAGAATAACTGGTGGGAGTATCGATGGCGCGTATCCCATACCAATATAAGATTGATAGCGCTGATTCTGGCTCGCCATCGTTTTCAATTCAGCCAGTGCCTGTTGTTCTGTCGCACCTTCACCGACTGCGGGTGGTTCTGACAATGCGATATCACGGGGAACGATTTTATTTGTCAGATCGTCGAGAGAATTTGCACCAACTATCGCCAGCATCTCTGTTTGCTGTTCAGCAGAAGAACCAATGTGGCGACGAATGAATTCACCTTGATTTTCAAGTTGGATTAGTGTCTGAGTCATTGATGATAATTTCCTGAAACTAGCTAAAAAAACGGCAAAAAAAACGCCCCACTCACAATGTGACAATGTGATATGGGGCGGTTAAAAACAATTACTCGTCTTCTTCCAAGAGTGACTGATAACCTTCAGCATCAAGCAGGTTAACCAGTTCACTCTCATCAGTAATTTTGATACGGAACAGCCAACCTTCGTTATACGGCCCGCTGTTCACTAATTCGGGTGAGCCTTCCAAGTCAGGGTTAACAGCGATAATTTCACCACTCAATGGCGCATAAATATCAGAAGCAGCTTTGACTGATTCTACAACTGCACAATCATCACCACTGTTTACCGCTGTGCCGACCTCAGGCAAATCAATAAATACCATATCACCCAATAATTGCTGGGCATGTTCGGTAATACCAACTGTGTATTCACCTTTTCCTTCCGAACGAACCCATTCGTGTGATTCTGTATATTTTAATTCTGCTGGTACATGACTCATCGTTGCCATCTCCTTATTTCTTATGAATTAATAAAAACATTACAACAATCAAAGCATTACGTTCAAAAATCACTCTACGAGCGCTTTACCCATCCGTACAAAGCCCGGCTTAACAACCTGAACAGGCATTTCACGATTACGGATCTGGACAACCGCCTGTTCACCAATGCCTTGCGGTACACGTGCAAGGGCTATGCTAAATCCTAAGGTTGGGGAAAAGGTTCCGCTGGTAATAACACCGGAGCGCATTTCGCCAGAATTATCAGTGAAGTTAACGGTTAAGCCACCACGCAGAACACCTTTTTCTCGCATGACCAACCCAACCAATTGCTCTGTGCCTGTTTCACGCTGTCTTTCCAGCGCTTCACGGCCGATGAACTGACGATCTTCCGGTTTCCAGGCAACCGTCCATCCCATGTTGGCCGCCAGTGGTGAAATAGTTTCGTCCATTTCCTGACTATAAAGATTCATGCCCGCTTCAAGGCGCAATGTGTCACGCGCACCCAGTCCCGCGGGTTTCACCCCTACGGTCAATAACTGCTGCCAGAAATCCACGGCTTGTTCTTTCGGTAACGCAATTTCATAACCCGCTTCTCCGGTATAACCGGTAGTCGCAATGAATAGGTTTCCCGACTGAACGCCAAAGAAAGGTTTCATGCCGATTACAGCCTGCTTTTGTTCATCACTTAGCAGTGATTGAACTTTGCCTTGTGCATTTGGCCCCTGAACAGCGATCAATGCCAAATCATCACGCACATTAATCTCGACGTCATATTTTTCAGCATGTTGGTTAATCCATGCTAAATCTTTCTCGCGGGTCGCCGAGTTAACAACCATGCGATAGAAGTTGTTGGTAAAGAAATAGACAATCAGGTCATCAATGACGCCACCAGAAGCATTCAGCATTCCGGTATAAAGCGCCTTGCCCGATTCGGTCAGTTTGGCAATGTCATTTGCCAGAAGGTAACGAAGAAAATCACGGCAGCCCGTGCCGTACAGATCCACAATTGTCATGTGGGAAACGTCGAACATACCAGCATCAGTACGAACTGTGTGATGCTCGTCGATTTGTGAACCATAATGCAGAGGCATCATCCAGCCATGAAAATCTACCATGCGCGCTCCGCATGCCAGATGTTGATCATATAGTGGGGTGTGTTTTGACATTATTTCCCTCTTTCCATTCTTGACATGAAAACATTCGTGACCTGAAAAAACATGTGGCGTATTAACCGGCAGGTGTTGGATCATGAAGCAAAGAAGCGGTTAATCACGCAAACGATACCTTGGAATCAGAAGTTATCACTGAAAATAGAAATGAACCATAAAATAAATTAGCTGCACTGGAGTGATAATCTGAAAACACGTTCACTATCATGCAGAATTTTTGTCTAATTTATTGCGTCAAGACACTCAATATTTGTAACAAACGGCAGGAAACAATCTTTTTTGATTAGAAAATGACTAAAGTGTGAAGTAAATCAACTGAGCACACCTTAGTCTAATATGAGAAAAACTAATCCTAAATGAGAGACTGAATTAGATTTTTTCAACCGAAGAGGTTTGAGAAATAAGCCAGTCAGGAAGATCGTTTAGTCCCATTGCATGGCGAAGCAATTGCGGTTTCATTCCCGGTAAGTGATCGGCCAACGCTAATCCAATACCACGCAATAACTTTTTAGCTGGGTTATTACCATCAAATAACTGACGGAATCCCTGCATTCCTGCCAACATGACCGCAGCACTGTGTTTACGGCGACGTTCATAACGCCCCAAATAGAGATACTGACCAATGTCTTTTCCCTGCCGATTCAAACGGCTCAATTCACCAATCAGTTCAGCTACATCCATAAATCCCAGGTTGACGCCCTGACCCGCCAAAGGGTGGATGGTATGTGCCGCATCACCCAATAGTGCTAATCGGTGCGCGGCAAAGTTACGGGCATAACGCCCCATCAATGGGATGGTTTGTCGCTCACTGATCAGTTCACATCGTCCAAGCCGCATGTCAAAGGTCACGCTCAACCGTCGATTAAACAATTCAGGTTCTATGGATTTGCGCTGCTGCGCAGATTCCGCTGGTAGTGACCAAACAATCGAACATAAATGAGGATCAGACAACGGAAGGAAGGCCAGTATTCCATCACCGTGGAAAACCTGACGCGCAACACCTTCATGAGGCTCTTCAGTTCGAATGGTTGCTACCAATGCATGGTGCTCATAATCCCAGAAGGCCAGCGGAATATCGGCATGCTGGCGCAACCAAGAATGAGCACCATCTGCACCGATGACCAGGCGCGAAGTCAGCATGCCCCCATCTGATAAGGTCATGAAGGCTTCGTTTTCTCCCCAAGCAACATTCTTGAGAGAGGATGGGGTAAAAAACGTCACATCTGGCAGGCTTTCTACACGTAGCCAAAGCGCCTGTCTGATCACATGGTTTTCGATAATATGCCCAAGATGTGTCAGACCATTTTCCGCCGCATTGAACTGAATACGGCCGAAACTATCCTGATCCCAAACTTCCATGCCCTGATAAGGGCTAGCTCGCATCGCGAGAATATTCTGCCAGACACCAAGATGGGTTAGTAATCGCTCACTGGCTGCATTGATGGCCGAAACACGCAACGCATGTTCATCACTGCCATCAAATGTCTCTGTCGGTGGATGTTCTTCTACAATCGCGATGCGCAAACCGCTACCTTGCAAACCACAGGCCAGCGCAAGGCCAACCATACCACCCCCTGCGATGACCACATCAAATGATTGCATGTTTTTCTTTCCTCTTAATCTGCCAATGGTGACTGGGCAACCCAACCCAATGTCTGGCGGGCAAATAGATCCCGCATCGGCGGTAATATTTCCATTGTCATCAAGCCAAGATTACGCCCAATCTTTAACGGCAAGTAGTCATTGGCGAATAACCTGACCAACCCATCCGTGATACCAATGGTCGTTTCACGATCTGCATGACGCTGCTGCTGATATTGAGCCAATACGTTATAGGCACCAATATCCTGCCCTGAAACCGCCGCTTCCGAAATGATCTGTGCCAACGTCATAACGTCACGCATCCCTAAGTTAAAACCCTGCCCAGCAATCGGGTGCAAAGTTTGGGACGCATTTCCCACCAGTGCCAGACGATGACTGACCTGCCTACTGGATGTCGATAAAGCCAGTGGATAGCTGTGCCGCTGACCCGTTTCCAACATTTTGCCCAAACGCCAACCAAACGCTTTTTGCAGGTGTTGGAGGAATTCGTTCTGACTCCAGCGGTTAATTTCTGACTGTTTTTCCAACGGATGGCACCATACCAGAGAACTGCGTCCTTCAGACATAGGCAATAGTGCCAACGGGCCATGTTCAGTAAAACGCTCGAATGCCCTTCCTTGAGGATGTTCTGAAGTCAGGACATTCGCGATAATCGCCACCTGACCATAAGATTGTCGCTGATATGGAATATTGCACGCTTGAGCTATAGCAGAATGGCTACCATCCGCAGCCACCAGCAATTCACCAGTTAGCTTTTCGCCATTATCCAGCGTAACAATCACGGACGTTTCCAAGCGCTCGACGGAATGCACTTTAGCCGGACAGTAAAGTTTGATATTCGGTGACTGTTTTAATAAATCAAACAGATGGATTCCGGCATCATGCAATTCAATCACATTACCCAATGCCGGAATGTCATAGTCATTGGCGCGGATATTGACGAAACCGCTAAGGCCACGATCGCTGACATGAACGTGAGTTATTGGGGTAACACAATGTTTCAGCGCCGACCAAACATCTATCTGATTCAAGCGCTGACATGTACCATAAGCCAAGGCAATAGCCCTTGCATCAAAACCGGGATGCTCCTGAGTGGGTTCTACCGCTTCAATCAAGGAGACTTGCAATTGCCCCCGACTCAACGAAGAAATAGCCAGTGCCAATATGGCCCCTGCCATTCCTCCGCCCACGATAATCACGTTCATTATAACTTCCTGATTACTTTGACCTTAACCCTGTCTTGCCAGCGCCATCAGCGCTTCTATCTCATCCGGCTCTTTCACGACATGTTCTGTCAGGTTTTCATTCCCTGTTTCCGTTATCACGATGTCGTCTTCAATGCGGATACCGATACCACGGTATTCCGGTGGAACATCCGCATCCGGTGCAATGTAAAGCCCCGGTTCCACAGTCAACACCATGCCCGGCTCCAGAATGCGATCGCGATCGACACCGTAATAGCCCACATCATGTACGTCCAATCCCAACCAGTGACTCAAACCATGCATGAAAAATTGGCGGTAAGCACTGGTTTCGATCAATTGTTCGACTTCACCATGCATAATCCCCAATTTCACCAACCCCTTAACCATAATGCGCACAACCTGCTCCGTGACTTCTCGGATACTGATGCCTGGCTTGTACAGTTCAAGGGAGACGTTGATGGCTTCTAGAACAATGTCATAAATTTCACGTTGGGGGCGCGTAAACTTGCCATTGACTGGGAATGTCCGCGTAATGTCGCCTGCATATCCTTCATGCTCACATCCTGCATCGATCAACACTAAATCACCGTCTTTCATTCGGCGTTCATTTTCAGTGTAATGCAGAATACAGGCATTTTCTCCCGCACCAACTATGGTGTTATAGGCAGGATAACGTGCGCCCTGACAGGTAAATTCATAATGAATTTCGGCTTCAAGCTGGTATTCAAACATGTCAGGACGGCAAGCCTGCATCGCTCTCGTATGCGCCTGTGCACTGATTTCTCCAGCTTTACGCATGATTGCTAGTTCAGCGTCCGATTTAAACAAGCGCATTTCATGCAGCCACGGACGCCAATCCGACATAACAGATGGAGCACTGAGGTTACGACGACTATTTTTACGCAATTTATCCAGGGCACTAAATACGATGTTATCAGCGTATTCAAACTCTCCTTGGGCGTGATAAACCACTTCTAAGCCATTCAATAGCAGATAGAGCTGCTCATTGAGATCATTGGATGGCAGGGCGCGATCCACCCCCAGTTTTTCCAGAGCAGCTTCTTGCCCAAGACGACGACCAAACCAAATTTCCGCAGTCAAATCGCGAACACGATTAAACAACACACTATGATTGTGAGTTTCATCGCTTTTGATCAGTATCAGAACTGCTTCCGGCTCACTGAACCCTGTCAGGTAAAGAAAATCACTGTGCTGACGATAGGGATATTCGCTATCTGAATTACGTCTCGCGGGCGAAGCAGAAAAAATAATGGCCGCACTGGCCGGTGCCATTTTTGACAATAATGCCTGACGACGGGATAAATATTCTTGTTTAGTCATACCCTCTCCTGCGGTTTCATTATTATTAGTCGGTTTATCGCCAATCAGTGCAGCGTTGGCTTTTCATTTTTTTTTGCACTACCTGAGGTTTTCGGCGTCATTAAAGCGATGTAGCAAAGTTGGACTGCAACACGAACATATTCCAACACTTCCTCAAGGGCTTGAGACAATTCTTCCTGATCTTCGCTTTCGTCATACCCCAGCATACCGATGTTACGTAAATCAGTGACAATTTCCTGAATTTCCGGCTTTTCTGTCAATTTTGGATTCGCCACACCCAATCCCAGTAAAAAATGGTTCACCCATCCCGATAATGCATCGGCGCATTCAAAAATCCCCGCCTCTTCATCAGGAAGTAGTAGATTAAAAGCAAAACTACTGTCATCCAGTGATTCAAATGTCGTTTCGTACAATTCCCTGAGCGGGATAGACAGAATCTGAGAAAATGCCAGACCATCATTAGCCAGATCATGCACCAATGCCTGCCAACTACTATCATGATTTCCACCACATAGTAATCCACTGATTAAGCCATGCATTTCTGCTGCGGTCAGCGCAACGGACTGTTGATGCAAAATTTCATCAAATGATTGATAATTAGGTAATGAGCTTTGTATAGACATGTATATTGATCATCGTTGGCGATATAAGTTTATACTATGCTACCATCAAGGGGAGTCGCTATACCAGACAGCACACACCGATATAAGGAGGGGGCTTTTGGTATTGTACGGTAATGATTAGTGTCGGCCTTGCTTTTATATCAAAATTTAATTTATACCCAATAGATTTCAAGTTGTAACACAGCCAATAAAGCGGCAATTTGAAAGGTAAGGGGTATATGTCAAAATCAAGGTATCGGCACAGTAATAAATCAGGAAGGTGTCATGTCTGCACAACCAGTAGATATTCAGATTTTTGGGCGGTCATTACGTGTCAATTGTCCACCAGAGCAGATAGAAGCATTGCAAGCTGCTGCTGAGGAACTTGATCAGCGTTTACATAACCTCAAAGAACGCACCAGAGTAACTAACACTGAGCAACTGGTTTTTATTGTAGCACTGAATGTCTGTCACGAGTTGGCACAGGAGAAGATGAAAACCCGTGATTATTCCTACAACATGGAACAAAAAATAAAAATGCTCCAGCAGACCATTGAAAAAGCATTGTTAGAACAAGGTAAAATTACTTGATACTCCATCTGTCAATAAACTGAGTCTTGTTGATAAATCAGGCAGTAGTCACTATAGATTAATATAAGCAGTTGCTTTCTTCATTTAGTTCCATACAATAGGCTTCATAACGCTGCTTAAGAGCCTATTTAGGTGGTTTAAGCAGCAAAAAAATTTCTCTGAGGTGTTCGTGAGCAGGTAAGTCCCCTGAGCCGATATTTCATCTCCATAGAATGTGGTGATCTGCTTTTTGTGAGCATGCTTGGCCCAGACTAAGAAGCCTAATAGAAGCAACACTGCGTTCACCTTGAACCAAGGGTTCAAGGGTTACCACCTGCAACGGCATCTTGGAGAATCCCCATCTTTATCTGTTTTGTATTCTTTTCTGCATTAATAGGCAGGTATCATGCAATCAGATTCTTTTTTTTCTCTCCGAAAATCGATTCGGAAAAACTTTCGACAACTGCGTCAAAGTCTATCCCCTGAACAACAATCGCAATTTTCCCGACAAGCAGCCAGACAGGTTATAGCTCATCCGAAGATTCAGCAAGCCAACAAAATTGCCCTATATCTCCCTTTTGATGGGGAATTAGATACACGCCCGTTGATTCAACAACTTTGGCAACAAAATAAACAGGTCTACTTGCCAATATTGCATCCTTTCAGCCGGCATCATCTACTGTTCCTGCGTTATTGCGCTGATACGCCCCTCGTTCGGAACCACTTTAATATAGAAGAGCCTGCGTTGGATATCCGGCTGGTGTTGCCCGTCTCTGAGCTTGATGTCATGTTTATTCCACTCGTTGCTTTCGACTGCACAGGGCAACGTTTAGGCATGGGTGGTGGATTTTACGATAGGACTCTCGCCAAATGGCAACAACAGCATTTTTATCCTATTGGATTGGCACACGACTTTCAGTTAGTCGAAACATTACCCAGTGCAAGTTGGGATATTCCTCTGCCAGAAATCATTACACCAGAAAAAGTATGGCGGTGGACGTGAAACTTTAAATTATCAGAAGAGGCTATTGTTTCTTCAATAACCCCTTCTTTTTGAGCAGTAAAGTTAATCAGTAAAGCAAACGAGAACGGATCGTGCCAGGCACGGCTTTCAATTGTTGCAATACCAATTCGGCTTGAGCTGGATTCTGCGTCGTGATATCGATCACCACATAACCAATATTGCCTTCAGTCCGTAGGTATTGTGCTTCAATATTGATTTCTTGATTAGTGAACACTTGGTTGATGCTGGTCAAGATACCTGGACGGTTTTCATGGATATGCAGTAATCGGTTAGTATCCTTGGCATGGACAGGGAGTGAAACTTCTGGGAAATTGACTGCTGACAGCGTAGAACCATTGTCAGAGTATTTGACCAGTTTACCCGCGACTTCATAACCGATGTTCTGTTGGGCTTCTTGTGTCGACCCCCCGATATGCGGCGTCAGCAGTACGTTATCAAACTTGCTTAATGGTGAAATGAAAGGATCGCTGTTTGTTGCAGGCTCTATTGGAAATACATCAATCGCAGCACCAGAAAGATGCCCAATCTCCAACGCTTCACTCAATGCTGGAATATCTATTACGGTACCCCGTGATGCATTGATCAAAATTGAACCTGGCTTCATTAGTTCTAATTCTTCTGCCCCTATCATATTTTTGGTTGAAGCAGTTTCAGGAACGTGCAGGCTCACAACATCACTCATATTCAACAATTCAGACAAATGATGAACTTGCTGTGCATTACCCAATGGTAATTTATGTTCAATATCATAGAAGTAGACATTCAAACCGATACTTTCAGCCAAAATACCAAGCTGTGTACCAATATGGCCGTAACCAATGATACCTAGTTTTTTCCCGCGCGCTTCATAACAACCCTTTGCCTGTTTATCCCATACACCATTGTGTGCTTTCGCATTCGCCTCCGGAATACGGCGCAATAACAACAACAGTTCACCCAATACCATTTCAGCTACTGAACGAGTATTGGAGAATGGCGCATTAAATACAGGAATACCGCGTTTTGCTGCGGCTTTCAGATCAACTTGGTTGGTACCAATACAAAAACATCCGACTGCAACCAGTTTCTCCGCTGCGGCGAAAATCTCTTCAGTCAACTGGGTACGGGAACGAATCCCCACAAAGCGAACATCACGAATCGCTTCTTTCAGCGCTTCAGGTTCTAGTGCCCCTTTGTGATATTCAATATTGCTGTACCCTGCTGCTTTTAAGTTGTCTACTGTGCTTTGATGAACGCCTTCCAGTAGCAGAAATTTAATTTTATCCTTTTCTAAAGATACCTTAACCATTTGCCCGCCCTAGTTGTACTCATTTTCATAACGCATATCGATTCCACCAAAATAACAAAAAAAACGACAACGGCAATACAATCGATTGCTCATGTCACAGAATAAGCAACAGTAAATAAGTTGTTATGCAAAATAAAATAACAAGTTACAGAAAAAAAGCAGGATTTTGATGCTTACATAGACATAAACGTGATATATATCACCAAATTTTCTTTTTTTGTATAAGTACAAAAATATTTTGAAGGCAGAATATTCTGCCTTCAATAAACGATTACGCCGTGATTGTTTTAACTCCGTCCGAAGTCCCTACCAACACCACGTTAGCGCCACGATTGGCAAAGAGGCCAACAGTTACCACGCCAGCGATAGCATTGATTTTGCTTTCTAATTCAATGGGATCAACAATGGAAAGATTGTGGACGTCCAGAATGTCATTGCCATTATCTGTCACCACGTTTTCACGGTAAACCGGTGTTCCTCCCAATTTAGCCAGCTCACGGGTAACATAAGCACGTGCCATGGGGATAACTTCAACCGGCAGTGGGAATTTACCCAACACATCCACTTGCTTAGACGAATCAATAATGCAGATAAATTTCTTCGCAACAGCGGCAATGATTTTCTCTCGGGTTAATGCTGCTCCACCGCCTTTGATCATCTGCATCTGACCGTTAATTTCATCAGCGCCATCAACATAAATATCCAACGTGTCAACATCATTGCAGTCAAGTACAGGAATTCCGAGGCTTTTCAGTTTCTCAGTCGATGCTTCTGAGCTAGACACCGCACCTTCAATTTTATCTTTGATAGTTCCTAACGCATCAATAAAATGCGCTGCTGTTGAACCTGTACCAACACCTACGATTGTGCCTGGTTTGACGTATTCCAATGCTGTCCAACCTACTGCCTTTTTCAGTTCATCCTGAGTCATATCAATCACTGCCTATAATCAGTTACAAGGAAAAATCTGACAGCTAGTATAAACAATATTGCCTCACCCCACGAAAAAATATGGCATAGTGCTATTTAGGCCACATAAACGGAGAATCTTATTTTCAATGAAACGTCCTGATTACCGATCTCTGCAAGCATTAGATGCCGTGATACGAGAACGTGGTTTCGAACGGGCGGCACAAAAACTTTGTATCACCCAATCCGCGGTATCCCAGAGAATTAAACAATTAGAAAATTTGTTTGGTCAGCCACTATTGGTTCGTACCGTCCCACCCCGCCCCACAGAGCAAGGGCAAAAACTGCTCGCGCTATTACAGCAGGTAGAATTGCTGGAAGCACAATGGCTCGGCGATGAAAATGGTCATGATATCCCATTGTTGCTCTCCCTCGCAGTTAATGCGGATAGTCTGGCTACGTGGCTTTTACCGGCTCTTCATCCTGTTTTGTCCGATTTACCTATTCGGCTAAACATTCAGGTGGAAGATGAAACCCGAACTCAGGAACTCTTGCGGCGTGGGGAAGTTGTCGGGGCGGTTAGCATTCAATCTCAACCTCTGCCAAGCTGTTTAGTTGATAAGTTAGGTGCCCTCGATTATCTGTTTGTTGCTTCTCCAGATTTCGCAAAGCGTTTTTTCCCAAATGGAGTGACTCGTTCAGCATTACTGAAAGCACCTGCCGTCGCATTCGACCATCTGGATGATATGCATCAAGCATTTTTGCAACAGAATTTTGATTTATCACCGGGTAGTGTGCCCTGCCACATCGTGAATTCTTCTGAAGCGTTCGTTCAATTGGCAAAGCAAGGCTCGACTTGTTGCATGATCCCACACTTGCAAATCGGCAAGGAACTGCAAGCTGGTGAGTTAGTTGATTTAACCCCAGGGCTGTACCAACGCCGTATGCTTTATTGGCATCGTTTTGCCCCTGAGAGTGGAGCGATGAGAAAAGTCACTGACGCCCTGCTAAAACTAGGACGTCAGATGTTACGTCAGGAAGATGAAATTAATTAACGTTGTAATTCAAAAACTGCGTCGACGTGATCAGAAAATTCAATGCTCTGTGGTTCATAAGTTTCACTGGCTGAATCTGAGGCGGATGCTGCCATCAGAGCTGTCTGATATTTCAGGCGGCTCATCGGCGCTGGCACAGCTTCTGGAGCCTGGTAATTGATGCTATATACAGGCCCTAACTTACCATTGAACCCTTTTGCCAGTGCAGCCGCCTGTTGAATAGCATTCTCAATAGCTTTTTGTCTGACTTCATCGCGATAGCGTTGCGGATTATCAACACTAAACTGAATCGAATTAATTTCACCCAGTCCAGCTTTCAGGGCGCCATCCAATAAGGTATTCAGCTGATCTAGTTTGTGAACTTTAACTTCAACTGAACGCGATGCCCTATAGCCCGTGATAGTTGATTTACCCGTCTTTTGTTCATATTGATATTCTGGCTGAGTGCGTAAATTGGCAGCATCAATATCTTTCTTTTCGATGCTACTATTTTTCAGAAAATCGAAATATTTCGCGACACGCCCATCCACTTTTTTCTTTGCATCTGCTGCGCTCTTTTGAGTCTCGCTCACATGGATCATCAACGTAGCCATGTCTGGTGCCGCTTTAATTACCGCGTTGCCAGAAGTAGAAATATGTGGAATAGATGGCAATTCAGCAGCAGAAGCAGTCATGCAAGACAAGCTTCCCAAAGTCATCATCGCAGCCAATGCCAGTGATTTACATTTCACAAAACCTCCTTCAAATACAGCAAATTTACATGAGTAAGGTGCTTTCAGAAACATTAGCACACTATCTATAAAGACACACTAACTATGAAAAAGTGCTGAAATCAGTAAAAAATCTGTAATCCTTGCTTAATTAAGCCCCAAGCGATGTACCACATCACGCAGCCGACAAAAATATTGATGATTCGTTGTGATAGAGGCCGGTTGAGCACAGGTGAAAACCACGCGGCTAAAAATGACAATGCAAAAAACCAACTGATTGATGCCATCACTGCTCCGATGGTAAACCACGGCCTAAGCTCTACTGATAATTGCCCTCCTATGCTTCCCAATACCACAAAGGTATCCAGATAAACATGGGGATTCAGCCATGTCACTGCAAATAGCGTCATTATGACTCGCCAGCGGCTTTGGACAATATTTGCAGCGCCGGAAAGTTCGATTTCCGCCGATAGCGCTGTCCAAAAGGCAGACCATCCATACCATAGCAAAAATGCGACACCTCCCCATGTCACTACTTGCAGCAAAAATGTCGATTGCCCAAGCAAAGCACTTCCACCAAATATTCCTGCGATAATGAGAAGAGCATCACTGGTGGAACATAACGTCGCACTCATTAAATGAAACTGTTTTCTGCTCCCCTGCTGCATTACAAACACATTTTGTGGCCCAAGTGGAAGGATCATCGCAGCGCTGAGGAAAAACCCCTGTATAAATATTGAAAACATGCAAAAATTCCTAATAATTATTCAATTAGTTACGGTATTAATGCATATTAAGCAATATCATATATTAGTGAAAATTAATCTTTCTTATCCATCATTAGAAAAAATGATGCCGATTTTATTCAAACTTGTATTTATCTTTGGTGTGAACAACAGAAATTCCCACACCAAGATATTTTAATTATTCGCCCGTATTCTTCTGTAAGGCTGCTTGCTGCTGATGCAGATAAACATCCATTTGTGGGAATGGAATACCGATATTATGCTTATCTAAAGCACGCTTAAAGTTTTCCATTAAATCCCAATACACATTCCAAGCATCACCGTTGGTTGTCCATACACGCACAACAAAATTCAATGACGAAGGTGCCATTTCATGTAGACGAATAGTGACGCCTTTTTCATGTTGAATGCGTTTATCCGCTTTAATTACATCACCCAACACGCTTTTCACTTCATCAATATCCGCATTATATGCAACCCCCACCATAATCTGGGTACGGCGGTTAGGTTCACGACTATTGTTAATAATATTGTCCGCAATAATCTTACCGTTGGGGATCACGATGATACGGTCATCTGCCGTGCGCAATGTCGTAGAGAAAATCTGTACTTGCACTACCGTTCCTTCCACAGCACCGATACTGACATATTCACCAGTACGCAGTGGACGGAAGATCACCAACAAAACACCTGCTGCAAAATTTGACAAAGAGCCTTGTAATGCCAGACCGACTGCCAAACCTGCGGCACCGATAACCGCAATCACAGACGCAGTCTGAATGCCCAATTTCCCAAGAACCGCGATAATCGTAAACGCGATAACGGCATAACGAATAATCGCAGATAAAAAATCAGAAATAGTGGCATCAATACCACGCAATGACATAACACGCTTAACAGCTTTACTGATTAGCTTGGCAATAAATAAACCAATGATAAGAATCAAAATGGCAGATACAATATTCACCGCATACTGAATCAGTAAATCCTGATTGCTGGTAAACCAGCCTGCCGCTTTATCAATCTCATTTGACAGATTGATCTCTTCCATACAAAGCCCACCGTTATTGTTGGAACCTATCTCCATTCAGTGCCGTTATTTGCTATGAACTCCACCGATCAACATAGGTTCCGGTTCAAAAAATAGAAAAGCTACGATCACAACACTCAAATATGATGGAATATTGATTATGGCAGAAAGCCATCGTTGGTTGAACACTAATACTTATGTTTGATTTTTTTGCAAAACAAACTCTCTGTAATCAGCTAACATATCGATAAAATCGTCTGCTCCACAAAAAGCCAGGCTCTCGTTATCGTAATAACTCATTCCCTCTTCTATCATCTCGGTATCAAACTGGAGTTGATTAGCCCTAATCATGATTTCACCTTCACTCATCAATAACGTATATTCATGACCTGCCAACTGCCACTGGCGTTCACTGCCTCTAATATTTTCCAATGCCGCGGTGATTTTATCTAATATGCTGAAATCACCTTTCACTTCCTCATTCAACCAATGACCGATAGCTTCATGATCCATTGAAAAAGATGTTGTTACCTGACCAGTAACATCCTGCATAAATTCATATTCCATTATGTACCTCCACTATTTTGGCTTATACCAAACAGACACCTTTGGATTTTAAACATTTCTGCCAGCCCCACCTCTGAGGCAGTCCACAAACTGACACAAAAATTGCCACAAAGATGTCATAAAACGATAGACATAAAAAAAGGGAGGCATTTGCCCCCCATTCATTGCAATATACTTTTTTACACAGCAGATTGGAAGATCACATCATCCGCTTTTTCTGTGTACTGACCCAATTGATCAAAATTGAGGTAGCGATAAGTATCTGCTGCGGTTTCATCCACTTTATCCATGAATTGCAAATACTCTTCTGGCGTTGGCAAGCGACCCAACAGTGAAGCCACAGCAGCCAACTCCGCAGAAGCCAGATAAACATTTGCACCCGTGCCGAGACGGTTCGGGAAATTACGGGTAGAAGTAGATACTACAGTCGAACCATCCGCTACTCGCGCCTGATTTCCCATGCACAATGAACAACCAGGAATCTCGATGCGGGCCCCGCTCTTGCCAAAGACGCTGTAATAGCCTTCTTCCGTTAATTGGGCGGCATCCATCTTAGTTGGAGGAGCAACCCACAAACGAGTCGGTAACTGGCCTTTATGCTGATCCAGCAACTTACCCGCTGCACGGAAATGACCAATATTAGTCATACAAGAACCAATAAAGACTTCATCAATTTTGCTGTTAGCAACTACGGATAACAGGCGCGCATCATCTGGATCGTTAGGCGCGCACAAAATAGGCTCTTTAATATCCGCCAGATCAATTTCAATTACCGCAGCGTATTCTGCATCTGCATCTGCTTCCAGCAATTGAGGATCTTTCAGCCAGTTTTCCATGCCAATAATACGGCGTTCCAATGTCCGGCGATCACCATAGCCTTCCGCAATCATCCATTTCAGCAATACGATGTTCGATTGCAGATATTCAATGATCGGTGATTTATCCAACTTAATGGTACAACCAGCCGCAGAGCGTTCCGCTGATGCGTCAGCCAATTCGAATGCCTGCTCAACTTTGAGTTCTGGCAGACCTTCAATCTCAAGAATACGACCAGAGAAGATATTTTTCTTACCTTTCTTCTCAACAGTCAGCAAGCCTTGCTGAATCGCATAGTAAGGAATTGCATGAACCAAATCACGCAGGGTAATACCAGGTTGCATTTTCCCTTTAAAGCGCACCAATACAGATTCAGGCATATCCAACGGCATCACGCCAGTTGCAGCAGCAAATGCCACCAGCCCTGAACCCGCGGGGAAAGAGATACCAATTGGGAAACGGGTATGGGAATCTCCACCTGTACCTACCGTATCTGGCAGCAACATGCGGTTCAACCATGAGTGGATGATGCCATCCCCTGGACGCAGCGATACCCCACCACGGTTCATGATGAAATCAGGCAGAGTATGATGTGTGGTCACATCAACAGGTTTTGGATAAGCCGCTGTATGACAGAATGACTGCATGACCAGATCCGCAGAGAAGCCCAGACACGCCAAATCTTTCAATTCATCCCGCGTCATTGGCCCAGTAGTATCCTGAGACCCCACAGAAGTCATCTTCGGCTCACAATATTCTCCCGGACGAATACCGACTGCGCCGCAAGCACGGCCAACCATTTTCTGTGCCAGTGAGAAGCCACGATCGCTTTTCGCAATCGCTTTTGCCTGTCGGAATACATCACTGTGCGGCAAACCCAGTGATTCACGTGCTTTTCCAGTCAAACCACGGCCGATAATCAATGGGATACGACCACCTGCACGTACTTCATCGGCCAGTACATCGGTTTTCAGTTCAAAAGTAGACAATAACTCATTCGTTTCGTGATGGCGGATTTCACCTTTATATGGATAGATATCAACCAAATCACCCATATTGAGTTTGGAAACTTCCGCTTCGATTGGTAACGCCCCCGCATCTTCCATGGTATTGAAGAAGATTGGGGCAATTTTTCCACCCAATACTACACCTGCACCGCGTTTATTTGGCACAAATGGAATATCTTCCCCCATAAACCACAATACAGAGTTAGTTGCTGATTTACGGGAAGACCCCGTACCGACAACATCACCGACATAGGCCAATGGATAGCCTTTCTTACTCAATGCTTCGATTTGCTTAATCGGGCCTACGGCACCAGCTTGATCTGGTTCAATGCCTTCACGGGCATTCTTGAGCATTGCCAAAGCATGCAGAGGAATATCAGGACGTGACCACGCATCAGGTGCAGGAGAGAGATCATCGGTATTGGTTTCACCCGTAACCTTAAAGACAGTAACAGTAATTTTTTCCGCCAACTCAGGGCGTTCAAGGAACCATTCTGCATCAGCCCATGCCTGAATGATCTGTTTAGCATGGGCATTACCCGCTTTTGCTTTTTCTTCTACGTCATAGAAGCTATCAAACATCAGCAAAGTATGAGAAAGCGCTTTCGCCGCAATCGGTGCCAATTTTTCATCATCAAGAGCATCAATTAAAGCGTGGATGTTATACCCGCCCTGCATGGTTCCCAATAATTCAATGGCTTTTTCCTGTGTGACCAAGAGAGATACAGTTTCCCCCTTAGTAATGGCAGAAAGGAAACCCGCTTTAACATAAGCGGCTTCATCTACACCAGGAGGAATACGATTGGTCAGTAGATCTAACAGGAAATCTTCTTCACCTTCAGGTGGGTTCTTCAGTAATTCTACCAGCGCTGCTACTTGTGCTGCGTCTAATGGCTTAGGGACGATGCCTTGAGCTGCACGCTCGGCTACGTGCTTGCGGTATTCTTCTAGCACGACTTTCTCCTCGCTCTCATTGTCATTTTATATACCCGGCTGTCTGCACCCGGTAACGATCATTGAAAACAATCATCAAGGGTGCCAGGTCAGAGGATTTTGCTCGCATAACATCAGAATTATGCTCAACCTCGGACACTTAGCATACCAAAATTTGAATAGCATGTTAATTCATTCACATAAAATCAACATTACACGGTGATAAAATTCTAGATAAATGTCATAAAAAAGAGTATTTATAGATAAATATGCTGTTTTTTGCTATTGAGACCCGAAAATGCCTTAACTTTTATCTTCCGAGACTTGTCAGATACAGATGACATGATTAACTTCCATCTAAGTTATAATTTCATTTGTTATACCCAGAGAATAAACCGATATGAATTACAATCCAATAATTAGAGAAACTAATATTATTGACACACTTTATTTATTAATGAAATTAAGAAAAGTCATGATTAAAGATGACTGGACATACTCCTGTGCAGGTACAGACATGGAAATAAGAAAATGGAATAATCGCTGCACCAATTCATTGGAGATGTTATACCAATTGGAAAAAACCTTAAAAGATATACTTAATTCAACCTGTTCAAATAATTCTTCCCACTTTACGTTCACTTACTATATTAATGAAGTTGCAGTGGGCTTCTTACTATTATACACCTCTGCAAAATATCCTCCCCATGTCCCATCTATCAACATATTAACCATCCACCCCGGAATAAGAAATACGGGATATCGGCTTATTGAGCATGCAGTCAATAAATCGTTTGAAATAGGATACTCTGGTAATCTAAAGATAATTCCAATGAATTAAACTGAAGAAATTTATCAAAATTTTGGCTTCAAAAAAATAAATTCTGTGCAAATGCTGTTAGTACCTAAAGAAAATGACAAATGGATAAATAACAATGGACATTATCAATTTAATAGCCAGTGTTGATATATTTAATAGATTTTAAGTTAGAACACGGCGGAAAATAAAGCAATCCTAGTATACATAAGTAACACTGGTACAGGAATAAGTGAACAAAACCAACAAAGCAACAAAGCAACAAATTGAAAGATGAAGGCTATACCATGATTACAAATCAAGAATTAAATGGCATAAATGCAGAGCCTAATGCAAGCACCAATGTTAGAGAACAGCATTATCCCGAATATCAGGCCATTATTAGAGAAATCTCAAAAACTGAAATGCTGATGGCTCTTAAAAATCTAAACGTATCGGAATCTCAAGGAAAAACAGAATCATATTCAGATTCATCAGAGGCAAATCGACATAACACATTTATAAAAACAGATTCTTCGATAAAAAATATTTATTCAAATCCGGATATTGGAGGAATAAATGTACATCGTCATTTTGTCTGCTCAGTTCAAGGAAAAGCCGTTGGTATTATGATATTCATTCCTGCCTCACCGACTCTTTCCGCTGATCCTGCTGACAGAATAGGATATATGCTAACGTATCCTGCTGGTCAAGGATATGGGGGTTTACTTATTGAACATGCGGTTAATCTATCTGCCTCCTTAAATCATTCAGGAATATTAATGCTAAATGCAGAACCCTACTCAAAACCTATATATGAACATTTTGGTTTTATAGCAGAAGGTAATAGAAATTTTGATATAACAACTATGAGATTGACGCCAGCCAATAGTAATAGATGGATATCATCCTCCAATGGGTATCGACTTAGAAGAGGTAGTTATCTATTTAATTTTAATTGGCGATGTAATTTACTGTAATTAAAAACATTATACGAAGCCATATTATGAAATCACCTAGAGCAATATTTAATAACTTATTTTCAAAGATTCACATAAGAGAATCACCCAAAGAAAGATATCACCGATTATTCCAAACAGTGATAAAAGAAGTCAGTAAAGATGAAATGTTTATCGCACTCGCTCGAATTAAGGGCAACACATGCGATTGGTATTCAACATTAAATCCCCCTTCTCATCCAGATATAGAAAGGCATAATACCTTCATCGCTGTATCTCATGAAATAGAGGAGATCTATCAAGACATTCATCAAATAAATACAATAAAATTTCATCGTTACTTTATCTGCTTAGTGCAAGGGACTCCCATAGGAGTGATGACTTTTGTCACAGGAAGCACCTCTTTTTATAATGAAGGAGTAGATAAAATAGGTTTTATGCTCACCCATCCTGGCAGCCAAGGTGGCGGCAGTTTATTTGTTGAAAAAGCGGTAGAACTTTCTTGTAATCTGGGTAATGGTGGGGAATTGCAAGTGAGTGCTAAACCATACGCTGTCTCTTTTTATAAAAGTTTGGGATTTGAGCCTTATGGTTTCCCCGACTTTGAAACAACATCAATGGTATTAAATCCATCAGAGAGAAATGAGTGGTCAGCTATCGGCAATATTTATCGCCTTAGAAAATATACGCCATAAATTTAACTGTGTAGGTGATTACATGATTGAAAAAACGAATGGGAAATAAAAACGGCTTCCATTATGGGAGCCGTTTATTCACCACTGCTATACCCTGCAACTTGAAATCCACTGGGTATAAATCTAAAGAATTATTTCTTTTTCTTTGCCTTAGGATTTGGCAAATCAGTAATGCTGCCTTCGTAAATTTCCGCAGCCATACCGATTGATTCATACAGTGTTGGGTGAGCGTGGATAGTCAGAGCGATATCTTCTGCATCACAGCCCATTTCGATAGCCAGACCGATTTCACCCAGCAGTTCGCCGCCGTTAGTACCAACAACAGCACCACCAATAACACGGTTGGTTTCTTTATCGAAAATCAGTTTGGTCATACCATCTGAACAGTCAGAAGCGATTGCACGGCCTGACGCCGCCCATGGGAAGGTCGCGGTTTCGTAGCTGATACCTTTTTCTTTCGCTTCTTTCTCAGTCAGACCAACCCATGCCACTTCTGGTTCAGTGTAAGCAATGGATGGAATAACTTTTGGATCGAAGTAATGTTTCTTGCCAGAGATAACTTCAGCCGCAACATGACCTTCGTGAACACCTTTGTGTGCCAGCATTGGCTGACCAACGATGTCACCGATAGCGAAGATGTGAGGCACGTTAGTGCGCATTTGCTTATCAACATGGATAAAGCCACGCTCATCAACTTCAACGCCCGCCTTACCAGCATCAAGCGATTTACCATTGGGTACACGGCCGATAGCAACCAGAACCGCGTCATAACACTGGGGTTCAGCAGGTGCTTTTTTACCTTCCATTGTCACGTAGATGCCATCTTCTTTAGCTTCTACCGCGGTCACTTTAGTTTCCAGCATCAGGTTGAACTTCTTGCTGATACGCTTAGTGAACACTTTAACAATGTCTTTGTCCGCAGCAGGAATTACCTGATCGAACATTTCTACCACATCAATCTGAGAACCCAGAGCGTGGTAAACAGTCCCCATTTCCAGACCGATAATACCGCCGCCCATTACCAGCAGGCGTCCTGGAACAGTTTTCAGCTCCAGTGCATCGGTAGAATCCCATACGCGCGGATCACCATGTGGAATAAAAGGCAGTTGAATTGGGCGTGAACCCGCTGCGATAATGGCATTATCAAAATTAATCGTTGTTGCGCCGTTCTCGCCTTCGACTACCAGAGTATTAGCACCTGTAAATTTACCAATACCGTTAACAACGTTAACTTTACGGCCCTTAGCCATGCCGCCCAAACCACCTGTCAGCTGGGAAATAACTTTTTCTTTCCAGAGACGGATTTTATCAATATCAGTTTGTGGCTCACCAAACACGATACCGTGTTGTGCCAGTGCTTTTGCTTCTTCAATGACTTTTGCAACATGAAGCAGCGCCTTAGATGGGATACAACCAACATTAAGACAAACACCACCCAAAGTAGAGTAGCGCTCAACCAGAACAGTATCTAAACCTAAGTCTGCACAACGGAAAGCAGCAGAATACCCTGCAGGGCCTGCTCCAAGCACCACTACCTGGGCTTTAATTTCAGTACTCATCATGACCTCTTAATTGTTTGTCCGGCGGGTCAGACGAAAAAAAACATATTCCACCGGGACGTACACACCGCGAGCAGTTTACAGAATTGTAAATAACCTGAAAAGCGCGTTAACGTGACAGAAATCTCAACCTGCCAGATGCAAGGAAAAAATATCTGTCACGGTAGTAATCATTAGGCCGGTATATTTACCGGCCTTTGCATTACATCACCAAACGGCGGATGTCACTCATCAATTGATTAATATAAGTGATGAAGCGTGCACCATCTGCTCCATCGATCACACGGTGGTCGAAGGACAGAGACATAGGCAGAATCAGACGAGGAACGAATTCTTTGCCATTCCAGACTGGTTTCATGGAAGAACGAGACAGACCCATGATAGCCACTTCTGGAGCATTCACAATTGGTGCAAAACCGGTAGTACCGATACCGCCCAGGCTAGAAATGGTGAAGCAACCACCCTGCATGTCGGAAGCAGTCAGCTTACCAGCACGCGCTTTCTTGGACACTTCAGCCAGTTCTCTGGACAGTTCCATGATGCCTTTCTTATTGACATCCTTAAATACAGGAACAACCAGGCCATTAGGAGTGTCAACCGCGATACCGATGTTGACATATTTTTTCAGGATCAGCTTTTGGCCATCTTCAGAAATAGAGCTGTTAAAGCGAGGCATTGCTTCCAGTGCTTTCGCGGCTGCTTTCATGACGAATACCAGCGGAGTGATCTTCACGCCCAGCTGTTTCTTCTCAACTTCTTTGTTCTGCTGTTTACGGAACTCTTCAACTTCAGTGATATCCGCTTCATCAAACAGGTTAACATGAGGGATCATGACCCAGTTACGGCTCAGGTTAGCACCGGAGATTTTCTGGATACGGCTCATTTCAACTTCTTCGATTTCACCAAACTTGCTGAAATCAACTTTCGGCCAAGGCAGCATACCTGGCAGGCCACCGCCCGCAGCAGCAGGTGCTGCTTCCGCACGTTTAATCGCATCTTTCACGTAAGTCTGGACGTCTTCACGCAGGATGCGACCTTTACGGCCAGTACCTTTTACTTTAGCCAGATTTACGCCAAATTCACGCGCCAGACGACGAATCACTGGGGTTGCATGAACGTAAGCGTCATTTTCTGCGAATTCGTTTTTGCCTTCTGCTGGCTTACTTGCGGCTGGAGCTGGCGCTGCTTTCGCAGATTCAGCCGCAGGAGCTGGAGCCACTGCCGGCGCTGCACCCGCAACTTCAAATACCATGATCAGAGAGCCAGTTTTGACTTTATCGCCAGTGGCAATTTTGATCTCTTTCACAGTACCCGCGAATGGGGCAGGGACTTCCATGGACGCCTTGTCACCTTCAACCGTGATCAGAGACTGCTCTTCAGTGATTATGTCACCGACTTTTACCATGATTTCAGTAACTTCAACTTCGTCACCACCAATATCCGGGACATTGACTTCTTTCGCCGCAGATGCCGCAGGCGCGGCTGCTGAAGCCACCGCCGGAGCTGCCGCTGGTGCTGCACCAGAACCTGCAACTTCAAATACCATGATCAGAGAACCAGTTTTGACTTTATCGCCAGTGGCAATTTGAATCTCTTTCACAGTACCCGCGAATGGGGCAGGAACTTCCATGGACGCCTTGTCACCTTCAACGGTGATCAGTGACTGTTCTTCAGTGATTGTGTCACCGACTTTTACCATGATTTCAGTAACTTCAACTTCGTCACTACCGATATCCGGTACATTAACTTCTTTGCTTTCAGCCGCTGCTGGTGCCGCCGCCGGAGCTGCTGCTTCCTGCTGCGCAGGTACAGCTACTGCACCGTTTGCAGATTCAAAAATCATGATCAGTTTGCCAGTTTCAACTTTATCGCCAACCGCAATTTTGATTTCTTTAACTACACCCGCCTGTGGAGATGGGACTTCCATAGAAGCCTTATCACCTTCAACCGTGATCAGTGACTGTTCTGCTTCTACAGTGTCACCCACTTTTACCATAATCTCGGTAACTTCAACTTCATCTGCACCAATATCAGGTACGTTAATTTCAATAGACATTAATCTTTACCTCTTATGCCAGACGTGGGTTAACTTTTTCTGGGTTGATGTTGTATTTATTGATAGCTTCTTCAACTAATTTCACATCAACTTCGCCACGTTTAGCCAGTTCACCCAGAGCCGCAACAACCACGTAAGACGCATCAACTTCAAAGTGGTGACGCAGATTTTCACGGCTGTCAGAACGACCGAAACCGTCAGTACCCAGTACACGATAGTCGCTTGCAGGAACAAAGCTACGTACTTGCTCTGCGAACAGTTTCATATAGTCAGTAGAAGCGACTGCTGGTGCTTCGCTCATGATCTGAGCAATGTAAGGAACACGTGGTGCTTCTGATGGGTGCAGCATGTTCCAACGCTCACAATCCTGACCATCACGAGCCAGTTCAGTGAAGGAAGTTACGCTGAATACATCAGAACCGATGCCGTATTCTTCAGACAGGATCTTCGCTGCTTCACGAACATGACGCAGGATAGAACCAGAGCCCAGCAACTGAACCTGACCTTTCTTGCCTTCCAGACTTTCCAGCTTGTAGATACCTTTACGGATACCTTCTTCAGCGCCCGCAGGCATTGCTGGCATATGGTAGTTTTCGTTCAGCGTGGTGATGTAGTAGTAGATATTCTCTTGTTTTTCACCATACATACGCTCCAAACCATCATGCATGATAACAGCCACTTCATAAGCGAATGCGGGATCATAAGAGATACAGTTAGGAATAGTCAGGGACTGAATATGGCTATGGCCATCTTCGTGCTGCAAGCCTTCACCGTTCAGAGTCGTACGACCGGAAGTACCGCCCACCAGGAAGCCGCGAGCCTGTTGGTCACCCGCCGCCCAGCACAGATCACCGATACGCTGGAATCCGAACATGGAGTAATAGATATAGAACGGGATCATTGGCAGATTGTTGGTGCTGTAAGAAGTTGCAGCAGCCAGCCAAGATGAAGCAGCCCCCAGTTCGTTGATACCTTCCTGCAGGATCTGACCTTTTGAGTCTTCTTTATAGTATGCAACCTGCTCACGGTCTTGCGGGGTATACTGCTGACCATTCGGGCTGTAGATACCGATTTGACGGAACAGACCTTCCATACCGAAAGTACGTGCTTCATCAGCAATGATTGGAACCAGACGATCTTTGATCGACTTGTTCTTCAGCATGATGTTCAGTGCACGAACGAAAGCGATAGTGGTAGAAATTTCTTTGGATTGTTCTTCCAGCAGAGAGCTGAAGTCTTCCAGCGCAGGCATTTCGAGTTTGTCGTCGAAGTTAACACGACGGCTTGGCAGGTAACCACCCAGCGCATTACGATGCTCATGCAGATATTTGGATTCTTCAGAGTCTTTGTCGAAAGTCACGTATGGCAGTTTTTCAATTTGCTCATCAGATACAGGCACATTGAAACGATCGCGGAAGTGGCGAACGCCTTCCATGTTCATCTTCTTGACCTGATGGGCAATATTTTTACCTTCAGCGGTATCACCCATGCCGTAACCTTTGATGGTCTGAGCCAAGATTACAGTTGGTTTACCGGTGGTGCCCTGTGCTTTTTTCAGTGCAGCGTAGACTTTCTTAGGATCATGACCACCACGGTTCAGGGCCCAGATTTCGTCATCAGTCATATCTTTGACCAATGCAGCAGTTTCTGGGTAACGACCGAAGAAGTATTCACGAACATAAGCGCCATCTTTAGACTTAAACGTCTGATAGTCGCCGTCCAGCGTTTCGTTCATCAATTGAACCAGTTTACCGCTGGTATCTTTACGCAGCAGTTCGTCCCAACGCTCACCCCACAGGACTTTCAGTACCTGCCAGCCAGCGCCGTCGAAAATGCCTTCCAGTTCGTTAACGATTTTACCGTTACCGGTTACTGGGCCATCCAGACGCTGCAAGTTACAGTTGATGATGAATACGAGGTTATCCAGTTTTTCACGGGTTGCGATGGTGATCGCACCTTTGGATTCTGGCTCATCCATTTCACCGTCGCCCAAGAAAGCGTAAACGGTTTGTTTAGAGGTGTCTTTCAGACCACGATGTTCCAGATATTTCAGGAATTTAGCCTGATAAATAGCGGAAATTGGCCCCAGCCCCATTGAAACAGTTGGGAACTGCCAGAAGTCAGGCATCAATTTTGGATGCGGGTAAGAAGACAGGCCATTACCACCGATTTCCTGACGGAAATTGTTCATCTGCTCTTCAGTCAGACGACCTTCAAGGAAGGCACGTGCGTAAACGCCCGGAGAAATGTGGCCCTGGAAGTAAACCAAGTCACCGCCGTCATTTTCGTTACGAGCGCGGAAGAAGTGGTTAAAACAAACGTCATAAACAGTAGCGGAAGACTGGAATGAAGCCATGTGCCCCCCCAGTTCCAGATCTTTTTTGGATGCACGCAGAACGGTCATCACTGCATTCCAACGAATAGCAGAGCGGATACGGCGCTCTAAATCCAGATTGCCAGGGTAAGCAGGCTCATCCTCAACAGGAATAGTGTTGATGTAATCACGGCTTGCAGCACCTGCGGCAACGCTAACGCCACCTTTACGAGCTTCATTCAAAACCTGATCAATCAGGAACTGAGCACGTTCAACACCTTCTTCACGGATGACCGATTCGATCGCCTGTAACCAATCGCGAGTTTCGATCGGATCCACGTCATTTTTCAAAATATCTGACATGGTGTATTCCTTATCTGTTATCTATTTCTAATGGTTGTTGGAGCCTATCTTCTGGTCATAACCTTTGACGAACTGCCTGTTATGACCGGAAGATAGGCCCTGCTATATGTTGCTGCTAAAACTCTTAGATAAAGAGTTAACGAACTGTACAAACGCAGCAGTCAGGATCTGTACAGTCAAGTTTAGAACCACCCATTAGGGAATTTGATTTGTCAACGACGCCCCAAGGGACAGGCTCTTATTCCTGATGTTGCTGGAGCCACCTCAATGAACGCTCACGACGAGTATGTTCACGAGTCAGATCCAATAAAACTTCTTCAATAAAGGCCAAATGGCGGTGAGAAGCCTCGCGGGCTTTTTCCGGTTCTCTCGCCATAATAGAGCGAAAAATCTCAGCCCTATGGTCACTAACGGCTGCCAACATTTCCTTGCGGGTATAGATGAATTCGAAATTGCGCCTGATATTTTGTTCTAACATCGGGATCATACAGCGCAATAAATGCAGCAATACCACATTATGGGCTGCTTCCGTGACAACAAGCTGATATTGCAGTACAGCATCAGATTCCGCATTCACATCCCCACTCTGCTGGGCTTCTTGAATGGCAAGATGGCTTTGCTCAATGCGTTTGAAATCTTCATCGGTTCCCCTAAGGGCGGCATAGTAAGCCGCAATGCCCTCTAACGCATGCCGCGCTTCAAGGAGATCGAACTGGGATTCTTGATTCTCTGCAATAAGTTGGACAAGTGGGTCGCTGAAACTTTGCCACAGATTGTTCTGTACGAAAGTTCCTCCCCCTTGACGACGGAAAAGAAAGCCTTTGGCTTCCAATTTTTGAATAGCTTCGCGCAACGAAGGGCGTGATACTTCGAACTGCTTCGCCAGTTCACGCTCAGGCAACAGCTTTTCCCCCGGGCGTAGCGAGCCTTCGAGAATGAGCTGTTCAAGACGCTTCTCAATCACATCTGATAACTTTGGTTGGCGAATCTTGCTATAAGACATATATGCTGTAAGCCATTCAATGAGTAAATGTTGCTTCGGACTGTGCCCAACTTAACTAAGCCTTAGCCACTAAATCTTAGTCACTAAACCCTAGATAACGGGACTGAAGTCAATTGGTATTACCAATTTAGAATACAGGGTCTTAAAGTAACAAAGTATTCACTAGCTGTCTATAAAGACCTTGAGCTAAATCATAAAATCCTGCAAATTTTAACAAATTATTTTAAATTTTATTAGAAAATTATAACCAAAAGGGATTTTAAGGCGGGGAAACTTGAGGAGATTTAACGTTTTTAAACGTAATAAGTAGGCAAGCTGAATCGTTATGGCAACAAAAAAATCCTATAAAAATTTACTTAATGTGAATTGAAATTCAAATAAGTTAACAAAAACACTCATCGAACGCAGTCCATAAATTAACCAACATAGTCAAACCCAAATAGACACCCCAAAACTATCAGGAAGCCCAAACATCTATTAATAAAAAACACCCTCCAGCGTCATTCTTAGTCTTTATGAATGGAATGGTTCTTCAAATCATCCTACATCAGCATCAATACTAATTATTCTGAATGTTTATATCTGAATAATTGGAATATTCCTTAAGTTATCATTTCAATTACCTATGTTTTATCTATATATTTCAAGTTGCAGCGACGTAGTGAGTGGCGCAGCCAACAAAGCTACAACTTGAACGATGAAAGGTATACAGAGCCGCTAAACTCGTCCCTGTTGTTAAACTAATGCCCCATAAATAGTTAACAATGCAACAATAATCACAATAGTAAACGTAGCCTTCTTAGCCAATGTGACGGCAGCCACAGGCGTTTTCACTGGATTGAGATGAGGCTCTTTACTTAACGCAAATTGAGCTAATTGGCTGACCACCTTATATTGCGACGTCCGAAAATCACTGAGCGATGCGATCCAGGCTGGCAAAGCTTTCTCACCATGTCCCAGCAAAGCATAAGCAATACCCGCCAGACGTGTGGGAATCCAGTCCAACCAATGCAGTACGCCATCAACCCCCGATTGTGCTCGCTGCACCGCCGTTGCGTGCTGTGCCAGCCATCCCTGATAAGCTCTGAGGCAGCCATATCCCATCAAAATGGCAAGGCCAAATTTTCCCAATACAACCAACCAAAAAATCGGCGCGAGATAATAACGAAAATTTATCCAGATTAATGCATTCTGTATTTCACGCAGCCGTTCATCCTTTGTTGTATTATGTGCTGCATCAGACAATGTTCCCTGTATCATCGTCAAACGGGAAAAATAACTATTTTGCTGTTCAGAATCATCATGACGCACGGCCTGAAGATACCCTCGGTAGTCATGACGCAATTCCCCTGCACCAATACATAACAGACTGATAATAATACTAAGCAAAATTGCTGGGATACCAAAAGCAACAGAACTCGAAATATCAATAAGCTTCCAAGTCAATAAGGCAGCCAGCAAGGTCATGCCCAAACTGCCCCATAAGGAATATGATTTTATTCTGACAAAAAGAGGAGATAAATAGCGTTCTAACTGCCAATGGTCTCCCATCTTAAAGATGCGCTCCCATGCCAGTATTAACAACAGAATAAAGAGAGTCATCCCACTCACTCCTTCAATAGTTGCCGATAATGTTCCCAATAAAAATAAGGCCCTGGGTCGGTCTTTCTACCCGGTGCAATATCACTGTGCCCCGTAATATTGCTACGAATATCAGGATATTGACTGATAAGCAGATCGGTAATTTCCGCCAGCTTAGTGTACTGAATTTCAGTAAATTCCTCATAATCTGTACCTTCCAACTCAATACCTATCGAAAAATCGTTGCATTTCTCACGGTCACAGTAACAGGAAATACCTGCATGCCAAGCTCTTTTATCGAAAGGAACATATTGCACAATCTCTCCGTCACGTCGGATTAGGCAGTGAGCAGAGACACGTAAATGTTTGATCTCATCAAAAAAAGGATCATCATTTGGATCCAGCCTTCCCATAAATAATTGATCAATATAAGGGCCACCAAACTTGCTGGGAGGTAAACTGATGTTATGAATGACCAGTAATGATGGAATCTCACCTCCTGGGCGCAAATCACAATGTGGAGAAATGACCTTTCTTGCAACATCAATCCATCCTTCATGCAGCTTCATTCTTTTACTCCCCCCTGAATAATCTCAATATCACTATTCCAGCTTTGCTATTCCAAATCATATAGCGTCCGCAAACGGAACTCTGCCGTTTAAAGTGTAACAGGTTAGCATGCTAGCACTTCCAATCGACCAATATCTCTGACGGTTTTTTATTTGTAGACAGGTTCGAAAAGTTTTTTGCAAAAAATGTAACACATGATTATTTCTTCGAACCCATTCCATAAAAATTATTAAAGCTATTTTGTTTTCCTCCTTTTTCTTCATGCTTATTCGCATCGGCATCTATCGGCAATCAGACATAATAATATAGTCAAATACGCATAACGGAGAAAAAATGAATCAGAGTGGATTTACATTAATAGAAGTGATGGTTGTTATGGCAATCGTATCTATTCTTGGCGCGATTGCCATTCCCAGTTATCAGGGATATATCCAAAAAGCAGCATTAACCGATATGCTGCAAGCTATTGTGCCTTATAAATCTGGTGTAGAGCTTTGTCGTTTTGAAACGGAAAATTATAGAGATTGCCATTCAGGTCAAGCCTCCATTCCATCAGGTCACAATAGCCGTTATATCAGCACTATCACAGTAAAAGATGGCGAAATAACCATCGCAGGCCAACAAAATCTCAACGGACTCAATGCTATTTTAAAACCCACTCAGGATACAAAAACAGGTATAACTCAATGGAAAACCATTTGTGAGTCTAAAAATGAATCACTTAAACTAAAATGTCAGGAAACTTTAAAATTTTAAAAATCTATTTTTAAATAGCCATAAAAAAACAAAATTATTAAATTAATTCATATCAAAGGAATATAACGAATGATAAATAAGGAACATCTCTTAATGGAAAGAGAAATAAACGAGCTGTGCCAGCGACACCAGGCCATTATTATAAAAAAAGAACTCCATACTATTACTATTGCCTGTAGTAAATCACCTAATGAGGACTTCATCGCTGCATTGCGTTTTATTTCTGGCTTAATCGTTAATGTAGATATTTGGCCACAAGCAAAAATAGAATCAATGCTGACACAGGAAAAACCGTTGATATCAGCAGAAAATCACTGTGCAGAAAATGATGACTTGGAACCTTACCGTATAGATAGTCTGGATACCACCTATCCCGGTCATCATACAATACAAGCTAACAATATCCGTGACGAGGATATAGACACACCAGTTATTCAATTAATTAATCAGACAATATTAACCTCAATACAAAAAAGAGCCTCAGATATTCACTTTGAACCTTCTCAACATAGCTATCAAATCCGTATTAGAGTTGATGGGATATTACATGCCATGCAAACCCCACCACCTCAAATGAATACAAGTATTCCTGCTCGCTTAAAAATCATGGCGAAGCTCAATATTGCTGAAAAACGCCAACCGCAGGACGGGCAATTTGATTGGAGCGACAGCAAAAACAGCTATGCGATACGCATATCAACACTACCGACATTACATGGGGAAAAGATAGTCCTGCGCATTTTAAATACCATACACCAATTATCCTTGGAACAACTTGGCTTACCTGAATCACAGTTACAACTTTTAAAACAGAAGATCCATTTACCACAAGGAATGATTTTGGTAACAGGCCCAACCGGCAGCGGAAAAACCGTCACACTCTATAGCTGCCTACAATATTTAAACCAAGCTAAAAAGAATATCTGTAGTGTCGAAGATCCTGTTGAAATTCCGTTGAATGGCATCAACCAAACGCCTGTGAATAATAAGATTGGCCTTGATTTTGCCAAAGTGCTCAGGGCACTATTACGGCAAGATCCCGATATCATTATGGTTGGTGAGATTCGTGACAATGAAACCGCCGAAATATCGATGAAAGCAGCGCAAACGGGCCACTTGGTTTTATCGACACTGCATACTAATTCCACCATCGATACCTTATCCCGTCTGCAAAATCTGGGAATCGCTGGCTATACTACAGCCTCATGCGTGAAATTGATTATTGCCCAGCGGCTGGTTCGTAAACTCTGCCCCCATTGTCGCCAACAAGACAGTAGCCCCACCATTGTCCCTAATATTATCAATAAGACAGAAACCTCTCCCACATCTACCATAAAAAAATGGAATGCGGTTGGTTGTGACCACTGTTTTTCTGGTTATTATGGCAGAACAGCCATCTATGAATTCCTCGAAATCAAACCAGAACTCCAGCAAGCTCTGTCTGAACATTCAAAATCCAATCTCTCACGCTTACTTGCCACACAGCAGGATTCAACACTTTTTTCGGCAGGGCTGGCATTAGTGGAAAAAGGGATCACTACTCTTGAAGAGATTTATCAGATTACAGGCCATGAAACAGAATGAAAATAGAATTTATTTATCAATGGCAAGCGATTAACGGCAAAGGCAAGGTCATAAAGGGAGAAAGTATTGCCCACAACAAAAAAAGTGTATTCCAACACTTAAGCTATCTCGAGTTGCAACCCTATGTCATTAAATGTAAAAAAATTATTTATTACAGCGAAAAAGAAATTGCTTATCGTCTACATTTCATTCATCAATTAAGCACGTTATTGTCATCGGGCATCCCCCTACTCAGGGGGCTAGCTATCTTATTGCAAGAGTGCAAATATGATCTCTGGCGATGTGTATTAACGGATATAATTCAGAAAATTAGTCAGGGTGAATCATTCTCCACAACGCTGGAACACTATCCGAAGTTGTTTTCCCCTTTATTCTGCCAACTTATCGCAGTAGGAGAACAAACGGGCCAACTCGAAAACTGCTGCCAATTGATCATTAATCGGCTGGAACAGCAGAATACGTTGCGGAAGAAAATGCAGAAGGCTTATCGCTATCCCTTGATTGTCGCCTTTGTGACCTTCTTGGTTATTATTCTGATGTTGGTTTTTGTCCTACCGGAATTTCGACAAGTCTATTCTTCGTTTAATGCTTCCTTGCCTCTGTTAACACAATGGGTTTTATCAGGTTCTGATTTCTTAATTCAACATGGTGTACTACTACTAATAATAATATTGATGTCGCTAATGGGTTATCTATGGCTACGTCATCGCTTTCCAATATTGAAAAAAAAGGAAAAAATGCTCCTGCTGAAACTCCCTCTTTTTAAGCAACTCACGATTTATCAACAGACCAATCAAATATTCCACATCCTGTTTATGACACAAAAAGCAGGATTAACACTAACTACAGGGCTTGAATGCGCTCTAAATGCTACTCACCACCCTGTGTTTATCGCAGGCGTAAAAAGTCTGCATAGGCAGATCCAACAAGGCGTTCCAATGAGTGATGCATTAAAAAAAGCAGCGTATTTCCCTTCGCTATGTCAACAATTTGTTACGATAGGTGAAGAATCAGGAGAGTTAGAATTATTTTTATTTAATCTTGCAAAATGGTATCAAGAAAAATCCATCAACCTTGCTGATAGTCTAGTTCAATTACTTGAACCTCTATTGATGCTGATAATGGCACTGATTGTTGGTCTATTATTGTTGGCTATGTATCTGCCTATTTTTCAATTAGGTGCAATATTGACGTAACAAGATATTTACATGTTTCGTTATCTTTTCTTGAAGCCGCAAAAGCAGGAATTATACGCGTTTGTTTATAGCCCATCAGTCTCCCTTGAGTTACAATTTAATTATGCTATCAGAAATATTTTAAGGGATGGAATGACTTATATTGTTGCACTCACAGGTGGAATTGGTAGCGGTAAAACGACTATTTCTAATGTATTTTCATCCCTTGGTGTCCCGATTGTTGATGCCGACATTATTGCCAGAGAAGTTGTTACTCCAGACACCCCCGCATTGCAGGCAATCGCAGAGCACTTCAGCCCTGATATATTATTGTCTGATGGCAGTCTTAACCGCGCACGGCTGCGCCAGAAAATTTTTGCTGCACCGGAAGAAAAACAGTGGATCAATGCACTTTTGCATCCACTGATACAAACAGAAACCCAACGACAATTAAACCAAGTTACCGCTCCCTATGTCATTTGGGTGGTTCCTTTGTTAATTGAAAATAGTTTAATGTATTTGGCAGACCGTATTTTGGTTGTTGATGTCCCGCCAGAAGTACAGATTGATCGAACAATGGCTCGCGATGGCGTAAGTCGTGAGCAAGTCGAAAATATTCTGGCTGCACAGGCCAGCCGTCAGGCCAGACTGGAAAAGGCAGATGATGTCATCTTTAACCACCACAGCGAACAAGATATTACCTCCCAAGTGGTCGAATTACATCAACAGTATTTAAAACAAGCAAAATCAGCCAGACAGGAAAACCGTAATGAGTGATGCAACCTCTACTATTATTTTTGAACATCCACTCAATGAAAAAATGCGTTCATGGTTGAGGATTGAGTCTTCACTACAACAGTTGGAAAAACAACGCCATTTGGATTCTCAGGCAAGTAGCCTCGCGTTTTTTCGTACAATTGCCGAATTAATTGAGATCCTAGAACGGGGTGAAGTCCGTTCTGAATTATTGAAAGAGCTGGATCGCCAGCAGGCAAAATTAAAACTGTGGCTCGGTGCTCCCAATGCCGATACTGCCATGATCCATAGTTTGGCAGAGCAGCTTAAAGAGCGCAGTACTGCCTTGAATCAAGCTCCCCGACTCAGCCAATATATCAAAGAAGACCGCATTATCAGTATGGTGCGTCAACGGCTTAGTATCCCTGGAGGATGTTGTAGCTTTGATTTGCCGACATTGCATTTGTGGCTACATTTGCCACAGTCTATCAGGGATGAATCCGTCAAAACCTGGTTAGACAGCCTTCGTCCATTACAACAAGCATTAGAAAGCATTCTGGAGCTCATTCGCCACTCCGCAGTATTCACCCCTAAAACCAGTCACAATGGATTCTATCAGGGAAATGCTGATGAGGCAGATCTACTGAGATTAAAATTAGATGTCGCGATGAATGCATTGGTTTATCCACAAGTCTCTGGCTACAAGACACGTTTCGCCATTCGTTTTTTACCAATGGATAATGAGAATGGTGTTGTACCTGCCCATTTGTCATTTGAATTAGCCTGCTGTTAACATGGCCTTCAAATTAACAGGGGGAAAGGAAAATAAGATGTCTGAAGTATTAACTGTCGAATGCCCGACATGTGGCAACACAGTAATATGGGGCGAAATTAGCCCATATCGCCCATTTTGCAGCAAACGTTGCCAATTAATCGACTTGGGCGAATGGGCCAGCGAAGAAAAGAAAATATTGAGTCAGAGCGACAGCTCAGAAAATGATAGCTGGAGCGAAGAACCGGATCAGTAATATCACTTAGATTACATCGCGGCAGCACCGATTTTATTTGGTACTGCTGCGATGTGATTATCTAAAAATGGATCAACTTAAAAGAGTGATACCAGTTTCTTAATGAGAGCCATTTTTAGTCAAAAAAGCGACAATACTACGATTTGCAGGCGGGAATTCATCAGCAATTAATTCTGATTGCAAAACCCAGCGGAAAGGCTGTCCTTCTTTACCAAATGGTTCATTTTCCCATTCATCGGCTAGAAAAAAGTAGAGTGTGATATTTCTGTCAGGAAACTCATGTGTGATGGTATCCACCAATTCACAATGAGTTACCGTGATCCCAACTTCTTCCTTTAATTCTCTAATCAATGCCTGTTCAGGCGTCTCTCCCTGTTCAAGTTTCCCTCCGGGAAATTCCCAAAAACCGCCCATATGTGAATCAGCACTACGCTGAGTGATAAAAATTTGATCATTGCTATTTTTAATGATGCCTGCCGCAATACGCAGATGTTTTTTTTCCATAATTGTTTTTCTTGCAGTTTATTATTTAACCTAGGTGATTATCTATTGCAGACTACATTAAAATTAGCTTAAATCGCAAACTTGTATTTCATTCAATATTTAATCGCTTTTTATCAAATACCTCTCTATACAAAAACATATCATGTAAAAACAGACGGCAAACAGTGTAAGAAATTAACCTATAAATAGATTAAAACCACTATTTTAAAGATTAAGGAAGCATCGTTTATGCAATATGACGTTCAATCATTGATCGAGGCAAAAAAATCGCCTATCAGTTTTCTGGTGAAGTAACTCCCTTATTTTCGGGTATTGGTAAACCTTGGCTGGCATCGATACTGGCACAACAAACATCTCCCACAGAAGGTAGTGTGAAGCATTTCTGTGATGTAGGATATTTATCACAAGACTTGGCATCTTTTGCCGGCAATACCGCCGATATGCTAGGACTGACCAAAATCATGAGTGCCAATGAACGTGTTCTGGCGGGTAACGCCTTCATATCGCCTAATGGATCAACATTTTTCATTTCTTGATAAAAACCAATCCGCACTGCATAACTTTCAGTTATAGTCACCAGGCCGGACTGAAGATCGCTACCGTATTCGATTGGCACAATTACGTATTCGCGAGAAAAAGCTCTGAAGCCTGTCGGCTATCTGATGACCAATTCATTGAAGGTGTAGGCAATATGCAGGAATTGGCCTTCAAATCTATTTCTTAAGCAACGTTCCTTGAAGAACATTCTTGGCAGAATCAGATTTAAGGACTTTTGCTAAACCAGCCAGTGGCAGTTCACCACTGGCGCTATTGACTTAGCTTAATTATAAGCGGCCGTGGCAATGCTTATATTTCTTGCCAGAACCACACGGGCAAGGATCGTTACGTCCAACTTTACGCTCCCCATTTGCCAGCTGTGCTTCCGCTTCTGACATCAACGCCCCCTGTTCCACTTCGTGGCTAAGATGCTGCTGTCTTGCCAAACGTTCTGCGTCCTCACGACGTTGCTGCTCAAGCGCTTCGACTTCTTCTGGCATTCTGACTTGAACTTTGCTCAAGGTGCTAATCACTTCATATTTCAGTGATTCCAGCATATTTGCAAACATGGCAAAAGATTCACGCTTGTATTCTTGTTTTGGATCTTTTTGTGCATAACCACGCAGATGAATACCTTGACGCAGGTAATCCATCGCTGCCAAATGTTCTTTCCACAGCGTATCCAAAGTTTGCAACATGATGCCTTTTTCAAAGTTACGCATCATTTCTGCACTGACGATTTCTTCTTTCTGTTTATAAACCTCAATCGCCTTCTCAAGAATACGTTCACGCAGTGTTTCTTCGTGCAATTCCGGTTCCTTGTCCAGCCATTCCTTGATCGGCATATCCAGATCGAAATCGTTGGCTAAGCGCTCCTGCAAGCCTTCAACATCCCACATTTCTTCCAGTGATTGTGGCGGGATATAGGCATCAATCGTTACCTTGAAGACATCTTCACGAATGCTGGCAATGGTTTCGCTGACATCACGCACATCAAGCAAGTCGTTACGCTGGGCATAAATTGCACGGCGCTGATCATTGGCAACATCATCATATTCCAGCAATTGCTTACGGATATCAAAGTTACGGCTTTCAACTTTACGCTGGGCATTGGCAATCGCTTTGGTAACCCATGGATGCTCAATCGCTTCACCCGGTTGCATACCAAGTTTACGCATCATGCCGGTGACGCGATCTGAAGCAAAAATACGCATCAAAGAGTCTTCCATTGAGAGATAGAAGCGCGAAGAACCCGCATCCCCCTGACGCCCTGCACGGCCACGTAACTGGTTATCAATACGGCGTGATTCATGGCGCTCTGTACCGACAATATGTAAGCCGCCAGCTGCTAATACCGCATCATGGCGCTCTTGCCATGCAGTTTTAATTTTCTCGATTTGTTCTTCAGTTGGCTCGTTCAGTTTGGCAATTTCTGTCTGCCAGCTTCCGCCCAACACAATATCTGTACCACGTCCCGCCATGTTGGTCGCAATAGTCACCGTGCTGGCCTGACCAGCCTGAGCGATGATGTCTGCTTCCATTGCATGGAATTTCGCGTTCAAGACGTTATGTGCAATACCCGCTTGAGTTAATGCATTAGAAACGAGTTCTGATTTCTCAATCGAAATTGTCCCCACCAGCACTGGCTGACCATTGCTTGTACGCTCTCTGATATCTTCAATGATCGCCTCAATTTTTTCCGCTTCTGTCATATAAACCAGATCCGATAAATCTTGGCGGATCATTGGACGGTTGGTTGGAACGACGATGGTATCCAGTTTATAAATGGAGCTGAATTCAAAGGCTTCGGTGTCGGCGGTTCCCGTCATCCCAGCCAATTTTTCATATATGCGGAAATAGTTCTGGAACGTGATTGAAGCCAGTGTCTGGTTTTCATTCTGAATTTCAACACCTTCTTTAGCTTCCACTGCCTGATGCAGACCATCAGACCAGCGACGCCCCTGCATGGTACGCCCAGTATGTTCGTCAACAATGATGACTTCGCCATCTTTAACGATATAGTCTACATCGCGGGTAAACAGGACATGGGCACGCAGAGCTGCCGTCACATGGTGCATCAGCATGATGTTGGTCGGTGAATACAGAGATTCGCCTTCATCCATCATCTTGGCATCCACCAGCAATTCTTCAACCAACACCAGACCACGCTCGGTCAAGTTGACTTGACGTGTTTTTTCATCAACAGAGAAATGACCTTCACCTTGGAAAGTATCTGAGTCCTCTTTTTCTTGACGGATCAGTTTCGGGATCAGTTTGTCCACTTTGATATAAAGCTCAGAGCTATCTTCCGCAGGCCCTGAAATGATCAATGGCGTACGAGCTTCATCGATCAGAATGGAGTCCACTTCGTCCACCAGCGCATAATGCAGTTTGCGTTGAACTCGCTCTTCTGGACTAAACGCCATGTTGTCACGCAGATAGTCGAAACCATACTCATTGTTGGTTCCGTAAGTAATGTCTGCGGCATAGGCTTCACGTTTTGCCGGAGCTGGCATACCCGGTAAGTTAATCCCCACACTCAGGCCAAGAAACTCAAACAGGGGTCGGTTATTCTCGGCATCACGCTGTGCCAGATAGTCGTTCACGGTAACAACATGGACACCTCGCCCAGTTAAGGCGTTAAGATAAGCAGGCAATGTTGCTGTCAGCGTTTTACCTTCACCGGTACGCATCTCCGCTATGCAGCGTTCATTCAATACCATTCCGCCCAACAACTGCACATCAAAGTGACGCATGCCAAATACACGCTTACTGGCTTCACGCACAGTAGCAAAGGCTTCTGGCAGAATTTTTTCCAGTGATTCCCCTTCTTTCAAGCGAGCACGGAACTGCTCCGTTTTCGCTTTCAGTTCTTCATCAGAGAGTTTTTCAAAATCCGGCTCCATGCGGTTGATCACCTCAACCCCTTTACGCAAACGACGCAAGGTACGGTCATTACGGCTACCAAAAATTTTAGTCAGTAATTTAATCAGCATAATTAGTACATCTCAGATAGGGCTATTGTTATAGCCAACCAATCATTTCTTAAAAACTGGCTTATTCAATCAGATTAAATAAGCCAGAAGCATTAAAGTAAAGATAAATGATTGGACATTGGCCCAGCCCTAATTCCCTGAATTTTAGCTACCCAGAGTGCTGGAGTGTGGGTATCAGGAAGAATAGCCAGCACCATCGCAACATCTGAACTAGCTTCATCAAATGGCGTTGATGTTTGTGTCAACATGGCATGCAACGTATCCAACATAAGTTGTTGCATGGATGGAGAGGAAATCCGGGTACTTTCTTTTGCTACTTCGTACCTGACAGGTTCCGTAATCGAAAAAGCAAAAGAAAGTTGACGGATGACGTTACGAACAGCATGTTGCTGCCAGTAATTTAAATAATTCGAAGGCTGACGCTGGGCACTTTTTAATTGAAACAAGTGTAATTGAAATAAGTGCTCAAACGAGGAAAACGCTTGATTTTGGTTTCCTTGGGCAGAAGAAGTATTCGTATGGGGGAGACTTTCTGCTACTCCGGCGAAAACAGTCGGAACACCAATTCCTGTGGCAACCATGCCCAGTAAAAGGTGAGACCAAAAATAACGCCTACCAAATTGTCGCCAAAGATTTAAAATACTCATTAACCCTTCATTAATAAATACTGGAACTGCTTTATATTATGCGAGATAACCGCCCACAATCACTGGATACGCTGTTTGAAGACGCTGCGACTGTCGGGAAAAGCCCACTTCAGATGATTCAAAAACATGCCATCGCATTATTGAAACTCAATCGTGCCGTTCTCAGTTTACTTCCTGCTCAGTTGCACCCATGGTGCAGAGTTGCCAATTATCGCAAACAAATTCTGGTACTGGAAGCAGGAAATGCCGGCTGGATGACCCGACTTCGTTATGAAATCCCCGTTTTGCTTTCTACCCTGAGAAGCGAAATTCTACCATCTTTATCATCAATCGACATCAGGATTAATCCATCATTAATGGTTAAGTGTGATAATAATGCACAGGGCATCTCAAAATCACCCATAAAGGCATCCAATAATGATAATCAGGATTTACCAAAGCGCCAGCTGACTCATGAAAGTGCAGAAACGTTAATGATGCTGGCTGAACGTAGCCCTGAAAAATTGAAAAGGAAATTGGAACGATTGGCTGCACTGGCCGGAGAGGGTACCAGTACAGCCAAGAAGAAGCGCTAGCGCTGAATGAAAAACATCAGCGAAAGGAACGTAATAGATAACATAACCCACTGGTGCATCATAGGAATGTTCTCAACACTCTTTAGCAATACACACGTTAGCTATCATGCCAACACCAGTGATGGAGCACGGAAAGCCAGTGGCATTTCAGCTTCATCTTCAAATGTGACAAATTCCCAAGCGCTTTCATGCGCCAAGACAGCTTGCAGCAGCTTATTGTTCAGTGCATGGCCTGATTTGAACGCGGTAAAGGCGCCAATGATGTTGTAGCCACACATAAACAGATCGCCGATAGCGTCCAGCATTTTATGGCGAACGAACTCATCTTCGAAACGCAGACCATCTTCATTGAGTACTCGGTAATCATCTACCACAATCGCACAATCGAAGCTGCCGCCGAGGCACAGACCTTTAGATTGCAAATACTCAATATCACGCATAAACCCGAAAGTACGCGCACGACTAATCTGGCGAACAAATGAATCGGCTGAGAAGTCCAGACTATAACGCTGTGAACCGGAATCAATCGCTGGATGGTTAAAGTCGATAGTAAAATCCAAACTGAAACCGTGATATGGTGTCAATTCAGCCCATTTATCACCATCTTCCACACGAATGCACTCTTTCATGCGCACGAATTTTTTCGCGACATTCAGCTCTTCAATACCCGCATCCAATAACAGGAAAACGAACGGGCTGGCGCTACCGTCCATAATCGGAATTTCTGGTGCATCGACGTCAATAACAATGTTATCGATCCCCAGACCTGCCAACGCCGCATTCAAATGCTCAACGGTTGAAATCCGCACATTATGCTCATTCACCAGACAAGTACAGAGCATAGTATCACGCACAGATTTGGCATCTGCTGGAAAATCTACCGGAGGATTCAAGTCAGTACGACGATAGATGACCCCGGTATTAGCCGGCGCTGGACGCATTGTCAGCGTGACTTTCTTACCGGTGTGCAAACCGACGCCGGTCGCTTGAACAATACGTTTTAATGTCCTTTGTTTGATCATCGTTTATATCTCGCAATGTTACTTATCCCGCCAATCACTATAAATCATGACTGGCAGGATAGTTTAGCACAAAAAGCGGAGAAACCAATTTTTTAGCTATTAATCAGCCTGCTTACGCAAAAACGCAGGAATGTCGAGATAATCAGGCTCTTTGCTCGTATGCGCATTTTGGTCATTAACGACTTTTGCTGCTGTTTTGTTCTCATCAGGCAATGAAGAGAGTCCGCCTGGCATTTGCTGATAACGGCGATCTATCGTGTTTGCCTGAGGTGCTTTGTTACTGGTCACCAGCGTAATTTCTGGACGTTTATCCATCCCAATGCCTGTTGCCACAACGGTAACACGCAACTCATCGTTCATGTCTGGATCCAATGACGTACCGATAACCACCGTCGCATTATCAGAGGCAAATGCACGGATTGTGTTACCAACCGTTTCAAATTCATCCAGACGCAGGTCAAAGCCCGCTGTAATGTTAACCAGAACGCCGCGCGCACCAGAGAGATCAATATCTTCCAACAATGGGCTGGAGATAGCCATTTCTGCTGCTTCTTCCGCACGATCTTCACCCTGTGCGATACCAGAGCCCATCATGGCGTAACCCATCTCAGACATCACGGTACGAACGTCAGCGAAGTCAACGTTCATCAGCCCTGGGCGAGTGATTAGTTCAGCAATCCCCTGTACCGCCCCCTTCAGGACGTCATTGGCTGCACCGAACGCATCCAGCAGGGAAATACCGCGACCCAGGACTTTCAATAATTTGTCATTTGGAATGGTGATCAATGAGTCCACGTGCTTGGACAGTTCAGTGATCCCTTGTTCCGCGAAGGCCATACGCTTTTTGCCTTCGAAATTAAATGGCTTAGTGACAACAGCAACAGTCAAAATGCCAAGTTCTTTAGCAATTTCAGCCACAACAGGGGCGGCACCGGTTCCCGTCCCCCCCCCCATACCTGCGGCGATGAATACCATGTCAGCACCTTCCAGTGCCGTACGCAGTGACTCACGATCTTCTTCCGCAGCAGTACGGCCAACTTCAGGGTTTGCACCAGCACCCAATCCTTTTGTAATGCCGTTGCCAATCTGGATAGTCTGACCAACAGCCGTCTTACGCAGAGCCTGAGCATCAGTGTTAACCGCAAAGAAGTCTACGCCTTCAATACGCTCACGCACCATGTGCTCTACAGCATTACCGCCGCCGCCGCCGACGCCGATGACTTTAATCACCGCGTCATTGGTTAATTCCAGTGGTTCAAACATAATTTCTCTCCGTTTTGTGCCTTTATATCAAGGCCGGCGACATTGTCGTAGCCTCTGTATAAAAAATCAAAATTCTTTTCTCAGCCAGTTGCTGATTTTCTTAAACCAGCCGCTCACTGACGTTCTTTTATCGGCATCAGAATTTCCACCAAGGTGGGATTCTTTGCCATAGTGCAGAAGCCCGACTGCTGTTGAATAACAAGGCTCCTGCACATAATCTGTCAGTCCAGTGATGTTCAGGGGACGACCTATGCGAACTTGGGTATGGAACACCCGCTGGGCACAATCGGCCAGACCATCAATCTGGGCTCCTCCCCCTGTCAGGACAATCCCTGCCGCCAGGTGGTGTTTTACTCCCTGCTGACGCAACTGCTCCTGCAATCGCAAAATTTCATCATTCACTAAATTCAGCAGTTCGGTATAACGAGGTTCGATCACCTCAGCCAGTGTCTGACGCTGCAAACTACGGGGAGGTCGTCCTCCCACGCTTGGGACTTCTACATTTTCATCTTTGCTGACTATCAAACCCAATGCACAGCCGTGACGAACCTTGATGGTTTCAGCATCACTCGGGGGAGTACCAAACGCATAGGCGATATCACTGGTAACCACATTTCCTGCATAAGGGATAACCTTGGTATGTCGCAATGCGCCGCCAGTATATACAGCGATATCCATCGTCCCGCCGCCAATATCAACGACGCAGACCCCCAATTCACGTTCATCTTCCGTCAGCACAGCATAACTTGCTGCCAACCCGGCAAAAATAAGTTGGTCAACTTTCAGTCCACAACGTTCAACAGCTTTTACAATATTTTTCGCCATGTCGTTATGGCAGGTAATCAAGTGGACTTTCGCCTGCATACGCACACCAGAGAGTCCTACTGGATTTTTGATCCCTTCCTGATAGTCAATTGCGTATTCCTGCGGGATCACATGCAAAATACGGTGCTCATCACGAACACGAACCGATTTAGCCGTATGGACAACGCTGTCCACATCATCCTGTGTCACTTCTTCTTCCGAAATCGGTACCATGCCAATTTCGTTCTGACAACTGATATGCTTGCCGGAAAGCGCTAGATAGACTGAAGAGATCTGACAATCCGCCATAAGTTCAGCCTGATCAATAGCACGCTGTACGCATTTAACGACCGATTCAAGGTCGTTGACACCGCCTTTATCCATGCCACGAGATGGACAACTTCCTACTCCGATAATATTAACCATACCATCGGGCAGAATTTCACCAACCAGGGCAGATACCTTTGCTGTCCCGATTTCAAGGCCAACTACCAATTTTCTGTCCGTTGATTTGATCATCGTTATTCTGCCTGTCTCTGTATTATTACCAGTCACTGTTTGTTTTCTTGCCCGTTCATTGAAACCGGCGTATCAGTTAATAAAGGAGCCCAACCTACCGCAGCACCGCTGTCATAACGTAAGTCAACATAAGCCACGCGCTTCTCCGTGTTTTTCAGCAACACAGGATAAAGTTCAATGAAGCGTTTCATTCGCCCTGGTTGATCTCGATTTCCTAGCTCCAACCGGATATCGTTATCCAATATCAATTGCCAGGAGTTACGCGCCGTCATGATCACCGCTTTCAATTTGGTTTGGTGTCCTTCAAGCAAAGCCGCCATTATGCGATATTCTTTCAATACGTCTTTCTCTTTGCCTTCGGGCCCATACAGCATCGGATATTGCCCGTTTGCACTGCGCTCTATCGGCAAACTGAATACTCGGCCTTCTGCATCCAACATTTGAGTATCATTCCAGCGCACATAAGGCACGTATTCTACCAGATGTATTTTCAGTTCATCAGGCCATTGTTTACGCACAGTGACTTGCCGAATCCATGGTAGTTGTTCAATCTTTTCCTGAATGACGTTGACATCCTGAGTCATGAACGTCCCGGGGGCTCCCAAAGACAAAATAGCCTGCCTGACATCATCATTCGTGGTGTAATGACGTTCACCAGTCAACACCAGCTTTGAGAGCGGTAACCTATTCGAGTCTTTCATCCAGTCCAGTGTCATCCAGCCCCCCCATATGATGGTGCCAACCACCATCAGGAAGAAGATCATCCCTGCCAGATAATAACCATTACTAGGACGAGATCCCTGAACCTCGCTCTCCCGCTCCCGAAGATTCCGGGCTGCCTGTGACATATCAATCAGCCAATTCCAAAATTCTCGCTACGAGTTGAGAAAAACTAAGCCCAGCCTGACGCGCAGCAATGGGTACCAGACTATGGTTAGTCATGCCTGGAGAGGTATTCACCTCCAACAGGTAAAAGTTACCGCTGCCATCGTCCATGATATCGACTCGCCCCCAACCACGACATCCAAGCGCTTTATACGCCTTTGATGCAATCGCTACCAACTCCTGCTCTTTTTCCACACTCAAGCCACTTGGACAGAAGTATTGCGTTTCATTGGAAATATATTTCGCATCGTAATCATAAAACACATCCGGAGCCTGAATGCGGATAGAAGGAAGAGCCTCATCACCCAGAAATCCCACGGTATATTCAGGGCCAAACATCCATTTCTCAACCAACACATCAGTATCGTACTGGAATGCCAGTTCCAATGCGCCATACAGCTCGGGATAGTCATTCACTTTGGTCATCCCGACACTGGAACCTTCCAAATTCGGTTTAACCATTAATGGTAGCCCTAATTCTCGAACATATTCTTTGAGCTGCAAATCATTAACTTGTTCAAATTTTTGAGAATTAATTACGACATAAGGAGAAACAGGTAGTTTTGCTCCCTGCCATAGCTGTTTTGTACGCAATTTGTCCATTGACAAGGCTGATGCCATTACGCCACTGCCGGTATAAGGGAGTTGCAAAAACTCCAGTAAACCTTGTAGCGTACCATCTTCACCGCCACGGCCATGCAACGCGATAAAGACTTTGCTGAATCCTTCTTCTTTGAGTTTAGTCACATCAAAGTCTTTTGTATCGACTGAATAGGCATTAATGCCCGCTTCTTTCAGCCCAGACACAATAGCTTGTCCTGATTGCAATGAAACCTCACGCTCAGCGGACGTTCCACCTAACAGAACAGCGACCTTATCAACCATGATGCTCTCCCTCACTAAAAGATGGCTGTAATTTTGTTTCAGCCAGATTACGCGCTATTTTGCCGATATTACCGGCACCCTGTACCAAGACTAAGTCGTTGCTTTCTATAACCTGTGACAGCATGGCTGAGATTTGCTCAGGCTCTGACACAAAAATCGGATCCAATTTTCCACGACTACGGATAGTGCGGCATAAAGAACGGCTATCCGCACCCGGAATCGGGGTTTCACCTGCGGCATACACATCCAGCATCAATAGAACATCTACCTGACCCAGAACATTGGCAAAATCATCATATAAATCACGGGTTCTCGTATAACGATGCGGCTGGAATACCATCACAATACGTTTATCCGTCCAGCCTGCCCGTGCGGCTTTAATCGTGGCGTCAACTTCAGTTGGATGATGACCATAATCATCTACCAACATCACCCGGCCTTCTTTGCCATTAATATGCTTGAGGGAAAAGTCTCCCAGAAAATCAAAGCGGCGCCCAGTTCCCTGAAACTCTGCCAGTGACGATAGAATAGCGGCATCATTGATGCCTTCCTCTGTCGCTACAGCCACGGCAGCCGTCGCATTCAGCGCGTTGTGGCGTCCAGGGGCGTTTAACACCACATGCAGGTCTGGCAAATCATGCCGACTGATGGTGAAAAAACCCTGAGCCCCTTTCTGCTCATAATGGGTAATGCGAACATCCGCTTCCTCACTGAAACCATAGGTCGTGATATAACGCCCGATACGGGGGATCAGTTCTTTCACAACAGGATCGTCAATGCACATCACTGCACGCCCATAGAACGGCAGGTTATGCAGGAAGTTAACGAATGTTTGTTTCAGATTTTCGAAATCGCCCTGATAGGTCTCCATGTGGTCGGCTTCAATATTGGTGACAACCGCCATCATGGGCTGTAAGTGCAAGAATGACGCATCACTTTCATCTGCTTCCGCAATCAGGTAACGGCTGCTGCCTAAACGGGCATGTGTACCTGCTGCCTTCACCAATCCACCATTAACGAATGTAGGATCAAGACCCGCCTGTGCATAAATACCTGCAATCATTGCTGTCGTCGTGGTTTTACCATGCGTTCCCGCAATGGCAATACCGTGCCGGTAACGCATAAGCTCTGCCAGCATTTCAGCACGACGAATCACCGGAATGCGTGCTTCACGAGCAGCCATAATCTCTGGGTTGTCCGCAGAGATGGCGGTGGATGCAACCACCACACTGGCGCCCCGTACATTTTCCGGACGGTGATTAAAATAAATGGTTGCACCCAGAGCAATCAGTTGTTGTGTGACCGGGTTGGGTGCCAGATCAGAACCACTTATCTGATAACCTTCATTAGCCAACACCTCGGCGATACCACCCATGCCAGCACCACCAATGCCGACAAAGTGGATATGCCTGACTTTTCTCATTTCAGGCACTGAAGCTCTTAATTTCGCCAACTGTTGTGTATTCACGTTTTAATCTTCACTCGTTATGTTTACGTCACCGTTCTACTTTCTATTTAGAACAAGAACGGCCTGAATGATTTTCAACAGCATCGATCAATGCTGCTGCCACACGCTCGGTTGCATTAATGATGGCTACTGAGCGTGCCTTTTCTGCCATTTCCAGCAATTGTGGGCGTTGCCACTGAACTAATAGATCTGCCACAGCATCAGCCGTAAATTCGGGCTGTTCGAGTATTTTTGCTGCCCCCGCTTTTTCCAATGGCAAGGCATTCCAATACTGCTGGCGATCTTTATGCTGGAATGGAACAAAAATCGCAGGTAATCCCGCGGCAGAAACTTCGCTGACTGTCAATGCGCCAGAACGACACACTACAATATCTGCCCACGCATAAGCCTGTGCCATATCATCAATAAATTCAGTCACTTTGTATTCAGATTTGGCTGAATTTTCATATTTTTTCTGTGTTTCTTCTTGAGCGCCCTTTCCAGCCTGATGCCAGAATGTGGTTTTATCGCCCAGACGGGCAGCCACTTCTGGCATGGTTTGGTTCAGAATTCTTGCGCCCTGGCTGCCTCCAACAACCAGCACCCGAACAGGGCCTTCACGCCCAGCCAAACGCTGCACAGGTACGGGTAATGCCAATACATCTTCCCGCACTGGGTTGCCGACAACCGGTGCTTTAGGAAATGCTCCCGGGAATGCCTGTAAAACCGTTTTTGCGATTTTGGCCAACCAGCGATTAGTCAGCCCCGCGATGCCATTTTGCTCATGCAGCACAACCGGGATACCACACAACCATGCCGCTATTCCACCCGGCCCAGAGACATATCCGCCCATCCCCAGCACGACATCCGGCTGATAACGACGCATGATGGCTTTTGCCTGCCGAATCGCTTTAAAAATTCTAATCGGAGCAGCAAGCAACGCTTTTATTTCTTTGCCCCTCAGCCCTGAAATCTGAATAAACTCGATGTCAATGCCATGCTTCGGAACCAGATCGGCTTCCATGCGATCAGCGGTTCCCAACCAGCGAACATCCCAACCCTGCTCTTTTAAATGATGGACAACCGCCAGCCCCGGGAACACATGACCGCCCGTACCACCTGCCATCACCATTAAACGCCGGTTTTTGCCACTCATTTAGGGCTCCTTACGAACGCCTGCGCTTTTGTCAGACGCACTTCATAATCAATTCGCAATAACATGACGATGGCCGTCGACATCACAATCAGACTCGAACCACCGTAACTCACCAGAGGTAATGTCAATCCTTTCGTTGGCAGCATACCTGCCGCAGCCCCGACATTGATGAATGCCTGAAAGCTGAACCATACGCCGATTGCACAAGCCAAAAAGCCTGAAAACCGTTGGTCAAGCTGCAATGCCCGGCGGCCGATCATCATTGCGCGGAAAGCGACGAAGAATACCATTGCCAACACGAAAACCACACCGAAATAACCTAATTCTTCGGCTAGAATGGAGAAAATAAAGTCAGTATGGGCTTCGGGCAAATATTCCAGTTTCTGGACTGAATTTCCCAGCCCTTGTCCAAAGAAACTTCCTCGACCAAATGCCATAAGTGATTGGGTTAATTGATAACCGCTGCCGAAAGGATCCTCCCACGGGTCTAAAAAAGAGGTCACTCTGCGCATACGATAAGGTTCAGCAACAATCAGTACGCACACGGCAAATATTCCGCAGCCAATGATGGCTAGAAACTGCCATAATTTCGCTCCCGCCAGAAACAGCAGTGTCAGTGTTGCCACAAATAACACAATAACGGTTCCCAGATCGGGCTGTGCCAGCAGCAGGATAGCCAGTGCAATCATGACACCCATCGGCTTGCAGAACCCCCAGAAGTTATTTCTCACTTCTTCAACTTTTCTGACCAGATAGCTGGAGAGGTAACAAAAAAGTGACAGTTTCGACAATTCGGCAGGCTGAATACGTAATGGGCCAATCGCTACCCAACGTGATGCCCCATTGACCGAGCTACCTACAAACAGCACCAAAACCAACAACATAATCGTGCCCAACAACATGACGTTGCTGTAGCGCTGCCAAAATTCCATCGGAATGCGCAGCGTGATCAGCGACAAGAAAAAGCACAGTAACAAGTAAATCGCATCACGCCGCGCAAAGATAAACGGATCTTGAGCAAGACGCTGACCAACTGGCATAGAGGCAGATGTCACCATGACAAAGCCAATCACAGCCAACCCCAATATCATCCAGACCAGGGTACGATCGTACATGACGATATCTGTGGTATCTGCCTCCACATTTCCCGCCAACCAATTTTTAAATTTACCGAGGCCTGGAATGGTCATCAGCCTAACTCCTCTGCCAAACGGGCAAATTCATGACCACGATGTTCAAAACTATTGAACTGATCAAAGCTCGCACAAGCGGGTGACAGCAGTACCATATCGCCAACAACCAGCTTGGATGCAATTTCTCTCATCGCCTGTTCCATCGTTTCTGTCAGTATTGAGATTTCAGGACGCAGTTGCGCAAGCTGATTCCCATCACGACCAAAACAGTAAAGGCGAATATTATTCCCCGATATGTAGGGTTGCAGCGGGGTAAAGTCCGCCGCTTTTCCATCTCCACCCAATAAAAGATAGAGTGTACCTTCCAGTCTTAATCCACTGAGTGCCGCTTGGGTGCTACCTACATTGGTTGCCTTAGAGTCATTCACCCAGCGAACGCTATTCCTCATATGAACCACCTGAAAACGGTGATCCAACCCTGCATAAGTACGTAATGCCTGAAGACTGGCTTCACGCGGTATACCCACCGCATCCGCCAGTACCAGTGCTGCCAGCCCATTGGTGTAGTTATGTTGCCCAGCCAATTGCATTTCGTGGGTTGCCAGTACGGGATATTGGTTGACCACCAATTGTTGATGTTCGCTATCAAGTTGGTAATCACCACTGTCCACACCAAAGCTGATACAACGGCTATCCTTGCCTGCTACCGGCAAAGTCAGTTCATCCTGAGCATTCACCACACAGACTTTTGCCTGATCATAAATACGCAGTTTTGCAGCACGGTACTGTGGCAATCCTTCAGGATAACGAGCCATATGGTCTTCGGTCACATTCAGCACAGTCGCTGCCGCTGCTTTCAGGCTGTAAGTCGTTTCAAGTTGGAAACTAGAAAGTTCCAGTACGTACAACTGGCAAGGCTGTTTCAGTAATTCCAGAGCAGCAACACCAATGTTGCCTCCCACACCAACCTGCCATCCGGCTTCTTTTGCCATCTCTCCAACTAGAGTGGTCACGGTGCTTTTACCGTTTGAACCCGTAATGGCAACAATCGGGGCAGTGGCTTCACGGCAAAACAGCTCAATATCTCCGACAATTTCAACACCCGCATCAGCCGCTGCCTGCAATTCAGGCGTTGCCAACGCAATACCTGGGCTGGCAACAATCAGGTCAGCATCCATCAGCCATTGTTTATTTAAGCTGCCAGTGTGACACTTAACATCAGCAGGCAGCTTATCACTGCCCGGTGGCACTATACGGGTATCCATCACACGCGGGGTCACGCCACGTGTGATAAAAAAGTCAACGCAGGAAAGGCCTGTCAGCCCTAACCCAACAATGACGACTTTTTTACCCCCGTATTCAGTCATAAGTAGCTCAGCCATAATTAACGTACCTTCAGCGTTGCCAGACCAATCAACACCAGCATCAGGGAAATAATCCAGAAGCGCACGATAACGCGTGGCTCCGGCCAGCCTTTCAATTCATAGTGATGGTGAATCGGTGCCATGCGGAAAATGCGCTGTCCACGCAGCTTGAATGATCCGACCTGCAAAATGACGGAGAGTGTTTCCACCACGAATACCCCGCCCATGATGACCAGCAGGAATTCTTGACGCAGCAAGACTGCAATGGTGCCCAGTGCGCCGCCCAGTGCCAATGAGCCAACATCACCCATGAATACTTGCGCTGGATAAGTGTTGAACCATAAGAAGCCCAACCCAGCCCCCACAATCGCAGTGCAGACAATCACCAATTCCCCCGCATGACTCAGGTAAGGGATATGCAGATAGCTAGCAAAATTCACGTTACCCGTTGCCCATGCCACCAAGGCGAAGCCCGCCGCAACCAGTACCGTTGGCATGATAGCCAGACCATCCAGTCCATCGGTCAGGTTCACCGCATTACTGGTTCCCACAATCACGAAATAGGCCAGCAGAATGTAAAGCAATCCCAGTTGTGGCATGACTTCTTTGAAGAACGGTATGACCAATTGTGTCGCTGGTGTATCTTTGCCAATGCTGTACATAGCAAACGCCACGCCTAAAGCCAGAACGGATTGCCAGAAATACTTCCAGCGGGCAATCAACCCCTTGGTATCTTTGCGAACCACTTTGCGATAGTCATCCACGAAGCCAACAATGCCGTAACCCAACAGAACCACCAGTACACACCAGACATAAGGGTTATCTAGACGTGCCCACAGCAGAACAGAAATAGTGATGGAAAACAGGATCAACACCCCGCCCATTGTCGGCGTACCACGTTTGCTGAAATGGGATTCTGGCCCATTGTCACGTACAACCTGACCAATCTGTAATTTTTGCAGGTACGCAATTAAATTTGGCCCCATCCATAGCGCGAGAAACAATGCAGTCAGCAAGCCGACAATGGCCCTGAACGTCAGATAGGAGAAGACGTTAAAGCCTGTGTGATATTTAACCAGATATTCGGCGAGCCAAACTAACATTGGAAGTTCTCCTTCAGTGAGTTCACTACCTCTTCCATTGCGGTACTGCGTGAACCTTTAATTAATATGGAAATCATTTTGTGTTGTTCCAGTAAAGAAAGCAGCGCTGCAACTAAATCAGCCTTGTTCGCGAAATGCTGCCCTCGACCACTCGCGTCACTGATATGGGAACTGAGAGTCCCGACGCTGAGTACTTTATCTATGTTTGTGAATGCCACGGCTTCACCTACCTCACGATGGCACTCAATCGCCTGCTCACCCAGTTCTCCCATATCACCGACAACCATGACTCGATAACCGGACATTTGTGACAGCACATTTGCAGCGGCGATCATGGAACCTGTGTTGGCGTTATAAGTGTCGTCCAACACCCATTTTCCCTCTGTGAGGTGAATGGGGAATAAACGTCCTGGAACAGCCGTGAGTTCCGATAATCCGGCACTAATATTCTCTAGCGATACGCCGACAGAGATTGCAAGAGCACTAGCGGCCAGCGCATTGGCAACATTGTGTTTCCCCGGTAATGGCAGTGTCAGCTCGATATTTCCGATTGGGGTATGGAGACAAAAATGCGTAGCCAACGGCTGTTCCGAAATCTCCGTTGCGTAAAAATCAGAGTCAGCCGTTGGCAAAACGGAAAAGCGCCATACTGTCTGCTGATCGCTAATGCTATGCTGCCAATTATCCCAATCATTGCTATCCAGATTGATAATGGCAGTTCCAGTCGGAGAAAGACCTTCAAAAATCTCACCTTTTGCCTTGGCCACCCCAGCTAAAGAACCAAATCCTTCCAGATGAGCCGAAAACAGATTATTGACCAGCGCACTTTCAGGGCGAGCCATTTCGGTGGTATAGGCAATTTCACCGATGTGGTTGGCACCCAGTTCAATCACGGCAAATTGGTGTTCATCAGTGAGCCTGAACAGGGTCAATGGGACACCAATATCATTATTGAAGTTGCCAGCAGTATAAAGGGTATTTCCGCACTGACGCAGAATCGCCGCTGTCATCTCTTTTACGGATGTTTTGCCCGATGAACCCGTCAAGGCCACGATTCGCGCTTTACTTTGCTGACGAACCCAACCTGCCAGTTTTCCCATCGCCTGGCGGGTGTCTTCCACCACCACCTGAGGACAGTCAACCTCAAGGCGACGACTGACCAATAAAACACCTGCCCCCTGTTGAACTACATCAGAGGCGAAATCATGGGCGTCAAATTTTTCCCCTTTTAAGGCAATAAACAAACTACCGCGCACGATTTTGCGGCTATCGGTTTCCACAGTATTAATCTGGAGAGTGGCAGCCCGATGTTCAGTCACGTGATATAACGTTCCATCTGTTAACTGTGCCAGTTGCTGAAGTGTCAGTGGGATCATGCGATTACTCCCAGCAAACGTGCAACGGTCAGGCGATCTGAGTAATCCAAACGACGATTGCCGACCAGTTGATAATCTTCATGGCCTTTACCTGCCACAAGAACAACGTCTTCTTCGGCTGCCTGCATAATGGCGCTGGTAACAGCTTCAACGCGGCCATGAATCGCCATAGCACAACCCGGATCGATGAACCCTTTCAGGATATCCGCCACAATCGCATAAGGTTCTTCACTGCGAGGATTATCATCAGTAACAACCACGCGATCAGAGCCTTGTTCTGCAACGCCGCCCATCAATGGACGCTTGCCTTTATCACGATCACCACCACAACCAAATACGCACCAGAGTTTCCCCTTACAGTGCAGGCGAGCCGCAGATAACGCTTTTTCCAAAGCATCAGGTGTATGGGCATAATCTACGACAACAGTGGGGCGACCCACAGCGGAAAAGACTTCCATACGCCCACAGACAGGTTCCAGACAAGAAGCCGTTGCCAGCAATTTTTCTAAGGGATATTCCAGTGACAACAAAGTCGCAAGCGCCAATAGCAAGTTGCTGACATTGAATGCGCCCATAAGAGGGCTGTCGAACATTCCATTTCCCCAACTGGAAGTAAACGCAATAGAGGCACCTTTGTCGTGATAATGAACTTCATTGGCCGATAACCAGCTCCCTTGCCAATTTTCCGGCAAGCGGTTTTCCATCGTGACAGCGACCGCTTCCGGCAAGCGAGACAACCATTTCTGCCCCACTGCATCATCAGCATTGATGATTTTTTGTTTCACATCATGGTTGCTGAACAGCATCCATTTGGCATCTTCGTAATTTTCCATATCACCATGATAATCAAGGTGATCACGGCTTAAATTAGTAAAAATGGCCGCTTGAAACGGTAACGCAGCCACTCTTCCCTGAATCAGCCCATGTGAAGAGACCTCCATCGCAGCAAAGGTCGCGTTTTGATTAACAAGTTGCTGTAAATCAAGCTGGATATCAACGGCAGAACCCGTAGTATTTTCGCTTGGCACCACCATGCCCAGCAGCCCATTTCCTACCGTTCCCATCACAGCGCTGGTTTCACCAAGCCCCTGGCTCCATTGCGCCAGCAATTGTGTTGTCGTCGTTTTTCCGTTGGTTCCGGTAACACCTACTAATTTCAGCTTATTACCGGGATGTTGGTAAAATTCGCCAGCCAGTTTTGATAATTTATTATTTAAATCATCCAAATAGATAACCGGAACACCGTGCATCTTCTGTATCGTGCGGTGATCCGCTTTTCCCTTCGCTTCTGCAATCACCGCAGCGACGCCTTGGGCGATGGCTTGAGGAATATACTTCCGACCATCTGTTTGATGCCCTTGAACCGCAACAAACAGATCTCCGGCAGCCGCCTTACGGCTGTCCAATGTCATTTCGCGTAGCGGAAGCTCCGGTGTCTCGACACCCCAAGGAGCCAGTAAATCGCGTAAATTACGATCTGCCACTTTTATCCTCTTTATTGATTAGTCACAAATTCGTTTTTATCACCCACAGGCAAGGCATCTGGTTCAACGTTCATCGTACGTAGAACACCACTCATGATAGTTCCGAAGATGGGCGCCGAAACCGCACCGCCGTAATATTTACCTGCTTGTGGATCATTGACGATCACAACCAGTGCAAACCGTGGATTACTCGCAGGTGCAATCCCTGCGGTATAAGAAATATACTTATTAACGTACTTGCCATCCGGCCCAACTTTTTTTGCCGTACCGGTTTTAATTGCAATGCGATAACCTTTTATCGCTGCCCGTACACCACCACCTCCCGGTAATGCGACACTCTCCATCATGTGCACCACGGTCCGCATGACAGACTCAGGAAATACCCGACTTCCTGGTACCGGGGGATCAACCTTGGTAATTGACAATGGACGATAAACGCCCAAGCTGCCGATCGTTGCATAGACTCGCGCTAACTGTAATGGTGTTATCATCAGCCCGTAGCCGAAAGAAAAGGTGGCCCTATCAAGATCCGACCACCGTTGTTTATTTGTTGGAAATAAGCCACTACTTTCTCCGACCAGCCCCAGATTGGTCGGTTTTCCCATCCCAAAGCGTGAATAAACATCTACCAGCTCTAAGGCGGGCATCGCTAACGCCAGCTTGGAAACACCGACGTTACTCGACTTCTGCAAAATTCCGGTAATAGTCAACTCTGGACGTGGAGCAACGTCTTTGATTTCATGCCCCCTCGAACCATACGTGACTCGATACGGCCTGGTATCCAACACCGTATTTTCTTTGACAATGCCACTGTTCAGCGCACTCATCACCACCAGCGGTTTCACCGTGGAACCAGGCTCAAAAATATCGGTGATGGCGCGGTTACGCATTGCATCTTTAGGTGTTCCCGCCAAATTATTCGGGTTATAAGATGGGCTGTTTGCCATCGCCAATACTTCGCCCGTATTGACATCAACCAATACGGCCGTCCCGGATTCAGCTTTGTTCAGTGAGACGGCTTTAGTCAGTTCGCGATACACCAAAGTCTGAAGGCGATCATCAATACTGAGCGTCAGATCGTGGGCCGCCCGACTATCTGTGGATGAGATATCTTCAATGACACGCCCTGTGCGATCTTTACGCACCGTCCGGCTGCCCGGCCTTCCCGTCAGCCAACTGTCAAAGCTTTTTTCAACGCCCTCAATTCCCTTACCATCAATGTTGGTTACCCCAATAATGTGTGCCGTCACCTGCCCTGCCGGGTAATAACGGCGAGACTCCTGACGCAAATAGATACCGGGTAACTTCAACTTCTCGACATAATCACTGATGGAAGTGTTCACTTGGCGGGCAAGGTAAACAAAGCGCCCATTAGGATAATCACTGATTTTGCTGGTCAATTGCTCAAGCGGAATAGAAAGTGCATCAGCCAGAGCCCTCCAGCGGGTATCATCTGTGATGCCACCTTTTTCAAACACTTCTTTGGGATCGGCCCAGACAGCATCAACGGGCACACTGACCGCCAGCGGACGCCCATTGCGATCGTTTATCATGCCACGGGCGGTTGGGATGGCCTGGACGCGCAGGGAACGCGAATCACCTTCTTTTACCAAACGGTCAGGATTGATGATCTGCAAATAGGCAACACGAATCAAAAGCCCGATCAAAGCAAACCCAATGCCCCCACACAGCAAGGCAAAACGCCAGCTTACAAAACTTGCTTTATCTTCTTGCTTTTTCAACTTTAAAGAGCGTGCAGCTTTCATCGCCTACCTTTTGGTTGTCAACTGGACTCATTGAGTTATCACAATATTTTCTTTAACTGGATCAACGTGTTGCATCTGCAATTTTTCAGTCGCAATCCGTTCAATCCGACTGTGATCACCCAGAGCATTCTCTTCAAGGAGCAGGTTACGCCATTCAATATCCTGAGCATCAAGCTGAATCACTTGACGCTCTTTATCCGCAGTCAATAAACGAGTCTGATGTGTGACCGTCACAACGCCGATAGCTGAAACCACAACAGCTACTAGCAAAATCAGTGGGATCTTGGCACTACGGATTAAATCCCCGCCGATAACCCCGACTAACCCATGACGTTCACCAGCCATTATTCCCCCGCCTTTTCAGCAAATCGCAAAACCGAGCTTCTCGCCCTTGGATTTGTAGCCACTTCGTCCCCTGAAGGTTGCATTTTGCCAATGGATTTCAGGCTTCGCCCTCCCAGCGCCTTTAACTGCGCTTCCGTGAGAGGCAAACCGACGGGAACCTGTGGCCCCTGACTGTGTTGTCGGATAAAGCGTTTCACTATGCGATCTTCCAATGAGTGGAAACTGATGACAGATAATCGCCCCTGTGGTGCCAGAACGCGCAGTGCGCCATCTAATGCACGTTCGATCTCTTCCAGTTCACTGTTAATGTAAATCCTGATAGCCTGAAAACTGCGTGTTGCCGGATGCTTATGCCTTTCCTTTATTGGGCTTGCCTGAGCAATGACTTCTGCCAACTCTCGGGTCCGCGTCATTGGTTGTTCCTGATTGCGTGCCACAATGGCTCTCGCGATACGCTTGGCAAAACGTTCTTCACCAAATGTTTTCAGCACCCATGCTATGTCATCTGCTTCAGCTTTCATCAACCATTCTGAGGCAGACTGCCCACGCGTAGGGTCCATCCGCATATCCAGTGGCCCATCACGCATAAATGAAAAACCACGTTCAGGATCATCCAGTTGTGGGGAAGAAACCCCTAAATCCAGCAGTACGCCATCAATCTTCCCAACTAGACCAGCGTCTTCTACGTAAGTTGCCAATTCCGAAAATGGCCCATGCATGATAGAAAAACGCTTGTCAGTAATCGCCTTTGACGCTTCAATGGCTTGTGGATCGCGATCAATCGCGATCAAACGTCCATTAGGCCCTAATTTCGACAAAATCAGGCGAGAGTGTCCCCCCCGTCCAAATGTCCCATCTATATAAATTCCATCTTCTTGAATATTCAGTCCATTGACAGCTTCATCCAGTAATACACTGGTATGTTTAAAATGACTATTTGCCATGTTTATAGTGATAAATCCTGTAGCCGTGCTGATAAAGGTTCTTGTGTGGACTGTTCAGTCGCAATATCATTCTGTACTTGCTGATACCAAACTTGTTCATCCCACAATTCAAATTTATTAAATTGCCCAACCAGCATGACCTCTTTTGTTAGCCCTGCATGCTGACGCAATGTATTAGCTAATAAAAGACGCCCTGCATTGTCCATTTGACATTCACTGGCGTGTCCCAATAACAAACGTTGAACTCGACGTTCGGCTGGATTCATGCTGGATAAGCGAGATAACTTTTCTTCGATGATTTCCCATTCGGGTAATATATAAAGCAACAGGCACGGCTGATGGAGATCAATGGTACAAACCATTTGACCTGTTGATTCCTCATTCAGCGTTTCTCTATATCGGGCAGGTACAGTGAGCCGCCCTTTACTATCGAGATTAACCAGTGTTGCTCCACGAAACATACTCAGGTTACCCCTTGATGGCCCAAATCTCCACATTATCCCACAAATCACCACAATTAAGAGTTTACGGATGGTATGAAAACCTTGTCAAGCCAGAGCCCGTGCGCTTTAGCTAGATTTACAGAAAGATTGGGAAGAGAAAAAGAAGGATTTTTCAGATCTGGCTATATTAATAATAGATAACACCATGATAATTTTGAATAATTTAACAAAGCTGTAGATAGCCTTCTTAGGAGTTGAATTTAGAGCAAATAATTACCACTTAAATTAATTTATGTAACTTATATCTCATTATTGCCTAATTGTTAATCATCATAAACCTATCAATAATAAAAATGCATTTAAGTTACAATAGCATGAAAAATAATAACTAAATGAAATCAAATGATTATCCAAAGAGTAAAAATAATTAGATATCAATCAAATAGAAAAAACATCGCTACAAAAAAAGTAACACACATAAATAATATTGTTTAAGTGAAGAATTATTCACCTTGTTAATTTAAATAACATATTATCGATTTTAACGGTCATAGAACTCTGTTTAAGAGAATTTTAGTCAGAATAGTCTCAAAATTATGGCAACAAGTGTATTTCGATGATTTTGGTGGGCCAAACAGCACCCTCATTTTCAATGAGGGTACTCAATTAGGCTTTTCGACTCAGCTTGCCACGACGGCATAAATGACGGCGCATTCGGGTTATTCCAGGCGCTGGCCGTTGCTTTTCATCCAAACTGGCCAATACCAGCTCAAGAGCACATTCGGCGACATCACGATGACGTTGTGCTACAGACAATACCGGACATTCGAGGAAGTCGAGCAACTCATGATCGCCAAATGTGGCAATAACCAATTGGCCCGGTAAGCGGCCACTACGCTTGAGAATGGTATCCATGACTCCCTGAAGCAACGCAAACGAAGTGGTATAGAGTGCTTGAGGAACAGGGTTTGATTCCAACCATGACGTAAATACTTCAGCCGCTGCTTCACGCTCATAGCTATTCGCATACAGATAATTCACTTCCCGAGGATCATGCTCCCACGCTTCACGGAAGCCTTGTTCACGCAAGAAGCTAACCGATAATTCAGGCAATGCCCCCAAATAAAGGACAGATTCTGCGGGGAATTGCGCCAATTCCTGTGCCAACATTTTCGCATCTTCAAGGTCATCCCCGACAACACTGATAAAATGCTCACTGTCCAGCGCACGGTCAAGCGCAATGATGGGCAGTGAACGATTTGCCCAACGCTGATAGAAAGGATGTTCAGGAGGCAAGGCGGTGGAAACAATGATAGCATCAACCTGACGTTGCAGAAGATGCTCAACACAACGCATCTCATTATCAGGCTGATCTTCAGAACATGCGATCAATAGCTGGTATCCACGCTGCCGCGCCTGACGTTCAAGATAATTGGCTATGCGAGTGTAACTCGTATTTTCCAAATCGGGTATGACTAAACCAATTGAACGGGTGCGCCCCGCCCGAAGACCGGCAGCAACAGCATTAGGATGGTAATTGTGTTCTCTGACCACGGCCATCACTTTTTCTACTGTTTTATCACTGACACGATATTGCTTGGCTTTACCATTGATGACATAACTGGCCGTAGTACGTGAAACACCTGCTAAGCGGGCGATCTCATCCAGTTTCACATTAACCCCTCAGTAAGATGATGAAAAAGCCCTACTTTACAATAGGGCTCAATGAATATCTGTATTTTAACCCGCAGATTACGATTTTTCATCGCATAATTTTATCTCCGCGAGAAACACCAACAATGCCTGAGCGCGCAACTTCCACAATCTCAGCCACCTCTCTTACTGAATCAAGGAAAGCGTCCAGCTTTTCGCTCGTTCCGACTAATTGGACGGTATACAGCGTTGACGTTACATCAACGATCTGTCCGCGAAAAATATCCGTGCTACGCTTGATTTCTTCCCGACCGTATCCGCTGGCCTGTAATTTCACCAACATAATTTCACGCTCAACATGAGGCCCCGCAGTTAATTCATTGACCCGCAGCACATCTACCAATTTATGCAATTGCTTCTCGATTTGCTCCAGCACCTTGGCATCGCCTTTGGTCTGAATGGTCATGCGTGACAATGTTGGATCTTCAGTCGGAGCGACCGTCAGGCTTTCAATGTTGTAACCCCGCTGAGAAAACAAGCCAATCACGCGGGATAATGCTCCCGATTCGTTTTCAAGTAATACAGACAAAATCCGGCGCATGATCAGGTCCTCTCTGTTTTGCTTAACCACATTTCATCCATTGCCCCTCCACGGATCTGCATTGGATAAACGTGTTCTGTTTCATCAACGGTAACATCCACGAAAACCAGACGTTGATTTTCAGTGACTTCATGCAGGGCATGGGCCAATTTCGTCTCCAACTCCTCGTAAGTTTGGATGGAAATACCAATGTGACCATAAGCCTCAGCCAATTTGACGAAATCAGGTAGGGATTCCATATAGGATTGAGAATGACGACCCGCGTATATCATGTCCTGCCATTGTTTTACCATCCCCAAGAAACGGTTATTCAGGTTCAGTACCAGAACAGGCAAACCATATTGCAAGGCAGTGGACAATTCTTGGATATTCATCTGGATGCTACCATCCCCTGTCACGCATACAACCGTGGCATCAGGTTTTGCCAACTTCACACCGAGCGCCGCGGGCAGGCCAAATCCCATGGTTCCCAAGCCACCGGAATTAATCCACTGCCTTGGCTTATCAAATGGATAATGCAAAGCGGCAAACATCTGATGTTGACCAACATCTGACGCAAGATACGCCTTACCCTCGGTTAGATGGTAAAGGGTTTCAATCACAGCCTGTGGCTTAATCTTCGCTGTAGTGCGATCGTAATCAAGACATTTGCGGCTACGCCACTGTTCGATGGAAAGCCACCAATCTTTCAGGGCATCTGGATCTTGGGTATCTTCTGTAGAATCCAACAATTCCAGCATCTGACCAAGTACCTGTTTGGCATCCCCAACGATAGGGATATCCGCCGCCACCGTTTTCGAAATCGAAGTAGGGTCGATATCAATATGCAGTATCGTCGCTTCTGGACAATATTTTTCCAGATTATTGGTCGTACGATCGTCAAAGCGCACTCCCACTGCAAAAATCACATCGGAATTGTGCATCGCTTTATTGGCTTCGAAAGTGCCGTGCATCCCCAGCATGCCCAAACTTTGCTGATGAGTCGCAGGAAATGCCCCCAACCCCATCAGCGAGCTGACGACCGGAATACGAAAACGTTCAACCAGCGTCAACAACTCTGCAGAACATGCCGAATTGATGGCACCGCCACCGACATAAAGCACAGGTTTTTTCGCATTCAGCAGGGTTTTCAATACACGCTTAATCTGCCCTTTGTGCCCCTGAACGGTAGGGTTGTACGAACGCATATTAATTTTTTCAGGGTACACATACGGAAATTTCAATGCAGGATTGACGGTATCTTTAGGAAAGTCGATAACGACAGGCCCAGGTCGGCCACTCGCGGCCAAATAAAAAGCTTTTTTAATCGTATTTGGGATATCTTCTGCTTTTTTCACCAGAAAACTGTGTTTCACGATGGGGCGAGAGATCCCCACCATATCACATTCCTGAAAAGCATCATTGCCTATCAGGGAGCTGGCAACCTGACCAGACAGAACCACCATGGGAATTGAATCCATGTATGCCGTTGCAATTCCCGTGATGGCATTTGTTGCCCCTGGTCCGGATGTCACCAAAACAACCCCAACTTTTCCCGTGGAACGGGCATATCCATCCGCCATATGAACAGCACCCTGTTCATGGCGAACCAGAATATGCTCGATTCCTCCAACCGTATGCAGGGCATCATAGATATCCAATACAGCCCCGCCCGGATAACCAAACACATGTTCAACGCCCTGATCGATTAACGATCTGACGACCATTTCGGCTCCTGACAACATCTCCATCGAGTTTGCCTCCAGGCTCTGTTTGTTTGCAAGTTAATCGTCGGAATTTCATAAGGCTACTATCAAAAATAACCTTATTTATTCCATTTCTTATTTATATAGAGTGAATCATTTGATAACGCTAAGTTAACTAACATAACGTTAGATACAAACCTTAGCAAATATCAATTCACATCCTGGAAACATTTTTTTAATGGAGAGACTATCTTTTATCTGCCTTCAATCCCGATACATGGATTCAATTTCGCTCTGATAACGCTGTGAAATAACCTTACGGCGCAATTTCAATGTCGGCGTCAATTCTCCCTTTTCCATGGAAAACGCTTCAGGCAAAAGAATAAACCGTTTGACCTGATGGAATTTGACAATATTTTTCTGCATGTCCTTTAAACGCTGCTCAAACAGTTCAATAACTTGATGACTGCTCAGTAATTCAATTCTATCCTGATAATGAAGATTAATAGATTTCGCATATTCCTCAATGGCTTCATAACTGGGAACAATCAGCGCAGAAACAAATTGGCGGGCATCAGCAATAACCGCAATATATTCAATAAAACGATCTTGACCTAACATCCCTTCAATCATTTGCGGAGCAATATATTTGCCTGTTGAGGTTTTCATCAAATCTTTCAGGCGCTCGGTGATGAACAGGTTACCGTCATCATCCAACCCTCCGGCATCGCCCGTCCGCAGCCAGCCATCTTCAGTAAATGCATGGACAGTTTCCTCTGGGCGGTTGAAATAACCTTTCATGACGATAGAACCACGCACTTGGATCTCACTCTCGGTACTGATGCGAACCTCAACACCGGGCAATGGCGTACCAATTGAGCCCAAAAGATAATTTTTCTCTTCCCAGCAGGATACGGTGGCGCAAGTTTCTGTCATACCGTAGCCATATTTGATATTCAGACCGATGGACAGGAAGAAACGAGTAATCGCATCGTCAAGACGTGCTCCCGCCACTGGCAGGAAACGCACTCTTCCACCCAATAAATTACGGAGCTTGTTCAACACCAGTTTGTCGGCCAGTTGGTAGCTACAACGCGTGAATGGGCAACCTTTTTTATTCTGCTGCTGGCGCATCCAGCGGTTTTCTCCCCGCTTTAATGCCCAATTAAAAATCATTCTGCGCCAAACAGGAGCCTGAGAAACTTTCTCTAAGATCGCGCTATGCACTTTTTCATAAAAACGGGGAACAGAACACATGACCGTTGGGCACACATCAGTCATCGCCTCACGCACAAGATTTGTGTCGGTCAAATAGACATTCAGGGCGCCAGTGTGCATGACATAATAGCTCCACGCACGCTCGAAGATGTGAGATAACGGCAGAAAACTGAGCGATACATCCTGTTTGGTCAATGTCAATCTTTGGTCATGCAGGTAAAGCTGTGAAGCGATATTGCGATAATCCAACATCACTCCCTTTGGTTCTCCCGTTGTACCGGAGGTATAAATTAAGGTGAAGAGATCATTCAAATCCTGATCGGAAATGCGCCTTTCAAGTTCTGATTGATATTGTGCATGGTCATTGGCAATAAAAGTAGATAAATACAATGCCTGTGGACAACCTTTCAAGTCTACAGATTCATCCAGCACAATAAGATGAACAAGTTCGGGGCACTGTTCAATCAGTGTTATTGCAATATCATATTGCTCCTGCTCACCAACGAACAACACGCGTGCCCCCGCATCATTGAGCATGAATGCTGCCTGATCACAGGTACTGGTCGCGTACAGCGGCACTGTCACAGCCCGTAGCTGAAGAATAGCTAGATCAGCCAATGACCACGCCATGCAATTCTGCGCAAAAATGCCAACTTTTCCCTGCACTTCTACCCCCAATGACAGTAATGCTTTTGCCACGGATTTAGTTGTGCATTCGACCTCTCGCCAACTCATTTCGAGCTGTTTTGATGGCGACCATTGCCGAAATGCAATTTTTTCCGGATATTCATTGGCTTGCTGCTGTAATCGGTTAACCAAGTGATAGGAATGCAGGGAGTCTGTTATCACAATATATTCCTGTATAAATATTTTAGTTCAGCGTATTCAGCAAGCGTACTGCCCACTGTTCAGCTTACAGATGTTAGCTATTTTCGCGCAGTCTACCTATTCCTCGTAAAAGGGGAAAGTGTATTTTTAATATCTTCTCCCTCTGAAAAGGAGAATATTTGCAGGATTTATCGAATAAATATGGATAAACAGAGATAAATATCGTGGCAAGAGCTAATGCAGTGAAAATTCACAGACACGCCTACAATTTGTTCAATAAAAAATCTGTTTCATAAGATGATATTATCTACTATTGACTATCATCACCATCAAGAAGTCGCTCCTATAACAGTGATGCCAGACAACATGAGGTCTAATAAAACAGATTCTGACTAAGAGCCTTATCCCAGTCATCACTATCGGGATAGGCCCTAGATTTCGTACGTTTTGTTTTATTCTCGTTCACCAAGATGACTCAGTAGCGATTTCATCCACTGATGACCTTTATCCCGATCGGTTGAACCATGCCATATCAAATAGCAAGGGCGAGAAACTCGACCATTGGGCAGAGATACTGAACAAATGTTTAACTGTTCAGAATAATGCTCAACCATCCATTTTGGCACAATAGCAACTAAATAGGTTTGAGATACAATATTAAGAACACTATTTAAATCCGTTCCCTGATAAGAAATAGAACGCAATAATTCATTACTTTCATAGTAAGGCTTACTGAATGAATCTGCATTATCCAATGCAACAATGGCATGCCTTTCTTCCAGCAACTGCTGCTGGGTAATTTTCTTACCAATTCTAGGATGATGTTTAGAAACCGCGAGAACCAATTCATCATTAAACAGAGGATAATTATGGAAATCAGAGTTATCTAATTGGGTATAACTGATAACAAATTCTATTTCCTGATATTTTAATTGCTTCTCAATATCATCACTAATTTGTGTTTTAATGACAACTTCGATATTAGAAGAATGTTTTTTTATTTGCCCAACAATTTGAGCAGCTAAACGAATATCAAGTGGACTACAAATAGATAGGTTAAATACCCTAGTGCTATTATCGGGATCAAATCCCACCCCGGGCAATTCATTATGAACAATTTGAAGTGCCTGTCTGAGTGGCCCGAAGAGCTGCTTTGCTCTTGCCGTTGGCTGAATACCACGGCCATAGCGAACAAATAATTCATCATCAAACATCGTCTTCAAACGTGCTACCGCATTACTGACAGCCGGTTGCGACATTCCCAATGCCTGAGCTGCACGTGTAATATTCTGCATTTGCATTACGGCATCAAAAACAGTAAGCAAATTGAGATCTACACTGCGCAATTGAACATCGCATGATTCTTTTTTTCCTGTAGTTACTGAGTTGTATTCAGTCATTATTTCACTCCACTAAACTTATAGCAGTGATCTCATTAAATAATAGAGTATTGGCGGTTTCCAAATGCAACATTTTGACACCGTAAACAGCCTTACCAATTAATAAGATCAATTATCCCAATTTCTTGGAAAGTAAATTGAGATTCATCCTTGTACAAAAAACAAACACACATAACCAATGCATTCTTATCTACGTAGCCGTAATATTTTTATAAGCATGAATATTAATTATTTATATATGAATAAAAGTAACTCGACTGACACTAACGATTTACGTCCCAAACGATCGGGCAATCAATAATGTCAACATGAAGAGCAGAAAAAATTCACAATAAAATTACTGTATTCCAACTAATTACAGAACTCTCTATTAATATTATCTATCAGGAAAATGATCCAAAACATTAATCAGAAATTAGTTCTTCCAATATATCGAGACACAATTTATTAATATTCTATATAGTTATGATTTCTTAACCTAGAAAACCTAGAAACACTGTGGTTAATACCCATCTTATCCTTGTCCCTTAGAACCTATCAGTGCATATCCGCATTAAAACAGTCGTAGTTAAACGTTCGAATTAAAACAGTCGCATAAAAAATCACATAAAATGACTGTATAAAACAACAGATACCAAATTTATCATCCATCAGAGCCGGATTTTACTCCATATATAGATATGAAAAATAGATAAAAACATCACTAAAAATGTAAAAAATAGTCACCAAGTCTAAAGTGAGTTCAATTAACAATCAACAATGAGCATGATTCACCTTAAATTTACACTTTTACTTCTTGACATTGTTTTTCAGATAACGTATCTATAAATACGCCGACAATTAAAACTTGATTAACAAATTTATAAAGGTTAGCTCACATGATTCACTCTATTCGCCTACTAAGCCTACTACTCATCGCCTTTAATGTGCGCGGTGTCGGTATGTTGGTGGGTGAATAACAGAGTTAAGTTAACCTCCACAGAAACAAGAAAACCCGCGCACGGCGCGGGTTTTTTTTTACCGGCCGGCGCTCAAAAATAAAATATCATCGCCTATTTGACAGGAGCAAAATATGAGCCAGCAAGTTATTATCTTCGATACCACACTGCGTGATGGAGAACAGGCATTACAAGCCAGCCTGAGTGTGAAAGAAAAACTGCAAATTGCTTATGCACTGGAAAGGCTGGGAGTCGATATCATTGAGGCTGGTTTTCCGGTTTCTTCTCCGGGGGATTTTGAATCGGTTCAAACCATCGCCCGAGAAATCAAAAACAGCCGTATCTGTGCCTTATCCCGCTGCGTTGATAATGACATTGATGTCGCCGCCGAAGCCCTGAAATTCGCTGAAGCCTTCCGTCTGCACATGGTATTGGCTACCTCCAATTTGCATGTCGAACATAAATTAAAAAGAACTTTTGATGATGTTGTCGAGATGGCCGTTCGCTCCATCAAACGAGCACGTAACTACACCGATGACATCGAGTTTTCCTGTGAAGATGCTGGCCGTACAGATATCGATAATTTGTGCAGAATTGTCGAACAGGCAATCAAGGCGGGCGCAACCACAGTCAACATTCCCGACACCGTTGGTTACACGACGCCTTATCAATTTGGTGGCATTATCCGTACCTTATTTGATCGTGTACCCAACATTGATAAAGCGATTATTTCTGTTCATTGCCATGATGATTTGGGGATGTCTGTAGCTAACTCAATTACGGCAGTTCAGGCAGGAGCCCGGCAGATAGAAGGTACTATCAACGGATTGGGAGAACGCGCTGGTAACTGTTCTCTGGAAGAAGTGATCATGACGATCAAAACACGCCAACAAATGTTGGGAGTCCATACCAACATCAACCATGCGGAAATTTACCGTACCAGTCAGTTGGTGAGCCAAATTTGTAATACGCCAATTCCAGCTCATAAAGCCATTGTTGGCAGTAACGCGTTTGCCCATTCATCCGGTATTCATCAGGATGGTATCCTGAAAAATCGCGAAACTTACGAAATCATGACCCCCGAATCCATCGGTCTGAAAGATACTCAGCTCAACCTGACTTCACGCTCAGGACGTGCCGCAGTGAAACACCGCATGGCAGAAATGGGTTATCAGGAGAATGACTACGATCTGGATGCTTTGTATCAAGCGTTTTTAAAATTAGCAGACAAAAAAGGGCAAGTGTTTGATTACGACTTGGAAGCATTAGTATTCATTAATCAGCAACAGCAAGAACATGAATATTACCGTCTGGATTATTTCAGCATCCAGTCCGGCACCAACATAGTCCCTACTGCAACCGTGCGTCTGGCCTGCGGGGATGAAATCAAATCTGAAGCCTCTACGGGCAACGGTACTGTTGATGCTATCTATCAGGCCATCAGCCGAATTACAGGTTATCCACTTGAGTTAATCTCCTATCAATTATCCGGTAAAGGACATGGGAAAGATGCCCTCGGTCAGGTTGATATTATCGTGGAGTGTTTTGGTCGCCGTTTCCACGGAATGGGATTAGAAACAGACATTATTGAATCCTCCGCCAGAGCCATGATCCATGTCCTGAATAACATTTGGCAGGCAGAACAAGTAGAAAAAGAGAAGCAGCGTATATCCCAGAGCAATACTCAGGATCATAACCAGATCAATCCCCAAAACGACACAAAGGAAACTGCATAATCATGTCTTCAAGCCAACCTATTTCAAACCATGCTCTTTCAAGCAAGCAAGAAACTGGTCACTATCACATTGCTATTTTGCCCGGTGACGGTATTGGCCCTGAGGTTGTGAAGCAAGCCTACAAAGTGTTAGCGGCTATCCGTCATCGCTTCAATATCCGCATCACAACTAGCGAATACGATGCAGGAGGGATCGCCATTGATCGTCATGGCTGTCCTTTACCTCAGGAGACTATTGCCGGTTGCGAAAAAGCCGATGCAATCCTTTTTGGTTCCGTAGGGGGCCCGAAATGGGAGCATTTACCTCCCGCAGAACAGCCAGAACGCGGTGCATTATTGCCACTACGCAAGCATTTCAAACTGTTCAGTAACTTACGCCCGGCACATTTATACGCCGGTTTAGCGTCTTTTTGCCCACTTCGCCATGATATTGCCGCAAAAGGCTTTGATATTTTATGCGTCCGTGAACTGACTGGCGGCATCTATTTTGGCCAGCCGAAAGGGCGTGAAGGCGAAGGAAAGTATGAACGCGCTTTCGATACGGAGATCTATCACCGTTTCGAGATAGAAAGGATCGCACGCATTGCGTTTGAATCCGCGCGCAAGCGCCGCCATAAAGTAACTTCGATTGATAAAGCGAATGTTTTGCAAAGCTCCGTATTATGGCGTGAAGTCGTCGGCGAAATCGCCAAAGATTATCCTGACGTTGAAATCAATCACATGTATATCGATAACGCCACCATGCAATTGATCAAAGATCCGGCCCAGTTTGATGTCCTGTTGTGCTCCAATATTTTTGGCGATATCTTATCTGATGAATGCGCCATGATCACAGGATCAATGGGATTGCTGCCTTCTGCCAGCCTGAATGAAAAAGGTTTTGGCTTATATGAGCCCGCAGGCGGTTCAGCCCCGGATATTGCTGGCAAAAACATCGCCAATCCAATTGCCCAAATTTTGTCTACAGCTCTGTTGCTGCGTTATAGTCTTGGACGCAATGATGCCGCAGACGCCATTGAACAAGCTATCAACCATGCTTTGGAACAGGGTTATCGCACCGCAGACTTAGCCGATAATGGCAAAGCGGCCAGTACCGATGAAATGGGCGAGATCATCGCACGTTATATCGCCGAAGCAGTTTAGAGAGTCAACCCGTTTTTCTTCGCTAACGTTGGCAAATTCCTTCTTATCTATCCAACAAAAAAAGCCAGTAAGATCACTTACTGGCTGGCAAAAATACCATTACTCAAAAAAATCGGGAGTCAGTGAGAAAAGTTCTCTCTTCTGAACTACTTTAATTCCTACTCATTATCGGCTTAATATAAGGAAACAAAAATTGATGAAAAAATCAGTGGAGTTCCCCTTTTATGCCGAACCCTCGCTTACAACAACAATTCATTCGATTATGGCAACACTATCAAGGCAAAAAGACTGAAACCACCTTGCAATCACTGGCAGATATTCTGCATTGCTCACGTCGTCACATCCGTTCTTTGTTGAATAACATGCAGCAAGCCGGCTGGTTGCAATGGCATGCAGAAGCCGGACGGGGAAAACGCTCTCAGCTTCACTTCATTCGCAGTGGATTGGAACTTCAGCAACAACGCGCAGAAAAATTATTCGAACAGGAAAATATTGAGCAACTCGTTCATATGATGGGGGATAAAAATGCGATTCGCCAAATGGTGCTGTCACAACTTGAACGCAATTTCAGCCAAGGAAAAAACACCTTACGTATTATTTATTACCGCCCATTTCCCAACTTGCTGCCTAACACGCCGCTTCGGCGCTCAGAAGTCCACCTTATCCGCCAAATATTCAATGGGCTGCTTCGTATAAATGAGGAAAAAGAGGAAGTCGAAGGTGATCTCGCTCATCACTGGCAAAAAATGGCCGATAACCATTGGCGATTTTACCTCCGTCCCGCCATCTATTTTCATCATGGCCGGGAGCTGCAAATGAGCGATATCATCAGCTCATTGGAACATCTAAAAACGTTTCCCCTTTTCTCCCACATCAACGAAGTGACTTCCAATACTCCACATGTTGTAGATATTTTTCTTCACGAAGCCGATTCTCGGTTTGATTTCCTGATGGGAAGCCCCCATGCCATGATCTTACCGCAGGAATGGCAAACCCTACCAAATTTCGCCCGCCATCCCATAGGTACTGGGCCTTATCAAGTTGTTGCCAATGATGCGCAAAAACTCAAAATCAAGGCATTTGATCACTATTTTGGCTTCAGGGCTCTGCTTGATGAAGTCAACATCTGGATACATCCAGAATTGACAGAAAAGTTAGTTTGTACCACCCTGCATCTGGAAAGCGATGGCAGCAGTAATAATTCGCTAGATAGTAGAATGGAAGAAGGCTGCTATTTCCTACTTAACGATCACCGCTCCGCCAAGTGTGCACGGGAAGACGTCCGTGACTGGCTCTGTAGTTTACTCACTCCCATCATGTTCTCCTTTCTATCAGCGCCACTGGTCACCCGCTTATGGGCTATTATTGCGCTGGCATCATAGCAAACTGGTGCCACCACGTCCGAAACCGGAAGATATCTCAACAATTACCGTAACGCTGTATCACCAGCACCACGAATACCATACGATAAGCCAAATTCTGCAAGTCATTCTGGCTAAATATGGGGTGGAATTGGAGATCAAAATTGTCGATTACGATACGTGGTTCAATGGCGATACCGAAAGCGATATCTGGCTGGCTACGGCCAACTTTTACAAACCCTTGGAATTTTCGCTGTTTGCCACTCTTTATGAAATGCCATTGTTGAAAAAGTGTCTGGGCAGTGACTTAACAAAGGAAGCATCTCTATGGAGAAAAAACAATCTATCCGTTGAAGATTGGTGCAAAAACATCATTGATCAACACTGGCTACACCCATTATTTCATCATTGGCTCGAATTACAGGGTCAACGCAGTATGAGAGGGGTAAAAATGAATACCTTTGGATGGTTTGATTTTAAATCAGCGTGGTTTACTCCTCCAGAAGGATAATTCACAGAAAAAGCTAAAGTTATAAACATTCGTTGTCTGGCAAGAACCATTTTATTCACTTTTTCTGTGGATATGTATGTGAAAAAGTGAGGGGTAAAACGGGTATACTTTTCTTATGTATTTTATCACTCTCCATAAGAGCAAATAAATACCCATTATTTTTCATTATCTTAATACATTTTATACCCCGTTTTACAACGCATATTACTCATCAAAATTTTCATCTTTACTCACACTGAGCAAAGATCAATCAATGATGAATTTATCCACAGGATATGCCTTTTAGTTAAACAAAAATCGCCTATTTTTGTAGAAAACATCGCTCATTAGAGCTGTAAATCAAACCAGTGATCTCACTTTCTATCACTTATCCCATAAATCTGTGGATAACATGGTGTAAGATCCTGTTTATTATCACTGGGAATAGGTGAACAATCATAACAAGTTTATTTTTAATGCAGAGAACATAAATTAAAAAATCTTTTATATCATGCTATTATAAAAACAAGCAGGGTAATGATAATTTAATAATGACTTCCAAGAATCCACGTGAACACTTTTTAACCAGAAAAAAATATATTCTATAACATGTACTTTACACCGCCAGCACCACCCGAAAATGAGCAACAATTATTCGAACGCGCCCACTCTCTGGCAGGTTTATCTATGGGTGAACTCGCTGCACGAGCTAAACTTTCCATTCCTCCCAATTTAAAGCGTGACAAAGGCTGGGTAGGCATGTTGCTTGAGTATTATTTAGGCGCAGACGCAGGCAGTAAGCCCGAACAAGATTTTGAACATATCGGTATCGAACTGAAAACGATCCCTGTAGATAGAAACGGTTCGCCATTGGAAACAACTTTTGTCTGCGTAGCCCCTTTAACGGGTAACAGTGGCGTTACATGGGAAAATTGTCACGTCAGGCGGAAATTATCCCGTGTCCTGTGGATACCTGTTGAAGGAGAAAGGAACATTCCTCTTTCCGAACGCCGTGTGGGTTCTCCACTGCTTTGGAGCCCAAATGCGATTGAGGAAGAATTTCTACAACGCGATTGGGAAGAACTCATGGATCTCATTGTATTAGGCAAAGTCGAGAGCATCACTGCCCGTCATGGTGAAGTGCTGCAATTGCGTCCCAAAGCCGCCAATAGCCGGGCACTGACAGAAGCGATAGGAGAATATGGTCAGCCAATCATGACACTGCCCAGAGGTTTTTATTTGAAGAAAAATTTTACGGCACCAATATTGGCCCGCCATTTCTTCTTGCACCAATAAATATTCCGTAAGTCTCATTTTCCTAAAGTGACGATGAACCCGCAAAAGGCAAATATTGAATTGATTCGTGGCAATGTAGAATTGGTGGCGCCGCGTGATAGTGAAGTTTTGCAGCAGACAGCCAAACCATTTTATCCCACAATAAGTAACAGATAAGTCATGCAATTATTCGGTGGCCTACCAAATGGCCACCCTGCTAATTTTGATACAAAAACCCGGAGTGCTTTATTTTGCTTTCAGTTTAAAGTCAAACGTAGTGTTATCCATCCTATCTATATCCAGGTCTAACTGAGATTCTGGAGAGATCTTCACTGTAGTAATGTCAACAAGCCCGGATGACGGATGATAGCTAAGATAGATAGTACCAACGAGTGGATAGCTGCTATTGCCCCTATTTCTGATATAAATGGCACATGCGAACTCATTACTACAGGCAGTTGATAGAATATGAACATATTCCATTTTACTACCAACTTTGACTGAGGGAACCTGAGCATCTCTAATTCCCTCTGCCTCCAATATCATCAAATAAGTCCCCGTCTTGGCATCAGTTGTATCTATCAGGTTCAGATCAATGGAAAAATTAGGTTGTTGATAGTGCGCAATATTACTTCTTTCGATCACAATAGTTCCCCTACTTATATCATTACCATCAAATCATTTAAATTCCATCAGATACACCTTCTATTTTTCAAACTACATCTTTGTTAGCTGTAACTCGAAATCTATTGGGTATAAACATTGATCACAACTGGCTAATTATTTTATCCAGTAAATGAATTTTAAGCTTTTTTATGCATGTTTATCATTAATAATTTAAATCATAGCAATATATAAAATCTCAATATTGAGCAATGGTATAATATCATTAAGAAATAATTACATTTCTTTATTCTCTCTCTATTAATTTTTCCTACTGCTTAGATATTTCTTCACTTTTTTCAGTGCCATTTGCCTTTTCAAGGGTGACAGGTAATCGATAAAAATAATGCCATGTAAGTGATCGATTTCATGCTGCATCACAATCGACAGAAAATCGTCGCTTTCTATCGTAATCGGCTTACCGTGACGATCCAGTGCTTCTACCTTCACTTTTTCAAACCTTTCTACATCCGCACAATATCCCGGTATCGACAGGCAACCTTCCTGATTCACTACACGACGCTCTTTTTCAACAATCTCAGGATTGACCAAAACCATTGGCTGATCACGGTTTGGTGAAAGATCAATGATCAAAACCGCTTCTTGACGACCAACCTGTGGTGCCGCTAAACCAATTCCATTATCGGTGTTATACATTGTCTCCAACATGTCATCAATCAGCGTTTGGACTTTATCAAAATCAGTGACATCAACACATTTTTTTCTCAGTCTTTCATCTGGGATTGTGAGTATATCTAGAATTGCCATAACTTATCATCCTCTTTAGATGCCTTTAATCATATATACCCTTCATCTTTCATGCCTCAGCTTTGGTCATGTATTAAATGGTT
>NZ_JACOII010000052.1 GCF_016306625.1 Xenorhabdus lircayensis | reverse complement strand
GTATTCGATATTGCCATCCGGCAGCCAGCGGCCGAGATCGCCGGTTTTATACAGCCGGGCACCCGATACGGCTGAGAACGGGTCGGGAATAAAGCGTTCCGCTGTCAATTCTGGGCGGTTAAGGTAGCCGCGGGCCACACCGGTGCCGCCGATATAGATCTCACCGATAACGCCGAGAGGCGCGGGTTCACCCTGTGCATCCAGAATATAGATCTGGGTGTTGGCGATTGGACGGCCAATGGGAACGTTGCCGATGAAACCATTCAGCTCATTGGCGTCAAACGTGATACAGCCAACTACCGTTTCGGTTGGGCCGTACTCATTGACAATACGTGATTCAGGAGAAAGTTCACGCCAACGTGCTACGGTTGAACTAGAAAGTGACTCTCCCCCCACAATGAAACAGTGTTCAGGACAAGTTTGTTTTGCCGTCAGCAATTCCTGACCAACCGCAGCAAAATGGGTTGGGGTGATCTTGACCAGAGTAGTGGCATCCATAGATAACAGGGTGGGTATCAACTCGATCAATTCTTGTCCGTCACGAAGCAGTTGTATTCTGCCGCCACAAAGCAGGGGCAGGTAAATACTGGTGACAGTCGCATCAAAGGCCACCGGTGATGACACAATACTGTTTAGTCGATTTGCATTAGCATAATGTCCAAGAGCCCACTGTAGGTAATTTCTGAATCCGCCGTGCTCAACCATAACTCCTTTGGGTTGCCCGGTGGAACCTGAGGTATAAATCACATACGCCAGACTGTGTGAGGTCAATCCCAGTGCCCGAGCATCGGGGTTTTCTGCCGACTCTTTATCAAAAATAGAGGGTTGTTGGGCATCAAGCACTACAGTAGGCAGGTTGCTGCCCAGTGTTTCCCTTAGGGCTGCTTGAGTAAGTAGTGCTACTGGCGCCGCATCATCCAGCATATAGGCCAGTCGTTCGGCCGGATAGGCCGGATCCAGTGGGACATAGGCGCCACCAGCCTTGAGAATAGCCAGTAACCCCACCACCATCTCTGGACTGCGTTCAGCACAGATGGCCACCCGGTCATCGGGTTTTACCCCCAACGCAAGCAAAGAGTGGGCTAGATAATTAGCACGGCAGTTAAGTTCCTTGTAGCTGAGAGCGCGTCCTTCGAACACCACAGCAATAGCGTCAGGAGTGTGTTCAGCCTGTTGTTCAAATAATTGGTGTACTAGAGCATTTTGCGGAAAGTCAGCTTTGGTCGCATTGAAATCCATCAGCAATTGCTGACGCTCGTTGGCGGACAAGATTGGCAGGCGACAAATAGGCTGCTGAGGGTCGGTAGCCAAGGTTTCGATCAGATTACCCATGACTGTGGTCAAGTAACCTGCTATTCGAGCGGGATCGATCTCCGCAATGCTTTGAACCAACAGACTAAAATCTTCACCTAGATCATCTACCGAGAGAGTGAGCGGATAGTTGTTGCGTTCTGCTTTGGTCAGCAAGCGGATACCGTCCCAAACAACATCAGCGGAGCTTGATTGGTTATGGCGATAGTTGAGCAAGGTACTAAACAGCGGTAATGGCGGAGTAACACTGCTACAGCGTTGCGCCAGTGCCAGAGGTGCTTGTTCATGTTCCAGTAATGTCATCAGGTCGCAGTAGGTGGCTTGCACTACCTCCAACACGCTGCGATCGGCGAGAGATATCCGCACTGGCAGGGTATTGATAAACATTCCCATCACTTGGTCGGCGCCGACAGAACCTTGCAGGCGGCCGAGCAGTACAGAACCGAAGACCACATCATCACGGCCGCTGATTTGCGCCAACATTTGCGCCCAGGCAACATGGAACAGTACCCCTGAGCTGACTCCCAAGCGACGGGCCTGAATGTGGATTGCGCCAGCCAGAGTGCGACCCAGCAATAAACGGGTTTCAGCAATATCTTCACCGCCATCTTTTACATTAAGCAGGCCAAATGGCGCCGTTGGTGCATCGACGTCTGCGAGTCGGGCACGGAAGTAGTCTTCATGTACCGAGGACGGCACGCTCAGGGTTTGGGTAATGAAGTTACGGTACGGCAGCGGATTGGGCAATTCCTCGGTACGACCTTGTAACAGCAGGCGGATTTCATCAACGATAAGCGCCAGTGTCATATGATCACAAATCAGATGATGGAAACTCAGCGCCAGTAACCACTGGTGGTTGTCAGGATCGTGAGCGATATCGGTGGTAAGCAGTGGTGCCTGACTCAGATCGAGTCGGCGCTGACGTGGATCAGCGTGCGCTTGCAACTGAGCCTGCACATTGTCTTCTGAGGTTGGAACAAACGTAATCACTGACAGTGGCGCCTGACGCCAGACTACTTGTACCGGTTGCGTTACGTTTTGCCAGCAGATGGCGGTACGCAGGATATCGTGGCGGTCGATAACTTGTTGCAAGGCGTTAAGGAAGGCATCGAGACACTCACGGTTATCAAAGGCAATCAGACTACTTAACAGATAGGTATCGCCTTGCTCCTGTAGCTGGTGATGGAACAATATGCCTTCCTGTAACGGGGCGAGTGGATAGATATCCTGCACATTGGCCGCGCCGCCGACTACGGTTTTGACAACCGTGTCGATTTCCGCTTGGGACAATGTTGCCAAGGGCAACAAATCGGGAGTAATAACGGCGCAGTTTTTAGGAATACGGTTGGGTGGCACAATAAAAACAGAGTCATCCTGATTTATCTGAATAGCCTGGGCCATGTCAGCAAGCACTGGTGCAGAAAAAACGCCGCGAACATCAAGCAACCATCCTGCATTACGCAGTCGTTCAATCAGGCTGACCGCTATCAGCGAATGACCACCGAGTTCAAAGAAATGATCTTGGCGGCCGACACGTTTCAGCCCCAGCAGGTCTTGCCAAATCTCAGCCAGTTTTGTTTCCTGTTCACCAATGGGGGCTTCATAGTCACGCGTTACCACCGCTGACTGGTCAGGGACGGGCAAAGCCTTATGGTCGAGTTTACCGTTAGGGGTCAGCGGGAAGGTATCCAACACGACAAAAGCACTAGGCAGCATATAGTCGGCTAGATGCTGTGCAAGTTGCTGGCGCAATTTGGTCGGATCCAGTTCAATATCAGGCTGAGTCCGCAAATAGGCTACCAGGCGTTTGTCACCGGGGATATCCTCGCGGGCAATAACAACAGCTTCGTCTATTTCTGGGCACTGAATCAGACGTGCTTCGATTTCTCCAAGTTCAATGCGGAAGCCGCGCAGCTTGATCTGAAAATCGTTACGGCCGAGGTACTCGATATTACCATCGGGCAGCCAGCGGCCGAGGTCACCGGTCTTGTACAGACGGGCATTTGGCGTTGCTGAGAATGGATCAGAAATAAAGCGCTCTGCCGTCAATTCTGGGCGGTTTAGATAGCCACGGGCCACGCTAACACCGCCGATATGAATTTCACCTGCCACGCCGAGGGGCACTGGCTGGCCTTGCGTATCCAGAATATAAATTTGGGTGTTAGCAATTGGGCGACCTATGGGAGGTAATGTTGCCCACTGATTAATATCTTTGTCCAGTATATATGCTGTAACCACGTGGCTTTCCGTCGGGCCATAGTGATTGTGTAACTGGCATGACCCAGCGCGTTGTAGAAAACGGCGAATGGCTGGTGTAATGCGCAATTGTTCGCCTGCGGTAACGATGTGAGCCAGACTAGTAAAATCGCCTTCAATGCTGCTGGAAGCTTCAGCAAGGTGTTGTAGAGCAATGTAGGGAAGGAAGAGCCTGTCAATTTGTTTTTGCTGAATAAGTTGGAGGAGTTGTTGCGGCTCCCGACGTATGGCTTCATTAATTAAGACCAAACATCCACCTTCACATAGGGTCGTAAATATTTCCTGGAAGGCAACATCAAACCCTAATGCAGCAAATTGTAGTGTTTTACCGTTCCCGGAGAGATGGGAAGGGTTTTGACGGTGCCATTGCAACAAATTCGACAACGCCGCCAGAGGCATTTCCACTCCCTTGGGGAATCCGGTGGAGCCTGAGGTATAAATCACATACGCCAGATGGCGTGAGGTCAGCCCCTGTGATTGAGCATTAGGATTTTTTTCTGACTCTTCATCAGAAATGGATGGGGCTTGGGTATCAAGTAGCACGGTAGGCAGATGACTGTTCAGCCTTTCAGTGAGTGAAGACTGGGTAAGCAGCGCCACCGGTGCCGCATCATCAAGCATATACATCAGTCGTTCAGTCGGATAAGCCGGATCTAACGGCACGTAGGCACCGCCAGCTTTGAGGATAGCTAGCATCCCTACTATCATCTCCAGACTGCGTTCAACGCAGATGGCGACTCGGTTATCGGGTTGTACTCCTAAAGTGAGCAAGTAATGCGCTAAACGATTAGCGCGACGGTTGAGTTCATCGTAACTAAGGGAGTGAGTTCCAAACACTACTGCAATAGCATTCGGAGTGCGTTCAGCCTGTTGTTCGAACAGTTGATGTACCAGAGTATGTTGTGGAAAGTCAGCATCGGTTGCATTAAAGTCCACCAGTAGTTGCTGGCGCTCCGCCGCTGGCAATAGCGGTGCTTTTCCTACGGGCATATCCAGAGATGTGATGGCGGTTTCCACCAATAGGGCCAAACGAGATTGAAGGGCAATAACCTCTTCGTGACTCAGGTAATTAGTATCGTAATTAAATTCGATTGTGGCAGGTTGGCTTACGTTTTCAAGGTGGGTAAATGTGTATTGGTAGATAGCTATCGTGAGAGGAAACATGGCGCCACGATATGATTGCTTAAGTGTTGTGACGGTACCTTGCATACTAGCATTAGTTTCGAACAACTCCAGCGAAAGCATGATATCAAAAAGTTGAGTACGTCCTGTTTTCTGTTTGATTTGCGTGTGCTGGTTAATCTCTGCGATTGGCAACCGCTGATGCTTATAGCAACGACGCAATTCCGTTGCTGCCTTGCGCATGACATCAAGAAAAGAATCCTCAGAATGAACAGTCACTCCGATGGGGATAACTGATGAGAACATCCCCATTGTACATTTCTGTTTCGCATTTCTGCGATTGTGCACTGGGACGCCAATAACAATCTCCTCAGCGTCTGCACTGCGTGCGAAATAGCAAGCCAGAACGGCATACATAAAATGGAGGACGGATAACCCATGAGCGGCCACTGTATCTTCAATCTGTTGAAAAAGTGTTTTATCCAATTGCCAAAGAACGGGTTTTGTTGGCTTATGTGTGACAGATGTGTCTGGATTTGAGGGCGGAATTAGGGCTGGAGGCAGTTTTTCATAGCGTTCCAGCCAAAATTGCAGGTCGCGCGCGCGTAATTTGGAGTCAAGATAGGTACGATCTTCAACAATAAAGTCGAGGTAGGAAGGAGCAACTTCTGCTAATGCTTCCCCCTTGACCAAGCGATTGTAATTATCTGTAAGATCTTTGATAACCAGCCTCAAACCCAGACCATCTGAGATCAAATGATGACAGCAAAATTGCCAGTACCAGCGTGTATCACTGACCCGCAGCAACTCGGAACGCCACAGCTCCCCATACAAATGGAACGGGCGTATAAAAGTAGCGTGTATTTGCTGTGCAGCTTGGGCTTCTGCATCAGCATATTGTGAAAAATCGTGCACAGCTAAAGATACTGAGAAAGTATCGACGAGTTTTTGACGAGGTAATCCGTGGGTATCCACAAGCCGTAAGCGCAATGTGTCATGGCGAGAAACAACGGCTTCAAGCGCCTGAGTGAACAATATTTCATCCAGATCTCCATCGATACAGACCAATGTACTGATGTTGTAATTGGGGGAGTCAGGATGAAGAATTTGATCAAGCCAAACGACTTGTTGAGTAGAACTAAGTGATAGTTCATGAGAAGAAGTAAGAGGATTCTCTAATGATGGGTTGTGGCTATGTGGCACATTCATTTTATAATTCCAAAGCGTCAGGTTTTGATCTATCAACTAAACATCGTTCTAATTTCTAATAGGGCACTGCATTTGATAACAGACAATAATATAGTGATACGTTTATATGCTTAATTCAGATCAAAGAATGATACAGAAATAATCCGATTGATATTTATCACGGAGAGGGATAATTAAGTTTGTTATTAAAACGTGATGGTTAGGTTTTATATGATATTATTCATATTAGTGATTAAATTTCACACCTAAGGTATAAAAAGGAAACTACGTAATAAAAACATTAGACATGACATTAAAATTAAACAAATATTCTTAATAGAAATGAAATGAAATGAAAAAACGCAAACTTTTTAGACACATTCACGATAGATATACCCACACCAAAATTTAAATTTTACTTAAAAGGGCTTTAACCTGCTATGAGCCTACCGCTAATGCGATTAATTGGAAGTTTAATATACATATTTCTATGGAAAGCCATTCTATTATCTAACTATAATATATCATATGTAACTAATTCAATTAAATAACTATTAGTAGTTATAATGTAATGGACACCTCCCTAAATCGGCTTCAGTGAGCCATGCTGAATGTATCAGCAAAATATGAAGAGGGGTCGGGAGAGCGTAAAAAACTGTGGGGCACTTTATTCAGTTAGCGATAAAATGAGCAACTAAACATACTTATCAGAGAACTTGAGCGAGTTACCCGGTCGCTACCCTCCTCAGAAACCTGACTTATCGGACTATCGCATCCGGCTCTCCCCAGTTTGTTCGCCCCAGAACAGAGGGCACTGTTGCAAATAAAGTTGTAAGTTTGAATCATCTCCGATTAAAAATCGTTATAGACCAAATACGCTATTCACTAGACGTCCTTCGCCTAAAGGATGACCATAATAAAATATTTCGGCTTGCCCTTTGCGTAATGCCCGCATCACTTCAATCCCTTTAAGAGTCGCATACGCTGTTTTTAACGTTTTGAAACCTAACACTGGATTAATGCTCCGCTTCAATTTACCATGGTCACATTCAATTCCGTTGTTGTGGTATTTTTCCGAAAAAAAGTCCTGGCATACAAACACAAGCATTCGTTGACTTTCGAACAAACGAGTGCCCACTTTGAGATCTCTATCCGTACCCTGTTTCGCTGGAGTCACAAAATAGAACCCTGTGTAACCCGTGATAAACCGCCCACGAAAATCCGTGATGAGACGCTCCTTATTGATGTCCAAAATTATCCTGATGATTATCAATGCGAAAGAGCAAAACGGCTGAATATCACCGTCAAAAAAAACGCTAAAACATCCCAACGCTGACGTTCAGCGCCGTCAGGCATTTATCGAGCGTATCCGTCACTATAAACACACGGACAAACCGATTGTTTATCTGGATGAAAGCGGTTTTGCACAGTCTATGCCCCGCACACACGGTTATCGTCGTAAAATTCGCCCTGATTACCTTTCAAGGCCAGCACATAATCGGCCTTATCCTCAACAATTTGGTTGGCTATTTTGTGTTGGCAGCCCATGGCACCCAGGGTGAGGGGGGAACCTTCAATATCCAGTAGTGCCAGAAGTTTTGGGATCGCGGTGATCTCGTTCGATTTATCCGAGACTTTCACCTGACCAAAACAGAGCTGATTCGCCACCGACCAGGCGCTGACCAAATGGAGAGCCGGAACACCGCTGGCTTTATCGAGTGTCCCCCTCATGGTTTTGCCATCCAACGCAATAATATCCGCAGATATTTTGGCTAAGCTATTCACCCATTCGGTAAAAGCGCCCCCGAACTCTTGTGGATTAAGCCGGTTTATCACATCGTTAAAAGTATCATGGCGGGGGATGCCATTGGGGAGATCCAGAAATTGTCTGAACCAATCTTCTTTGGACTTTCCATATTCTTCAATGGCATTGAAACTCTCACAACCGCAGATAACCGCACAAATCGATATTGTGAGAATGTCGATAAGAGAATGCTGCTTAGTCCGGTTAAACCGGGGATCAGTGAGATGTCCAAAGGCGTTGCTGAGGGGGGTGGCTTTCATGGCAGTTTCTACGGTTATCATTAACAAAGAGCCGATTATAAATCACAAACTGCCACCAATCCCCCTATCTTGATGAATTGAAAACACACGGCTGATCCCATTGTTCAATTTAGACCCGTTTGCCCTGAGCCTCTCGCTGCCTGCTAGATTATTTAAACTCAATAGATTTTAAGTTGCAGCCCAGTGGCAAGGGGGTAAATCCTCTGACGCGCAAAAAGCCTGGTCACTAATTATTGAGCTATTTGGCAGTTAATCGCCCCCTCTTAATCCATTGACTTTATAAAAAAATCACAGAATTTCTGTAAAAGTACGGGTAATCACATCACGTTGCTGTTCTGAGGTTAATGAGTTAAAACGCACTGCATAACCAGATACACGAATGGTAAGCTGAGGGTATTTTTCAGGGTGTTTCACCGCATCTTCCAGGGTTTCGCGGCGCAGGACATTCACATTCAGATGTTGTCCCCCTTCTACACGCACAGTCGGTTTAACCTCCAACGGAATTTCGCGATATTCAAACTGCCCCAATTCATCTTTGGCAACAATTTGGCCCTCATCGTAATCTGCTTTGGCGCAGATACAACGCGCTTCATTTTTTTCATCATCCAACAGCCAAAAAGAATTCATCAATGCAGCATTGTCAGATTGGGTAATTTGAATCCCAGTAATCATTTATACCTCCAACATCATCATCTTGGTTATTTAGTCAAAATTTTTTCTTAATTTCCTGTATACCAGCACAAATGAGAAGTTTCTTTGATTGAAATCAATTAATTTTATAAGGTTATTATCAATGAAACTATAACCCAATGTTTTAATCCATTTTTTAAACATCAAACGCATAAAATAATTTTTATAAATTTCAAAATAATTTATAAAAACAGATTTTAATTCTATGAATTAAGCTTGGATGGGGATCAGAGGGTTTCCCTATGCCAAGGGAATCGGTAAGCTTAAGCCCATCTGATAATCATCTAGAAAGGGATTGGCTATGTCCTCACCTCTCACATGGCACGATGTCATCGGCAATGAAAAGAAACAGCCTTATTTCGTTGATACATTGGCTTATGTTGCCAATGAACGCCAGGCTGGCAAAACCATTTATCCGCCACAGCAGGATGTTTTCAACGCATTCCGCTATACCGAGTTGGCCGATGTAAAAGTGGTTATTTTGGGACAAGATCCTTATCACGGCCCGAACCAAGCCCACGGGCTAGCCTTCTCTGTACAGCCGGGTATTCCTGCGCCACCTTCTCTCGTCAATATGTACAAAGAGCTGGAATCGGATATTGCTGGATTTACTCGCCCTAATCACGGTTGCTTGATCAGTTGGGCAAAACAGGGAGTACTATTGCTCAATACCGTGCTAACCGTTGAACGTGGCAATGCACATTCCCATGCTAATCTGGGGTGGGAAACATTCACCGACAAAGTCATTGCTGCAATCAATGAAAATCGTCACGGTGTCATTTTCCTGCTTTGGGGGTCTCATGCTCAGAAAAAAGGCCGTTTTATTGATACACAGCGCCATCATGTATTAAAAGCGCCGCATCCTTCACCTTTGTCTGCTCATCGCGGATTTTTAGGCTGCAAACATTTTTCACAAGCGAACACCTTGTTAGAAACACAAGGATTGTCCTCGATAGATTGGGCACCTCAATTACCTCAGTAACCTAACTCTACCCACAAAAATGCCGCCTTTTGAATAATGGCGGCATTGCATCACGGAATACCGTAATTTTTATTTAGAAACGGCAACCATTGCAGGACGCAATAAACGACCATTCAAGGTGTAACCTTTCTGCATTACCAACATAACATGATTAGATTCATGCTGATCAGATTCCATCATGGTCATTGCCTGATGCACTTCAGGATTGAAAGGCACATTGGTGTCACTCACAACTTCAATGCCGAACTTACCCACAGCACCGATAAAAGATTTCAGGGTCAGTTCAATGCCTTCAATCATAGGTTGTAGCGCTTCATTGGCACGATCGGCTACATCTAGTGCTCGTTCCAGATTGTCGATAACTGGCAGGAGTTCATTGGCAAATTTTTCCAATGCAAATTTATGTGCCTTTTCTACATCCTGCTCGGTACGACGGCGAATATTTTCCACTTCAGCACGAGCACGCAGCATAGCATCGCGTTCGTTAACCTGAGCCTGTTTCAGTTGTTCTTCCAACTCAGCAACACGCGGGTCAACAACATTTTCAGTCTCTGGCGCATCTGCCTTTTCTGCATTCATTTGTTGCTCTAATACATTTTCTGTATTTTCTGAGACTTGCTCGTCAGGTACTTTTTGGTCTTTACTACTCATGAATATCTCCGCGTATTTTGTATTATCTTCGCCATTCCCGATTATTATGGGGATCAAAACGCGGGATTCAAGGGAACACATCATATTGTGAGGGCAAAACCATATGTTGAAGGAAATAACAGCAATGAATAATGAATTCAAATGCATCGGTATTGTCGGCCGTCCACGTCACCCTGAAGCACTGGCCACCCATGAAATGCTTTACCATTGGCTGGTATCTAAAGGCTATTGCGTCATTGTCGACAGACAGGTTGCGAAGGACATTGATTTAAAAGATGCCCAGACTGGAGGGCTGACAGAAATCGGTAAAATCGCTGATCTGGTGATTGTTGTAGGTGGAGATGGCAACATGCTCGGTGCCGCCAGAGTGCTATCACGCTATGACATCAAAGTCATTGGTATCAACCGGGGCAATTTAGGCTTTCTGACTGATTTAGATCCCGATAATGCTTTACAACAGCTCGCCGACGTTCTGGATGGCGAATATCGGGACGAAAAACGCTTTCTGCTCGAAGCTCAGGTCACAAAAAAAGGGCAAAGATCTCGGCGTAGCACCGCACTAAACGAAGTCGTGTTACATCCGGGCAAGGTTGCCCATATGATTGAGTTTGAAGTTTATATTGATGAACGCTTTGCCTTTTCCCAACGTTCAGATGGCTTAATCATAGCAACACCTACCGGTTCCACCGCCTATTCGTTGTCTGCCGGGGGGCCAATATTAACGCCAAACTTGGATGCCATCGTGCTGGTGCCAATGTTTCCACACTCTCTCTCGGCTCGTCCCCTCGTAATCAGCAGTGAAAGCAGCATTCGCCTGAAGTTTTCTCAAAACAGCAGTGACTACGAAGTAAGCTGTGACAGCCAGATCGTCCTGCCGATCCAAGATGGTGAAGAAGTGATTATCAAACGCAGTGAATATAATCTGCACTTAATTCATCCGAAAGATTACAACTACTTCAACACACTAAGCACAAAACTAGGCTGGTCGAAAAAAATGTTCTAAAAATGAAGCTCCCTACTTTACTGTATAAAAAACCAGTTTATACTGTATGAAAGTACAGACATGTTTTTATGCACAGGATCATGTTTTTATACACAGTGCGTGTTTTTATACAGTAAAAAGCAGGAGGAGCACAATGCTAACTCAGTTGACCATTAATAATTTTGCTATCGTTCGCGAACTAGAGATCGATTTCCGTTCAGGAATGACGGCAATCACTGGGGAAACCGGGGCCGGTAAATCTATCGCGATTGATGCGTTGGGTTTATGTCTCGGCAATCGTGGCGAAGCCAATATGGTTCGCACGGGTGCTCCACGTACTGATCTTTGTGCCCGTTTTTCACTGGCAGATGCCCCCTCTGCCCGTAAATGGCTCGAAGACCACCAGCTTGATGGCAGTTTTGATGATGACAATGAGTGCCTACTGCGTCGCACAATTGCCGCTGATGGGCGCTCTCGCGGCTTTATCAACGGTACTGCCGTGCCACTTTCTCAGTTACGTGAATTGGGCTCACATTTGATTCAGATCCACGGGCAACATGCTCATCAATTACTGTTAGAAAATCGTCACCAAAGGCGTTTATTGGATATTTACACGGGCGATTTTGAACTTCAGCATGAAATGAAACAGGCTTACCAACAATGGCGCCAGAGCTGCCAGGCCCTTTCCCAATTCCAACAACAAGCCCTTGAACGTCGTTCACGTCAGCAATTGCTGGAATATCATCTGAAAGAACTGAACGAACTGTCACCACAACAAGGCGATTATCAAGAACAGGATAGCGAATATAAACGGCTGGCAAACTGCGGGCAGTTCCTATCCGTCAGTCAGAACGTTCTCCAGATCTTAAGCGATAATGATGAACAGAACATTGTCAGCCTCCTCAGCTATGCGCGAAATGAACTGACAGAACTTGCCAGCATGGATCACAAACTCAATGAACTGCTTAACATGCTGGAAGAAGCGGCTATCCAAATTAACGAAGTCAGTGATGAATTGCGTCATTACAGCGATCAACTGGAATTGGATCCTAACCGTTTATTCGAACTGGAACAGAAAATCTCCCAGCAAATCAGCATGGCCCGCAAACATCATGTTTCTCCAGAAGAGTTACCAAACCTGCACCAACAACTGTTGGAAGAACAGCATAAGTTATCCCAACAAGAAGATGATTGTGCCCATCTCAGTGAACTTGTCAGCCAGCACTACCAGCAAGCACTCACTGTGGCAGAAAAACTGCATCATGTTCGCCAGAAATACGCTGTAGAATTAAGCCAGCTGATAACAAACAGCATGCATCAGCTTTCGATGCCCCATGGTCGTTTTACTATTGATATCACTTTTGAACCTGAACATTTAAATATCGATGGTGCCAGCAAGGTTGAATTCAATGTCACAACCAACCCCGGTCAACCTCACCAATCACTGGCAAAAGTGGCATCAGGTGGTGAACTCTCCCGTATTGCACTGGCTATTCAGGTTATTACAGCGAAGAAAATGGAAACACCAGCACTGATTTTCGACGAAGTTGATGTGGGCATCAGTGGCCCAACAGCGGGAATTGTTGGTCGCTTGCTGCGCGAATTGGGAGAATCGACACAAGTCATGTGTGTCACCCACTTACCGCAAGTTGCAGGATGTGGGCATCAACACTTTTACGTTAGCAAGCAGACCGATGGGGAAGAAACAGAAACCCAAATGCAACTATTGGATAAAAAAGCCCGACTCCAAGAATTGGCGCGGCTTCTGGCAGGAAGTGAGGTTACGAAAAATACTCTGGCCAATGCAAAAGAGCTGTTAGCGGCATAAATTAATACAACTTTTTTGTATAATTGAAGTCATAGGTAAACGTGTAGAGGTTTTCAATCTCTTCAATGTTTATTATTATCGACGGCTTAACTCCTAAAGGAATGTAATTACTATGCGCTGTAAATTATTGACTGCCGCTACTGTATCGCTTGTTATGCTGACTGCGGGTTGCTCCATGTTTGAGCGAATTGTTTATCATCCTGATATTAATCAAGGGAATTACCTGACGCCGGCAGCGGTATCAAAAGTCCAGAAGGGAATGACCCAACAGCAAGTCGCTTACACTTTGGGAACACCAATGCTGACCGATCCGTTTGGAAGTCAAACTTGGTATTACATATTCCGTCAACAGCCTGGCCATGAAAAAGCGTCTCAGGAAACACTGACACTTAGCTTTGATAGCAAAGGTGTGCTGACGGATATCAAGAATGAAAAGTCACTGCCAGAGAATCAGTGAGATGTGGATTTTATTTATTCGCCAGTAGATATCTGGCGAATAAATAGTTATTGTTGAGCATTATTTTTAGCGCGTTCTGCGCGCTTACGACGCATTTCTTTTGGATCAGCAATTAGAGGGCGATAAATCTCTACACGATCTCCCTCTTCCAACGTATCAGTTAATTTGGTTGGGCGGCTATAAATGCCGATCTTATTCTTGGTCAAATCGATATCATTACGTAATGTCAAAAGACCAGACGCAACAATCGCCTGTTCGACCGTTGCTCCTTGCGGCACTTTCACATTACACAGATATTGCCGTTCAGGCAGAGCATAAACGACTTCGATATTGATCTCAGACACTATAAACCTCACGTGCGCGTTGGGTAAACGCCTGAACCATATTACCGGCCAATTCCTTAAACACCTTACCAAAAGCCAATTCAATCAACTTATTGGTAAATTCAAAATCGAGATGTAACTCAACTTTGCAGGCATCCTCACTGAGCGGAGTAAAATGCCAGCCTCCCATCAATTTACGAAAAGGCCCATCGACAAGCTGCATCCTGATACTTTCATTATCAAATAACGTATTACGCGTTACGAACGTCTTACTGATCCCTGCTTTAGCGACCTCAACAGAAGCCGTCATTTCATTATTACTGCTGCTTATTACACGGCTACCCACACATCCAGGTAAAAAATCTGGATAAGACGTCACATCATTGACCAATTTATACATTTGTTCCACGCTGTAAGGCACTAGCGCAGAGCGATTAATCTGTGGCATATCATTTCCTGTAAAACGTAACAGCGCTGAATAGTATCATTTAAATGTGGTTAAATAAAAACCTGATGACATTTAGAACAATAAATGTGCACTTATCGCTAAATATCATGCAGAAGAGATTTCTTTCACTAACGCATCCAGTATAATACAACGCATTATGACAAAGAAAAAAGCACACAAACCCGGTTCGGCAACAATTGCCATGAATAAGCGAGCCCGCCATGAATACTTCATCGAAGAAGAATTCGAAGCGGGCTTATCCCTACAAGGTTGGGAAGTCAAATCACTGCGCGCTGGCAAGGCTAACATCAGTGAGAGTTATGTTTTGCTCAAAGATGGTGACGCTTATCTTTTTGGTGCCACAATCACGCCATTGAATGTTGCTTCTTCCCATGTAGTTTGTGATCCGACACGGTCACGCAAATTACTGCTTAACAAACGTGAGCTTGATTCACTGTATGGTCGAATCAATCGCGAAGGTTATACCATCGTTGCGCTTTCCATGTATTGGAAAAATGCTTGGAGCAAAGTCAAAATCGGTGTTGCAAAAGGTAAAAAAGCGCATGATAAACGTTCAGATATCAAAGAACGTGAGTGGAAATTAGATAAAGAGCGAATTATGAAGAATTCAGGGCGTTAATCACTGGCATTGCCGCCCAATATTCTGATATACTTGCTTTTAACATACTTGGGGCTGATTCTGGATTCGACGGGATTTGCGAAACCCAAGGTGCATGCCGAGGGGCGGTTGGCCTCGTAAAAAGCCGCAAAACAATAGTCGCAAACGACGAAAACTACGCCCTAGCAGCTTAATAACCTGCGCAGAGCCCTCTCTCCCTAGCCTCCGCTCTTAGGACGGGGATCAAGAGAGGTCAAACCAAAAAGAGATCGCGTGGATGCCCTGCCTGGGGTTGAAGCGTTAAATCCAATCAGGCTAGTTTGTTAGTGGCGTGTCTGTCCGCAGCTGGCAAGCGAATGTAAAGACTAGACTAAGCATGTAGTACCGAGGATGTAGGAATTTCGGACGCGGGTTCAAATCCCGCCAGCTCCACCAATTTAGTATTCGGATATCATCGGAATACACCTAAAACCCAAGAAAAAGCCCTAAATCATAAAGACTTAGGGCTTTTTTATTGCCCGTTAGTATTCGTTAAGTATCGTTATAACTCGATAATTTTATTAGTATGTTTGGTAGTAAGTCGTCTACACTACTAAAACACTTACTACCAAAACGTAAATGTCCAAGTGTCCAAGAGAAACACATATATAGTTAAGTTTTTCGCAAAAAAATGACGCCCCGCCGTCCCTAAACACTTAACCATATGATATTTAAAATAAAAAACCCTAAAAACCTTGTCCCGACCATGTTTTGGAACACGTCCCAAAACTTGAAAAATTAGGTTTAATTATTTGATTTTAAACAAAAATATCAATAAGGACACTAGGCCGCCGGAGGGACACAGTACAGGCTAAAGAGGTAAAAAGTTAGTAGTAACAACCCAACTACACCAATAAATGCTTACTACTGCCACATAGAACACTTACTACTACGGTTAGAGGTGCCCGATGCCAAAAAAGATAACACCGCTTTCCCCTACAACGGTATCCAATGCCAAAGCCAATCTTGATAGCAAAACTGGTAAGCCCAAAGATACGATCTATCGTGACGGGGATAATTTAGAACTCCTCGTTAAAGCATTAGGTATTAAGCTTTGGTACTTCAGATACTACAAACCATTCACCCAAAAGCGCACGATGATTGCATTTGGTGAATATCCCTCTGTTAAGCTGGCAGACGCTCGCCGACTCAAAGACGAAGCAAAAGCAATGCTGGCTAAAGATATTGATCCTGTTGATTGGCGTAAACAGCAAGCAGCCGCAATGCAGGAAGAGAATGGCAACACCTTAAAGAATATTGCTTCCCGCTGGTTCGAAGTGAAAAAAACCACTGTCAGCGAGGATTACGCTAAAGATATCTGGCGCTCATTGGAAAAAGATATTTTCCCCAAACTTGGCGAAATACCGATATCAAATCTGAAAGCACCTATGCTGGTGGAAGTGCTCAAGCCTATCGAAGCAAGGGGTAATTTGGAAACTATCAAACGGCTGACCCAACGAACGGTAGAGATCATCGACTACGCCATGAATTTAGGTGTTATTGATGCCAACCCTTTTACCACTGTAAGCAAAGCATTCCCCAAGCCAAAGAAAAAACATAACCCTACCATTCGACCCGAAGAACTCCCCGGATTAATGCAAGCACTATCCATTGCAAGAATAGAACGGCAAACACGTTTAGTGATTGAGTGGCAATTATTAACCGCTATGCGTCCGGGAGAAGCGGTAAAAGCCCGTTGGTCTGAAATAGACTTTGAAAACAGAGTCTGGAATGTGCCAGCGGAAACCATGAAAATGGATCGCCCTCACACAGTGCCTTTATGCCAACCGGCTTTAGATATTCTTGAAGTTATGAAGCCTATCAGTGGACATAGAGAATTTGTCTTTCCTCATAGATCTACTCCAAATACCCATATGAGCAGCCAAACGGCAAATATGGCGCTAAAGCGCATGGGGTATCAAGATATCCTTACTGCTCATGGCATCCGTTCGATTATCAGTACAGCATTAAATGAGCAAGGCTTTATGCCCGATGCGATAGAAGCGGTGCTGGCTCACGGGGAAAAGAACTCTGTCCGGGCAGCGTATAACCGGGCCACCTATTTAGAACAACGCAAGGTTATGATGGACTGGTGGGGACTATATGTAAAAGGGGCTGCAATGGGTGATTTAACGGTAGCTGGAAGCGTTAAAGGGTTACGCATCGTAGGGAGTGATTGTGTCGGATAATCTCTTTACCCTTGAGCATGTACATATAGCGCTCAGTCACTACACTATCAGTTATGAGAACGGCTTATATCCTTACTCCTCGGTATACTGGTGTACTGAACAAGTAGCTAAATTAACCGATGCTGAACGAGAAGCTGCGTTGTTCAAACTCAGTGTATGGGATTTGATTTACTCCCCAATTGAAGCCATAAAAGAACTATGCAAACCGGGTAGTGATGTTTGGAACTATTCTATAATCGAAACGCTGGCAAACAGTAGTAAAAATGACTTACTGGTAGGTGCATGCGCGATATGGGATGGGGACTAACCGAGGAATCTGATAACGTCTCATATCATCTAGCCGCATCTAACTTCGTCTTTGCTACGCTGGCACAAGAACAGTATACCCGCACATTGAGAAGTGACTTTGACGATCTGACTATCAAAGAAGTTCGACGGAAAGCGGGAAAGATCAGAAGTGCACAACGAGATGGTGCACTTAAAGCCCAATGCAACAAATGGCAGAAGACATCATAAAATCCCGAGACTATACAATTGGCAAAGAAGAGTTAGCCGAATCAGTTTATGCTGAATATATTACATTTATTACCAATAACCCCAAAGGCACTTATAATTACACTCGCCTACATCCCATAAATAAATGTGGTACGCAAAGACCACAAATGGAAGATAACAGAACCATCTATAGATGGGTATCACATCTCACAATAGGAAAACGAGCAAGTAAAAACAAATAAGCCGGATTGCTCCGGCTCTTTCATTATTCAAACAGTTTGTCTGCGTCTATCCGGTAAAACCTGCGCTGATCTTTATACCCAAGAGGGGCACGTTTCTTAGGGTTATAAACGGTACGAGGTTTACCATTCTTGGCTATTTCCTCTGTTACCCCAACAAGTACACCTTTTTTGTGTAAGTCTGCAATTGTTATATCAAAATTACAGCCTTCCAAAGCACGTTCTTTCAATGCTTCTGGCGTGACCCAATAAACACTAGACAAAGGACGATTATCCTCTTGTATCGCTTCATTGCTGAAATCAGCTAAATCAATAGATTCCCCCGTTAATGATGTGATATACCCATCAAATATTGGCATATTCCCGCCGCTATTAGAGGAAGAACGAAAGCGCGATTCACCATATGTACTGAGATAAGAACACAATTTCTCCTTACCGTTTACCGCCTCCAAATCGCCAGTAGTACCACGCTCATTTACATAGGCGTTGAAACACTCACCAACACAGCACAACGATTCCTCGGTACCCCAGCCTGTAATTCCCCATTCAGTAGCCAGCTCACCCGCAGCAGCACAAAGCGCAAACCGTTCTAATACCCGGTCTAATTGAGATTCTGCTTCTTCTGGCCTAAATTTTGCCTTAAATTGAGTGATTAACTCTCGCAGGCGGTCAACCAATTCCGAACGAGAAGAAGCAGTGAGTTTTTCAAGCCATGCAATACCCGCACATCCATAGTATTTCGTGGTTAAGGTATTCAGGGAATCAGCAAATTCTTTAGCCGTCCTCACTCCGTGGAGGCTATCAAAAACCCCATTTTCATCACTGACTATCGCGGGAATATCCACAAAGCGGGCTTGCTGGCCTGCGGCGACGCTTTCCCCAGAAGCCTTAAGATAGTTTTCAAAGGGGTCTTCGCTTGACGCCAGAACCAAAGTTCGCCACTGTAGCGTTTCACACAAAGTAACATCTTTTGTCCCCCGGGCCTTTCCCTGCCCAAGAGCCAGCATATAAGCAACCTGACCCACCAGCTTAGGGTTAACACTTTTCAGTTCATCCAGGATTAACGGTAAATCATTATGTGCTGTGGCCAATACCTCGATCCCGACTAAGGTAGTATTGCAACTGTGTGAATATCCGCCTGTTGTTGCACCACTCCCCCATACAGAGGCAGCAACATGCTGAGCCGTACTTTTACCTTTGGTTGAAGCCCCTTTCAGGCTGAATACACCACCATCAACCCCCAATATATTGAGTAAAGGAGCCGCAAAAGCGACACAAAGAGAAAATACTAATCGTGTATTACCTGCACATTTTGCGCTGATATGTTTCTGCCAATCCTCAAGAGTACCTAATTGTGCTAGCTGGCTACTTTCACTCTTTTTACGGCCTGACAGTTGGTACATTACTTTGCTAGTGGAACTGCCTATTGTGCTTTCCGGCAGCACAAACAAGTGATCATTAAACCAGCCCGTGGAAGTTGCTAAGGTTATGCGCTCTTTTGCCGTTGCAATATTCAGATATCCCAATAAGTCACGGCTCATACCCGTACCGATATACAACCCTAATCCCGCCAACCTCGGAGGGATATCACTACCGGGTTTATGTAACTGCTCATCGGGTACAATGAATTGCTTCGTTTCCCTATCCTTGTCTTTAAATGAAATCAGCTTGCCCCAGTTATCGCTATACACATCGCGCGTTAACCCCAGCACCGAGAACGGCGCGGATACTTTCCGGGCTTCAATGGTTTTAGTCTTACCTTTCCCCCTCCTGAACATTCTTCATTAGTCCGTCCTCGGTCATATAGAACCCGACCTTTTCCAGTGCTAAATAAGGTCGAAGTATCTGAGGATTATTCCACCCCAACGAGGAAGCGTAAGAAAATATCCATTTATAATTGGTAAGATCAGCCCGAGAAGAATTCCAAGTTTCTTCAAAGTGCACAGCATCAAATGCCGCGCCACCAGCTTCTGACCATTCCAGCGCCAACTGGTAAGCATTATCTTCATAAGGTGTGTTTTTCAAACTGCCAAGAGCAGCAATCACCCTCTGCCAGTCTTTTCTGGCACCCGCAGATATCGCCAGCATCGCGGGTGAAAACAGCGCATCACGTAAATCATCTAACGTGTGCGGATCAACCTCATGCCAGCGGTCTAAATCAGAATCACTATCATAATGCTGTCTTACAGGCCGAGGAGGTGTCTCCTGTACCAATGGAGGCATCTCAAGATAATGCGCTACGTCTGCTAATTCGCCATTTAAACGGTGAATGATTGCATCAGTAACCTCATCCCCGCTTTTTGTTTTTCGACAGATAGCATTAACTATTGGCAAATAGCATTGCTGTTCCGCACGATATACAGAATCATCCCACCCAATGACAGGCATCCATTCGTTGACCAAATCATCTTCTGCGATTTGTTGTATCGCCGTTTCTATTTCACTGGCTATTATCCGGCAAATATGATTACCAGCAGTGCGATCTACCTCTGAATCAAGTAGGATAATAAAACGACAACGCGGAGCATCTGCGGTATAATTGAAAGTTGTATAGAGCACACCTTTATACCGCTGTTGTAAGTAATTTATTAAAGCTTCAAATGTTTCACGGCTATCAAAACTATCGCAATCAAATGATACAAAGCGGCGTTTAGCCGCTAATGCTGCAAGCCTCCAATTCTTTATACCCTGAAACTTCTCAGGGTATTTTTCTTTTGGGTCTTGACCTCTTGGGTGTTCCCCTTGTTCCATTGCTGCACAAAAATACTGTTTACCTTTAGCAACCGCCGTATCAGCCATTAGCTGATCAATAAACTCATCTTCATTTTCTGCGCATCGTTGTTCAGGGGTGATATCGAATACATCCCGTCCACGGGAATAATAAATTTTACCTGCCATTATTACCGGCTCCTTTTATTTTCCCGACGCTCTGCGGCGGCAACACGAAGACGCATAGCGCGATTAACATAAGCCTCGTCAACAAATACCAGTCCACCGTAATCACGCTGATTAGTTAAATCAGCCGGAAGTGTATTTCCTTTAATGGAATTACATCTTTGCATAATGGCGATATGGTCATTTTTAGAACATGAAAATCTATTTTTAGCCATGTTATTTATCCCCCTGTTCACGGGTATTAAGACGAGACGCTATATATTCATTAACTTCACTTGCCGCCCAGCCAACACGCCTTAATCCCAATTTCACAGGTTTAGGGAAACTGGGGGTTCTTTTTAAAAACTCATGAAAACCACTATCAGATTTATAGTGCAGCGCCGCTTTAACTTCTTTTTTCGTTAGCATCGATTCATTAATACTCATTGCGTATTCCCCAACCATAAACGGTCATAAACGGATATAAACGCAAGCAACATAATCACTAACGAAATAACAAATAAGCCCTCTGCATGTGCAGACTGTAATAGTGCAATACAGAGGGCGAGTATATAATTCGTTACATCGTTGCTATTATTCCGGGGAAATGTGAGAGTTTTACTTCCGTCATTTCTTGACCCCACCGCCGCCACCCACAATTCCCATTTTTAACAGTCCATCAGCCCATAGAAATTCTAAAGTCGTTTGTCCTTTTTCCGTGGCCTGATAGGAAAGTAACTGGGTAAGAAAATCACTATCAATGGGCGAGCAAGTTACAGGAATATGCCCCACCTGTATAAAATGCGCCGATCGAGCGCTTCTTCCCCCATCGCTGGAGATATACACCACAGGATCTTGATCAATTATCAGATGCACCAGTGTGTACCAACGATAAGGCGCAGGCGTTTCACCATCTTCATACTCTCCGGCGAACGGTTCACGTAAATAGTAACGACAATTAGAGTTCTTAATGAACCAATCAAAGTCTGCCTTTGCCGTAGGGGGCAAACGCAGCTCTTGGGCTTTTATCGAGTTGGAAAAGTCTTTTAACTGTTTACGCGGCATACTTTTCTTCTTTCGTGTTGTTCTGTTCATCAGTGCAAAACCTCCGGCTTATTGAAAGCCATCTGAGGTATATCCTCTTCGATAAAGCTACGGTGTAGTTCGGTAAGCACTTCTTTACCAAAGTCAGAAAGCGCTAATCCGTACTCAGGGGATGGGGTCATCATCTCTTGATAGAAAATCATCGCGTTTTCTATCCCCTGCTCGTGACCAAAACGCTCAATCAATGCGCCTTCAATGTTATTTGCCAGTGCTGAGCGCTCAATAGATAAGAAAAGGGGGAAAACAATAGGGGAATTCTCCAGTTTAAAAATGGCTCTGCCGTTATGCTTTTCCTTTTGCTCAGTAACCCATACATGCGCCACCGCCCAGCGAAAGAAACGAATGTCGTCTACAGGTTGCCCAACGGGAAGCGTTTTAGCCATGCCATGAGTAGTTGTAACGCTATCCTTGTTTGCTCGTCCTATTCACCGCTATCAACTCGGTCTAAAATGGCAGTAGCGGGCAGGGAAATAACGATCTGTTCTTGCTCGTTTTCTTGCTGGCAATAAAGCGTCACAATGCCGTTTTCAATAACCGTTCTGTAATCAAGCATATTGCACCTCATTAGCATGGGTAACGTGTGGCTCTGCGTTCCCGTAATCGTTTTTGGCTTCATTGGTATACAGTTGTAAGAGTTGCTGAGCATAAGCCAGTAAGTCGGCTTCGATATCCCTTGCCCCAGGATCTAACCGTAAGAACTCCACGGCCTTAAGAAATGCCGCGAGAGGCTCCATGACGTCGGCAGGATGGGCATAGATATTTGCTAAGGAACGATCAGACATAGCGCACCTCCTGTACTGGCAGGCGGCCGGCGAAGAGCAAGACAAAATCACGGGAAAGGACAGAACGGGCGCAGTGCTCATCTTGAGCAATCGCCTCTATACGGCTGGGTGTTGCGGCTAAGTCTGCACGTTTAACGCTCAAGAACACGAATTTGAAGTGAGTTTGGGTAGGGATAGTGCCATAGTTGCGATCTCCGTTTGCTTAACAAAGGAGTCACCGCGAGAGGTTCCAAGCTCTATGGGGGCGGTGACGCTGACAGGGTTGGAACTACTGGTGCAAACGGGAACCAGCCAGCCGGAAGGCTGCCCTGCCAGCATCACCATTGAATACATATAGACGAAGAATGCCTTAGATGAAAGGTGCTGTGATGCTATGGCACAAAAAAAGACGCTTGGCGCGTCATGTTTCGCCGCTTGCTGTTTATTCAGGGTTCCAATCCTGACACCTGCTTTTGCTGGTGCAGGGTCACTGCAGCCAAAGCCCACCAGCAAAGGCAAGCAATTTTTATCCGGTGCTGTGAATTGCCGGGCAGGATGAGACATATTAGCCATTGCTTGCCTCCCTGCGGGAAGCAATGATGCGGCGGTTAATCCATCCATCAACTTCGCTTTCGATGAACGCGGAAGCACGGGAGCCGGTCTTTATCTGCCTGGGGAAATTCCCTTCTGAAATATATTTATAGATGGTCGATTTACCCAGACCAGTACGGCGACATACTTCGGGTAATTTGATAAAAGTGTGTTGCATAAATAATAGCCTTCCTCGGTTGCTGTTAGACAGTACGAGAGGAAGGTTAAAATTTTACGGAGGGGATTCGGCGGAGTTTTAGAAAATTCCGTGGAGTTTTGAAAAACTCCGTTATCTAACATCAGCTTTCTTCAACCAGACAATGAGCGTTTTATTATCGATATCAAGGCCATCAATTTCGGGTATTTTATTGGCTATTTTTTGTCTTAATCCCTCTATGCTTCCTTTAAAATCATTATCAGTCAGCCCATGAGATTTAAGTAATTCAACAATAAATTTACATTGCTTTACGGTTGTATGAATTTTAGGGGCTGGTTTTTCTGAAATATTATCTAAAGGAAGAGAGTTAAATATTTTATAGGCTTTAATTACTTCGTCCTTGGGTAGAACTAAATCATGCTCCTGTACAAGAACGTTATCAACATAATCTCGGTATACTTGCCCGGCCTTTTTATCTTTAAGAGATCATACAACCTATATCGAAAGCAGATAAGCTCTCCCAGTCCAACATTCCTCCAGTAGGATCGGGATACTCATAAAAAGTGATATTTCCTTCCTGAGCCAAAAGTAATAATTCAATTTCTTCCTTTTGAAGTTCTTTCGCAGCTAAAGCCAGAGGGTAGTATGGGAGGGTTAAATTAAGTTTACTCATCACGTCCGCCTTATAACGTTGTGCCTTAACAAGGGAGGTGATGAGGCAGACGGTAAGGCGCACCGCTTTTCTCTCCGTCGAGATAGCCTCATCGATTATCATTTTGCTATAGTTGGTGGTATTTGTCCAAATTCTAATTGTTCTGGAATAGAACAGTTGAACCTTATCAACAAACTAAGGTGAGTTAACGCTAACGCATTGATAATTTCGGTAACCCCCAATGGGGGAAGCCGGGCAAAGAGGGAGAACGGCAGCGGGGTTAAAAGCTGCACCGCTAATTTAATGCATAAGCAAGCTGCGAATTTACAGCTTGGTTCAGCGCTGCGCATGGAGTAACTTGCTGAATTAACTTAATTCCGTCGAAACGTCGGAATCACTTTGCTGGTGGATTTACGGGCAGGGGGTAGATATGCAGCCTAGCGGTGATGTGCACTCATGGTTTTTAGGCCGATACAATTAGGTACCCAAGAATGTAATGGCATGGCCTCGCCATCGTCCCTATTCCATCACGGTTAGGCCAATATCTTTCTTCAAACCATGTTATAAAATCTTCACGTGTCGGGAAATGGACGCAACCAAAATTGGGGTCGAAACAATCAACCCCATGAGCAGTTACCGCTAGACCAATAGCATGATCTCCATATGCCAAAGCTTCATAACCTTCAGGGATTGTGGCTAAGTTTTTTGCAAAATCGTTCCCCCCATAGCGGCGTACATACCCAGAAAACAACCCGTTTTCACTAAGAAATTGCAGGCCATCCATGCTCTTAGCTTTAAGGTTTTCAACTATTTTTATATAACTAGGGAGCTTTATATTTCCGGGGAATAGGTGAGACTTTCCTGATTTGTGCATCTTTACCCACGCCATTACCAAACTACTACAGGCGCCATTTTGCGTAGTCGAAGAGAACTTAAGGGGAAAATTTAGAGTTTGATTGAAACGAAATACCCAATTTCCTCCAAATTCATCAGCATCTAATAACGACATCTTTAACCCCCCCATTCACTGTGTGTTTAGTTTACGTCAAAAAGGTTAGGGTTAGTGTATGTTGAGGTTTTGCCTAATGTAAAGGGTTTTAAAAGGGGCTTGAGTAAAGACTCTGAACAAGCTCTATATTCCAGTGAATTAGGTCGATTCCGGCGATTCACCGGAATTAACGCTAAACCATTGATAATTTTGAGAATCCCCATTAGGGGAAGCTGGGCGAGAGCCAAACTCCTTAACGATGATGCAGTTAACTGATTGTTCTTCTTTGTAAAGCATATTTGCTTTACGGTTAACCGATTGCTCTTCTTCGTAAATCAAATCTGATTTACGGCTAACTGTTCGATATTCATCCTTTGATTCCCCCATTTCGGGGAAACAAACAGCTCACTAGCTTTGCCCTTAAAAAACGGCAGTTAACTTATTGTTCTTTCTCGTAAACCAGATTTGGACTACGGTTAACATGCTGATTTTTATGATGACTCAGATTTGAGCCATCTTATACCCAGACTGCATATTTGTAATGTGCCTATTAGTTCACAGGCTTATTTCTATTCCGTACATAAACCTAACTCTTTGATATTTTCGGTAAACGCCATTGGCGCAAGTCGGCATTCAGTCCGCGGAATTACACATAACAAACTGATTATTATTATTAACTTACCCCAATGGGATAAGTTGGCAATTTTCGCTTATCCAAACTCCTCGTTTTAGGGTATTTGATACTTATCAATGAGTTAACTCCACCTGTGGGCTAAGCCCTAAAGAAGGACTTTGTATTGCCCGTCATACCTGAGTTTGTACCCTGTGAGTTGGTGGAATTTGGAGAACTACCCCGTAATGTCGGTAGTTAATATGATAAGCTGTTTATCTTTATTGTTGTTGTTTTACTTTATTAAAAGTAAGAATAATGATGCCTGTACCTATAATTTTGTTTTTTCATGACGATAAAATTTCTACTTTTATATTTTATATTTTATATTTTATATTTTATATTTTATATTTTATATTTTATATTTTATATTTTATATTTTATATTTTATTAAAATATAGGGGGGTATCATGATAGTAACGAATAACACTATTTATATTATTTCAGTTAGTGTCAACAGATGGAGTACTGAATCCGGAGCAGGTGATGGTTGGTTTGATATTCAACCGGGCGATAATGAATCTTGGAGTCGTTCAGATTCCCGAGGTTATATTGTTTCAATAGCATCAGAAGGGGAGACGATTTCGTATTTTGCACTTTCTGATAGCTCTATCGCTGTCTATCAGAATTTTGTTGAAGATGATGGTCGGGTAATAAAACCAGCAACCGATCGCTATGCCCCATAGAACGTAATCAAAAATACCCGCGTATTCTCCCTACCCTAAGGCAGAATCTCGCCTTAGCCTTACTGGACAAATTAACCCTACCGCCAAATATGGCGGTAGCCGTTCGCGCAGGTTATCGGGTAGATGAGAAGCTTTTTATAACTGGGCGTTTAATACTAAACTGTGCTTTTTTGCATAGTTACCATGGAAGCCGTAAATGAGGTCAATTTCTAAGGGTTCCTCCAGGATCTCAAGACACCCCAAGATAAAACTTTCGGCCACCAGCATTCGCTTTCTGACCTCGCTTTCACTGATCTTAAACTTGCGGCCAATTGCACGTTTCGACACCCCGCTAACGTAGTGGTGCTCGATAAAATCGCATTCCTGAGCCATGCCTACGTTACGCAGCTTAGCAACGCAGCTATCAATGATCATGCCGTCCTCGTCACTGCACGATAGCTTATTGCTGCCGGTATAAGTCACCGCGTCTCTAAACCCCGCAGAAACAGACTTCCAGCCAATGTTAACTCTGCCTTGCGCTACCCACCGGGCCCCAATGCAATAGTATCTTTTGCGTGTCTCGGTGCATGATTTTTTATCCGCTCGAAGTGTACCAGCCAGATAGTACATATTAGCATCGCGGGTGGATAAGAGGAAATGGGGTAAAAACCGTAGCACAAATTTTCTTTACCAGATAAATCAAATGATTGGGTGCATGGTCACGATTTTCACCATCTGGCTTTTCCTCAATTTGAGGGGAAGTAATTAATAGTCAAAATTTGGATGATAATGATTTTAAAAGGTTTTCAATTCTCACGATTTGCTAGAATTAAGTCTTATCAATGAGTTACGGGGAGTGTCTCATTCGATTATATCCGTAGCGCAGATTTTGTCTACCTTATAAATCAAGTGGTTATATAGTTCGGTTGATTGACAGGTAAGGGATGACGCAAATTTGCGTCATCAAATAGCTAGCTGCTTGGTTTTTATGATGATGGTTTTTTCCATCATCTTTTGAGTAGTAATGATGGTTGAAATTCCAACCATCTGATTCTGTTTGATTATACCGATTCGGTAGAATCAAAAGCCCTCTTATTTTTAACTGCCGGTATATCGGTAGCTGGGAATTTTTCCCTGTGCTCGTAGTATTTCCCCCTCAAAACTGAGCCTGATAAACTAAGCACTCACCCTTCTATAAACTAAATAATATCGATTACAAACCATGCAAAACGGACTTGTTAAATTAGCGTCTGATATTCGAACAATATTCGAACAAGAACACCAAAAAATAAATGATATGGGCATTCCTTTCTTTTATAGCTTCCCGATTAACTCTTGTCAGGGAGCTTCTGTATTCTTCGGTATGGTTGCACAGCAATTTTTTCCCGATGCCGATATTAAAATTGTATTAGGTAGTGATAGAAAAAAGAGAGTACATCATTACTGGTTAGAAATTGACAAAAAAATCTATGACCAGACTGTAGATCAATTTATATCTTGGATGGACGAGCAATATAATTGCCCTGATAAACCTATCTACGCTGAAAAGAAGCATCCTCTGACAAAATACTTTTTCTACAAACAGCGTTTTTCCCCGGTAGGGGCCTATTCGATTTATTGCGAACGGCATGCAAATGAAAGAGACGTCGTAATTGCTTATGATTTCTTGAAAGCAGAACTTAAAAAGCTTGGATGGGATAAGCCAGTGAACTGATATATAAGGCGAAATCCTGCCTTACCCTCTGATTAAGTTTAATTATAACGAATCGTGAGAATCAGCACACTGCCCGTGGCTCAATACTGAGCTACAATTAACTACATGTTTATACTAATAATTCAAAAATTGGAGCATCTCCGAGGGCAAAGCACACCACCGAACGATTCAATGAAGCTATGCGCTAGCAAGAGTGCGGGGGGGCCTAATCATTCAATTTTTTTCACATATACTACGCAAAACTACAGAAAAATATTAACCATTCCTAAACTACATCAAACTACTGGAGTCTAAAACCAAGACGCTAAGTCCGGCGAAAAATCCAGAGCGGATGAAGAAGAGAGACGCGCTTATAGAAATTTTTCGCTTCCAGATCTAAGCAAGAATTTCTGCTTAACTCTACCAACAAATTTGGCGTTAGCTCCACGGCGATTTACAGTAGGCGGAAAGTGTTGCTCATTTCCGGGGAGGACTTTATTGAAACGTTGGGACGCATATATTAGGTACTGTCCCGCCCTTGTCCCTAGTTTTTACTGAACAAGTACTTTTTAAAATATATATAAATATATAATAAATATAATATTTTTATATTTATATAAATACATAAGGGACAGCGGGACACATAAAAATACTGTTTATAAATATGAATATACATAGCCAACCCCCTCCCCGGTCAAAAAGCAATCACAAATATTTTTGGTAGTAAGTTTGGTAGTAACTGACCAATAAATAATTAATAAAATCATTATTTATTATTAATTTAAATAACCAGATCAAATCCCGCCAGCAAAACAGCCTTCTTTCCATACAAATAAACAGTGTATTTTTCATTCAAATTTTTTGATGGTATTTGATAGGTGAGTGCTTTTTAATAAAGAAGTGGAGATCGGCGAACCATCTTTTTGTATGCGGGATAATCCCGTATCTACATATGCAGTGATATTTAAATCTGCACCATGCAGGAAATACTATCTATCAATGAGTTGCAGTAACCACTTGATTTTAGCTAATTCTGTAACAAGGACAGAGATGAATGAAAGTAAGAAGTTAAGGGGAAGTATTACCCCCTTTTAACACAAAGCATTATTAGCCATAGAGGGATAGATTTTATTAATGTCCTGTCTGCCATTCCATGTCATTCTGACATCGCAAATATGCAACTCTCTGAGTCTATAAACAACAACCAACCGAACTTATGCACTCTCCAGTATTGATGAACCCATTTTATTGATGTTCACAGGCGGAGAAGTAGCCACCGCCTTCATATCGCCCAGGATATTTTCAAATTAGTTTCCTTGGCTGAATTAGCAATACACATTGTTGATTAAATGAGGGAATAAATATGAATACTCAATATAACAAGCCTGATACACCCGCCTCAGAAGAAGGTGATTTTGTCATAGTACCAACTCAGAAATATGTAAAAGAATCGATTGAGGATCATGCCAAGAGCCGAAATCATCCTGATGCAACCTTGGAAGATAAAGGCTTTGTTACCCTGAGTAACTCAGTAAATAGCGACATTGAAACTCATGCTGCAACATCCAAAGCAGTGAAAACATCCTATGACTTGGCAAATGCCGCCAATCAAAATGCCATCAATGCAAATAACAATGCCAATACTCGGTTAGAGAAAAATCAAAACGGAGCAGATGTCCCTGATAAAGAAGCATTTGTGAAAAATATTGGATTAATGGAAACAGTGGAGCGAGCAAAAAATGCTGTAACCATTGATATATTATATCCTGTTGGCATTGTTTTATGGTTTGCACAAAATAAAAACCCAAACAACCTATTCACTGGTACAAATTGGAAATATATTGGTGAAAATAAAACTGTCAGATTGGCAGCCTTAAATGGTTCAAACATTTTATCAACGGGAGGGAATGACTCTGTCACGTTGACCACTGCACAAATACCTGCCCATAATCACTTATTCTCAGCCACAACAGATCCATTTGATTATGGAACAAAAAAAACGGATAGTGAGGGAGATCATTATCATGATAGTGGTTGGGGAGAAGGAAGCGACAGTCGTTATGGTTATTATGATGATACGAATAATAATTATGGTTCCGGCCACTCAGACTGGGATAATTTCAAATTTAATACCAGTACTAATGGTGCTCACCAACATGAGATTTATATTGGTAGCCATACCCATACTGTATCAGGCACAACATCAAACACTGGTAACGGAGAAGCAATCGCTATTACCAACGCGTATATTATGTTAATGGGATGGTATAGGACTGCATAAAATATATTTACATTAGCTAAATGCTCAACTATTTTGGGGCAGCTCTTCATGCCCCTTTATCACCTACTTTTCTCTGCCTCGAATTCCACACCGAATCCTCCGGCATTTGGACACGGACGCCCAAAATTCTATGTTATCAAATTAATATCAATTGTCTAATTTGAATCTGAGGGAAAATATGAAGAATTACCTATTATCACTCTTGGAGTGCCAGTTCTATCGTGAGTGATATTTTATATATCTCCATGCCACTTCCTAAAAACAACCTTTATTTAAGAATACAGATACAAAAAAGACCACGCCGAAGCGCAGTCTTAAGGTCGAGTTTAAACTTAAATAAACACCAACACCTTGAGTGCCCCATGAACAATTACCCAGATTATAGGTTACACCATCGTCCATTACATGAAGATCTTTTTCAAATAGTATATTTACCTTCAGATAATGAAAGTTTCTGCAATATCTACTTTCTTCTGTATTACCTTTAAACTACTAAAATGAGATACGGAAGTATTACTTTCGTTAAGATATCCCCATTGAGTATCAACTACATGACCATCCTCAGCGGTCTGTTTTCCCGTTCCCAAGGTAACATCAATAACTGGCCTATAATCTGCTAAATCATTTTCCGGCTCATTAATTTCAGACATAAACCCCTCACTTTTATATGATGGATCATTTATTTAACAAGAAGCTCTACGCTTATATCAATCTCCGATTCCCCTCCATAAACTCTCGTTTGATTACAATCAGATTTCGCACAGATAGCGCTATTAACTATATTTTGGCATCCTTTAATCTCTGTATACCAACCTGCATCATATCCATGCTCAAAACTCAAATCACAACTCATAGGGCCGCTAGAAATTTTCCACTCAACACGCTTCGTACTCAATGTGCAACCACTAAATAAATTATCATTATCTTTTAGGTAGATGCTTGCGTGCTCGTTAGGCCCGATATTAATCTGATCGGCGCCACTATCATACATACATTCAGTACTTTTTTTAATTATCGTAAGTTTCTCTTGAGATAAAGAAGAGTTTTTCAATTCCATATTGTACTCAGCAGATAAAACAGGTTGTTTTTCTGCATTAACATTTTTTTCCTCTGCCAAGGCAGGGGCAGCCAACAAAAAATATAGAGAAACTAAAATTGTGCCAGATATCATATTCATAACTTTCATGTTGTTCTCCTTATGAGGAAATCATTAAAAACGTTTGGCAAATATTTTCTATTCTTTATTACTTCACTGTTAATAGAGTGATGAAATGATAGTTGCTAATAACACATAAAATATTCCATCCCTACGACTGTAGATTATAAATAACAATCTATATTTATCCTCAACAAAAATAATAATATAGGAAAGAAGTTTTAATATAATCCACCTAACTATAACTTTCACAACAAATAATTCTATTTATAAGATATTGCTCATTCTCTCAATTTTTGACAAGAACTCTTTCACACAGTTCTAAACTTCATTATTATGAATCAGTGACAAATACTTTATGAAAATTTGTTTTTTACAAAATTTTATTAGTGAATTAGTTACCTGAGAAAATAAATGGATATATTCGTAGAATACGGGATCTTGGCTTTGGCTAATATGATTGAATTGGATCCGGCTGGTTGGTTTCAAGGACACGTTGAAGCATCTTTTCTTGCAGGATCGGCCTTATTGAAAAGTAATGCGCTATCAAAAGAATCATCTCGCCGTTTGAAAAAAAAGCCGTTTCCAATATCGCAAAACTTATCCTCAACGCTACTTCAGATAAGTGGGATCACTATTTTAGTTTAGCAGATTATCGTCAGTATCCTCTGCCTAACTCCACTGTGCCTGACATAAAGTCATTATGTAAAAAAATTGATGAAAAATTACCTTCCATCGATAATTTATGGGGAGCAATTAACTAGGGCGTGTTTATGTTTTGCGTTCATCATTCATACCACCCACATTGGCAGCCATATGATTATAAAAGCCAGTGCTATCTGACTGGCATAATTGCGTTCCAATTTATCGTATCTTGTTGCTATTGCTCGTAAATGTTTAATTCTGGCAAAAGCATTTTCCACCAAATGTCGATAACGATATAAACATTTATCGATATTCTTATCCGATTTTCGGCTATTTTTTCGATAGGGGATCACCGGGATCGCTCCTTGTTGCTCGATAGCACTTCTGAAACCTTGACTATCGTATCCCTTGTCAGCAATCACAAAATCTGATGAGGGGGACTGTACCACAAGGCTTTCCGCATGAACGATATCATGTATTTGTCCACCAGAAAGTTCAAAATGGACGGGTAAACCGTTACTGTCCACGGCCAAATGAATTTTGGTTGAACGTCCTCCTCAGCTTTTACCGATCGATTCATCCTCCCCCGAAGCCGCGCCCGCGCTATGCTGATGGGCGCGGGCAATACTGCCATCAATAAATAACCACTCCGTATCAGCGGTTCCAGATAACCCTTTGAAAATGAGCTGTAAAACCCCCTTCTTTGACCCGACATTAAAACGCTGAAAGACGCTATTCCATTTCCCGAATTCCGAAGGAAGGTCACGCCACGGAGTCCCGGTTCTCATGCGATAAAGGATGCCTTCAAGCGTCAGGCGATGCTCCGCTTTTTGGTAAATAAATCCAGAGAGTTTCATTAATGCAGATAGCTTATTCTATTGTGTATCTGTTAACATAGTTCGCGGCATGATGGTGAGGCTTGGTTATTTTTTGGCGAAAACGATTATACCCTATCATAATGCTCTCACCCTCTGTACAATAACTCCTCACAAAACGTCAACACACCCTAGAAACATAATTATCAATGTGTATTTTTTCGACCATAAGAATAATTCAGGAGTAAAAATGCTGAAGAAAGGTATTGTCATCTATGATTATGTTAGCGCTTACCCAAATCCAATTAAATTACAAGCTGGAGATATCGTTTCGATCAGTCATAGTGATATTGAATATCCTTACTGGATTTGGACAACCAACGCCTTAGATATCAGTGGCTGGGTTCCCCAACAAATTTTACGGTTCACTCATCCTGATAAAGCGATATGCAGCGAAAATTATACGGCTCATGAATTGACAGTGAAAGCGGGAGAATATCTATATCTGGAACGCTCCTTGAATGGTTGGTATTGGGCGCATAAAAACTCAGGAGAAATCGGCTGGATACCACAGGAATATATCAAGTTTTAAAAAATGTCACATTGATGACAGTCATCTCGATACTAATCATAATATTGTGATTATATTGGCTCTATTGAGTTATTTAATAGCATAAATAAACACGCGTTATCGAGCGCAGGAGGCTCAAGTAATGAAATTTATCCCCGATTACAATGATATCTCTGAAGCCCATTCTCGCATCAAAAAATACATCAACAAGACACCTGTTTTTACATCAACAACTGTCAATGAAATTTTTGACGCACGAGTCTATTTCAAGTGCGAAAATTATCAAAAAATGGGGGCATTCAAATTCCGTGGTGCCATGAATGCCCTTTGTCAATTTAGTGACAAACAGAAAAAAGCAGGTGTTATTACTTTTTCGTCTGGAAATCATTCACAAGCAATTGCGTTAGCCGCCAAATTACTCAATATATCCTCTACCATTGTCATGCCACAGGATGCCCCTCAAGCCAAAGTAACTGCTACCAAGGGTTATGGTGGTAAAGTCATTTTTTAGGTCATGTATTAAATGGTTAGATCATGGTGTTGAAAATAATGTTCACGTTCAATAAAAGTTCCTATCACTTTATCGTGCATTTCCGCCGACTTTGAATAACCGA
>NZ_JACOII010000051.1 GCF_016306625.1 Xenorhabdus lircayensis | reverse complement strand
CATTTTAACTTTGGATAGACACGCACTTTTCAACTCAGGCAAAAACCGATGTCTAAGCCCTGAAAGGATCAATCTTCTTGCCCCTAATGGGCCGATTTTCGATATAACATTTTATTAACAAATCACCACTATTGCAGTTCAACCTAATCATACTACCTAAGCGCTATTTCCTCAGTTTTCAGATTTTGCCCAAAAGAAAAGGCTCCTAACGTTAGGAGCCTTTTCTCAGGATGTGAAAATCCATTTCTAACACAATAACACACTTTTTGCGGCCCGCACTAGCTTTCAGTGTTTGATTGTTTGTTTTTTAACCTATAAATCCATATCCAATTGAATACCCAGCATTTCTAGGCAACCTGCAATAAAGCTCTCTCCGCATAGTATCCTGTGCCTGACCTCTTTCTCGTTCGTCTCGTACTGGCGCGCTATCTCCCGCTTGGAGTAACCAAACATGTAATGTTGTTTGATATATTCCAGCTCTTCGCCTTTTCCTCTCGCTCGCAGCCGTGCGACACAGATATCAATAACCAGCCCATCCTCGTCGCTGCACGTTGGCCTGTTATTACCAGTGGCAGGGAGCAGGCCGCTAAACCCAGCGGCAACAGGCGACCAGCCAACGCGCACAGGCTCAGTCGTTGACCACCCACCCCAGCGTACTAAAACCTGTTGAATATCACGCATAGAATTTTATCCTGTAGTTCTGTGTAGCCCGAAATTTTTTACTGGATGCCGTTGCGCTTACGTGCCGGTGTACATATTAGGCGCGAATCGCGAATCGCTAAATGCGTCGTGCAAAAAAAACGCTGTACCAACCTGTATCAACCTGTACCATCTATCCCTAAACCTTTCCTATAAGTGACCTATATATATAATGGGGTAGTTAGTTATAAGGTTGGTACAGTTGGTACAGTTGGGACTGCCCTTATAAATCAATAGCTTTAAGCGTACCAACCTACTACTTTAAGTTGGTACGGGTTGTTACACCCGCTCAAAAATCCGCGTAACTTTCCCATCAACACGACGTTGAACACGTTTAAAACCGCAAGTTTGCAAAACATTGCTAATTCGCATCTCTTCGCGCTTAGTGATCCTTGAAGGCTCAAAGTTAAGTGCTTCGCGCAAAACATCGCTTGCGCGTAAAAATCCGCGCGTTCGTGGTTGCTCGCTTGTCATTAAATCCGGTTCATCCAACCATCTCTCTACAATTTCCAGCCACGCATCTTTGATCTGGTATTGTTCGTGGACTGTCACAGCTAACCGTTCTGCTTCGCTGAACTGGATACCGATTTGTTCAAATACGACTTTTGCTTCCGCCCACAATTGCAGACGGTCCTCTTTAATCGCAGCGAGGTTTATTTTGTTAACCTCAACGGGAGTCCATCGGCGGTTGCCCGTTTCATCGCCCAAAAATTCACGACTATTTGTTGTACCGATGAACAACAAACGCCGGGGAAACTGGACGGCAAACTCCCGGTACTTAGGTATCCAGTTCTCATGGGTACGGGTAACGAAAGCCTTGATACTTTCCTGTTCTTTGGTGTTCAGCCCGCGTAACTCCCCAATTTCCGCAACCAGACGCCCGCGCATTTTGCGGGCCAAATCATCGTCTTTTTCTGCAAAGCTGATTTCGGTAAAGAAAGAAGGATCAGGCGAAAGCGCAGCCACCCCGGAGGACTTGCCACAGCCTTGAGCACCGACCAGAATCGGCACAATGTCGGCTTTACAGCCAGGATCTAAAATGCGCCCTGCCAAAGCCGTCCACATATACATGGATACTGCACGGGTATACGGGGTATCCTCAGTGCCAAAATGAGTGTGATAGAAACGAGTAATGCGAGGGACACCATCCCACTTCAAGCTATTGAGCCATGCAATGGCAGAATCGAAAGGCTGCTCGTCGGCTGCCAGCATTACGATGTCCCGAACCAACTCACGTCCGACAGGCTTGAATCCCCGTTTCTCCAGCGTAATACGCAGTCGAGAGTATTCAGCATCATTGAAAGCTTGCCACTGAGACTTACCCGTTGGCGAAAACATGATTTCATCACGGAACTGGTCGAACCGAATTTCAATACCAACAAAGTCCGCTCGCATCACTGCCTTGAATGCGTTTTCTATCGTGGCTTCAATCTGTCCGTACTTATCACGTTTGAATGCAGGCAAAGGCGCAGGCTCGGATACTTCAGTCGAAGTCAAATCTTCAAAATCGTCCTTGCCGAACCCGATAGCTATCTTGAAATCGCCATCATCCCTATGCGCACAAGAACCATGCAGGCACTTGAAATGGCCCTGTTCAAAACCCGCAGTCCCCGCAGGAAAATACGCTGTGCTTGTGGGGTCACTATCAATACTATGTCCATCCCCAAAGGGACATTTGATATAGCGTTCTCCGTTTTTGCCAAACGATAAGGTCCAGCCGTTCGCGTCCAGATAGTCTGCGGTCTCATCAGTGGCATTAGGTGTGACAATACTCCGGTCGCGTAACTTACCAGCAGCATCGGCCTCAGTGGACATGGCAACGGGCAGACATTCAGACAGTCCAGACCAAAGCGCCTCGAACTGTTCGGCGGACAACACAGGAGGATCATGAGGTAAACCCCCGTCCCATTGAATACGTGCCCCACTGGGGTGGGTGCCCGCTGCAACAAATTGCTGGCCATTGGCCAATAATTCGATAATACCCAAATCATCCTGCAGACGGTGGATGCGCTTACGGTAATCCCCTTCAGCGGACAATAGGTACAGACATTTATTAGAGTTATTGCGATAACGGCGTGGCGGCAACTTACCTAACGTTTTGATTAACAATGCCTGGATTTGAGCCTGTACGTTTTCATCTTCACTATCACAATCCAGCCCCAAGTCCCCACCTCCGGTACGCACACAAATACCGTAATCGGGTTCATTCGCCCACGCGGTGATATCAGCATCGGTAGCGTTCTTTTCTGTCCACTTCAGGATCCCCACCACATGCCGCGAACGGTTATAACGGCTGGGCGTCTTGCCCAGACTTTTTAGTTTTGAATCCGGGGAGACAGCCGCATCAGGGTTACATACGACAGGTAACAGCCTATCAGTACGCCCCAATATCAGATCGAGATGAAACCACTCATCGGGCGTTGCTCCCCAGTGTGTTTGTTCTGACATGTAAATATGTCCTATTATTTTTTATTCACAAATTCGGTATAGAAACGCTCAATAGCTCGAACAGTAGATAAACGGGGATCAGAGCTAGTACCTGTCAGAATACGGCTCAGCGATGGCTGGCTAATTCCTATGTGTGCAGCTACTTGGGCTTGAGTGAAGCCAGCATCTATAATTTGTTTAACTAATTCTTGTGGGTGAAATTCGTACATCAGCAAGCTCCTAATTTGGTGGATGAGCTTAAACTATACGTAAATGAATTATATATCAATACTGGAATGTATCGAAAAAAGCTCTAATATATGCAGTTACGCATAATTGATTGAAAATCACACAAACGAGGGTCTAGAAAATGATGTCAGACTTTGGGATTTTGACCAAAAACATTAGATATTTAATGGAGATACACGAAATATCTAGTGTGACAGAGCTATCTAAACGAATAAAGATGCATCAACCCACATTACATAGGATGCTGACAGGAGAAGTAAAAGACCCTAAGTACACTACGTTAAAAAATATTGCTGAATTTTTTAAAATTTCCCCAATCGATCTTATAGAGTGTGACCTTCGAGTATCACAACCTAAAACTATTGTTGATGTGGAAGGAGAACCTTACTCCGTTAATTTCAAAGATGTCCCCGTAAAAAGAAACGCCCATTTAGGCGACGAAAGTTACTGGGCCGCAGGGGATATTACGGATGGATATATCAGATGGCCAACACATGACCAAGACGCATATGCGCTGAAATGTACAGGTAATTCAATGATCCCTCGAATAAAAGAAGGGGAATTTGTGATTATAGAGCCAAACCATTCATACTCACCGGGGGATGAAGTATTGCTGGTTACCGATGCAGATGAGGTGATGATTAAAACATTTTTGTTCGAACGTGAAGGCTATTGTCATCTATTACCAATTAATGAAAACCTAGCCCCCATACGCATCCACAACTCTAAAATATTTCGAATGCAATACGTAGCTGGAATAGCTAAAAACTCGTTATGGCATTCTTAACTTTAAAATCAACTAGTTAAATAAGGCCACGAATAGGTGGCCTTTATTTTTGGAAAAATTATGTGTTTTCGTATTGACCATTCATACATAACGGTATATAAATTCGTTAACGAATTAAAAATACCGTTATGTATCACCGCTCTTTAACAATTTAGAAAGTCGGAACAGCACATAGCCTCCTGTTTAGACCCCTACGCATTAAATGCGACGTACCATCGGACGCGATCCGGTCGGTGGGATGATTAGCCCCGCACGAGAGTGAGAACGGGCGCGAACGGGCAACACTGGCAGAGGGTGTGTGCTGAAATTAACTATAAGGAGGATTTATGTGATACCCAGCGGGGCAGACCGCGAATCTGCCGAACTCCACGCTCAGGCTCTCATCTCTCTGACGGTAAAATAACACCTAATTTAAGGGCGTCCTGATACGCCCTATCAAAAAGCACACCCACCAAAACGGGCGGACGGGTGTGCTTTTTGATATGCAAAAGAGGAGTTCAGGTCATGCAGCCAAAAATAATTCCCGTAGATAAGTACCCGATAAACAACGCCGTTCGCCGCCTGCGCTGGCTACGGAAATGTGAAGAACTTAAACGTAACCCTACCACCCGATTCCCAATTACTCTGTATTCATAAAAGGCTAGGAAAATGAGCTTAGAAACAGCTATTGAAAAAAATAATGAGTTACTGGAGCAACAAAATGCGTTGACCGGCCATAACAATGCGTTAATTGAACGATTATTTTCGGCATTAACAAATAACGTTGTTGTTAGTTCCGCCAACCTAGAAAATCCCCAGTTGGTTGAAAAAGTTAAGCAAATCGATAAAAAGGCAAAGGCTAGCGCGAAAAAAATCATCGATAGAACCCCCGTCGATATTGAAACCCTCGATTTAGAAACAGTCGTGGCTCTCGCGGTATTGTTCAAAACCGATGCCTCCGACCTGACCGCCGATACACTGGCGCAGGCTCGCGCCGTGATTGACGCCATAGGAGAAGATCGCAACGGGCAGGTTGACGCGTTGCATTGTGCGCTATCAGGTGTACAGGAGCTAAAACCACTGACAAAGGCCACAATTTTAGACTTGTGTCTGGAAATGGTGGAAAACTGGGACGACATCCCCGGCATTACTGAACGTCGGGAATTCGCGTTGGAACTACTCAATGAGGGCAAACAGACCTCCGAGCCAGAGCCAGAGGCTGACCCGCAAGCGCTGTTCACTCAAGCCGAACAGCTTATTTTGCAACTGGCTAAAGGGGGCTATCTCAAAGAAGCAAAGACCATCCTTAATAAATTTGGGGCCAGAAAGTTGGGAGAAGTTCCGCAGGACAAGATCCCCGACGTTATTCGCCTGACCGAAGAAGCCTTGGAGGGGTAGTCATGCCGGAGGTACACGCAAAACTCTCCCCCTCATCGGCGCATCGTTGGCTACGCTGTACGGGTAGCCTGGCAATGGAGGCAGGCCAGCCTGACACCGAATCGCCGTTTGCGATTGAAGGCACTGCCGCCCATGCCCTCGCTGAAACTGTTCTCAACAATCGCCAAAACCCTACGTTCCTCGGCGAACCTTTCACGATGGGCCAAAACACCGCCGATTATCTGGGGCAACACATACTGCTCAAACCTGATACACCACAGGTTAATGAAGAAATGGTCGAGACCGTCGGTCAATACGTCGAAACGGTCTGGGGACTGGCTCAGGGGAAAGAACTGTTAATCGAACAGCGCGTCGATTTTTCCGATGTGATTGGCGTCGAAAACTCTTTCGGTACTGCCGATGCTATCATTATCAACGGTGACGAGCTGCAAGTTCACGACCTGAAATATGGCCGGGGCGTGAAAGTCGATGCTGAGGAAAACGAACAATTGATGCTGTATGCCCTCGGTGCTCTTGACCAGTTCAGTATGCTTTATGATTTTGAAACGGTACGGATGTTCATTCACCAACCCCGGTTGAACCATGTTTCAGAATGGACAATCAGTGTGGGTGAGCTGCGCCAATTCGGGGAACGTGCCCAAGATGCCGCCGCATCGGTCATTACCATTTTCGCCATTGCCCAATGCGAAGGCGTGGACACATTACCTCCTGACACTTTTACACCGGGCGAAAAGCAATGCCGGTTTTGTAAGGCTAAGGCGGATTGCCCCGCACTGGCGGCTCACGTCTGGAGCACTATCGCTGATGATTTCGATGATCTGACACAACCGTTAGCGCCACAGATAGAGAAAGCTATCGAGCAAATCCCGCGATATGACAACCAAACACTCGCCGCTAAATACGCACAGGTAGATTTTGTCGAAGGCTGGTGTAAGGCTGTTCGGGTTCATGTCAGTGATGAACTCAATGCCGGACACCCTATCCCCGGCTTTAAGCTGGTCGAGGGTAAACAAGGTAACAGAGCGTGGGGCATCGAAGCCGATGCCGAAGCAATGTTAAAAGGATTTAAGCTTAAGCAAGGTCAGATGTACACCAAGAAACTGATTACACCTCCCCAAGCTGAAAAGGTGCTCAAAAAAGAGCACCCGAAAAAATGGGACAAACTGGAATCTCTGATTATCCGGTCTGACGGTAAGCCTACCATTGTACCGGAAACCGATCCCCGTCCAGCACTGGACGTTAACCCGATTAACGATTTTGACGACGTATCTGACGATGCGCTCGCCGCTGACCTCATTTAATCAATAAAAAAGGTAGAACCATGAAAATTAGTTTAAAAAACGTGCGTCTGGCATTTCCTGATTTGTTTGAAGCAAAGGATTTCGAAGGAGATGGTAACTTTAAATTCCGCGCCACTTTCCTTATTCCAAAAGAGCGCAAAGAATTAATTGCTGAAATTGAAGCCGCCATTTTAAAAGTCGCAACCGATAAATGGGGTGCAAAAGCCGAAGGTATTACTAACAGCATTCGCGGAAACCATATGCGATTCAATTTACGCGATGGTGACGAAAAATCGGATTATGACGGCTACGCAGGCAATATGTTTATTGCAGCCAGCAATAAGGCGCGCCCTTTGGTTATTGATCGTGGTCGTTCTCCACTGACAGCGCAGGACGGTAAACCGTACTCCGGCTGTTATGTTAACGCAACTATCAGCATTTACGCCTACGACAATAAAGGAAAAGGCATTTCCGCTTCACTCGGTGGAGTTCAGTTCTTCCGCGATGGGGATGCATTCTCTGGCGGCGGCGTAGCATCGGCGGATGAATTCGATGATTTAAGCGAAGGCGCAGATGTCGACGCAGAAGCAGCGGAATTAATCTGATGAGCCAAACCCGAAGATTTTGACGATTTAAGTGAAAGTGAAGGTTAGTATATTTTTTACGCCCCGTTAATTATACGGGGCTTTTCTTAGGGTAAAAACCATGACACAGAAAACATTAACCAAAGATATAAAATTTTTAATTGTTAAAAACGCACTGGCTAAAGCCGGGATATTCGAAAAAGAAGAACAACTTTATCAAGACCGTGCGGACTGGGCTGAGAAAATAAGAATTGAAGCCATTGGCGGTGAAAATATGGAACAGGGCATACAAGATATTATGTCCGAAATTAAGAAGCTGGCGACTAAAATTCCCGAAGCATTGAAAATAGACAGAATGCCTATTAGGGAATATTTTTATATAGAAGTTAATTTAGCGGGCAGTCGGGTTTTTATTTATTTTAATGGTGCCAGAGAACGTTATCGAAATCCTGGTAGCCGAGAACATATATACAAAATAACGCCAGAGAAAACCACACTATTAGCCGATAATCCCTTGGTGAATGAATTCTATGAATTCGAAAAACGTTACAAAGAATTAGAAAACCAACGCGAGGATATTACCAATAATGTGGACGCAGCCCTATTAAAAGTCCGCAGCGTAAAAAGGTTATTAGAGGAATGGCCGGAAGCTGCCGAATTACTGCCTAAAGAAATGGAAAAATCCGCACCAGTTCCCGCCGTTCGCCGTGAAGCATTAAATACATTAATAGGGCTACCGACAGGGACGGATAATGGATAGGTTATGGATCGACCTCGAAACCTACAGTGAAACGCCAATCAGAAACGGAACCCACACGTACGCCGAACATGCGGAGATTATGCTGTTTGCGTGGGCAATCAACAATAACCCTGTTCAGGTATGGGACGTTACCAGCGGGGTACCCATGCCCGCCGAGTTACATCATGCTCTGATAGATCCATCAATTACCCTCTTCGCCCATAACAGCCACTTTGACCGTACCGTTCTGCGCCATTACATGCCGAAGTTGCATCTGGATATTTTCCGCTGGCGTGACACGATGGTGCAGGCATTAACGCACGGTTTACCGGGGGCACTGGGGGCATTGTGTGAGGTATTAGGTATTCCGGCGGATAAGGCGAAGGACAAAGAAGGCAAGTCGTTGATTCAGCTCTTTTGCAAGCCCCGCCCGAAAAACGTCGCCATTCGCCGCGCCACCAGTAAAACCCATCCCGAAGAGTGGAAGCGATTTGTTGCGTACGCGGGGCTGGATATTGAGGCCATGCGCGCAGTCCATAATCGCTTGCCCCAGTGGAATTATCAGGGCGCTGAACTGGCTCTCTGGCACCGTGACCAACAAATTAACGATCGGGGTACCTACACGGACATTGAACTGGCGAAATCCGCCATTGATGCCGTTGACCAAGAGCAAAAGAGGCTGGCAAAACGTACCCAGACATTGACCGAGGGCGAGGTACAGGCGGCCACCCAGCGTGACGCCATGTTACGGCACATCACCGCAACGTTTGGTGTCGAACTGCCCGATATGCAAAAAAGTACGCTGGAGCGACGAGTAGCCGATCCCGACTTACCCATCGCATTACGGGAGTTGCTGACCATCCGGTTACAGGCCAGTACCACCAGCACCAGCAAGTACAAGGCGCTGATGAATGGCGTCAGTGCAGACGGGCGTCTTCGCGGTACATTACAGTTTTGCGGGGCATCACGCACCGGACGCTGGGCAGGTCGCCTATTCCAGCCGCAAAATCTCCCCAGAGCTACGTTAAATCAGGCCACTATTGATACCGGTATCGAAGCGCTCAAAGCGGGATGTGCTGATCTTATCTATGGCGACATCATGCAGTTAACCAGCTCAGCCATTCGCGCTGTAATTAGAGCACCGGAAGGTAAAAAGCTGGTTGTCAGTGACCTGTCCAATATCGAAGGCCGAATGTTGGCATGGCTGGCAGGCGAACACTGGAAACTACGGGCGTTTAGCGAGTATGACCACGGTACGGGCCCTGACCTCTACAAACTGGCCTATGCCCGCGCGTTCAATATTGAGCCTGATGAGGTGACAAAAGACCAGCGACAGATCGGTAAGGTGATGGAGCTGGGTTTAGGGTACGGCGGCGGGGTCGCTGCTTTCGTTACCTTCGCTCTCACCTACGCCCTTGATTTAGATGAACTCGCCGATGCTGCTTTACCCCATATTCCGGCCTCTGTCCAGCGGGATGCCAAGAGCTGGTATAAAAAGTCCGTCGAGCAGAACAATACCTACGGCCTGAGCGAACGGGTCTTCATTACCTGTGATTCGCTGAAGCGCATGTGGCGTAACGCTCATACCGCAACCGTGCCATTCTGGTACGAACTGGAAGAGGCGGTAAAGCGGGCCATTGCCTCCACGGGCACTACCATTCCTTGCCGTAAGTTACGGGTACGTCGCGATGGCGCTTGGCTCCGGGTGGTCTTACCGTCTGGGCGTGCAGTTTGTTACCCCGCTCCCCGTGTCAATGACGGGCAGGTCAGTTACATGGGCACCAACCCCTACAGCCGCAAATGGCAACGGCTCAAAACCTACGGCGGAAAACTGGTTGAAAACGTCACCCAAGCCGTCGCTCGTGATGTACTGGCAGGCAACATGCCACGCATAGAAAAATCGGGCTACGCCATTGTATTAACGGTGCACGATGAGGTTTTGACCGAGGCACCGGACACACCTGACTACTCCCACGAACATCTCAGCACCCTACTCGCCACTAACCCCGACTGGGCACCGGATTTACCTCTGAGTGCCGGCGGGTTTGAGGCGTACCGATATAAGAAGGATTAAATTATGAAACGTTGTAAAGAATGCAACGGCTATTACGGTTATCCGAAGGTAGTTAATGTTGGTGAAAAATGTTGTTTTACCATAACTACTACCCGCGATGGACGCTCATACCAAAGTCGCACAGTAACTGGGATTTTATTAATGTCAGAAAAACAAGGTGACGACTTTTCTGTTAGGTACCGTAAAAAAGTCTATCACCCCGACCATATTTCACACCCCGATGATCCGTCGCCGCTGGCCTTAGCTTTTTCTGAACGCTGTGATTGCCCTCATAACTGAGACACCTCTATGTCATATAAATACCGAGACAGCCCGTTATATTTTCGTGCAGCGCGGGAGGCTGCGCAAATTGAACGCGAGGGCGATTATTTACGGGCATCAAAAGTCTGGAATAAAGCGGCTCGCCATTCACGCAATACGTTAAATATTGAGTGGGCAGAAAATCGTTCTGATTTTTGTTTAAAGCAACTTGAACGGAATAAAAATAATGAAAATACGCGAGGACGTGATCGAACGGCATCTGGTCAATGAAGTGAAAAAATTAGGCGGTATTGCCTATAAGTTCGTTTCTCCCGGTCGCCGGGGTGTACCCGACCGCGTTGTCGTTTTACCCAACGGGCGTGTGGTGTTTGTTGAGTGTAAAGCACCGGGCGAAAAACCCCGGCCTGACCAGTTACGGGAACACGAACGGCTCCGGGCACTGGGGCAAACAGTCGTTGTTTTGGATAGTAAAAATGTGGAGGGGATTTTAAAACAAGGAGACCCGCAATGATGCGTTTTGGTTCGGTTTGTTCGGGTATTGAGGCGGCCAGCATGGAATGGTAAAACAGCGGCTGATTGCCCCGATGGTCAGCGTTACCGGGCAATCGGTAACTCAATGGCTGTGCCTGTGATGACATGGATTGGGAAACGGATTTTAATGCAGACGGGTAAATAAATAATAAATAATGATAAATTTAATGGGAGAAAATAATAATGCTGTATGAAAACCTTATGCTGGACTTGGAAACAATGGGAACGGCGGTAGACTCAGCCATCATTTCTATTGGCGCTGTATTTTTTAACCCCGCAACCGGTGAACTCGGTTCCTATTTTTATCGGGCAGTTGATCTGACCTCCTCCATGCAATCAGGGGGTACAGTTGATGGCGATACTGTCCGTTGGTGGTTACGTCAGGACAGCGAGGCCAGAGCGGCGATTACCGTTAATGGCTTGCCTTCAATCACAGAAGTGCTGTTTGAGCTGGAAGAGTTCGTTAATGAAAACACCAAATACAATACCCGTAGCCTAAAAGTCTGGGGTAATGGGGTGGCATTTGACAATGTTATTCTGCGTTCGGCCTATGAGCGGGAAAAAATAAAACCGTTTTGGCACTGGTATAACGATCGGGATGTCAGAACTATGGTTGAGTTAGGACGCGCAATAGGAGTTGACCCAAAACAAAATATGCCGTTTGCAGGTAAGCAGCATAATGCGTTAGATGATGCCATTCATCAGGCTAAATATGTTTCTGTTATTTGGCAGAAGTTAATTAGCAATAATAACCATAATGATGAATGAGGGATTAAACCCCATGGCGAAATCTCCTGCAGAACGCAAAGCCGTCCAACGTCAACGCCAGAATCTTTCTGGCGTGACCAGTTACGGGAACACGAACGGCTCAGAGCATTGGGGCAAACGGTAATGGTTTTGGACAGTAAGAATGTGGAGGCGATTGTTGAATAGACCTATTCTCGATATGTGCTGCGGCTCCAGAATGTTCTATTTCGATAAATCTAACTCTGATGTTTTGTTTTGTGACATTCGTAGAGAGCAACATATTTTATGTGACGGCCGGGAGTTAAATATTAATCCCGATTTAATAGCCGATTTTAGAAACCTGCCGTTCGAAAACGAGTCGTTTAACTTAGTGGTATTTGATCCACCGCATTTAATTCGTGCGGGTGAAAATGGTTGGCAACGTAAAAAATACGGTGCACTGGATAAAAATAATTGGCGTAATGACTTATCACGGGGATTTAAAGAGGCGTTCAGAGTATTGAGACCAGAAAGAATATTAATTTTTAAATGGAACGAAACCCAAATTAAAACCAGTGAAATATTGGCACTGACAGATATTAAACCGGTTATGGGGCATCCGTCAGGTAAACGCGGATATACACATTGGGTGACATTTTATAAGAGGGGTTGATACAGTGATAGCCATGTCATATGGGGGGGGACGAATTCAGTTGCGTTATTAATAGGACTATTAGAAATTGGGCTGATACCTGATTTAATTACCTTTGCTGACACCGGCTGTGAAAAAACGCATACCTACGCTTACCTCTCCGTAATAAATAATTGGTTACTTTCAAACGGTGGTCCACAAATAACCGTTTGCAAAAAAGTATTTCGCCAAGGCAGAACAAAAGCAGATTGGGTGTACGAAGAAAAAGATTTATATACCTATTACCGCGAACGAAATATGTTACCTGCCGTGGCTTATGGTTTTAAAAATTGCAGTCAAAAATTCAAAATCGAACCGCAAGAAAAAGCATGGAATAACCATCCGCTTTGCAAGGCAGCATGGGCGCGTGGTGAAAAGGTCATTATGCTGGTCGGCTATGATTTTGATGAAGAACAACGGGTACTCAATGCCCGTCGCAGTCTGGCTAATGATGCCGTTCTGTCCAAAAAGTTTCAGTATGAGTACCCGCTGTACGATTGGGAATGGGGCAGAGACGCTTGTATAGACGCCATTCAACGCGCAGGACTCCCCCGACCGGGTAAAAGCGCTTGCTGGTGCTGCCCCTACACGAAAAAACCAGAGCTTTTACGCCTCCAACAAGACCATCCTGAACTTGTAGAAAAAGCGCTTGTAATGGAGCAGTCCGCCGATCTGAAACAAATAAAAGGGCTCGGCCGGCGCTGGAATTGGGGCGATTTTTTAACAAACCCTGACGGCTACAGTATGGACGATACCGATCACGATATGCCGTGCGGTTGCTATGACGGGTAAATAACTTTAATCGGAGAAAATAAAAATGAACAATATACGCCGTTTATATCTATGGCGTTGGGCTTGGTTACAGGTTTGGAATTTCAGCGAATGGAGTGGAATAGGTTTAGGTCGATTTGCTCCGTGGGTATTCCATCAAATGATTGGTTGTCATTTCCCCGTTAAGAAAATTAAATAAGGAAAAAATTTATGAACAATGACTATAAAGACGAACCGTCGTTAGCGGCGTTTATTAACAACACTTCACGTAATAAACCGATTGAATATACCGCAGAATTAGAATTAACAGATTTCACCAAGAACTGGGATGGTACGGCCATAGCGTATGGTAGGGTGTTTAATGACAGCGGTAAACGATTCGCAGACGGAGACGAAATAATAACATCTCTGGTAGTTAATGCCGAAACCTACAAAACCGATGGATATATAAAAACCCAACATTCCATTTATAAAATAAGGGAGCCAAGTAACTAATGCCAGATATCACAAAAGCACTTGTTTTAGGCGTTTATGGCGTTACTTGTTTTTTAGTATTTCTTGGCTTAGCAATTAAGTTCCGCAATAAACGATCAGGCCGAAAACTTAATCTTTTTGAAAATATATTCGTTAGTTGGATATGGCCTGCGTTGGTGTTATTAGCCATCGTAGATTATTTAGATTCCATGTACGACAAATTTACCCGGAGAAAATCGGAATGAAAATAATGATTGAAGCACCCGAGGATGTAAATATTAATACCGTACTATATGTAGTTAACGATTTTATAAAAAAGGCCGACAAAGAGCAAAACGGTTTTTATTACGTACAACTCCCCGAAGACGGAATAACAGTTAAACTCAAAAAAACGAGCGCGGGGAATATTATTGCTCGTGTATGTTAAAGGTAATGTATGAAGCCATTCACACCCCGCCCCTACCAAAACCTGATCATTAATCACGAACTGGACATCCCCCGCGGCAATGTGTGGGCAGGGATGGGTATGGGCAAAACAGTAGCCACACTCACCGCGCTGGAAGATCTGTACATGGCGGGCAGCGAGACACAGCCAACACTGGTTTTAGCACCGTTGCGCGTGGCTCGCTCCACGTGGCCGGATGAGGCGGATAAGTGGGATCATCTGCACAATATCGACATTCAGCCGATTGTGGGCAGTGTGAAGGAGCGTAGGGAAGCGCTCAAAAATACCAATGCCAGTGTCTTTACCACCAACTACGATAACCTCGTCTGGCTGGTCGAAACGTTAGGTAACAAATGGCCGTTCGCTACCGTTATTGCCGATGAGTCCACACGGCTAAAATCGTTCCGGTTACGCAAAGGCGGTAAGCGAGCAGCCGCGTTAGCGAAAGTTGCACATCGGTATGTACGCCGTTGGGTGAATCTCACCGGTACCCCCTCCCCTAACGGCCTGATTGACCTGTGGGGGCAAGCGTGGTTTGTCGACCAGGGCGAGAGACTGGGCAGAACCTATAATGCCTTTACGTCGCGCTGGTTCAATCACATTCGCTTTCCAGGGCAACACTGGGTGAAGCTGGAGCCGTGGCCATTTGCCCAGCAGCAAATACAAAGCGCCCTCAATGACGTGACCATCGCGTTAGATGCGGCGGACTGGTTTGATATCGAAGAGCCTGTCCACAATGTGCTCCGCGTTGAGCTACCGCCCAAAGTTCACCAGCAGTATCAGGCAATGGAAAAGGAGCTGTTTGTGGAACTAGACAGCATCGGCGTGGAGGCTCTAAACGCAGCGTCCAAAACCATTAAATGCCTGCAAATCGCCAGTGGCGCACTGTATACCGACGAGAACGGCACTTGGCAGGAACTGCACGATGCCAAGTTACAGGCACTCGACAGCATCATCACCGAGGCAAGTGGAATGCCGGTACTCGTTGCCTACCACTGGAAACACGATTTAGCCCGGTTATTAAAGGCGTTCCCCCGTGGCCGACATCTTGACGCTGATCCACAAACCCTGCGCGACTGGAACGCGGGAAAGATCCCCGTAATGTTCGCCCACCCCGCCAGCGCAGGCCACGGCCTGAACCTACAGGACGGCGGAAATATTCTGGTGTTCTTCTCCCACTGGTGGGATCTGGAACAGTACCAGCAAATCATTGAACGTATCGGTCCTACCCGACAGGCGCAAGCCGGTTATCACCGGCCTGTTTTTATCCATCACATTATCGCTACCCGTACGATGGATGAGAGGGTCATGGAACGGCGCAATTCTAAGCGGGAAGTACAGGACATTTTACTGGAAGCTATGAAGAGGAGGTAAAAGGTGACACGAACTCAAACATTGAAAGAATGGGCGGTTCTAGAATTTTCTGAACCGGTTCCAAGTTATCAAACTCTAATACGTTACGCGAAGAATGGCCTGATATCCCCCCGACCATACAAAGCAGGGAGATGTTGGAGAGTTGAGAAAAATGCTAGATTTATTGGATTAGCTGAAAAACCGACCATTAAAAAAGATGATGACCCCAGACTAATGAGGATCTTAGAAGATGGCTCGCCCACGTAAATATAATGTCAGTATCCCGAGTTTATCCTGTTACACAGATGCCAGAACCAAAAAGGTTTACTGGCGCTATAAGCACCCTGTTACGGGAAAATTCCACGGGTTAGGTGACGATGAAAAAGCTGCTAAGGCAATAGCCATAGAAGCTAACTCCCGTTTAGCTGAGGTCAAAATGACTCAGCTATTAAAAGTACAGGATGAAATCAGCCGTAAGTTAAAAAAAGGAATTTCAGTTACAGGTTGGTTAGATGAATATTTAAAAATCCAAAAAGAACGGCTAACCGCCGGAGAAATAAAACTAAATACTTTAAAACAGAAAATCGCACCTGTTGAAGCATTTAGAAAACATTGCGGTAACGAGAGCATTGACGATATTCAAACTAAAGATATCGCAACATTAGTTGATGAATATAAAGAACGAGGCCAATCAAGGATGGCCCAAATTATTCGCATGGTTTTAATAGATGTTTTCAAAGAAGCCCAGCACGCAGGTGAAGTTCCTCCGGGATACAACCCAGCTAAGGCAACGAAAATGCCTATTAATAAGGTTAAGCGCCAACGACTAAATCTGGAAGAGTGGAAAGCTATATTCGATCAAGCAGGGAAAACCCAACGCTATTTACAAAATGCAATGTTACTAGCTTTAGTCACAGGGCAACGCTTGGGAGATATCGCTAAATTACGATTTGATGATGTGTGGGATGACCATTTGCATATCATTCAGGAAAAAACAGGAACTAAACTGGCACTTCCCTTAGATCTTAAATGTGAAAGACTGGGATATACCCTACAAGATGTAATAAAGCGCTGTAGGGATAGGATAGTAAGCCCGTACATGCTCCATTACCATCACACTACTTCACAAGCCAAAAGAGGTGGTCAAGTATCAGCAAATGCAATAACCGCCAGCTTTCAAAAAACCCGTGATAAAACAGACCTCAAATGGGAGAACGGCACTCCACCTAGTTTTCATGAGCAAAGATCTTTGTCTGAACGACTCTACCGCGAACAAGGAATAGATACGAAAACGCTATTAGGACATAAGAGCCAAGCGATGACCGATAAATATCACGATGATCGAGGTAAAGACTGGATTATTTTAGCCACAAAATAGCGCTCAAAATTTAACCAGTTTTGCAGAAGAGTTTTGCAGGAGTTTTGCAGAAGATTTTCGGCGCACAAAAAACAGACGGGAACTATTAAGCCCCCGTCATTTATTTCAACCAGTTATTATTTACATATGAGAGATAATTGCG
>NZ_JACOII010000050.1 GCF_016306625.1 Xenorhabdus lircayensis | reverse complement strand
GATGATCGTCATGATTTCACTGCTTGTCATCCTCCCTTGGCGTAACCGCTGTCGCTCACCACTTTCAATCAAATATATTTGCCATTGGGGCATGAAGTGCTGGCAAAAATCATCGACATGGCAGAATAAGTTGACTAAATTATGCATAGTGGGTTCCTGAGTGAAAAGTTTCTTTTTTGGTCAAAAGATCTGATCACCGAACCCGCTTTTAGTTCCTTTCTTTTTTATTCTGCTTATCCCGAGCTCAGGTTAATTAAAGATTCCAGCATTGGGTATCAGAGAAAAAATTGGGAATAATATGCCGACCGGATGTCTGTTGATTTTGACGGTAAATAAACATTGCAAGACTCAGATCAAGTACACCTAGCCCAAAGGGAGAGAAGATAGTTGCTTTGGTTTTATCGAGCGTTATTTCATCATTTATGATTTGTGCTAGAGTACCGTTGATAAAACAGCGGTGACCGTATTTTTGCTCGGCCAGATGGGGGGAAGTATTGGCTTTCATACAGTGATTAACATCGTCCAACACATTATTGCTAGCGTAAATAATTTCTGGAGATAAATCCCGTAAGGAAATATTGAGTATCAATTGATGAGGTGAAAATGTCCTTTCATCTGTGATATAGGGAGATGTTGCCGTTGTCGAGAAAACCATGATGTCGGCAGTCAATGCCTCTGCTTGATCCACAGCCGCACGTACCGGATAGATTGCTTGCGCGCTGATATTTTTGATAAAAAAATCACAATGTTCTGTAGAAATGTCGTGAATTAACACTTCATCAAACAACCATCCCTCGTCTTTGAAAAAGGCCAGAATAGTTTTGGCTATCAGACCACTACCAAATATCGATAGCATTTTGGCTTGTTTGTCGGCTGCTCCAAGATGATTGGCGGCCAATACCGCAGAAGCTGCAGTACGCGCTGCACTGATTTGGGAAGCCTCCAAGCATGAAAATGGATATCCTGTTTCATAATCATTTAGCAAAATCACGGCTGAAGCGCGTTGCAGGTTTGCTTCAATATTACGCGGATAGCTGGCGATCCACTTGATTCCAGAAACGGAGATGTCAGTGTCTGGGTTGTCAATGGCCGCTGGCAGTGCGATTATCCTTGCTTCTGGCTTATTTTTAAAACGCAAAAAACAGCTATCAGGGTTTTCAGTTTTATCTTGGTGATGGGTCAGATAGCTCTGGCGAATCAGATCGATAATATTTCGTCGAGAAGCGGAGATAACTTTACTAATAAAATCACCAGTAATCACTTCAAAATGAATTTGTTGGTCAGGCATATTTTATTCCTCTTATATAAATATTTTTTCAATCATTTTCCAACTTGTACCAAAAGTGAGATCGCACCATTCATCGTTGTAGATTGTATCGACATAATTACCACCCATATCGGGTGAAATCGCCACCACAATGGCATCTTTTCCAATTTGAGGTTGTACGCGTTTCACGGCAGCTAGCACGGTGCCAGTTGAGGCTCCAGCCAGATAACCGAAACGACGTGCGATATCTCGGCAACTGATCACGGTTTCCGCTTCAGGGATTTGGATCATCATATCAACTTGATTATTATCAAAAAAATGTGATTTTACGCTAGAACCTAACCCCGGCAGGTAGCGGGTCTGACCAGAAGTACCAAAAGTAACGGAACCTATAGAATCAACGGCAATCAACTGAGTTTGAGGGGAGTAACGGCGAAAAAAATTAGCGCAACCCATCAAAGTGCCCGTGGTACCGGCTCCAATGAACAGATAATCAACTTTATTGAACTCGGTCAGAATAGATTTAGCCGTCATTTCGAAATGCACTGCCGGATTAGCCATATTTTGGTACTGATTTAGCCAAATTAGACCGGGATCGCTTTCGATAGCGGAGCGGATATAAGCCAAACGATTAGCTAGATAACCGCCTTGTACGTCTTTTTGTTCAATAATGATCACATGTGTGCCTAACGCGCGCATCATTTTAATGTTCTGTGCGGAAGTGTTTTTATCAACTACACAGGTAAAATGTAATCCTTTTGAAGCGGCTATAACGCTTAATGCCAAACCAAGATTGCCGGAGCTGGACTCAATAAATCGTTTTGTTTTATATAATTCTTTTTTTTCAATAGCATCAGTGATTAATGAAATAGCCGTTTTCATTTTGATGGATCCACCGACATTCATTCCTTCCACTTTAACAAAGAGGTCGGTATGGTTACAGAACTTATTAAATTTAATGAATATATTATCATTAATGAGTTTATCCACTGAGTTAAACTGCATAATCCCTCTTTATTATAAGTTGAGTATATATGACCAGAATAATTGGTCATGTATTAAATAATTGAGTTGGGTATTCAAAATAATGTTCATGTTCAATAAAGGTTTCTATCACTTTATCGTGTACTTCCTAAGATTTTAATTTCTATTCAACCTTTTGATTCGGGTACGATGCGTTAAATTCGTTCTCTCTATACGCTGAGTAAACGTCTTTCCAGTCAGGTGCTCTTTCTCGGGAAGGCTGTCATAAACAACATAATCATCCGTGCAATAAAACCGAATATCAAAGGGCGATAAGAGGGCCAGGAGCTTGTCTAACGTTTTTCTACTGCGATCGCCAAAAACATGGGCTATTATTCGCTTCAGACGGGGTTCCCAAGCATACCAAAACCAGCGCTGGTTTTTCTTGTTTCCCACAAACGACCCTTGCTGGTGAGTAGACCTACCCAGTCACCCAGGCAGACCCCTCCTCAGAACCGGACGTGCAGAACTACCGCATCCGGCTCCCGACAGACCCAAGTCGTCACACCTATTCAACAAGAATTGAACATTGAATGGACTTTCCAGCTTGAAGGATAACCCAGCACTTTCAGGATCAGAGTCAGCTTTTCCCACGTTAGCCCCCGACGTCCTCCCTTCCGGTTGAACCATCTGTAGAGTACCCGCTTGCTTTGATAGATAAATTGCCCGACTCGTCTCTGGTTATCAGAAATACTGTGATAATTTATCCAGTCTTTGATCACCCTGATGACGATGGTCAGGACAAGCCTTTTGTCAGGTGTATTCAGGTTTTTCTAGAGAAAGTCCCTGAGTCCCTTCAATTTGGTCTTTACGACGGGTTAATTTCAGTCGCCAGAAGCCTTTTCGCGATATGTTCTTTCCATCAAGAGGAAGTGTCGTTACGTTTCGGGGCGTGAGGTTTTTAATGTTTTCATGACGGTGGCTGTGGCGACTTTCAGGATCCGAGCGGTGTCACGAATTCCCCCGTTATTCATCGCGATATCGACAATCTGCTCTTTAACACCGATTGATAGGTGTATTCCAATTGAAAGACCTTACAACAGGTATAGCAGCGATGTCCGCTATTGCCTTTTCCATGCCCTTTGACATGTTCTGATTTGTGACAATAACGACAATAGACGTCACCCTTTTAATCCCGCCGATTGCACTTAATATGTTAATTCAGCATTTGTGACAGTAACGACAATAGACATCAACTTTGTCCATATCTCACCCTCTATGAGAAATATAAGGGTTTCACTGTTATGATATGTCAAGGCATTTGACAAGTTTAATTATTGATCGATTTGCCTGATATGTTGCCATGTTCCATATCGGCAGTTTTACGAAAAAACCGCACCATCATCAGGATTGCCCCGAGTAAAAATGTAATAAGGAAGCCAATATTGATACCTTGCTGACCTTGTTTTAAAGGAAAAGCCAGCAAATAAGAAACAGGAAGGCCGAATATCCAGAGCAATCCCATATTAACCCACATCGGATACCAGACGTCACGCAAACCACGTAACACTGCCATCAGTAAGTTACGCACAGCATCAGCAATTTGAGAAAAAGCAACGATAACCAGCATGACCTTCGCCAGCTCTATCAGAGCCGCATTTTCTTCTGCCCCCAGATTGAGATACAAACCGATAATCGCAAGTGGATTTAGCAAATATACAACTGCGATAGCTATCATGCAGCTGAATACTAGTACCAGACCGACATGACCAATCTTTCTTATCAGATTATATTCACCATTGCCAACCGTATAACTGACTAAAATCGTGCACGCCTGACCGATTCCCATAGGGATCATTAGAGCTACGGTAGAACACTGGATCAATATCTGTTGAACACTCAAAGCACCCACACCGAGCCAACCAACCATAATGTTAATCGTACTAAAAATCAGTAATTCACTGGCAAACTGTATTGTAATAGGGAAACTAATCTGAAAAAAAACCACCAATCGTGCTGGATCCCATAGCACCTTGAAATCAAACAAGTGGTAATTAGTGAAATTTTTGGAAAAGTATAAATAAATAAAAACACTAATCGCGAGAGTCCAGTTAGCAATTGATATACCATAAGCCCAGCCAGCCATACCCAATGTAGGCAAACCCGAGTAACCATGAATTAAAGCATAGCCAAGCAATATCGTGAAACCCAAGTTCAGTGCACTTAATACTACGACAAGATATCCCTTCTTAAGAGGAAAAAACATTTGATGACAACTTGCCAATAGTAAAGAAGGAATTACACCCCATGCCATTGCGCGAAAATAAGGGTCAATCAGCGGCACTAGCTCAATAGGCTGATGCAGCCATACCAACAATTTCGTTAAGTTCCAGAATACCAACGAACCAATAACACCGAGAACGATACTAATCAACCAAGCCTGCCGGATTTCCATGCCAATCTCGCGAAGCTCATTCTGTCCATAATAACGACTAACAGTGATACCGACAGCTAGCAACGGCGACATGGCAACAACCATTATAGTGTTACTCAATGCAGCTACTAATGCACTAGCAGCCAGTTCTTGCTTGCCAAGATGAGCAATAAACAACATACCGATAAAACCCACAGCGATATAGAGAATGCGTACACTTAAAATTGGTGTAGCTAGTTTTACAATTTCCTTAAAGTAAAAAAAATTATTCTTTGTTTGCATACTTACTCCTAGGCAACCATTCACCGACATACCATTGACCAATAAAAATTGGTTTGTTAGTCGTTTTTTCACAGCCAAGTAGGGGCTGGTGAATGGTTACCTTTTTTAGTCACGCGTTAAAACGTACAAAGGCCATATTCCATCGCCCAACCCGTCGAGCTTAAATTCAACGGAATATTAGCGTTTGGCTGGTTTCAATTTCATGGTCATACTTCATTGTTGTGTTAAATAAGGTTAGCAATCTTTTGAAGTGTTTGGATTCAATATACCACTATAACTTTTTGTGGATTAAGCCGAGTTATCTCATCATTAAAGGTATTATGACTAGGGAGATCCAGAAATTGTCTGAACCAATCTTTTTTCTTCTTCAATGGCATCAACCCCTTTACAGCTAAGGATGACCGCACAAATCGATACAGTGATAATGCTGATAAGTGGGTAATATGACAGAACCCTAAACCCATATGAATTCATGATATTAAATCCTTGTCAAGGAATTTTAGGTTCGATTGCCTTGGTGGTTCATATAACCATTTAGCTCCAGGGGGGAGGACGTTTCTCAAGGAAAGCTCGTAGCCCCATTTGGCCTTCGGAAGAAGTACGAATTTCAGACGTGAGCTGAATGTTGGTTTGTTGTTCGTTATGTAAACCATCCTGTGTGCTCAATCGTGTGAGCATGGACTTGATCTTTCGTGATGCATGCGGAGCAGTTTTTTGTATCAACTTTATCCAATTATCTCGGAGTTCGTCCAGATTGGACTCAGAAGCTTGTTGATGGACTAGACCCAATTCTATGGCTTGTTGAACATCAAAAACTTCTGCAGTGAGCATATAGCGACGGGCTTGACGCAAACCGATGGCTCTTACCACATATGGGCTTATTATGGCAGGTACTAGTCCCAGAAGTGCTTCGCTAAAAGAAAAGCGAGTGTCTTCTAAGGCCAGAACATAATCAGCACAGCTGAGTAGTCCCAAAGCTCCTCCAAATACCGCACCTTTGGCAATCATTAAGACTGGTACGGGGAACTCGTCGAGTTGTTGTAGTAGTCTTTCCAAAAGTCTAGCGTCGAGAATGTTTTCCTCTGTGCTGAAATTCAGGCTTCGTTTCAGCCAATGAACATCCGCTCCTGTGCAGAAATGCTTACCTGTGCTTTGTATGAGAAGCGCCCGTAAATTTAGATTGCTGGTTAATTGCTGTAGGTAGCCACTGAATTCTTTCATCAACGTTTCGTTAAGTGCATTGCCTCGCTCAGGTTTATTTAATGTTAGGCATGCTATCTGATTAGTCACCCACTCTAATCGTATTCCTTGCATAATTTAATTTCCCTTTTGTGATTGCTGGGAGTTTTCATATTGTCGGCAGTGGTTTTTAGAACCGTTGAAGCGATATCGTCCGCAGGTCAATTGTGGCAATTCATAGGAACCAATTTGAGGATCTATATCCTGATAAAACCACACGAGATATTGTTCATAATTTAGTTCATGACGACTCTGCAGTAAGCGGTGGTGTTCAGTTTTTCGTAGATGTGTATTGTAGCCTTTGACTACACTGGCGGAAAAAAACTCACCGACACAACCTGAACCATAACTGAACAGACCAATGTTTTGTTCGGAGAGGTCTTCAGTACTATTTTCCAGAAGTGAGAGTAGTGCTATGTAAAGAGAGGCTGTATAGCAATTCCCAATGTCACGCCCATATATTTGGCTGGTTGTGTAGCTTTGTGGACCAATATCTTTCGCCGCTTTCGGCTCAATGGCTTCAAAAATTGAGAAAGCTTTTTGTGCCATTTTAGTGAATGGTAGGTGGAAGCATAGATGACGCAAGGATGATAGAGGTAATCCACCATCTAGGCGGTAATTTTGCCAAGTTTGTTTTAGAGATTCCAAATACATTTCGATGGATAATTTTCCATCAACAAAAGCCATCTTATGTTGGTTTGGGCGCCAGAAGTCCATCACATCGAAACTGTAGCGTCCCTGATACGGATGGATATTGAGAATGCGGGGTGATTGGCTGACAATCATGGCAATGGCACCTGCACCTTCGGTGCATTCAGCATCTGTATTAGGTTGGTAACAAGATATATCACTAGCAATTACTAATATTCGTTCATTGGGACGTTGGTTGACTAGAGCACAGGCCATTTGTAGCCCCGCAGTAGCTCCATAGCAGGCTTGTTTGAATTCTATAACTCGACAATTTGCTCGTAGGTTAAGTATGCCGTGGATAAAAAGGCCTGCTGACTTTGACTGGTCAACACCACTTTCGGTTGCAAGGATAACAGTTGATATCGACTCCATTACCAATGGTGTAAGAAGTGGTTTTGCAGCATTTGCAGCCATACTGACTATATCTTCGTCAGGAGGAGGCACTGCCATTTTTTCTTGGCCAATGCCAAGTAAGTATTTGTTGGGGTCAATATTATGAACCTTTGCCAGCGTTGCAAGGGGAAGAAAAAATCCAGGAACGTAAAGACTTATATCATCAATTCCTATTCTCATAATTTCTCCAGTTATATTCTTTTTTGTGATTCAGCTATAGTTAGTACATACAAATTATCGTATCAGTCAGTTGTGGATATTGTAGCGATTGAATTTTAAGGCTATCTCGGGTCATATATTAAATTGTTAGTTGTTGCGATATGCTTTATCAGCGTATAGAGAGAATGAATTTGACTAGGTGTTGTTGACGTTTTATGTTCATAAGTCAATCAACCCACATTGGTAGCCAGACAATGATAAATGCC
>NZ_JACOII010000005.1:4713-7128 GCF_016306625.1 Xenorhabdus lircayensis | reverse complement strand
GGGCAGCGATACCTTAAAACGTCTGGCGGACGTGCTGGATGTGACCAGTGATTATCTGCTGGAAGGGGCAGAGACCGACGCGGCGAAAGCCCGGTTTGAGGACAGGGAACTGCTGCGGCAGTTTCAGGCGGTGGAACAGTTACCGGAGGAAGACAAGGAAGTGATTAAGAAGCTGCTGGATGCCTTTTTAACCAAGAAGCAGTTACAGGCACTGGCAAGATAAAAAATCTTTGATTTAACGCGGAGTTAAAGTGCTACCAACACGTTAACCCCGCTCACCACAACCAACTAAGTAGGAGTTGAATGATGGCTAAGGCGCATTCTAAGCAAAACGCGGCTCAAAATAAAGCCGCCAAAACAGAACGTTATTACACCGTGGGATACGTGCCGCAAAACGACAAAACCAAAGCACCGCCCGCGATCCACCTTAAGGGGCAATGGCTTAAACAAGCTGGGTTTGAGATTGGCGGCTCTGTTACCGTAAAAATCATGGAGGGCTGTTTAGTACTGATCCCCGACAGTGACGAGACAAACAGCCTCAAGCAGCAATACCAGCGCCAGCGCGAGCAAATCAGTGACATTAAGCTGAGAATGCAGGAGTTGATTGGAGATTATAAAAGCCGCTAAGGGCAGGGAATGAGCGGCTCTTAAAAAGAACAAAGCCGGAAGATCGCGGGGATCTTCCCGGCCTATTAATCATAATCAAAAGAATAATTCGTCCTTATTTATGCCGTATTAATTTTTAAACTTCATATACTTTTTACTCCCTGTATTTAATTGATGTTTAAAAAAGTCTGTCTCTTTGTATTCATTCATGGTGCCATGATTACAGCTACTATAGTTATCTCCTAAGCTGCCATCATTTTGCCACCTACAAACCGGACAAATTTCATAAAACGCATCTTCATTGTCTTCAAAAACAATATAGTTACAGGCAGAACAATGAACGCCAGTAATTAAATTATCATCACGGTCTATAATTAATATTTCGTTTCCGGTTATATCTTTGATAAGTTCTTCGAAAAAACAATTTCTTAGTAATTTTGAGTAATTGAAATTATCTAATATAACATCATTATACTTTTGCTTTATTGCTTCTGATGGCAGCTCATCTTCTATTTCTCCCAATTCAAAAAGTAATTGAATACGACTATCTACATTCTCTGTAAATAGTGAGTGAATTTTCAAAAAACTAATCACTTCAGAATATAAAAATTCAATTTTCATTATAAACTCTTCGCTAATTCAATTGCAGCTTGGAAAGCATCACTATCCCGACCATCATCTATGTAATAAGTTCTCATTTCTCTTTTACCTGCATGACCGACAAAGACCTCGCCAGTACTTTTATCATGTTTAATGATGATGTTATTAACTTTAGTTTCTTGCATGGTTTCAGTTAGTGGTTTGTTAGAAAACTCTTTTGCCTTATTTAAATATTGAGGCTGAGTAATATCACCGAATTCTTTACCGTGTTTAAGGTAATGATATTGCAAACCAGATAAATTCTTATGAGTTACATCACCAATTTGGTAATCCCTCTTGTTAGGATTAAAGCCCTTCCATTTTATGGATGCTGCAAGCCCACAATCTTTACCCGCCAACCCGTAAGGATCGACCCATCCCGTCGGATTATGCACATACGAATACGGATTCACCCCGCCCATCAGCCCAATCGGGTCTTCGGGATTACCCCGACACGACCATACTTTTTAGGCAGGATTTTTTCTTTAATAACAGATTGTTAAAGAGACTGTTTTACCCGTTGGGGTAAAGATTTTTTTGCCCGATCCCCGATGTGCACTTTCAGGCTATTGTGCCCGTTTGCTGTAGTGCAGTATAGCGCCTGTGCTCACGCGCGTTGATTCAACAGCTTGATTTTGTGATGCGTTTCCCTTTCGGCAACGGGCGAACGTCGTCCGGCTTGCCGGACGGCGGGCGGCCGTTCTGCGGGTGCGGGCGGCAGAGAGCCTGCAAGCGGCGCCCCTGCGACGCTCACAGGCAGCGGGGCTTCGGTTATTCACTGTTTTGTTGATGGCACCGTCCCAACAGGGAAGCCCCCTGCGGGGGCTGCACGGGGCGGAGATGGCGAGCACGGCAACGAGCAACGGAGTGCAGCGCAGTGCGAGCCGCGCGCAGCCAGTGCAGCGGGGTCGGGGCGGGGGAGGTAAACACGGAGGCCGCAGGCCGACCTGCCGACAGGGTTGTTGGCCGGACGCAGGCAGGGCAGCTAAAGAAGAACACGGATTGCCAGGGACTGGCTCAGCCGGTCAGAGCATAAGGCGTCAGCCTTGTGCGGCGGCACGTCAGCGATGCCGATAAGCGGGGGCGCAGACATAATGCAGATTGTGCGATGTGAGCCGCTTTGCGGCGGCAGGCGAGGCCGCGGGGTTCAACGGCGAATTTCGCACAATC
>NZ_JACOII010000005.1:0-4644 GCF_016306625.1 Xenorhabdus lircayensis | reverse complement strand
ACGGGCAGTCCGGCCACGGTCTGCCCCCGCACCGCACCCTGCCCGACTCAACGGGGATGATCGGGCTGTCCCGTACCACTGCCGTCACTGCCTTGCGCCGCCGTTTCCGCCTGCGCCGTGCCGCTGTCTGCCTTTCCATCCCGTTCAGCGGGGTGCGTCTGGTGATGCACGGCCTTTAAGTGTCCGATGGCAACCCGTGTATAGATTTGCGTCGTTTCCAGCTTCTCATGCCCCAGTATCGCCTGGATATGCCGGGTATCCGCCCCGTTCTCCAGCATCTGCGTGGCCATCGAATGTCTGAACAGGTGGCACGCCCCCGGTTTATTGAGTCTGGCCTGTTCCCTGATTGCTTTCCCGGCCATCAGCGTCACGGTGCTGCGTGCCAGTGGTTGCCCTTTGATGGTAATAAACAGATAACCACTGTCATATTTCCACGCCAGCCGGGGGCGAACATCGGTCAGATAACGGTTTACCCATGACAGCGCCCGTTCCCCGATGGGCACAACCCGGTCTTTGCGGCCTTTTCCCTGCCGCACCACAATAACGCCCCGCCCGCTGTCAACATCATCCAGCTTCAGGTGGAGCAGTTCATTACGGCGGATACCCGTACTCCAGAACACTTCCAGCAAGGCACGGTCACGCAACCCCAGCGGCGTCCGGATATCAATGCTCATCAGTACCGCTTCGGTTTCGGCTTCACTTAACACCTGTGCAGGCAGCCGCTTTTCTTCTTTCGGCATTGCCAGCAGCTCCGCCGGGTTATACAGGATATGATGGCGTTTCAGCAGCCAGCGGAACCAGCCCCGCAACGCGCTCAGGCGGTTTATCAGGCCGCCGTTGGTGTAATACTGCCCGTCAGCCTTGCGGTAACTGCGCAGGTAGCGCTGCCAGCTCTCCAGTAAGGCCAGTGAGACCTGTGGCGCATAGCGGACGTCACGCAGTTCGCACCAGTCCACGAACGGGCGCAGCCGCTCCCGGTAGGCTTCCTGTGTGCGTTTGCTGTATCCACGGTCAACAACGGTATCCAGATACGCCTCAAGCTGCTGGCGCAGGGTGGCAAGGGTAAAAGTCGGTTGGGTTTCCATGACGGTTTTCCTCTGTGGGCGGGTGAACAGGCCGTTCCGGTGCTACGGTATGACTGCGTTTATCAGGGAGGCCGGAACAGTGATTTTTCGCTGAGTCAGACTTGCGGGCGTTAATGCCTTTCTGAATGCGGACTGGCGGCCATTTTCTCACCCAGACTTAGCCCAGACCTGGGGCAGACTTGGCCTAAACTTGTGCCATCATTCTCCAGACTTGCGCGGATCATACCGGGACAATCAGGCCGCTTAAGTGCGCACTGTCGCCATCACCATCCCAGAGCAGTTCGTATTGCAGCAGGTGCCCGCGACTGCCGCCGTGGATAAGCAGGTATTCCATGTCACTCAGGCGCTGGCAATGCAGCTTAAGCTGGCTGTCGCTCCAGTTCGTGTAAGCGCGGATATCCCGCCGGGTAAAGCGAACGTCGCGTAACGTCTTCTGCCCGTTTCCGGCCATGTCATGAGCCATTTGCTGTATCAGCAACAACAGCTTGCGGGTCTGCGGCGGCATCTCGTCGAGCGTCCGGCCTAAGATGTCATGCGCGAGCTGGTTCGCCAGCCGGATATCGTCTTTCGTGACTTCGATATATTCCAGCCGCCTGCCGCGATGTTCAGCCACCTTCACTTCACGCTGGTACTGGTGCAGCAGGGCAATGCTCTGAATAAGCGTGAGATATTTCATATGGTCGCGGCGGGTGCGGGTTTTGTCGGACATAAAGGTCAGCTGGCTGGCATAGGGATTGACCACATTCAACGGACGCAATAACCGCTGGGCGTTTTGGTGCAACTGCGTCAGATAGTCGCGCTCGTTCTCGGCCAGCAACCCTTCAAGGGTCTGCTTATGCCGCTGCAACGCATGGATGGCTTCGGTCTGTTCGCGGGTTTCATTGATGGTCAGCACCAGACAGCGATTTAATAACTCTTCATCGACATCGATCGCCGTGGTCGTCAGCATCAGCATCACCGGGCCTTTCACCGTGTAGCTTTTGGTGACGAGGTTCCCGGTTGCTTCGTCCTTGCCGGTGCTCGCCATCGTCAGCTCGCCGTCACTCTGCAACAGCTTGAGCGCATAAGCGGCCTGCCGCACCCCTTCTTCTTCGGCAATGGCCAGTATCTTGTGCTGGAGATTGGTTTCACCGAGGTAGAACAGGCTCTGGCCGGTCATGGCACTGTACTGGATGCGTTCTTCTTCCGGTATCAGGTTGAGCACCGCATCCATTAATGACGATTTCCCGGCGGCACTGCTGCTCTGTATCAGGACGGCTAAGGGTTTGGGCAGTTTGCGGCTCACCGCCGCCAGATACCCCGCGAGCAGATTGGTCGATTCACCGACCACGCCACAGGCAGCTAAATCAGCCGTGATACGCGCGGTCAGGTTCGGGTCTTGCAGCAAGGCCAGTGCGGCCGACCGTTCCTCGGCACTCAGTTCAGGCTGCACGGTGTTGGGCGTCCCGGCTTGTTGCTGCCCTTGCTCAACGGCCAGTAACACCTGTCCCAGTGCCCGCCGGAGTTTCCCGTCGGCCAGCCCCAGCTCAGCGGCGGCCAGCCGCGCATAGCCCTGACGGCTGCGGGCGCTCAGCAAGTCCAGACTGTCAACGAACATCACCCCGCTTTGCGTATCAATAACCTGCGCATTGAGTTTCAGGGCAACCGCCCCCGCTTTCACGCCCGACAGCCCCCGGATGCACCAGCGCAGCGAACCCAGCGAGATAAGCAGCTCCCCGGCCGCGCCCGTTTCCCATACCACACCGGGCACAGGCGGCGGGGCGGCTACCTCAGCCGCTAAAGGCGACAGGGGGGTCGCCTGTAACGGGCTTTCAGTCACCGCGGCCACTTCCACATCACTGGCCGCCTGCATCGGCACCGCGCCCTCAATCAGCAGTGAGAAGGCCGTCTCTGGTTCGGCCACCTGGCACAGATATTCATTCGCATCTATTTCTGGCGGGAACACCACGCGTAACGGCGCAATACCTTTGCCAAGCAGCGCCGCCGCCAGTTTTACCGCCGCGTCATTGCCTGCGCTGTCATTATCGAATGCGATCAGCACCTGCCTGATGCCGTGCTGTTTAAACACCTGCCAGTGGTCAGCGGTGACGCCGTTCACCCCGTAAGCCGCCGTGACATTGCGATGCCCGGCTACCCAGAACGACATCGCATCAATCAGCGATTCACACAGGATGAGGGATTTTGACGCCCTCAGTGCCTGCTCATTCCAGACCCCGGCATGTTTGCCCGGCAGATAAAGATGTGTGGCCGTGCCGCCCCGCAACCGCTCGCCGATTTTACGCCCGTACATTTCCTGCACTTGCCCCTCAGGGCCGATCACCGGCACAACCAGCGAACCGACAAAATGTTCATGCCCGGACTCGCGCATGATGCCGGCTACCCGCAGGCGGCGGCGGATCGCCTCACCCGCTTTCACTTTTTTCGGTGGCAGACGGTAAGCCAGCGTGCGGTTGGCAAAGCCCAGCTTGAACTGCGCCACTAACTCAGGATGGTTGAGCCGCCGCTTCGCCAGATAATCCTGTGCTTCCGGCGCGCTCAGCAGCGTATGGTGATAGAACTCAACCACCCGGTGCAGCAGCGCCTGCCGTCCGTTCTCATCGTCTGCCAGCACCTCCGGCTCAGTGGGCGCAACCAGCGGCGTGACGGCTGGGCTGCCACCCAGCATTCCGCGTAACCGTTCCACGGCATGGCGCAGGCTTAAGTTCTCCGTTTTCATCACCCAGTCCAGCACCGAGCCGCCCGCCTCGCAGCCGAAGCAGTGATAGAGGTTCTTCGATGGCGTGATCACCATCGACGGGGTTTTTTCCTGATGGAACGGGCACAGCACGATCATATCCTTGCCACGCGGGGTTAACTTCCGTCCCTGCTGCTCAATAACAGCAACTAAGGAGACGGCGGCTTTCAGGTGCTGTAATTTTGCGTCGGGAATGCGAGCCATAAAAATGTTCCTTTTAAAACCGTGTCAATGCTCTCTATAGATATTATTATATGCTCCATAGAGGTCACTTAGTCAAGTCTATTTAGAACGGGGGGCGATAATGGAACTCATCAATATTGACAAAGGAACCGACTGGATGAGTTTCTCTGCCCGTTTTCTACAACTGCGCAAGCAGCATAGCCTGACCCAGCCTCAGATGGCTGATCGGGTAGGCATACATCTGACTCAGGTGCGCCGCTATGAATCTGGTGAGTCACAGCCCTCTTTAGACATTCTTAAGCGGATTGCGCTCACCTTTAATGTGTCGGCGGACTGGCTGATATTTGAGGAAGAAGAACGCGAGCCGCAGGATGAACTGAAGCTGAAGTTTGAAGCGGTAAAACAGATGGATGAGGAAGAGCAGCGTTCGGTGACGGCGGTGTTGGATGCCCTGATTTTAAAACATCAGGCAAGGCGATTATTTGAATGATCTGATTTAACGCGGCGCAGATGTGGTTGCAACACATCAACGCCGCTCACCACAAGCAACTATCTAGGAGTTGAACATGGCTAAGGCGCATTCTAAGCAAAACCGTACTCAAAATAAAGCCGCGAAAACAGAACGTTATTACACCGTGGGAT
>NZ_JACOII010000049.1 GCF_016306625.1 Xenorhabdus lircayensis | reverse complement strand
AACCATTTAATACATGACCTTTAGGATGCCATCGTCATCGCGTCGATAACCGTGCCGCGATGAATGCTATCTTCTTTGTCTTGAGAACCGGATGTCAGTGGAATGCCCTAAATGCCACGGGAATTTGCTCTTCAAGTAGTGCCCATCGCCGCTTTCAGGAATGGCAAGCTGCAGGCGTATTTGAACGATTTTGGCAAAATGGCTTACTGGCCAGTGAAAAAGTGGGGGCCATAAAGTGGAGCCAGTTATCTTTGGATGGCTGCTTGACTAAGGCCCCGCTAGCGGGAACAAAAAAAAACAGGTCGCAACCCGACAGACAGGGGAAAACAAGGTGTCAAAAGAAGTCTTCTGACTGACGGTAACGGTTTACCTTTGGCAGTGACCGTCGCGCCAGCAAATACCCATGACATCAAGTTGGTCATAGAGACACTGGAGCCTCTTGAAATAGGAAGGCCGGGGCACGCGTTATCGCTTTATCCAGATAAAGCCTATGAGGCAGGATGGTTAGAAAAATTGTTGAGGAAACAGCGATATATTCCGTGTATACAATCGAGGAAAGAAGAACACAATGCGATGAAAAGCGCCGTTTATTTTAAAACGAGTCGTTGGGTTGTAGAAAGAACGCATAGTGGGATGAATCGTTATCGCCGGATATTAATCCGTTGGGAAAAGAAAATAAGCCGTGATGAAGGCATGCTGTATTTTTGTTGTGGGTTGCTTGTGTGGAATAAAATTCTTTTGGGATAGGCTCTTAGTCTTTATAGACTGAAAGCCATTTCAATGGCACTATTTAAAATAAGATTTCAAGTTTTAATATTCTCTGATTTTAAATAGTTACAGACCTAATACTCTATTCACCGGTAAACAGGTCTAAATTGTCCAATCCGATTAACTGAATGTATGCGGCACATCTTAATAGTTAATGTTTTCAAGATACTCATCCAATATTCTGTTTTTACTTATTTTTCTTTGTGATGTCTTGAAAACATTTTGGGTTAAGTATTCCTTAGCTCTTGCAGAGAAAAAACAATTTCTGACCATGCCTTTTGAAGGAAACCATTTAATATGGGTCGTAGCCAAATATAGTTATTGTTGGCGATTTTCAATAAAAACACTATCGGAAGTAAACGCCTTGCCAGGCTACGTCTAAACAGTAATCCCAATAAACTCAGCCATATAAGATTCTCAATCAGGGATTTCTGGCGCGCTGCAAAGCCCTGCAAGTTTGTATGCGATTTCAGCTCCTTAAACAGTAACCCACCCTGCCAGCGACAACGGTACACCACCATAATATCTCCAGCGGTAAATTCGGTTGCAGATAAGTTCGTCAGCCACAGACAATAATGGCGTTCTTCAGCCATCCAGCGCCGGATAATGCGAAACTCAAAACCTTCACGGCGACAAGTAAGCTCCAACATTTCCGAACTGTTTTTTCGACACGTAATATCTTTTTACTTGGGGTTGTTCAGCTTCGGCAGCCGTTTTTCCTGTGCATTTTTTGCTTCAATAATGCGTGGATTGAGTGGCTGACCTCCGCGAACGACAAAGGAACCTCCATACTGCGAAACCTGTTGAAAATACTGAAAATCGACGTAACCCACATCCGCCAACAGGAGATGGGCGCGCAAAGCTTCCGGGGCAGGCAGGTAAGTGCGCTCTTAGGCTGTATCGGTGGTGATGGCCATTTCAGTCGGTGCTTGTGTAAACAACGATATAATCATATGGCACTCAACCACCGCGAAAGAAGGGCTGAACCGATAAGCAAATGGACCTGATAATACAGAATGGACTTTGAATGATCTGCTATCTTGCAAGAGAAAATTTTTAAATCGTTAAAATTTTTTTGGGGATTAGATGCTTTTCAATAAATTGTGCAATGCCAAATTTGACCAATATTTTGACAAAGCCAGTCATAAGCGCAAAAACGTTCGGCTTCGGACAAAAAATACCAGTGCAGCCGACTTCTGACATTCCGTGCTGTCGTCTTTTGAAAATGACAAAAGCGCCCCAATTGCACTTACCATTCCCAGCACAAGAACGAGCTTAAAACTTAATTCACCTTTTCTGTCAGACGAATTAGCCTGATCTAAATACATGTCAGTTACCGTGTTTTGTGATTTATTCACTGCAACTCATCTCATATGGAAAACGTGTAATGACTATAACACCGCAGAAATACGATTTCCAAATGGAAATTACATCCCCTATAAATTCAAAACACAATGATATTTATCAACTAAAATTAATAAATTTAATTTCCAATAAGAAATTATATACATTATTTCCATGTATGCCTTGGCAAAGTAATGTTTTTATAAATAAGATGAGTAAATGTATATGATGCAACTCAGGCTGGGTAACAGCCTAGCTAAGCTGTGTTTTGATTGAAAATTTAGATAGTGGGTCATGCAGGATGATTCGGCCTGCGGCCAATTGATTATAAAAACCAACTGCTCTACCGACTGAGCTAGCGATTCATCTAAGGCGTGTTTGGATTGATAATTTAGATGGTGGGTCGTGCAGGATTCGAACCTGCGGCCAATTGATTAAAAGCCAGCTGCTCTACCGACTGAGCTAGCGATTCATCTAAGGCGTGTTTGGATTGATAATTTAGATGGTGGGTCGTGCAGGATTCGAACCTGCGACCAATTGATTAAAAGTCAACTGCTCTACCGACTGAGCTAACGACCCATCTAAGGCATGTTTGAATTGATGATTTAGATGGTGGGTCGTGCAGGATTCGAACCTGCGACCAATTGATTAAAAGTCAACTGCTCTACCGACTGAGCTAACGACCCATCTAAACCTGTTTGGCAGTTATCCCTGCCAACGGCGGCTTATATTACTGATTTCTCAGCGTGGCGCAACGTTTATTTTAGAAAACCAGTTTGAATGCCTATTAATCGCCCAATCATCCCCGAAAAGACCGATATATGACCTTTCGGGGATAATTATTACATCCCAGAAAGCTTTTTCTCGGCCATTTTCGCCGCATTAGTACCAGAATATTGCTTAACCACCTGCTGATAAACCGCTTTCGCTTTATCCTTTTGTCCCTTCTCCTGCATGATCAAACCCACTTTATACAGGGAATCACTGCTTTTCTGTGACTTAGGATAATCTTTCACGACAGTAGCAAAATAATAAGCTGCGTCGTCTTTCTTGCCTTTGTTGTAATTCAACTGCCCTAACCAATAATTAGTATTCGACAAGTATTTGGACTTAGGATAGGCTTTGACGAAATTTTGAAATGCTGCAATCGCCTTATCATATTCTTTGGTATTGATCGCCAAAGAAACGGCTGCATCATAATCCCCCTTTTCACTTCCCGTACTCGCTGACGCAGCGGATTGTTTATTCTCGGTTTGTGTCGAAGGGGCAGCATTATTACTTTCTGAACTTTCCGCACTTGATGGATTAGTCATTTTATCCAACTGTAGATAAAGATCTTTCTGACGTTCAATGATCTGATTTAACTGATACTGATTCTCCTGAATTTGACCACGGAGTGTATCAATATCACGTTGAGAGTCAGAAAGCTGTTGCTGGAGCTGGGTTAATAATTGACTGTGAGCGTCAGAAATACGCTCTAATTGGGAGATGCGCTCATCGGTGGAGCCTGAGCCGACATTACTGATTGGCGCTCGGGCGGTAGCGGCCCAAGGAGCCGCTACGCCAACCAATAACGACAGACCCAACACATAACGTCTGAAGTTACTGTTCATGCATTACTCTTAGTATACGATTACAGCACGACGGTTTTTCGCGTATGCTGCTTCGTCATGGCCAAGTACAGCCGGTTTTTCTTTACCGTAAGAAACGATAGCGAGCTGGTCAGCAGAAACGCCTTTGCCTTGCAGATACATTTTCACTGCATTCGCACGACGCTCACCCAGAGCGATGTTGTACTCTGGAGTACCACGTTCGTCCGCATGACCTTCGATAGTAACTTTAACAGATGGGTTAGTGCGCAGGAATGCAGAGTGTGCATCCAGCATCTGAGCAAATTCGCTGTTGATATCATACTTATCGAAACCGAAGTATACGATATTGTTGTTTTGCAGCTCTTGCATCTGCTGACGTGCTAATTCTTCAGCAGACAGACCCGCTTTAGAAGAATTATCAACAGTGCCTACACCTGACTGATCATTGTTGCCATTTTTGTTAGTACTACACGCTGCTACGGCCATGATTGGTAAAGCTAACATCAGCCCTTTTAGCACTTTGTTCAGTTGCATCTCTTTGATCCTTTTATAGTTTGCCATACATATTATTATGCATCACAGATACGGCGACCAGGCAGGGAATTTTACCTGTCCATTGGTAGCCGGAAGACGCGCTTTGAAACGCCCATCAGTCGAAACTAGCTGCAATACAGTTCCCCACCCTTGAGTAGAGCTATAAATCACCATAGTGCCATTAGGTGCGATACTCGGCGTTTCATCTAGAAACGTATCCGTCAAAATTTGGACAGATCCCGTTGCCAGATCCTGTTTGGCGATATGCTGACTGCCACTTGCCGAGCTAACCATCACGACAAAACTACCGTCAGGGCTAACATCTGCATCTTGGTTCTGTGATCCTTCCCAAGTTAGGCGTTGTGGAGCACCGCCATTAATATCGATTTTGTACAATTGCGGACGACCGCCCTGATCTGAGGTATAGATCAGTGTTTGGTTATCGGGCATCCAGCTTGGCTCAGTATTATTACTGCGGCCATCAGTTACCTGACGAATCTGACCAGAAGCCAAATCCATCACATAAAGATTCAAACTGCCTGTTTTAGATAATGCAAAAGCAAGTTTAGTCCCATCTGGGGAAAATGCAGGCGCTCCGTTATGACGCGGGAACGAGGCTACCTGACGCACAGCACTTGTTGTCAATGTTTGAATCACTAGTGCAGAGCGACCGCTTTCAAACGTAACATAAGCAAGTTTAGAAGCATCCGGCGACCATGCTGGCGACATCAGTGGCTCAGGTGAACGGTGTACCCGAGTTTGGTTATAGCCGTCATAATCAGAGACATATAGTTCATATGGGTATTTACCCTCACCACTATTTTTGACGACATAAGCTATACGGGTACGGAATGCACCTTTAATGCCTGTCAGTTTTTCAAATACTTGATCACTTGCTGTGTGTGCTGCATAACGCAACCATTTCTGTTCAATTGAGAATTGCTCTTGCGCCAATACCGTTCCTGGTGCACCAGCGGTGTCAACAAACTGATACGAAACAAGAAATTTACCATCTGCACTTGGCTGAATATGCCCAACAACCACTGAGTCAATTCCAAGCGCTGACCATGCAGCTGGCGTTATTTCTGACGCAGTAGTCGGTTGTTGCGGCATACGAGCAGGATCAATAGGATTAAATTTCCCACTGTTCCTCAAATCCGCAGCAATAATTGAAGCAATCGCTTCTGGAGCTTCTCCTGCACCAGTCCATTTAAATGGGACAATCCCAATAGGACGGGCAGAATCAACACCTTGTGTAATTTCAATGCGAACTTCTGCATGAGCAAGCGCTGCCCACAGCATTAGAAAGCCCAGTACTATTTTAAACTTCTGTTTAAACATCTGATTAAAAGTTTGCTTCATCATCTCTCCCTTATCGCGATCTTTTATATGCCCGCAATAATCCGCCGGATTCTAACAAACGCCAACAAACAAAACTAGATACCTAAATAAAATCTAATAATTTTGTTTGTACATATTCATTATTCGAAGGTTTACCCAGCAAATAACGTTTCTCTACCAAATATTTATCTTACTGCGGCTTAAAGCTTAGTGAGAAGCTCTTGAAATGCTCATAAATCTCTTTGCTTGGTGGGCGTGGCATTTTTGCATTACGGGCAGCTGAAACTGCTGCCTGACATAACGCAGAATCACCAGTTCCCGCCTTGATATCAATTAGAAGGCCATCCGGTGCCAGTTTTATTTCTAATTCACAAGTACGCCCAATATACAGGTCTGGGTCAATAAATTTATTCTGTATTGCAGCTCGAATTTGTCCCTTGTAATTATTGATATCCGAATCGGAAAGGCCGCTTTTCTTACCACCGCCTTTACCTGCCGCAGTCGCTCCCCCCTGTTTAGGTGTGTTGGACGTCAATCCACCTAACAGATCATCAACATCTTGAGCCTGTTTCGTTGCTTCTGCCTTGGCTTTAGCTTTTGCCTTAGCTTCTGCTTTTGCCTTAGCTTCTGCTTTTGCCTTAGCTTCTGCTTTCGCCTTAGCTTCCTCCGCTGCTTTTGCCTTAGCTTCTGCTTTAGCCTCAGCCGCCGTTTTGCGTTTAGCAGCCTCTTCAGCCTCTTTCTTCGCTTGAATTTCCGCTTTCTGTTGGGCTTCAGCCTGCTCTTTTAAAATTCTTTCTTTTTCTGCTAACGCTTTTGCGGCCGCATCTTCCGCTTGTTTTTGCTCTTCACGAGCTTTAGCGGCAGCAGCCTCAGATTGTTTTTTCTGAGCTTCGGCAACCTGCTGTGCTTTAATACGTTCTTCTTCAGTCGTTTTCAAGCGTTCCTGCTCTTCCGCCTGCTTTGCCCGCAATTCAGCAGCCTGCTGTTCAGCCTTTTTCTTCCGCTGTTGTTCAGCCAACTTTGCATTAGCCTGCTGTTGCTGCTGTTGGTTATATTGCTGAACCACGGCATTTGGATCGACCATCACTGCATCAATGACAGTACCACCTTCGCCACCCCCCCCCATTTCCGTTTTTTGCACCAGAGAACCCCAAATCAGAAAACCGATCAGGATAATATGCAATATTACCGAAATTATAATGGCGCGATTCAGCCTATTGTTTTGCTCGCTTGTCTTTCCCACGCTCGATATCCAGAAACTTTAAGTAACAGCCGCTGTCAGGCTCCGATAGGCTGGGTCATTAAACCCACCGATTTTACACCCGCCTGACGAAGCATATTCAGTGCCTTGATAATTTCATCATAAGGAACTTCCTTAGAGCCACCAATTAGGAAAACCGTTTTCGGATTGGCTTTCATCAAGGTTTGGGCCTCAGCAACGATTTGCTGTTCAGGTAACAATTCCAAACGTTCCTGATTAACGACCATGTTGTACTGCCCTACCCCAGAAACTTCTACAATGACCGGTGGATTATCAGAGCTAGAAACTGTTTTTGAATCCACCGCTTCAGGTAAATCGACTTCTACGCTTTGCGTGATAATCGGTGCTGTTGCCATGAAGATCAGCAACAACACTAGCAACACGTCCAGCAAGGGGACGATATTGATCTCGGATTTTAGCTCACGTCTGCGACTACGCACCATTCGCTGATTTCCCCTTACGATTTATTACGACTTATTAGTATTGGAAGCAAAAGCCTGACGATGCAGAATGGCCAAAAATTCTTCCATAAAGTTATCGTAGATTTGTTCTAGTTTGTTGACGCGCTGGGTCAGACGGTTATAGGCCATCACCGCAGGAATTGCAGCAAACAGGCCGATCGCTGTTGCAATCAGAGCTTCTGCAATACCGGGGGCAACCATTTGCAAAGTTGCCTGCTTTACGGCTCCCAAGGCGATAAAGGCATGCATAATTCCCCAAACCGTGCCAAACAGCCCAATATAAGGGCTGATGGAACCCACAGTTCCCAGAAACGGAATGTGATTTTCCAATGTTTCTAGTTCACGATTCAGTGAGATGCGCATGGCACGGGCAGCCCCTGTGATAACGGCCTCTGGTGCGTGGCTATTTGCCTGATGCAAACGAGCAAATTCTTTAAAACCAGAATGGAAAATCTGTTCAGTACCACTTAACGAATCACGGCGTGACTGACTTTCTTTATAAAGACGAGATAATTCAATACCCGACCAAAATTTATCTTCAAATGCTTCCGCCTCACGGCTTGCAGCATTAAGGATCTTTGTTCGTTGAATAATGATTGCCCAGGAGACGATAGAAAAGCCGATCAAAATCAACATGATCAGCTGCACTAAGAAGCCTGCCTTAAGAAATAAATCAAGGATGTTCATGTCAGTCACTGCTTAAACTCCGCGACAATAGACTTTGGAAGCGCAATAGGCTTCATTTGAGATGAATTTACGCAGACAACCAAACATTCTGCGCTGCTGACAACTACACCATTGCAATCAACAATTTGTTGAATAAATGTCAGTGAAGCGCCACGGATATTCGTAATCTCGCTTTCAACAAACAGCTGATCATCCAGTTTTGCTGGTTTCCGATAGTCAATAGTCATGCGGCTAACAACAAAGCCAACTTGCTCATCTAGCATATACTGTTGGTGGAAACCCTTGTCACGCAACATCTCTGTACGAGCTCTTTCGTAAAAGACCAAATATCGGGCGTGATAGACCACACCACTAGCATCTGTGTCTTCGTAGTAAACACGGATAGGCCAACGGAACAACATATTACTCATATAATCCTAATTAGGCGAATTGACGCTGTCACTATACTTAAGACAATAGCGCTTTGGAATGACTTGTCAGTAAAAAAATTTTATAGGCTAACAACCTATAAAATTATAATTAGTTTACTTAAAGAAATGATATAAGCCAAAAAGAAGAATGAAAAATGCAGGTAATGGATGAAAAAATAGATGCCAGATAATACGTTTAGGATGAAATCCGACACCAAAAGTGACGCCAGAACAAACCGCCCAGATCAATAAGATACCTTGCCATATTGGTAGTGAGCTGGTATTGGCAGCAAAACGCGCCGGGTCCCAGAACACACATGAAGCAAGCACCAAAGCTATGATGAGGATAAGGGCCCTCAATAGGCCCTTATCCATAAGTTGGTAGCATTTATCAGCCAACATTATTTTCGTCACTCTCAATCGCTTTTTGTGATTCGTTATGCTCAAGTGCCAAGGCTGCAATGACAGCGAAACTACAAGCTAAGAGCGTTCCGAGAATCCAAGCAAAATACCACATGCCGATGCTCCTTAGTACAATGAGTTTTTGTTGTTTTCAATGTAGTTCTTATCCAAACGCCCAAAGGTTTTGTAGTAACACCAGATGGTGTAAGACAGCACGATAGGAACGAAGATAAGTGCAACAACTAACATGACTTGCAACGTCCACTGACTGGATGTTGCATCCCACATAGTCAAGCTGACATTAGGATCAAGGCTTGATGGCATCACAAATGGGAACATAGCAACACCTGAAGTCAGAATAATGCAAGCTACCGTCAATGACGAGAACAGGAATGCCCAAGCCCCTTTATCCATCCGAGTTGCTAGCATAGTTAGCAGAGGGAGAAGCACACCCAGTGCTGGTATTACCCACAGAATCGGATAGTTATTGAAGTTAGTCAGCCACGCGCCTGCCTGCTGAACAACTTCTTTATGCAGCGGGTTAGATGGTGCATTCACATTCAGGCCGCCTGTTACCGCATAACCGTCAATGCCATAAATCAGCCATATTCCTGCAAGTAAGAATGCAACTGCCGTTATCGCTGCACAAACATGAGTTGCGGTACGGGAACGCAGATGCAATTCGCCAGTTGTACGCATTTGCAGATAAGTTGCACCCTGTGTCACGATCATCATCAGGCTAATCACACCAGCCAGCAAGCCATAAGGATTCAGCAAGCCGAAGAACGAGCCCTCATAGGAAACACGCAGGTAGGAGTCCATCGCTAGCGGTACACCTTGCAGCAAGTTACCAAATGCAACACCGATAACCAGAGCAGGAACGAAACTACCGATAACCAGCCCCCAGTCCCACATGCTACGCCATTTGCTGCTTTCCAGTTTTGAGCGATAATCAAAACCAATCGGGCGGAAAAATAACGCGGCCAATACTAGGATCATTGCCACATAGAAGCCAGAGAATGCAGCAGCGTATACCATTGGCCATGCAGCAAACAGGGCACCACCTGCGGTAATTAACCAAACTTGGTTACCATCCCAATGTGGGGCAACTGAGTTAATCATGATGCGACGTTCGGTATCATTTTTACCAATGATTCGCAGCAGGATACCTACCCCCATGTCGAAACCATCAGTCACTGCGAAACCGATCAGTAACACACCAATCAGCAGCCACCATATAAATCGTAGTACGTCATAATCAAGCATAAGTGGACTCCTGCTTACTCAATATTGTTCGCTGAAGAAGCTATTTTCTGTTCAAAGTGGTAGCGTCCTGTCTTGAGGCTGCTTGGGCCAAGACGGGCAAATTTGAACATCAAAAACATCTCTGCGATCAAGAACAAGGTGTACAGACCACAAATCAGTACCATTGAGAAAATGAGATCGCCCACACTGCGTGTTGAAGTAGCAACAGCGGTTGGCAGAACTTCACCAATTGCCCAAGGCTGACGGCCATATTCTGCAACGAACCATCCGGATTCAATAGCAATCCACGGTAATGGAATGCTGAACAGTGCAGCACGCAACAACCATTTATGTTGACCGATACGGTTGCGAATAACGCTCAGGAATGACAGACCGATGATCAGCAGCATAATAAAGCCTGAGGCAATCATGATGCGGAATGCAAAGTAGAGCGGTGCTACACGTGGAATAGAATCTTTCGCTGCGGCTTTAATCTGTTCTTCTGTCGCATCGGTTACGTTTTGGGTATAACGTTTCAAGAGCATGCCGTAGCCAAGATCTTTCTTGCTTTCATTGAATGCACTGCGAACACTTGGATCAATATTTCCCGAACGCAGCTCTTCCAGTAATTCATATGCCTTGATACCGTTACGGATACGCTGCTCATGCTGCCCCATCAAATCACGCAGACCAACAACTGGCGTATCTGTAGAGCGAGTGGCAATCAACCCCAAAACGTAAGGAATTTGGATGGAGTATTTGTTTTCCATTTTGTCCTGATCGGGAATACCAATCAGCGTGAATGAAGCCGGAGGTGGCTGAGTTTCCCATTCTGCTTCAATCGCAGCTAGTTTGGTTTTCTGCACATCCCCCATTTCATATCCAGATTCATCACCCAGAATAATGACAGACAGTATTGCAGCCATACCAAAACTTGCAGCAATTGCAAAAGATCGTTTGGCAAACGCGAAATCGCGCCCTTTAAGCAGATAGTAAGAGCTGATGCCCAATACAAAAATGGCACCTGTAACATAACCGGCAGCAACAGTATGAACGAACTTCACCTGAGCCACTGGGTTAAGTACCAATTCACTGAAACTCACCATTTCCATTCGCATGGTTTCAAAGTTGAAATCAGACGCAATCGGGTTTTGCATCCAACCATTCGCAACCAGAATCCATAATGCAGAGAAGTTAGAGCCTAATGCAACCAGCCAGGTAACCGCCAAATGTTGTTTCTTACTCAGGCGATCCCATCCGAAGAAAAACAGACCAACGAATGTGGATTCGAGGAAAAATGCCATCAGACCTTCGATGGCCAGCGGCGCACCGAAAATATCACCAACGTAATGTGAGAAATATGACCAGTTGGTTCCGAACTGGAACTCCATGGTCAAGCCCGTTGCGACACCCAGAGCAAAGTTAATACCAAATAACTTACCCCAGAATTTTGTCATATCTTTATAGATTTGTTTGCCAGAAAGAACATATACCGTTTCCATGATCGCAAGCAGAAACGCCATACCAAGCGTTAATGGCACGAACAGAAAATGGTACATAGCAGTTAAGGCAAACTGTAATCGTGACAGTTCGACAATATCAAACATCTTGACTCCTTGCTCCTAGCAGGAAGACACCGACTTGCGGCAACCCGACTTCGTGAAATGAAAGTCTCGTAACTACCAGCAATAAATGCCTCAAACACAATAATAAATTATTAACTAAAGCAAAATTCAGTATATACCACAATAATATTACGCCTATATTTACATACAATAAATAGATTTTACGTGACTCAGCTTAGAATTCTGAATATAGGTCAACAATGCCATACGTTCTCAGGCTAATATCTATGTATCTTAGATCAATTTAATCAAGTTTAGCGAATACATTCCAGTATAATAAATTGATTTTAATCAATTTTTTCTTTGTTTTGTTAAGCTTTGCACCTATTATTTCATTCTGGTTTATCGGGTGTTAATGAATTGTTATTCGTAATGAGTTGTAATATATTTTTTGCTGTAAAAAGCATTAGAAAATTAACTTTTCATTTTCATTCTTGAAAATATATATTTTTTTTCAATATTTAGAATTAAATTAATCAAATAAATAATATTTCCCAAATCCAGTTAAATTAAATTTAAAAATAACACATCTTATAAATTAACTAACCTACTGTTAATGCTACAAATAAAAATAAAAAGACCACCCTGAGGTAGCCTTTTTCTATAAAAATAGCTTATTTTGAAACTAGTTATGCCAATAACTCTTTTACAGCATCGCCAATGTCAGCAAGACTGCGAACAGTTTTCACACCTGCGGCTTCCAATGCAGCAAACTTCTCGTCTGCTGTCCCTTTACCACCTGCGATAATCGCTCCCGCATGTCCCATTCGCTTACCTTTAGGTGCAGTCACACCCGCAATATAAGCAACAACAGGTTTAGTCACATGCTCTTTAATATAAGCGGCAGCTTCTTCTTCTGCTGTACCACCGATTTCACCAATCATAACAATGGCTTCTGTCTGTGGATCTTCTTGGAACAGTTTCAGAATATCGATAAAGTTTGAACCCGGGATAGGATCACCACCGATACCAACACAGGTAGATTGCCCTAACCCAGTGTCAGTAGTCTGCTTAACCGCTTCATAGGTCAATGTACCAGAACGGGATACAATCCCCACTTTACCCGCTTTGTGAATGTGGCCTGGCATGATACCGATTTTACATTCACCAGGAGTAATCACTCCCGGACAATTAGGGCCGATCATGCGAACACCCGCTTGATCCAGTTTTACCTTCACTGTCAGCATATCGAGCGTCGGAATACCTTCTGTAATAGTGATGATCAGTTTAATACCTGCATCAATCGCTTCCAGAATAGAATCTTTACAGAATGGCGCTGGAACATAAATGACAGAAGCTGTCGCACCAGTCGCTTCAACCGCTTCACGCACGGTATTGAATACAGGCAGCCCCAAATGCTCAGTACCACCTTTACCCGGTGTAACGCCACCAACCATTTGAGTGCCGTAAGCCATCGCCTGTTCAGAGTGGAAAGTACCTTGACTACCAGTAAAACCCTGACAAATCACTTTGGTGTTTTTATCGATTAAAATAGACATTATTTATTCCCCGCTGCTGCTACTGCCTGTTTAGCTGCGTCTGTCAAACTGGTCGCTGCAATGATGTTCAAACCACTGTCTGCCAATTTTTTAGCGCCTAGTTCAGCATTGTTTCCTTCTAAACGAACGACTACTGGTACGTTAACTCCTACTTCTTCTACCGCACCAATAATACCGTCAGCAATCAGGTCACAGCGGACGATACCACCAAAGATATTTACAAAAACAGCTTTGACATTTTCATCTGACAAGATGATCTTGAATGCTTCGGTAACACGCTCTTTTGTCGCGCCACCACCCACATCAAGGAAGTTTGCCGGTGCACCGCCGTGCAGTTTGACAATGTCCATAGTTCCCATTGCCAGACCTGCACCGTTCACCATACAACCAATGTTGCCATCCAGCGCAACATAGTTCAGTTCCCATTGTGCAGCCTGAGCTTCACGTGGATCTTCCTGTGAAGGATCGTGCATTTCACGCAGTTCAGCCTGACGGAACATCGCGTTGCCATCGGCACTCAGTTTCCCATCCAGGCAGATAAGATCACCTTGAGTAGTAATAACCAGCGGGTTGATTTCAACTAGAGCCAAATCACGCTCCAGGAACAGGTTTGCCAATCCCAAGAAAATCTTGGTAAATTGACCAATCTGCTTACCAGTCAAACCGAGTTTAAACGCTAATTCACGGCCTTGGTACGGCATAGGGCCAGTCAGTGGGTCGATAATTGCTTTATGAATCAGCTCGGGCGTTTCTTCCGCCACTTTTTCTATTTCGACACCACCTTCAGTAGAGGCCATGAATACTACACGACGTGTACCACGATCAACAACAGCACCGAGATACAGCTCCTTGGCAATATCGGTTGCTCCTTCTACCAAGATCTGATGAACAGGCTGCCCCTGTACATCTGTTTGGTAAGTTACCAGTCGTTTACCCAGCCATTGTTCAGCAAAAGCACGGATATCTTCCTTGCTGTTGACGACTTTCACGCCACCAGCCTTACCGCGGCCACCTGCATGAACCTGACATTTAACGACCCAAGGGCCTGAACCAATCTTGGATGCTGCTTCTTCTGCTTCGCGCGGAGTGGTACAAGCATAGCCAGCAGGAGCTGGTAAACCATACCGTGCGAAAAGTTGTTTTGCCTGATACTCGTGTAAATTCATGATGTTCTATCCATAATTTGATCTAAGAAAGGTAAATTACCTTCTATTTTGTTGCTCTGGATATGACCAGCCCGAAGGCTGGCCTGCATATACATTTTTACATCAACGTCGTACTACTTCAGACTTGGCGGAGTTCAACACTCTCCGTCGGTAGTGATGCTATACATCCAGCAACAAACGTGTTGGATCTTCCAGCATTTCTTTGATGGTTACCAAGAAGCCCACAGACTCGCGGCCGTCAACCAGACGGTGATCATAGGACAACGCCAGATACATCATTGGGAGGATCTCAACCTGACCATTGACTGCCATTGGACGATCTTTAATGGCATGCATGCCAAGGATCGCACTTTGCGGTGGGTTAATGATCGGTGTGGACATCAGGGAGCCGAAAACACCGCCGTTAGTAATGGTGAAATTACCGCCAGTGAGTTCTTCAACGGTCAATTTACCGTCGCGGCCTTTAATAGCCAGCTCTCTGATGCTTTTCTCAATATCAGCCATGCTCAGTGCATCTGCATCACGCAATACTGGTGTAACCAGACCACGTGGTGTAGATACAGCAATGCTGATATCAAAATAGTTGTGGTAAACCACGTCAGTACCATCAATGGAAGCATTAACTTCTGGATAGCGTTTCAGTGCTTCAACCACCGCCTTCACATAGAAAGACATGAAGCCCAAACGCATACCATGACGTTTTTCAAACACATCACCGTACTGCTTACGCAATTCTTGAATTGGCTTCATGTTGACTTCATTGAAAGTCGTCAACATGGCTGTATTGTTTTTCGCTTCAAGCAGACGTTCTGCAACACGCTTGCGCAGACGAGTCATTGGAACGCGTTTTTCACTGCGATGTGGTAGTAAGGATGGCTGTGCAGCAGATGCCGATGCCGCAGGTTTCTCACTCTCTTTTTTATTCGAAGCAATATATTTTTCTACGTCTTCGCGAACAATACGTCCACCAACGCCACTGCCTTTAATTGCAGCAGGATCTAAATCATGCTCTGCAATCAGACGACGAACGGCTGGGCTCAGTGCGTCATTGTTTTCTTCTTCTAAAGAAGCCGTCTGGCGCTGCGCTGGTGTTGCTTCTGTTTTTTCTTTTATGTCAGCAGGCATGCCTGTGCTGTCACCCAGACGGATACGGCCAAGCAGTTGCCTGGACAGTACAGTGGCTCCCTCTTCTTCCAAAATAGCTTCCAGAACACCCGCTTCACTTGCGGGTACTTCCAGAACAACTTTGTCAGTTTCAATTTCAACCAGCACTTCGTCACGCTCTATGGTGTCACCTGGTTTTTTATGCCACGTCGCAACAGTGGCATCTGCAACAGATTCAGGAAGGTCTGGAACCAGAATTTCTACGCTACTCATTTTCTATCCTTATTTATTCAACGTTCAGTGCGTCATCAACCAGTGCTTTCTGTTGCTGCTGGTGAACAGACGTATATCCCACAGCCGGGGAAGCAGATGCTGGGCGACCTGCATAACGTAAAGAAGCCCCAAATGGGATCACTTCACGGAAATTATGTTGACTGCAATACCAAGCCCCTTGGTTCAGTGGCTCTTCCTGACACCAGACGAAGTCATGAACATGGGCATACTCCTCAAGCAGAGTTTGCAAATGCTGCCGTGGGAATGGATACAGCTGTTCAATACGCACGATAGCGACATTGGCCTGTTCATTCTTACGACGCTGTTCCAGCAGATCGTAATAAACTTTACCGGAACAAAGTACAACGCGTTTGACATCTTTTGGATCCAAAGCGTCAACTTCACCAATCACTGGCTCGAATTTACCGTTAGCCAATTCATCCAGACTAGATACAGCCAATGGATGACGTAGCAGTGATTTAGGTGACATAACGATGAGCGGACGGCGCATACCACGCAGAGCCTGACGGCGCAGCATGTGATAAACCTGAGCTGGAGTCGACGGTACGCAAACCTGCATATTTTGCTCTGCGCACAATTGCAGATAACGTTCCAGACGTGCCGATGAGTGCTCTGGTCCCTGTCCTTCATAACCATGCGGCAACAGCATAACCAGACCACACATACGGCCCCATTTCTGTTCGCCGGAGCTGATGAATTGGTCAATCACAATCTGAGCCACATTGGCAAAGTCACCAAACTGGGCTTCCCAAATCGTCAAGGCACGAGGTTCTGTTGTTGCATAACCGTATTCAAACGCCAGTACCGCTTCCTCTGAAAGTACAGAGTCCCATACGTTGAATACACCCTGAGCATTGTGGACATTTGCCAAAGGCACATAAACAGAAGCATTGGTTTGATTATGAACAACGGCATGGCGGTGGAAGAAAGTACCACGACCCGCGTCTTCACCGGAGAGACGTACAGGAATACCTTCATCAACCAGTGTCGCGTAAGCCAGTGTTTCCGCCCCACCCCAGTCAAACAATTTATTGCCGTTAGCCATTTCTGCACGGTCGCCGTAGATTTTCGCAACACGTGAATGCATTTCTACTTCAGCAGGAACGGTACTAATGCGCTTACCAAGATCTTGTAAACGTTTCATATCCACTTTATGTGGATAGTCTTCATCCCATTCGTGGTTCAGGTACGGCTCCCATGTGAATGAGTGCAGCCCCATCGGACGCCATTCATCAACGACACACTCACCATGATCCAGGGCATCACGATACAGATTAACCATCTCAGTGATATCATTGGCAGCCAGTAAACCTTCCGCTACCAGCTTATCTGCATAGATTTTGCGTGCTGTTGGCTGTTTTTTGATTTGCTGGTACATCAGCGGCTGAGTTGCACTTGGCTCATCAGCTTCGTTATGACCGTGGCGACGGTAGCAAACCAGATCGATCATCACGTCACGTTTGAAGGTATTACGGAAATCAAGCGCCAGACGGGTAACAAATGCAACGGCTTCCGGATCATCCGCGTTAACATGGAAAATCGGTGCCTGAACCATCTTCACAATATCAGTACAATATTGTGTTGAACGAGAATCTTTCGGATTAGAAGTGGTGAAACCAATCTGGTTGTTAACCACAATACGAACAGTACCGCCAACTTCATAGCCGCGAGCCTGGGACATATTCAGTGTTTCCTGAACAATCCCCTGTCCTGTTACTGCTGCATCACCATGAATGGTGACTGGCAGAACCATATTACTGCGGCCTTCATCAAGGCGATCACGGCGGGCACGCACTGAACCGATAACAACAGGGCTGACAATTTCAAGGTGAGACGGGTTAAAGGCCAGTGCCAGATGCACCAAACCGCCTTCGGTTTCAAAATCAGAAGAGAAACCTTGATGGTATTTCACATCACCCGTACCAAGATGTTCTTTGTGTTTACCTGCAAACTCGTCGAACAGGTCAGACGGTTTTTTACCCAAGAGATTGACCAGAACGTTGAGACGACCACGGTGAGCCATTCCCAGAACAACTTCGCGAGTATCTTGTTTACCAGCGTGACGGATCAACTCTTTCAACATAAGGATAAGTGCGTCACTACCTTCCAGAGAGAAACGTTTCGCCCCAGGGAACTTAGCACCTAAATAGCGCTCCAACCCTTCAGCTGACGTTAACTCTCTCAGGAAACGATGTTTTTCTTCCTCATAGAACTGTGAATTCACTGCCACAGATTCTAGGCGTTGCTGAATCCAACGTTTTTCTTCTGTATTGGTGATATGCATATATTCCGCACCAATTGAACCGCAATAAATGCGTTTCAGCGCGTCATACAGATCAGCCAATTTCATCGTCTCTTTACCAATGGCAAAAGAGCCCACATTAAACGTTTCTTCAAAATCCGCTTTTGTTAAATTATGGAAAACAGGATCGAGATCGGGTACAGGTTCCTGTTTCCATAATCCCAATGGATCAAGGTTTGCATTTTGATGTCCGCGGAAGCGGAATGCGTTGATGAGCTGCAAAACTTTGACTTGTTTTGCATCCATTGCTGGATCGCTAACTGAAGAGTGGTAACGCGTGGCGTCCTTTGCCAGACGACGGAAGTAATCACGTGTCTGTGAGTGAAGTTGTTCCCCGCTAAGCCCTATATCCGGTAATTGTTGGAAGATTTCTCTCCAACTTGCATCAACAGAGTTAGGATCGGTTATATAGTCTTCATAGATTTGCTCTATGTAAGACTGGTTTGCACCAGCCAGAAAGCTTGAGTCCAGCCAGTCCTTCATTGCGCCGTTCTGCATTGTGATCCCTTAAGCTTTAAAAGCTTTAGTTTTCGCCGTGGTTAACAAATACCGCTTAATTAGCGGTGTTGATAAAAGGTTCATTTGGACGTGCTTAATGCATGTTCTCTATTTGGGTTTTCCTACCCTTCAAGGAACCTTTAAAAACTGAATAACAGTTTTTAAAGGTTCCTTTATTTAGAAACATACGCCGTCTTTTGCAGTAGGCAATTTATCATTTTTCATTCTTTACGCCCTCCACCGGTTCGATATTTATTTCAAAAATGTGGAGGGCAACATTATATGCACTATTTACACGCGATTTATGCGTTATTTATACACGAAATATCTTTATTCTATGCGCTGTGTTTCAGCAGCATAGATTTAATATGACCAATCGCTTTTGTCGGATTCAGCCCTTTAGGACACACACTGACGCAGTTCATGATCCCATGGCAGCGGAAAACACTGAACGCATCATTCAGATTATCCAATCGTGAAGACGTTTCAGTATCACGGCTGTCAATCAAGAAACGGTATGCAGCCAAAAGCCCGGCTGGGCCAATAAATTTATCTGGGTTCCACCAGAACGACGGACAAGACGTCGAGCAGCAGGCACACAAGATACATTCATATAAGCCATCCAGTTTTTCACGCTGTTCCGGTAATTGCAGGTGCTCACGCGCTGGCGGGTTTTTACCGTCATTAATCAGGTAAGGACGGATTTTCTCATATTGCGCGTAGAACTGCCCCATATCAACAACCAGATCGCGAACCACTGGCAAACCAGGCAATGGACGAATAACAATCTTCTTATTGCCACGACGAAGTGCTGAAACTGGCGTAACACATGCCAAACCGTTTTTACCGTTCATATTCACGCCGTCAGAACCACACACGCCCTCACGACAAGAACGGCGGAATGCCAGAGTTGGATCCTGCTCTTTTAACTGGATGAGCGCATCCAGCAACATCATGTCACGACCTTCCTGTGCTTCCAGCGTGTAGTCCTGCATACGGGGTACAACGTCTACATCTGGATTATAACGATAAATCGAGAATTCAAGTTTCATAATCTATTTCTCCGCAACTGGAACATCAGCAACGCAATTAGTAAGAACGCACTTTCGGCGGGAAAGCTTCACGCAGCGTCGGCTGCATGTTCACTTCGCGACGAGTCATGCTCTCAGTTTGCGGTAAATACAGGCTATGGCACAGCCAGTTGGCATCATCACGCTCTGGATAGTCAAAACGGCTGTGAGCACCACGGCTTTCTGTGCGGAAATTCGCAGCAACTGCAGTCGAATAAGCGGTTTCCATCAGGTTATCCAACTCCAGACATTCGATGCGCTGGGTATTGAATTCTGATGAAATATCATCCAGACGGGCATTTTGCAGGCGTTCACGGATGACTTTCAGCTCCTCCAGCCCTTTTGCCATAGCCTCACCTTCGCGGAATACTGAGAAGTTATTCTGCATGCAGGATTGCAAGGCCTTGCGGATTTCAACCGGATCTTCACCTGAACGGGTGTTATTCCAACGATTCAGACGTTGCAGTGCAACATCAACATCGGATTCGCTAGCATCACAACTGGTTCCTTGTTCCATCAGGCACTCTTTCAAATGCAGACCTGCGGAGCGACCGAATACCACCAGATCGAGCAGTGAGTTACCACCGAGACGGTTTGCTCCGTGAACGGATACACAGGCAATTTCACCCACAGCAAACAAGCCCGGAATCACAACGTCTTCGCCTTTTTCGTTGACGGTCAATGCCTGACCGGTGATCTTGGTTGGAATACCGCCCATCATATAGTGGCAGGTTGGAATAACCGGAATCGGCTCTTTCACCGGATCGACGTGAGCGAAAGTACGGGATAATTCGAGAATACCCGGCAAACGGGATTCCAATACATCCTTGCCCAGATGATCCAGTTTCAATTTCGCGTGAGGTCCCCATGGCCCATCACAACCACGGCCTTCACGGATTTCAATCATGATGGAACGTGCGACTACATCACGCCCAGCAAGATCTTTAGCATTTGGTGCATAACGCTCCATGAAGCGCTCACCATCTTTATTCAGCAGATAACCACCTTCACCACGGCAGCCCTCTGTGACCAGAACGCCCGCACCAGCAATACCGGTTGGGTGGAATTGCCACATTTCCATGTCCTGTACAGGAACACCAGCACGCAGCGCCATACCAACACCATCACCCGTATTGATATGCGCATTGGTTGTAGATTGGTAAATACGACCAGCACCACCAGTTGCCAGAATGGTTGCCTTGGCTTTGAAATAAACCACTTCACCGGTTTCAATGCAGATAGCAGTACAACCAACAACCGCACCATCCTGATTCTTGACCAGATCCAATGAATACCACTCGGAGAAAATAGTCGTATGATTCTTCAAATTCTGCTGATACAAAGTATGCAGTAAAGCATGACCAGTACGGTCAGCGGCAGCGGCAGTGCGGGCAGCCTGTTCGCCACCAAAATTTCGGGATTGCCCACCAAATGGACGTTGATAAATACTGCCATCATCCAAACGGGAGAATGGCAGCCCCATGTGTTCCAGTTCCAAAATTGCTTCTGGGCCAGTCTTACACATGTATTCAATGGCATCTTGATCACCGATATAATCGGAACCTTTCACCGTATCATACATATGCCATTCCCAGTTATCGTCATGGGTATTGCCCAGAGCAACGGTAATTCCGCCCTGCGCTGAAACAGTATGAGAACGAGTTGGAAACACCTTGGAAATCAAGGCACAGGATAAACCCATTTGTGAAATTTGCAGTGCAGCACGCATACCTGCGCCACCAGCACCAATAACAACAGCGTCAAATTCTCTTACTGGCAATTTCATTTATGCACCCCACACAACAATTGTTCCGTAAATCAAATAAGTCAACAGCGCCACAATAATCACCAGTTGCAGCACCAGACGCAGTGCGAGTGGCTTGACATAATCTGTCAGCACCTGCCACATGCCAATCCATGCGTGCACCAGAATAGAAAGCAGTGCCAACACTGTGAACACTTTAGTGAGAGATGAAGAAAAGAAACCACGCCAGACTTCATAGGTAATATCCGACGTTGTTGCAACAAACCCAACGAGGTAGAGGACGTACAAAACAATAACAATTGCAGATGCACGTAGTAGCAGCCAGTCCTGAATACCCGTACGACCCAATGCGGATGCGTTGCTTACCATAATAGTACCCCAGCCAGAATAGACAGAATAACCGCGATCACTATTGCTACTTTGGCAGACGCACTACCGGTAGCGAGGTTTTCTTCCAAGAAACCAAAATCCATCAGTACATGGCGAATACCCCCACAGATGTGGTAAGCCAACGCCGTCAATATCCCCCACAGGATAAATTTGGCGAAGAAGCCAGTCATGATTTCAGATGCTTGTAGGAATCCCTCCTGCGAAGACAGTGACATACCCAACAACCACAGCAAAATACCAACTGCGATAAAGGTGATGACGCCTGAGATACGGTGCAAGATCGATGCTATCGCGGAAACGGGTTGGTCAATCGTCCGCAGATCAAGGTTGACAGGTCTTTGTTTTTTCACAATTTTGCCCACAAAGCTTTTTTTATTTTCCATCCTCCGGTCCTGGGCGGGAATCAGACAGCGCTAAGAGGATACAAAGACACAACATAATTAAATTAACAATCCTTATTGCATGTTCATCATAAAGTTGTGATTTGGTTACGCTGGGTGCTCCTACATCAGGGTAATCCGGAGACCTGACGGAAGTATAAGTACTTCACATTGTTATTACAATTCCCACACAATATGATTATTAACATTTAGCTTGAACAGTGAGTAAGATCACGCTTCAAACATTTATCATAAAAACCATTATCTTGTTTGACAAAGATTAAACATTTACCTTACATAGATGTCGTTATATATTATTTGTCGTCGTTTTTCGATGAAAAAGTAAACTTAATGAAAAATAGAGTTATGTAAAAAGTATCGTATTAAGCACAAAATGGTAACATTTGATGTTAATAATACTTTAGATATAGCTCCCAGAAACTTTTTAACAACCTGAAAACCATTGTCGTCCGTAATGAGATTTCAGCGTTAAGTGTGATACCAGCCTGATTTTAAATTCTCTCCGGTAGCACAATGCCTTCGGCACAGTATAAATTGCGCCTAGCTGGTTGTTATGGGTTACAAAAATAAGCGCTAAGGAGATGTAAATGGCTGATAAAAAGGCTACGTTGGACATAAATGGTTCAGCTGCTATCGAACTAGACGTACTAACGCCGACCCTAGGTTCTGAAGTGATTGACGTTCGTACCCTTGGCTCAAAAGGCTTCTATACCTACGATCCTGGCTTTACTTCCACTGCCTCTTGTGAGTCGAAAATCACCTATATTGATGGCGATGAAGGCATTTTGCTGCACCGTGGTTTTCCCATCGATCAGCTTGCAACGGAATCAACCTATCTGGAAGTCTGTTACATCCTACTGTACGGCGAACCGCCAACACCTGAAGAATACGAAAAATTCAAAATAACGGTGACTCGCCACACGATGATCCACGAACAGATCACTCGTCTGTTCCACGGTTTCCGCCGGGATTCCCACCCAATGGCTGTACTTTGTGGTGTGACAGGCGCGCTGGCTGCCTTCTATCATGATGCACTGGATGTCCATAATCCCCGCCACCGTGAAATCACTGCTTACCGCCTGTTGTCCAAAATGCCAACCGTGGCAGCGATGTGTTACAAATATTCACTTGGGCAGCCTTTCGTTTATCCACGTAACGATCTTTCTTATTCGGCTAACTTCCTGCACATGATGTTCTCAACACCTTGTGAAGAATATAAGGTTAATCCAGTGCTGGAACGCGCCATGGACCGCATTTTCATTCTGCATGCGGATCATGAACAGAATGCTTCGACTTCAACGGTACGTACTGCGGGTTCTTCCGGTGCCAATCCATTTGCCTGTATCGCCGCTGGTATTGCATCCCTGTGGGGGCCTGCACATGGTGGTGCAAACGAAGCCTGTCTGCGTATGCTGGAAGAGATCCAAACCGTCGAACACATTCCTGAATTCATCGCACGCGCCAAAGATAAAAACGACTCTTTCCGCCTGATGGGCTTTGGTCACCGTGTTTACAAAAACTACGATCCTCGCGCGACAGTGATGCGTGAAACCTGCCATGAAGTATTGAATGAGCTTGGCTTGAATGACAGCCTGCTGGAAGTGGCGATGGAGCTGGAACGTATTGCTCTGAACGATCCGTACTTTATTGAGAAGAAACTGTATCCGAACGTCGATTTCTATTCTGGGATTATCCTGAAAGCGATGGGCATTCCATCGTCCATGTTCACCGTGATTTTCGCCATTGCCCGTACTATTGGCTGGATTGCGCACTGGAATGAAATGCACGATGACGGCTTGAGGATCGCACGCCCACGTCAGCTTTATACTGGCCACACCAAACGCGATTTCAAAAGTCAGTTAAAGAAGTAATTTAGTCAGTCCAATAACACTATTCAGAATGTGAATAGTGTATTTCTGCACCTCTCATGTCGGTTTTTATTCTAGCATCGGAGGTGTAGTTTTTTATGGTTAGATATCAATGATTGTTTTAATAACGAAAAGGATATGAGACCGCCATGATAATACCCTTTATGGAATCAGGGGAAGTGAATATATGCCTGAAATTAAACAGGGTGATATTCTACTAACTGAAGACTGTTTCGAAGGGATAAATGAGGTTGAACGTGCTTTTGCCCACCTTCTGCTATGTGGGATCTTTGATAGAGTTTCAGAAGTTATTCTTGGAAAACATGAACAGTTTGATGATCAAGGGACGGGAAGAAACTCTCTGGATGTTCTTAAAGAAGTTCTAAACGGTAAAGAAATTCCTATTCTGGCAGACTTTGATTGTTGTCATACACACCCGATGTTCACCATGCCTTTAGGCGTTGATCTTGTCATCGACTTTGACTCCGAATCCGTTTTCCTACCAGAATCATGGTGTTCAAATTAATTATTTTGATTTCATCTCCCTGAGCCCACCATATACTCCCTTGGTGGCTTTCCCATGGCTTTGCGGAAAAACGTCACAAACGCACTATCATTGGCAAAACCCAGTTCCTGTGCAACATAGGATAAAGTTTTATTCTGTGCCAATAACTCTATCGCCTTTACCAATCGCCATTGTTGCCGCCACTGCTGATAATTCATTCCTGTTTCACGATGAAATATCCGAGTAATGGTTTTCTCACTGGCACCGATATAAGTAGTGAGCATGTGTAATGGTGGCGGTAATTGTTCAAGTGATAAACGCGCTAAACGCCGATCAAAAGGCAGCGGCAATAAAGTTGGCTCCCTACGCGCCTCACGAATCTCATCAAAAAATACAGCCAGCAAATGTGCTCCCCTTCCCTGATACCAATCAGAATTGAAAGAAGATATCGCAATGCGCTCCAAAAGCGCCTGTAATAATGGTGTAGTTTCCAGTACTTCACTTTGCGCTGAAATCAATTCAGTCTCAGAGACATTCAGATAAATAGAACGATACCCCACCGAACCGCGCATTTCTGCACGATGCTGTGTCTTGGGGGGTATCCATGCCGCTCTGGTTGGCGGCAAAATAGAGATCTTATTTTCCAGTGTAATCTTGATACAACCTCGTCGGGTAAACAGTAATTGCCCCATATCGTGCTGATGGACGCCAGAATCATGCTGCCCCATCTCTGCTGCGATCCCTATCACAGGCACATTCAAACTGTCAGGATCAAAATGATCACTTTGCCGCAACCACGCCATGCTAACTCCCGCCATCCAATGTCCGGTTATATAAATATATTGTCTTTATTATCATAAAAAGACATAAATCGGAATGCTAATCTTTCAAGCCATTACTCACTTATCATCAGAAGACAAAATCATGCAAACCAAACCCTCTCTTTGGCTCACCATCGTATTGATGATGTTTCCGCAGATCGTAGAAACCATCTATAGTCCTGCATTAACCAATATTGCCAGTGGATTTTCTGTCAGCTCAGAACAGGCGGCTCAGACACTATCACTCTATTTTTTTGCTTTTGCCTTCGGTGTCGTCGTCTGGGGACGCATGTGTGATGTGATTGGCAGACGCCCGACCATCATTGCCGGTCTTTCACTCTATGGACTCGCTTCTCTGCTGACATTGTTAACCCAACAATTCTGGTTATTACTCGTTGCCCGAATGTTATCGGCTTTCGGTGCAGCAGTCGGCTCTGTCGGCACACAGACCATCATGCGTGATGCTTATCGTGGTGAAGAATTGGCTCGTGTTTTTTCCATCATGGGCATTGCCTTAGCCGCCAGCCCTGCTATTGGCATGATCAGCGGCTCAACATTAAACTATTTTGCTGGCTATAAAGCGGTCTTTACTGGACTAGCCATTCTGGCAGGCCTCCTGACCTGTTGGTCTATTGCTCGATTGCCAGAAACTCGTCCTATTAACGTGACAAAAGTGGCGCTATTCGACACTGCAATCATGATGTTCAAAGATATTTCGATTTGGCGAAATGCGTTTCTGATCGCATTTTTCAATATTTGTCTGTTCAGCTATTACCAATTGGCCCCATTTCGTTTCGAGCAATTTGGATTATCACAGGAAGTGTTTGGTTATACTGGCCTGTTATTAACTTTGGGCGTCGGATTAGGCTCGTTATTAAACAAATACCTATTAAAGAATCAGTGGATATCCGTCAAATTAATTAACCTTGCCGCATTGATTATTTTATTGAGTGGGATTGGTGTATATCTGCTCGAAAATAGCTGGCTATTTATTTTTCCTATGCTGGGAGTGGTTATCGCTTACGGACTTGCTATCCCTAATATTCTAGCATCTGCATTAAGTCACTATAGGGATCGGTTGGGTACGGCTGGCGCTTTACTGGGGCTCTTTTACTATTTGCTGCTAGGTCTTGGTTTGGCATTAGCCGGCTGGAGCCAGGCATTGGGCAGCGTGCTGATCTGTTGTGGGATCGCAGTGGTTCTTTTAATATTTTCCTCAACAGTACTTTCCTCAACAACACCTTCCTTAAAAAAATAAATCAGTTTTAAACGCCCCCAATATTCCTAAATGGAATAGAATTTGGGGGCCAGACAAACGAGCGAAAACATCAAGCTGGGTTAGAAATATCGATAAAAGTCACATCCAACCCATGATGATTCGCCAGCCATTCACCGAGCACTTTGATACCATAGCGCTCTGTTGCATGATGTCCAGCGGCAAAGAAATGCAGCCCCATCTCACGGGCAACATGGATCGTCTTTTCTGATACTTCTCCCGTCACAAAAGCATCAACACCAAACTCAGCCGCCTGCTCAATAAAGCTCTGACCGCCGCCGGTACACCATGCCAGTGTACGAATTTCTTCTGGCGCATTATCTCCGCAATGCAGTATCCCGCGCCCCAATCTTTTTTCAAGTCGCTCAGTCAATTCTGCCGGTGTGATAGGCTGATCAAAAACACCATGAGGAAGTAGAGAATCGATATTGCCTATGATCTTCACGCCCATCTGGCGCGCCAATTGGACATTGTTGCCCAATGTAGGATGAGCATCCAGCGGGAGATGATAACCATACAGGTTGATATCATTACAGAGCAGCGTTTGCAAACGGCGACGCTTCATTCCACGGATAACGGGAGATTCATTCTTCCAAAAGTATCCATGATGAACGATAACAGCATCCGCTTCTAGGCGAACCGCTTCGTCCAACAATGCCTGACTGGCTGTCACGCCTGTAACCACCCGCTGAACATGGGGACGGCCTTCCACTTGCAATCCATTGGGGGCATAGTCTTGAAATTCACGGATATTCAGTTCCGTATTGAGCACATGTTCCAATTCAACATTGTTCATCACATTCCCCCTGTCACTTAACTTTTTCACCATAAAATACATACCTGCCATGAATTAAGTCAATGCATTCGCCAAATTGCCGATACCTTTCATCTTCCAAGCCGAAATATCTTTGGTATAGATGTACGTCTTCATCTTAATAGCATATAAAACAAAACACCTCGCCAGAATAAACTAGCAAGGTGTCAAAATACCATATTCAAAATGTTATATTCAAAATACCATCAGACAAAAAACACTAAGAATGGGAACCTGAGAGACGGAAAAGTGCCATTAGGCTCCGTCATAATAAGATCTTAGCGATTTCTAGTACCTGCGGCTATTTCTGAACTTTCCAACCATACTGGCTTATCGCTGGTTTTTACCCATACTTTATGCAGATAACTGTAAAAACGGGCACGATCACGGCGAAACAGCATGACAGGAAGCGCAATGACGCCCAGTACTATAGCGCCAATTCGCCGCAAGAGAACCTGATGCCAAGAGTATTCACGATATATAGACATTGGTACCCTCCTCATGGGTTTAACCTGTAATATGTACAAAATTTTACCTGATAAAATGAAAACTTACTACTCATCCGACCACTTTTTAGTGGTATAAATCACCTTTTTTTCTTATTACGTAATTTAATTACAAAAACAATACCTAAACAGAAACAAAACCAACAATTTGAAAACAAAAAATTAACCCGCCAGAGTTTGCTACACTTGCCTTAATAACGTCTTATCAATTAATTCCGCTTGTCATTTATACTTTTTTTACGCTTTCAGGGTCTCTTTTAACAACTTCTTTGTATGGTCATTCCTATGCTGTAACTGACTAGTTCTTAAAGAAATAAGCAAGGAGAAACACCGTGACTATATTCCCCATCATTGGCATTTTTCTGGTGATGCTATTACTGAGCTATCTGATTTATGCGTTATTAAATGCGGAGGATTTCTAAATGGCAGCCTCCGCTTTTCTACTGATTGCCAGTTTCCTGCTCATTCTGTTTTTATTGAGCAAGCCGCTCGGTAATCTGATTGCCAGTTTAGTCGAAGGAGAATTACCTCGCTGGCTAACGAAAGCAGAAACGAGCCTGTGGCGTTGCTGTGGTCTGCAAAAGCCCGGCAACGACATCAAAGAAATGAACTGGTGGCAATATGCCCTCGCCATCCTCACCTTCAATATCGCAGGATTATTGTTGCTGTTTATCCTGCTGGTAAGTCAGGGACACTTGCCACTGAATCCACAGCATTTTGCTGGCATGAGATGGGATCTGGCACTTAATACCGCAATCAGTTTTATCACTAATACCAATTGGCAAGCTTACAGCGGAGAAAATACCCTCAGTTATCTGAGCCAAATGGCGGGGTTAACTGTTCAAAACTTTCTGTCTGCGGCAACAGGAATTTCAGTGGCTTTTGCCTTAATGCGGGCATTTTCCCGTCAAGGCACTAAAACATTGGGAAATGCGTGGATCGATATTACGCGTATTACTTTATATCTCTTGCTTCCACTCGCGATCATCGTTGCCTTGTTCTTCGTCAGTCAAGGCGTCATCCAAAACTTTTCCCCCTATGTCCTCGTCCACACCCTTGAGGATCAACAACAATGGCTTCCCATGGGGCCTGTTGCTTCTCAAGAAGCAATAAAACTCTTGGGAACAAATGGTGGTGGATTTTTTGGGGCAAACTCTGCCCATCCATTTGAGAATCCAACCTCACTCAGTAATTTTGTACAAGTCCTGGCCATTTTCTTAATCCCCTGCGCGCTGTGTTTCGCATTCGGTTTGGTCGTTGGAGATAATCGACAGGGATATGCCTTACTTTGGGCGATGAGTATTGTCTTTATTGTCGCCACGAGTGTTGTGATGTACGCCGAAATCGCGGGTAATCCCCACTTCATACAAACCAACATTAGTAGCCATTTTAATATGGAAGGAAAAGAATCCCGTTTTGGCATCCTTGCTTCCTCCCTTTATAGCGTAGTCACCACAGCGGCCTCCTGTGGTGCCGTAAATTCAATGCACGACTCCTTCACTGCACTGGGTGGCATGGTGCCACTCTGGTTGATGCAAATCGGTGAAGTGATATTCGGTGGTGTAGGCTCTGGCCTCTATGGCATATTGATATTCGCTCTGCTTGCCGTATTTATTGCAGGCTTGATGATTGGCCGCGCACCAGAATACCTCGGCAAAAAAATCGATGTCTATGATATGAAAATGGTCGCACTGGCAATTTTAGTCACCCCTTCGTTGGTCTTATTGGGAACCGATCTGGCTATTTCAACCGATGCCGGACGGAGCGCTATTACCAACCCCGGTGCTCATGGCTTTACTGAGGTACTCTATGCTCTCTCATCCGCAGCCAACAACAACGGCAGTGCCTTTGCCGGCCTGAATGCCAACAACGTCTTTTATAATCTGTTATTGGGAACGGTTATGTTTCTCGGACGTTTTGGCATCATTCTGCCTGTTCTGGCTATCGCAGGCTCCATGATTAGCAAAAAACGCCAACCTATCAGCAGTGGCACCCTACCGACCCAAGGCTTCCTCTTCGTCGGATTATTAATTCTGGTTATTTTACTGATCGGTGCACTCACATTTATTCCTGCTCTGGCTCTTGGCCCCATAGCAGAACATTTACAACTCTGGCAGTGAGCGGTGAGATAACTCATGAAAAACAAACAACAAGTATTATTTGAACCCACTTTAATTCGCCATGCACTTATCGATTCGTTAAAAAAATGCCACCCAGCTCGCCAATGGCGTAATCCCGTCATGTTTGTTGTCTATCTGGGAAGCTGCCTGACGACCGCCTTATGGATCGGCATATTGGTGGGACAATTAACTGGTAACGCATTATTTACTGGCGCAATTGCACTCTGGTTATGGTTTACCGTGCTGTTTGCCAACTTTGCAGAAGCATTAGCCGAAGGGCGTAGCAAAGCTCAAGCATCCAGTCTGAAAGGCGTGAAAATAACTAGCTGGGCTACTAAACTGGCTTCATCCAGCCGTGAAGCCACAAAGGAAAAAGTGACCTCTGACACTTTGCGCAAAGGCGATATTGTGCTGGTAGAGGCGGGAGAAATCATTCCCTGTGATGGTGAAGTTCTGAAGGGGGGAGCCTCCGTTGATGAAAGTGCCATTACGGGAGAGTCCGCACCCGTTATCCGTGAATCTGGGGGCGATTTTTCCTCTGTTACTGGTGGCACGCGGGTTTTATCGGATTGGCTGATCGTCGAGTGTACTGTCAATCCGGGAGAAACCTTTCTGGATAGAATGATTTCAATGGTTGAAGGGGCTAAACGACGCAAAACCCCCAACGAAATTGCCCTCACCATTTTGCTCACTGCGCTGACCATTATTTTTCTGCTGGTCTGTGTAAGCCTGCTGCCTTTTTCCTTGTTCAGTGTTCAAACCAATCAATCCGGCACCCCCATTACACTCACCGTACTGGTTGCCCTGCTGGTTTGCCTTATTCCCACCACCATTGGTGGGTTACTTTCAGCCATTGGTGTTGCAGGCATGAGCCGCATGTTAGGAGCCAACGTCATTGCCACAAGCGGACGCGCTATTGAAGCCGCTGGCGATGTAGACGTCCTGCTACTGGATAAAACGGGCACGATCACGCTGGGCAATCGTCAAGCCTCTCAGTTTTTACCCGCGCCCGGCGTAACGGAACGGGAATTAGCCGATGCGGCCCAACTTTCTTCTCTTGCTGATGAAACACCGGAAGGACGCAGCATCGTGATCCTGGCAAAGCAACGTTTTAATATGCGCGAACGCGATCTTCGAGCATTAAACGCGACCTTTGTTCCCTTCTCCGCGATGACACGCATGAGCGGCGTCAATATTGGCAATCGTATGATCCGCAAAGGCGCTGTCGATGCCATCCGTCGTTACATTGAGGCCAACCACAGCCATTTTCCCGATGCCATTGACCTGTTAGTACAGCAAGTCGCACACAAAGGAGGAACACCATTGGTTGTTGCTGAGAACCAGCGAGTCTTGGGCGTTGTCGCCTTGAAAGATATTGTAAAAGGTGGAATCAAAGAGCGTTTCAGTGAAATGCGCAAAATGGGGATCAAGACCGTGATGATCACAGGAGACAATCACCTGACTGCCGCCGCCATTGCAGCCGAAGCAGGAGTTGATGATTTTCTGGCGGAAGCCACACCCGAAGCGAAACTGGCCCTGATCCGCCAATACCAGTCTGAAAGTCGCCTGGTCGCGATGACGGGTGATGGTACAAATGATGCGCCAGCATTGGCACAAGCAGATGTTGCCGTTGCTATGAATTCAGGTACACAGGCAGCAAAAGAGGCAGGCAATATGGTGGATTTGGATTCTAATCCCACCAAACTGATTGAAGTCGTGCATATTGGCAAACAGATGTTGATGACTCGTGGCTCTTTGACCACATTCAGCATTGCCAATGATATCGCCAAATATTTCGCCATCATTCCCGCCGCCTTTGCAGTCACGTACCCACAACTTAATGCCTTGAACATCATGCATCTTCATTCTCCGGAATCTGCGGTACTGTCTGCGGTTATTTTCAATGCGATAATCATCATCTTTCTGCTTCCGCTGGCCCTGAAAGGCGTCAGCTACCGCCCGATGAACGCGTTGTCGCTCTTGCGTCGAAATTTATGGATATATGGCCTTGGCGGCCTGCTCGTTCCCTTTGCAGGCATCAAGCTCATTGACATTTTACTGACTGCTTTGGCTTTCAAATAAGGGGATGAAAATGATCTGGTTACGTTCTTCCATTGTCCTGCTGGCATTTCTTAGCCTAATCACGGGTATTGCCTACCCGCTTCTGGTGACGGGATTATCAGAAGTCTTATTTCCCCATCAAGCTCAAGGATCGTTAATTGAGCAAAGTGGCAGACGGGTTGGCTCTGAATTAATCGGTCAGAATTTTACCAAAGTCACCTATTTTCATGGGCGCCCTTCCATGACGGCTGAAAAACCTTATAACACACTGTCATCTGGAGGCAGCAATCTCTCTGCAACCAATCCGGCTTTAATCAGCAAAATTAACCAAAACATTATCCAAGTACGTTTATTTAATCATCCCGAAAACCGTCAGATTCCTGTTGATTTAGTGATGGCATCAGGTAGCGGGCTCGATCCCCATATCTCCCCTGAAGCGGCCGAATTTCAGGCACAACGTGTGGCCATAGCCCGTCACTTGCCACTTGGGATCATTAATCAATTAATTCAGAAACACATTAAATACCCCCTACTGGAATATATGGGTGAACCCGTGGTAAATGTACTGGAACTTAATCTGGCGCTGGATAACTTAAACCTCAAGGACAAATAAAATATGGATCAAAATGAACCACAACGTCCCGATCCAGATGACTTACTGACACTGGCAAACGAAAAACCACGCGGTAAGCTCAAGATATTTTTCGGTGCTTGTGCAGGTGTCGGCAAAACCTATGCCATGCTGCAAGAAGCCCAACGGCTGCTGGCTCAAGGTTTGGATATCATTGTCGGCGTCGTTGAAACTCATGAGCGGCAAGAAACCGCAGCCCTACTGAAGGGGTTGCCACAATTGCCGCCAAAGCACCTCCGCTATCATGAACGCAGGATTGCGGCCTTTGATATTGATGCCGCTATCGCCCGCCATCCTGCCATTATTCTGATGGATGAGTTGGCATTCAGTAATCCTCAAGGTTGTCGCCATCCCAAACGCTGGCAGGATGTAGATGAATTATTGGAAGCCGGCATAGATGTACTGACCACCATCAACGTGCAACATCTGGAAAGCCTGAACGACATTGTCGGCGGTATTACCGGTATTCGCGTTCGCGAAACCATTCCCGATCATATATTTGATCAGGCCGATGATGTTGTTTTGGTTGATCTTCCCCCTGACGATCTACGTCAGCGACTCAATGATGGCAAAGTTTATATTTCAGGTCAGGCCGAGCGTGCCATTGAACATTTCTTCCGCAAAGGAAACCTGATCGCTCTGCGTGAATTGGCATTGCGTCGTACGGCAGATCGCGTAGATGATCAGATGCGTGCTTTTCGTGACACGCGGGGCAAAGAACCCGTATGGCATACACGGGACAATTTACTGTTGTGTATCGGCTATAACGCGGGCAATGAAAAACTGGTTCGGAAAGCAGCTCGCTTGGCAGCGAAGCTAGATTGTATCTGGCATGCCGTTTATGTTGAAACCCCTAAGCTACACCGGCTACCAGAAGGCAAACGACGTACTATTTTGAAAGCCCTGAAGCTCGCACAAGATCTGGGAGCGGTGACCGCAACACTTTCCGACTCTCATGAAGAAAAAGCGATCCTGCTCTACGCAAGAGAGCATAATCTGGGCAAAATCCTTACGGGTCGCTATTACAGCTCATACTCGACACTCTTTAGTTATAAATGGATGAGTTATAAATGGCTTAGCTATAAATGGCGTCCCGACTTCTCTGAGCGGCTGGGAAAACTCGGCCCTGATCTGGATTTGATCATTGTTGCACTGGAAGACAAAAAACGCTGGGATAAAGAGCAAAAAGATAACCGAACATTTAATGAAAAATGGCGAATCCCGATTCAAGGCTTCGCAATGGCTATCGTGCTCTGTGCCTTAATTACGCTCTTTTCTCGAACTTTCTTACTCAACCTCGATAAAGCCAATCTAGTCACACTTTACCTGCTCGGTGTTGTCATTATCGCCTTGTTTTATGGCCGCTGGCCTTCGGTCTTTGCTGCTTTTGTCAATGTCATTAGTTTCGACATCTTCTTTGTCCAACCGCACTGGTCATTGGCGGTCAAGGACATGCAATACCTGCTTACCTTTACCGTCATGCTGATTGTGGGCGCAGTCGTGGGAAACCTAACCGCAGGTATACGCTATCAGGCCAGAGTTGCCCGCTATCGTGAGCAGCGAACACGGCACCTATATGAAATTACCCGTGAGTTGAGCCGAGCCCTGAATGAAGAAGATGTAGCCCGTATCAGCTATCACTTTTTATCCAATAGCTTTCAGGCAAAAACAGGGCTGCTGCTACCAGACAGCAACCATCATTTATATCAGGTGAAATCCAATAACGGTGGTCAGATGCAAATTGATGAAGCCATCGCCAAATGGTGTTTCGATAAAAAACAACCAGCAGGAGCCGGTACTGATACATTACCGGGCGTGCCTTACCAATTATTGCCTATTGCCACACCTTCACAGGTATTTGCCGTTCTTGCCATCGAATCCCCTAACCTGCGCCAATTATTGGTGCCGGAACAACAGCGATTATTACAAACCTTCACAGGACTTATCGCCAACGCACTGGAGCGCTTACATCTTGCCCGCAGCGCGGAATACGCCAAACTGGAAACCGAGCGGGAACAACTGCGGAACTCACTGCTGGCGGCTCTATCCCACGATTTACGTACTCCGTTAACCGTGCTATTTGGGCAGACAGAAATACTGATGTTAGATTTATCCGCTGAAAACTCGCCCCATACCCAACAAGTCAACCAAATTCGCCAACAAATTCTCAGCACTTCCCGGCTGGTCAATAACCTGCTGGATATGGCGCGTATCCAATCAGGTGGTATTCAACTCAATCTTGAATGGTATCCGCTGGAAGAAATTGTCGGTAGCGCTTTGCGCTCATTAGAATATGCCCTCAACCGTTACACCGTAGAGCTATCTCTACCCACCGATTTATTCCTGCATTGTGATGCCGCCTTGCTGGAGCGTGTTTTTATCAATCTGCTGGAAAATGCGATTAAATATACTAATGAACAGACCCCCTTGGGCATACAGGCTACCATTGAGCGAAAACTTGATCAAAAACAGGCGCATATCGAAATCTGGGATGCAGGGTCAGGAATTCCACAAGGACAAGAACAACTCATTTTTGATAAATTCTCACGGGCCAGCAAAGAATCCGCCATACCCGGCGTCGGGCTGGGTTTAGCTATCTGCCGATCAATCATTGAAATTCATGGTGGAAAGATATGGGCGGCTAACAATAAAAAAGGTGGAGCTAGTTTTCACTTTGTTCTACCGTTGGAAGATCCACCCAAAATTGAAGATGCACCTGAGGGTATGTGAGTAAAACTAATTTTAGTACGGCTAATGTGAGTGCAACTAAAAACAGTACGATCTTAATCGTCGAAGATGAAAAAGAGATCCGGCGTTTTGTTCGATTAGCACTGGAAAGTGAAAACTGGCGGGTTTTTGAATGCGATACCTTAAAACGAGGTTTAATTGAAGCCGCCACCCGCAAGCCTGATTTACTGATCCTTGATTTGGGATTGCCCGATGGTAATGGCATTGACCTCATCCAAGATATACGCCAATGGAGCGATATCCCGATTATTGTGCTTTCCGCCCGCGATAGCGAACAAGATAAAGTGACAGCATTGAATTTTGGTGCTGACGATTATCTGAGCAAACCTTTTGGCATCAACGAATTGATCGCCAGAGTTCGTGTTGCCCTACGTCGCTCATCTAAAGCCAATCAACTTAATCCCGTGATTCATTTTTCAGATATCCAAGTTGATTTGGTCAACCGGCGGGTTTTGAAAGGCCAAAATGAACTTCACCTGACTCCAATTGAGTACCGCCTACTCACTGAATTGCTCACCAACAGTGGCAAGGTACTGACTCAACGCTATTTACTCAATCATGTCTGGGGGCCAAATTACGTTGAGCACAATCATTATCTAAGAATTTACATGGGGCATCTGCGACAAAAGCTGGAAACCGATCCTGCCCGTCCTAAGCATTTGCTAACAGAAACGGGGGTAGGTTATCGGTTCATGCCTTAAACGAGCCGCCTTAAACTATCTACCTTAAACTACCCACCTTAAACCACATGCTGTAAAAATCATGCCTCAAGATACATCTCAAGGCATGAAATCAAAAATGGCGGCAGTTACTTCCGACGGACGGGTAAACCCGCACCACGAATTCCTTCCTGCGGTAAGACCAATACTGCTGCCGACCACGCTGGCATTATCACCTCGCCATTTTCCTTTATCTGTACTCCCGCAGCCAAAGACGCCTTGCCCAATTCACGTTGAATATCATTTAACTCCAAGCCATTGACATTAATATCTTTGACAGTGATAGACCACGGAGCGGCGTTAATGACCACCACCAAACCATCAAATCGCCAATCACGATCACGAGAGGTCGTGTTGCCGTCATCAATAGTCATGACCAGTAATCCAATTTGCTGACGTGACCCAACATTAACAAAATCGACACGTTGCTTAACGGATGCACCATCGCCGAGAGTCATCAATGGTGAGAATTGACGTAAACGCAATAGTTCCTGATAAAAGGCCATCATCTGTGATAATTCACTTTGGCCTGGTTTTTTTACCCTCTTTTTCACGCTGTTGATTAACGGATAATTTTTGCCATCATTACCGTGTTCCGGCATTCCTACATCATAATTATTACCCTTGTAATCATAGCTCACACGGTTAAACCAATCACCTGCATTGTAAGAATCACGGGTAAACGATTTTGAGCGCAATAACTCTGACCCTTGCTGGTCAAAAGCCAGCCCTTGCCCAAGGAATATTGTGGAAAGAGAGATTGCCTGCATACGAACTCTTGTTTTTAAATCCGCCTGAAGTGCAGCCTTGTAACTAATGATATCCCACAACGTTTGGTTATCGTGCTTAGATACATAATTCAGTACTTCAATGGGCTCTGACGCATAGCCCGCAGCAGTACCCTTATAATCAATTTCTCGGCCTGTTTTCACTGCTCCATCTTTATCGATCATGACAAAATCAGCCAAATTGCCAGCCATGCCAAGACGCACCAGATCTAACAAATGACGCACTTCATTTGCATCTAACCTGGCAATTTCATTGGGTAATGTTCCTGCACCGTTACCGATTCCCTGATTAATGCGAATGCTATTGGCAAAATCAAATGGCCCACCACCACGTACCGCATCCCGTAACCTGTCAGAGAAAGTACCAATACCCGTTCCCTTAAGATTCATTTGCGAAGCGATTTCGAATCGGTCGTCCTGCCCGGAATTCCAACCCTCACCGAAAAAGTAGATCAATGGATTGATAGTACGCACTTTTGCCAATGCTGATAAAATTTGAGCTTTGGGGTGATAACCCATTAAATCGAATCGAAACGCATCGATCTTATAGTCTTTAGCCCAAGTCACCAGGGAGTCTTCGATAAGTTTGGCAAACATACGACGTTCCGGCGCGGTATCGTGACAACAGGTATTATTTTCAACCTGACCCGTTATTTCATCCAAACGGTGGTAGTACCAAGGCACAATCTTATCCAACACCGACGTTCGAGATGTAGGACCTGCTGCATTGGTATGGTTATAGGCGACATCCATGATCACATTCATATCCAATTGCTGTTTGATAGCCTGAACCATAGAGCGAAACTCTTTTATGCGACCCGAACCTTCGGCATCAGTAGCATAAGAACCTTCTGGTACTGAATAATGCAACGGATCGTAACCCCAGTTATAGGAATCAGTTTTTGCCACCATGGTATTTAGCTCTTGCACTTGCGGATTTTTGACACTGTCATCACGTTGTAATTGCTGCAAGACTTCTATCACAGTCAATGAACTATGGCAATAATCAGCGAAACGGCTATTTTTCACCGTGGTGTTGATTTGGCATAAGCGACTAAAAGGGTGATCAAGGTCAGCCACCTGATGGCTAAACTCATTAATAGAAGCGATATCAAACACAGGCAACAATTCCATATGAGTCATCCCTGCCTGACTCAGCGCCTTAAGGTGTTTGAACATGTTGCTGTTATTATCCGTAAGAGCCAGATACTTACCACGCCAAGCTTCCGGTATGGTGTTGTCTGCAACGGAGAGATCACGAATATGCGCTTCATAAATGGTCATACGAGCAATATCCACTGGTGTATTTTGCGGATGCGGCATGAGCAGGTTATCCCAGTTTTGCGGCTTCAACGCCTCATCATCCAGATTGACGACCTGACTATATTCCGAATTAGTGGACAGACTATAAGAATAAGGATCAGTAACCTCATAGCGTTCTACACGGCGAGAATACGGATGGTACACCGTCAAAGCATAACGGTAGTAAGCACCAATCAACACCTTGTCACCTTGCCAAGACCAAGAGCCGCTCGCTACATCGCGTTGCATTGTGTGATTAGCGATAATCTGTTTACCTTGGTTATAGATAACTAAATCAACCTCTTGAGCAGTGGGTGCCCAGAGGCGAAAAAACACTCCCTTATCGTTTATTTGCGCGCCATACTCCAGTGTTCCAGCAGCATTGGCAAAACGGTCGTCTAGCACACCAGCAGTTTGTACTCGGGTCGCCGTTAGTAATAAGCCTTGTTTATTGGCAGCCAAGACCACCAAATCCCCGGTCAGTAGTCGATCAATATCCGCATCTTCAGGCAGACTGAATGCCGCCCATTTTGCCAGATGAGGAAATTTTTTTGCTGTCTCCTGACTCAGAGTTGTCGGTGTTAGTGTCAGATAGTTGTCGGTAAAATGACCTTGAGCATTGTCCTCTACCTTATTGTTTTGGTTGTAATATAGGCGAACAATCGGTTTGTCTGCACCAACTGGCCACAATAGTGTCTGTCTATCAACCCAGTGTGCAGAGGCTTGAGAAATTTCGTGCTCTGAATTAGAGATTTCAGCACGACAACGATAGATTTGTTCACTTGATGTCTGATTAAAACTATGTGCCACTGATTTCTCCTGATTTTTGAATAAATAACTTTTGTTTTTGGTGCAACCCGTGAGTAATAAAATAAATATCCCACTGAATAAAATAAGATAAACCTTTCTCCAAAAATCAGATTTCATCGTCAAACCTTTTTTAATAGAAAGATAACGTTTATCATTTCGCTTTTAATAGAAATGGAAATAGTGATTAAATATTGTATTAAGCAATCTCGCCTCATCCTTTTATTCATAAAGATGGGGAGGAGGATAAAGGATGAATTATTTCTTTGATATAACAAATAGGATTAATTGAATATGAGTACATGGCTGATTTATGCCTTACTCTCCGCGCTGACAGCAGCATTGGTGGCTATCTTTGGCAAAATTGGGCTGCAAAGTTTGGATGCCAACGCTGCGACGGCAATCCGCGCTGTCATCATGGCATTGTTTCTGGTAGGCGTTGTCGTTGTACAGGGAAAATTAAATCTCATCAGCGAAATTCTCGCCAATCGCAAGGCGCTGCTGTTTATCCTATTAAGTGGAATTGCCGGTGCACTCTCTTGGTTATTTTATTTTCTGGCGATCAAGCATGGCAATGTTTCCCAAGTGGCTCCCATTGATAAACTGAGTGTGGTGTTTGCGGTAATTCTGGCAGTGATCCTATTTGGTGAGAAAATTTCTCTGGTGGCCGCCGCAGGGGTCGCGCTGATTACCATAGGTGCTTTGATGGTCGCTTTGGGATGAACCAACACTCCACATAACAACCATAAAACATAAAAACGAAAAAGCCATAGCAACCGCTACGGCTTTCATTATTCAGGTCAGAAATAGAAACCCATTAACCCGCTGCAAATACTTGATTAACGATTTCCTGTGCTTCTTGCTCAATTTTTTCACGATGTTCAGCACCGAGAAAACTTTCGCAATAGATTTTATAGGCTTCTTCCGTGCCAGAAGGACGGGCAGCAAACCAACCGTTATCACTCATCACTTTCAAGCCACCGATGGAAGCACCGTTACCCGATGCGGTTGTCAAGCGAGCGGTGATCGGATCACCTGCCAGCATATCGGCCTTGACCATTTCTGGTGATAATTTGGACAACAATGCTTTTTGCTGATGAGTAGCTGCTGCCTGAATCCGGCTATAGCTTGGCGTACCAAATCGTGCAGCCAGTTTGTCATAACGCTGTTGTGGATTCTCTCCGGTAATTGCGGTCATTTCAGCAGCCAGCAGGCAAAGAATGATACCATCTTTATCGGTTGACCACGGCGTGCCATCAAAACGCAAGAAAGAAGCCCCTGCACTCTCTTCACCACCGAAGCCCAATTCACCTTGATACAGGCCATCCACAAACCATTTAAAGCCAACGGGAACTTCGACTAACTCACGGCCCAAATCTGCGACAACGCGATCAATCATGGCACTGGAAACCAGCGTCTTGCCCACTGCGACATTTTCAGGCCATTGTGGACGGTGACGGAATAAGTAATCCACTGCCGTTGCCAGATAATGGTTAGGATTCATCAAACCTGCCGGTGTAATAATCCCGTGACGGTCATAATCAGGATCATTGGCAAAGGCCAAATCAAATTTACCACGCAGCTCCAGCAAACCCGCCATTGCCCAACGAGATGAGCAATCCATGCGGATCACTCCGTCATGATCCAGTGTCATAAAACGGAAAGTCTGATCGATCTTATCATTAACCAGTGTCAAATCGAGATTGTAGTATTCCCCAATCCGCTGCCAATAGGCGATACCAGAGCCACCTAATGGATCAATACCGATTTTTAACCCTGCTTTCTGGATCGCTACCATATCCACAACATCACCCAGCACAGTGACATAAGGATCAACCAAATCTTGGGGATGCAGGTATTCGCTTTTTAATGCCTGTTCATAAGGCAGTCGCTTGATCCCATTGAGATCATTCACCAGTAATTCGTTGGCACGCCGTTCAATGATTGTGGTCAGATCAGTATCGGCTGGTCCACCATTAGGAGGATTATATTTAATGCCGCCGTCTTCTGGGGGGTTATGGGATGGCGTGATCACAATACCATCAGCCAGATTTTTTCCCTGACGGTTGTAACATAAGATGGCATGAGAAATAGCAGGAGTCGGCGTAAAACCGTTATTTTCCTGCATAATCACATCCACGCCATTCGCCGTTAACACCTCCAATACAGAGATAAAGGCCGCTTCAGAAAGCGCGTGGGTATCTTTACCCACATAACATGGCCCCGTAATTCCCTGCTGGAAACGCACTTCCACAATTGCCTGAGAGATAGCCAGAATATGCGCTTCGTTAAAACTGTTGCGTCCAGAACTACCACGATGACCAGAAGTGCCAAACTTGACCTTATGGGCTGGATTTTCGGGATGTGGTTGTAGGGTATAATACTGTGATGTGAGCTGGGCAACATTGATTAAATCATGCTGCTGGGCAAGCTGCCCTGCTCTTGGATGAATTGCCACTTTATTTCTCCTGAGAGACTGCACTGGCTTATCCACCAGTGCAGTATAAATAAGTTCAGCGACTTAGAGCAGCTAACTAAACTAGATAGTGCCACACACTTTTTCAATCAAATTTGCTGGAAACTTCATATCCTGCATAACATGTTCAATCATGCTACGTTTACGGTCAGTATTAGTATTGGTGATCACCCAAAAAGGTGTGCCGGGGATATGACGTGGCTTAGTCTGCTTACCGCTAGCCAGCAGTGTGTGTTCATCTCCCGCAAAATAGGTACGGGTACGGCCGTGCATCGCTTCTGTTGTTTTGGAAAAACTCTCGCTGTTCAAGCCATACAGCGTGGACAGAATTAACATAAAGCGCTCAACAGATTTATTCTTTTCGGCGTACTCATCGGAAAGCAATAATTCGCGAACAACGCGAACAGCATCACGAGAACGGGCAACAGGGGTTTTAATAACAGGTGTAGGATCGTTGGCAGGCGGTGTAATTTGTACTGGCTGCCCGGCGTCCAATTTCAATATGCGCCGTAAAATATCAGATGCACTTTCACCGATATGCAGGGTTTGGCTTGCAATAAAGCGGTAAAGGTCTTCATCAACTTCTATCGTTTTCATTTCTATCCAGTACTGTTCTTAATGAAAAAATTATCTTGGGATTATAAGATATAATGCCACAAAACAAAACAATTAAACTTTCAATAACTTAAAGTGATTCTTTTTAAAATTGGTAATCTTAAAAAAAGCGACTTTCCTCTAAAATAAATCAATCAGTTACAACCATTTCTTCCCATTGAGTTTGTCACTGCTCGCATGTCATGATATTAATCATCTCAATATTAAACATTGTATAAATGGTATTAAATTCAGGCAAATCATGAAGTCAAATAGTCAATTAAATTATCATTTTCACACACCGGAAAATCCGCAATCATCAACTCCCATTGCCTTGATTCATGGGCTTTTTGGGGATTTAAACAATCTGGGGATATTAGGGCGAGACTTACAGCAACATTATCCTGTGATTCAAATCGATGTGCGTAATCATGGTATTTCACCACGAATGGAAAACATGGATTACCGGGATATGGCACAGGATGTTTTGGCTCTCCTTGATGAGCTTAATTTGCCAAAAGCCATAATTATTGGGCATTCTATGGGCGGCAAAATTGCCATGACCATGACGACAGTTGCACCAGAACGTATTGAGAAAATCGTGGTGATTGATATGGCTCCTGTCGCTTATCCCGTTCGCCGACACGACAGCATTTTCGCGGCACTGAACAAGGTCACGGCAGCAGGCGCGCAAACTCGGCAGGCAGCGACAGACATTATGCGCCAGGATATTCAGGAAGATGGCGTTATTCAGTTTTTACTGAAATCGTTCCGACAAGGAGAATGGAAATTCAATCTGTCAGTCCTGCAACAAGAATATGAAAAGATCATCGGCTGGGAGCGCATTCCTGCATGGTCACAGCCAGCACTGTTTATCCGTGGTGGGAATTCTGATTACATTACCGAAGAATATCGGAAGGACATCATCAACCAATTTCCACAAGCGACAGCATGGGTCGTCGCAGGTTGTGGGCATTGGGTTCACGCAGAAAAACCTGAAGCTGTACTCAGGGCAATTCATCGCTTTTTAGGAACAGAGTAATTATGATATCAACCCATCGAGTGTGGGTTGATAAAAAAACAAAACGTGCTCAATATTATTATCAATAAATTAATTACTTTTAAAAATAATTTTTTCTATTTTTATTTTTACATTTATCCAAAAAATATAACCAATATAAAAATAATTATATCTAATTTATTACTGATATCTTAATATACAACAAAGAAAAAACAATCAGCAAACTTTACACTAATACTAAATAATATATCCTATAGACAAATAAAACATCTTGACTTTAATTAAGGACAAAGAATAATGAAAGATAATATCTTATATAATCCTATTGCACATCTTTACGAAAGTTTTTCAGACTCCGCTGCCCAAATCAATATAGAAATCCGAACCATCTTTAATCTAGCAGGAGATATACAAGGAAAATCAGTGTTAGATTTAGCATGTGGATATGGTCTATTTAGTCGGGAATTCAAAAACCACGGTGCTTCAAAAGTTATTGGTGTCGATATATCAGATAGAATGATAGAGCTTGCCAAAAACAAATCGCAACAATGCTGTGATGATATAGAATTTCATGTAAGAGATGTCTGCAAGATGGAATCATTTGGGAAATTTGATCTCATAGTTGCGGCCTGGTTATTCTGCCATGCAGAATCAATTGAAGATCTTGAAACTATGTTTCGTGTAATTGCAGGTCATCTTAAGCCTTCCGGTAAACTAATAGCTTATACATTTGAACCTGATTATCGATTAGAAAAAGGGAACTACGAGAATTATTGCATAAATGTTCTTAGTGAAGAGCCTTTGAAAGACACAACCCTCGTGAAGGCTGAATTTCTTACTACACCACCCAGTCCTTTTACGATGCATCGCTGGAGCCGTGAACAGTATAAAAATGCAATCAATAAGGCAGGTTTCAAACAATTTGAATGGCACAAACCAATGCTGTTGGAGAGCGATATTGAGAGCCATCCTCCAGGTTTTTGGGATAATTTCCAACAAAACTGTCTTGATGCAGCTCTTGTTTGTCAATTCTAACAAGATAATCCCCCGTGACTTCAACGTTAGGGGGATTATTAATTAGATATTATTATTATCTTTTCTCTCGGATTAATGCTATATGATCTATATAATTTGTTCCTTCATGTATATGCATCGTTATATTTACTCGTATTTTATGTATTAGTGCCAACTGTAAAACCATTAACAATTTATCACCAGGACTCGCACCTATCCCATTAGTTAATCGACCATCCTTAAGCGTTATTTTACCATCTTCAGATATTTGAACAGATATATTATTTGAAACAGGAGATGCTACATGAATAAAATCAACATACCCAGAGACTGAAGGGGATTTTTGTTGAATTTCAATATCATTATTGGGATCTGTTGTATTTTTTTGCATTTTTAACCTCATCCAATATCATATCTTTTTTAATAAGATGAAACAAAATTAGTTTCGTCATAGTAAAAACATGTCAAATTATAACAAAAAACACCAGTTAAAGATCCTTACATTATTATTTAGATATCTTTACAGTCTCTATATACTCGTAAACTCCACTTGTATACCCCGTCAACCTCACTAGTTTTTTATATATGAAAGCCATCTCTAAAACCGTGAGTAATTGATACCCAGGACTTTCAGTTAGTTTATACGCCAATCGAGCTTCAAAAAGCACGGTATCTCCACCAGCATGTACTATATTGACAGATATACTATCATTATCAGGAGTTGCTACATCTAATACAGAAACATAGCCCTCAACTGTAAATATAACTGATTGAATTTCAATATCACTATTACAAACCACTGTGTTTTTATGCATATTAAACCTCGCCCAATATCATATATATATTAACAGAATGAAACGAGTTTTCATCATGGTAAAAATATAGTCACTCTAATATAGAACAAAATTATTCAAGAAACATGCAATTGTTACCTCAATATTCATTATATAAATAACAGAAATTACCGCCATTATTTATCTTTAAGTTTATATTAAATCCTGATATATTTATGTCATTATTATTTTTAATTACCATGTAATGTTACTCTCTGATAATATTAAAAACACTTTATTAAACCATTTTTATAGCATCAGTTATTCTAATATAGCTTCTTGGTTATTAATGTGAAATATCATATAAAATTCACGCAAATGTCCCTGTGGATACGCAACATAAAACAGTCTATTTCAGTAGACTGTTTTATTTATTATATTTAATTTATTCAAGCAATATCGTCAATAAAGTTTAAACCAATTTGGTGCTGGAAGACTCCGTTGACGTGGTTCATACAATTTAAAATTTCGTTCCTGACGATCTATATTAGATTCTCTCTCTTTCTCAATAAAAACATGTGAGCCATTTAGAAACCAATACATATATACTGGATCTGTAGCTGCTTTTACAGGCTGCTCTGTGAAACGAGAAAACTCTTGCGAAAATCCAGTTGCTCCTGACCAACTGCTAAGTAATCTAATACTTCTGATAGAGAACGCCGATGTAAAATTACGGATATTATTCAAGAAGAAGCCACTATAAAGTCGATAAAGTAATTATTGGTAAAGATTAGTTTTTTATTTGAATGAGTCTAAACTTAGAAGCTAGGCCAGAGAGGTATATAACCTTAACATATTAGAAAATTTTCTTCTCGCGGGATACCCACCAATATAAACATCAGTATAATGATACCTAAGATAAAGAAAACCCGAACCCGCTAGACACAAAAGATTCGGGTCAGTTTAATACACTAAGCTCATTTTAGATTCTTATTTTATCTTAACTTCATTGTTTACTATAAAATAACCGCCAAATTCAGTATATATTCCACGATCGAAATAGCAAGGATCACGTATAATTTTTCCTTTATTATCTCTTTTTCTGGCTTTCATTTGGCCAAGTTTATGTCCCCAAATACGCCTGTGCCTCTCACCAGAACCTAAAACTAATCTATACCAATGGTAATCCCAAAAAAGCCCGTTAATAAAAACATCGGGATAGGGAGGTTCAGCGTAAAGAGCAACAACATAATTTGGAGAATGCTCTTTATCTTTATAATTGTCTAGCGGAACTAATCCATCTGCAATTGCTCCATCTATAATAGACTGTATATTTTTTTCGTGCGGTTTATTACTATATCTACCAGGTTGAGGAAAAGTTCCAGATGCATAATTACACGCATAAGCATAACAGTTATTAACTTCTATCCTTTCAGGCGTATTCCAGAAATTTTTCTTAAACAAACCTGCCTGTATAGGATATGACAACCCAGAAAATGTACTAATAATTTCTGTATCAAAAATTTCACTACTTGTTACATCGTGTAACTCCTTATCTCCTTTTTCTATGTTCTTTTTTTCTATATACTGTTCTTCATATTGAACAACATTATTAGAAGGATCATACAGTTCTTTCTCAACATTATATATTTCCTCTATTATTTTATTTTCAAATTCAGATCCTAGATTAAAGTATTTAATTAATTCGAGACCAAGCTGTTGACTTAGTGCCAGGTTTAGCGCCCGCCCATCACATATATAAAAGGACTTAGGCAGACCCTTACTATTCGCGATTATCTCTGTATCATCGGTAAATTCGACAAGAAATCCAGAAAACCCAAGTTTCCCGGTATGTTCCGACATGTTTAGCCCCTTTATACCTACCTGAAAGAGCTTCAATAACGTATCGATTTTATGACTATCAGAATCATTATTCCATGTATAATTTTCTCGCCCTGAAAAAAGTAGTAATGTTATCTTAATCATTTTACACTCCATATATAAATTTATTATAAACATTAGTAAAACAAGTTATTTTCAACTGCCATAGCCAACTAAATTACTGGCTAAGTTTTAACATGTTAATAGTAGAGATAATTATCTATTGGAGAAGAATAATATTAAACTAAAATTCCAACCCATCTAATTCAATCCTAGTAATATTTATATATTAATTATTTAAATAACCCGTAAAATAATCCCAACAATAATTAGCTATGCTTCTGTTAATTGATTTATGCTCCCTCGTTCGGAGACTTGAAATCTATTAGGTATATAGTGTCATTAAACAACATATTGACACTTTAAAATTTAGTACATATTTTGATATTTTCAATTAAATATTATCAATAAAAGAAATTATTTTTTCAGAAATCATTATTCTCTTATAACATATTGAATAAAAAGAAATCACACTATTTTAGTGAAAATTAGTTACCCAAAAATAAAATGGCTCACAATTGTGAGCCATTTTCATTAACGTAATTTACTGGTAAAAATTCTTTTCTGCTAATTAAACCAGTTTGGATTTCCCGTTTGTCGTATCCGACCAAGCGGTCACGATGGTTGATTTCATTTGACTATCAAGCGAGTCAATAAATCCGCTGTCACCCATATTAGGCGCAAATCCACTCATAGCCTGCACCAAGGAATCCACCGCATTGGCCGAAAGTGCCGTATATTCACGCTCACCCTGTGCATCTTTATCCCCCATTTGGATGATGATATCCGCACGGTTGTTATTGAAGTAATCATTGAAGGTCACAGACCCCATTGCTTCAAACTGCCCCTGTGCCGAGGCATCTTTGACATCGCGATGAGTCAACAGAACCAAATCGTAACCACTGCGTTGGAACCACAAGTTTTGCCAGTTGATATCGTTGAAAACAATCTTGTCGCCTTGCTTGATATCTTCAACCACGTTATCAATGACATCACCACTGACCACGAAACTATTAACGCCCGTGCCGCCTTTAAAGCGGTTTTGGTATCCGCCCAGCACCAACAGATCATCACCGTCACGGCCATTAAACTGGCTGAATTTGGATACTACATCAGCGATCAGGTGATCGTTACCTGTACCACCGTTGATCACCGCGTGATAGCCCATCAGTTTGATGGCGTTGTTGCCCGCATTGCCATCGATCCGGTTATAGTTGCCGAATACAGTGGCAAAGTCGCCACCTTCTCCCAAATCTACCTGATTGTTGTTGCCAATGGTCACAGCGTAATCTTGATCTTCTCCGGCATCAATATGATTAAAGTTACCGGAAGCCACGATATAGTCGCGTCCCTTGCCACCATCAATCACGCCACCTTCACCAAAGGCAAAGATCTGATCATCACCGTCTCCCATGTAGCCATAGTTAATGCGTCCGGCCAGCACAGCAACGTCATTGCCCTTCCCGCCAAACATCATGTTCTCACGTCCCATCAGAACGCCCACATCATTACCTTCACCGCCCGAAAAGATATTTGAGGTTCCTACGGAGTAAAAGACGTCATCACCACGGCCACCCCAGAAGTTGTTGTTATCTCCCAAATATGCACCGAGATCTTTACCGTCACCACCCCAGTTAAAGTTGTAGTTACCGAGAGAGACGTGGATATCACCATCTCCTTGCAGATGACCGCTATTACGCAAGAAATCGAAGGTTTTATCCTGCATGTTCAGTAAGTCAGCGGTCAGGTTCTCTTTCAGATTAGTGACCAGTGATTTCATCTCAGCCTGCTTGTCCTGATTGAACAGAGTGGCAAACAAGTTTGGCAGACTCAGGGAAGGCAACCCAGTGGCGCGATCTGTCTGTGGGTTTTTAGTTTCCGATGCTGATTTATCTCCTTCATCATTGATGGATACATGCCCTTTTTGGCTTTCATCAGGCGATTTCGCTTTCAGGCCGTGGCTTTCAGCAAAAGATCTCACGCCATCAGCTCCCATCTTCACCCCTGCTTTCAAGTCATCAAGCAGCTTAGCCGGATCAGTGAATGCCTTCAGTTGATCACCACTGAATTCACCGATGATTTCCAGCATTTCACCCAAAATGGCAGCACCATTCACTGGCTGACCCGTACGGGAGACAATACCGCCATCTGGGGTGTAATCCACGCCAAAGATATCCGCCAGCGTGGTATCTCCGCTGACACCAGCCAGATTACCCAGCAGTTTGTTCTTAATCTGACGTGGCAAGTCCGTTGGGCTGAATGTAAACGTGGTTTTCGCCATGCCCGTGGAGGTGTACTCCTGCGTCATCAGACCAAACAGTGAACCCAGGTTGGTATCCAAGATCGATTGAATATTGTCACCGAACATGAAGTTCCAGTTACCGGTTGTCACCTGAATATCGGCGCCCTGTCCGCCAACGGCAAAGTTGAAGGCCAGTTTTTCATTCGCCTGACGGAGTTTATCCGCCCGACTGAGTTTGCCCATGTCAGGCGTATTACCACTCTGTCCCAGCCACTGGTTGTATTTTTTGTTCAGTGTGCTTTCGATATCACTTTTCAGACCACGGCTGCTGCGTTCATGTTGAGAATCGAGATCGGTCAGGGTGTTATAGTCCACACTGCTGGTCAAATCGAGACCAGACAGATCACTGACGTATTTCTTCGCACTTTCCAGCGTCCATTGCTGATCCTGTTTCGCTAACCAATCCGGTGAATTAAACGATCCGGCAATGTTCTGCAATACGCCAGAAATACGGGATGCACCATCAAATGGGTTTACCAACGGCGGAGTTGGAATGGACTTATCCATCATCACAATCAGATCGTTACTGCGCCCTAAATTAAAGCTGACGTTCCGGTTGCCCATGAACAGTTGTGCGCCTTCCAATGCCTGATATCCTGCGATGTCGACGCTGTGCCTGCTGTCACCATTACCAATGTGAACCATCACGTTGTTATCACCAAAGGCCAGAGACTTAAAGCCGCCTGTACCTACTTTGATACCCACATTGGTAGTTCCCCAGTTAACGGCAGTGAACTCACCATCACCAATCTGTAACTGAATATTGCCGGAATAACTCAGTTGGTTATTTGCTGATGCTGATGAGGTAGCAGATGTATTGTCATCTCCTTCATTGCGCGGTTTTGGTGCGTGGAATGTCTCTACATTGTCCGCAATAGCGCCTTTCGCTTTTGCATCAACATCGGTTTGCCCCACGCGGGACAGATGGATGTCATTTTCAGAGATACCACGGCGGACGCGTTCGGAGTGGCTTTCCACTTCGCCTTTGTCGTTCCAGCCCAGCACAATCTTGTTATCCGTGAGTTTATTAACCCACTGTTCCTGCGCATCTTTCGTGTATTTGCGGCCAATACTATCTACCGCTACTTCACTGCTGCGTGCCGATACGGAAGTACGGATACCTTGACCATCCAGCGCCGAAATAAAGCGGCGGGCAAAACCATCACGTTTGTCATCGCTGATCAGGGAACAGCCCACAAGGCTGATATGGTCAGGTGTGCCGATCTGCTTGAAGTCGGTACTGAACTGCTTCAGTTTCAAGGCCAGTTCATCCGCACTGTAACCACTCATGCGAGTATGCTTCTGTGCAGATTCATCACGCCCATGCCCCACAATCTGCCAGCGCAATTTATCGGTCAGTTTGGTTGGGTCACCATAAACCACCCGATATTGCCCATTGGCATCAAGCTGAACAATCACGCTGGAATCTGGGTGCTTACCCGCCAGATTTGCGGCAGCCTTAGCCGCAACAGGATCATTTTCAGTCTGGATAATGATCTGACCGTTGAAGCGACTCTCTCCGCCTTCAGATTGTGGTTTGACAGCAGCACGTTCCCACGATTCGACATCGTGGTTATTCACTACCCGGTTAACACCCTCCGGTACATTATCCTTAAGCGGAGCTTTCACCTCATCGGTGATGTTTATATCTCCCGAAGCGTTGAGTGTTAATTTGTTGGTTGCCGGATTAGCAAATACTTTATCCATATTCGACTGCACAAGGTTGGCTGCCTGCTTAAAGTTGTTACTTTCAACTTCAACCAGTACTTTCTCACCTTTCTTCGTCGTCACTTCCAACGTCACAGCGTCGTCACGGTAATCAACCACACGTCCCGTAAAGTTTGAACCCAGTTTAAAGGTCTTACCCTGCTCTTTCAGCGCACGCAATATGTACGGTTGTTCACCTGCACGTGCCTGTTGCCAGACTCCGTCATAATGGGTAATGGCACCGTCTTCAAACGTATTGTAGTTAACATAAAAACTTTGATTGTCCTCTTTGCTAGCCTCATATTGATAACTAAACCTGGATTTATACCCCGTTATTATTCCCTTATGGAAGGAGTCCATAAAGCGTTCGAAGTCTTTATAGTTATTAAATGACTTGATACCAAAGTTAGGATCATAGAATGACCAGATGGTTTGAGTTGGCTCTTTATGTACAACCACCGCCATTGCATGGTCTTCAGACATAAAGGACATATAAGTTGTTTTATCCACATCACGCAGCTTATCCATCACGGATTCATAGCCAGCGATATCATTACTCAACGACCGATCAATTCTATCTCCCGTCAGTCCATTGGCTTTCAGTTTGCCACCATAAGCTTTATTGGCTTTATCACGGTCTACCGAGTGGGACATACTTTGGGTTTGGCTATATTGCATTGATAGTAAATCTTGAATAGCCGGGCCGATATTTTGGCGGCGATACTGGTTAAGCAAAGAAGCTTCTACCGAATTGATATCGCTCTTTTTATTTACGGAGTTGTCCTTGTAGGCTTTAACCGCATCCGTCAACCACGCCATATACTCTTTACCGCCGCCCAGTCCATGCACCCGCTCTTCTATCAGGTAACGGGCAGACAAGGCGAAACAGACTCCTTCCAGAAATTCTTTTGACTCAACGTGATTGCCATTAGTCAGGAGCACATTGCCAATTTCTGGTACAAGCTTATCAAGATTATTTAGCAGTGAATCTCCCTGAGTGAAATGGAATGAGTATTGATCCAGCTCTTTTTTACCTGATTTCATATCAAAGAGAGTATAAAGCGCTTTTTCCAGCAACCCTGCTTTCACGCTACTATTTTCACGCTGGGGTTCGGAAAGTGTTGAAACAATCTGATCCGCATATTGGCCCATCAACCGACCGCTGGCTTCATGACCATAGAAAGTCTGCTCGCCCGATACCTGATACCCTGCAACGACAAGTTTGGCGCGCAGTTTTTCCCCTGCTTCACCCAGTCCTTCGTTATCAGTCAACAGCATAATTGGCGTCTGCTTCGAGATACCTTGCAGGTTTTTCTCCACGGAGAATTGACCATTAACCGCTTTTGCCAGTACGCCCGTGATCCCAGCAGGATTAGGTACTTCATGCGCAGTAAGGGCCTTGGTCATGCTTGGCATTGGCCTGTCGAGCAACAGGCCAGAGACTGTCTGCCCATTCCGTTCTGTATAACGAACCAGATCCGCGCCTACCGCCCCACCCATAGAATAGCCATGAATGATGATATTTTCCGGTTTGATGCCACGATCATTGACCAGATAATGGAACATGGTGCGGGCATCCTGATATAGCCCTTTTTCGCTTGGATGACCATCACTGGAGCCATAGCCCCGCATGTTCACCGCCAGCATATCGACGCCCTGTTGCTGGTAGTGGTTTTGGATAACGCTGGCTTGCTCTTCCGCAGATGAACCAGAACCATGAATGAAAAGCACCACTTTTTTCGCTGGGCTATGTTCACCCTGATCTTTTTGATCACCGTTATGGTAATAACCGGCCAGACGTCCGGCCTCACCCTGTAACGTGACCTTATCCGCCGTGCCCTTGGTGATAGCATCATCCAATATTATTTGAGTGCCACCATGCACGCTGCGGCGATCTTCCTTGGAACCGTAAAGCTCATTATTCAGGAAGCGAGCTACTGGATTGAATGGCTCTCGGTCACGCGGTGGCTTGCCGTCGTTGTCAATGGCAACATTTTCCAGCACCTTGTCTTTTTTATCAGAATGACCCAGCGCTTCCAGATCTTCACCGACAACTCGATTCGGCTTATGAATGGTTTGTTCAATCTGCGCTTCTTGTAATTTCTGCGCGAAATTAAATAACTCAGTTGGTGTCCAGACACCAAATTTTGGCCGCCATGTATGGCCGATAACTTTATCGGCGCCCCCCGCCTTAAGCACTCTGGCTACGATACTTGAACAGTTATCGCTTAACAGTTGATAACGGGCATCCGGGTTCTGGCTGATTTTGTGCCATTCCGCCTGCATTGCCGCCATATCCAATCCGGCCAGATTGATACGGAATACACGTCCCTGATCGGCCTCGCTGGCTTTGAAATCCTGAATATCGCCCAGTTCATATTCGGCAAACTGGCGAATCACATTGGCAATGCGTTTTTCAGTCAGCTCAGGAGTTTGCTGCTTGGCTGCCGTCCGCAGTGCTTGTGCAAAGTCTCTGCCAATGTCATGCATATCAAGGTGACCATTTTCCCACTGCTCGATGAACGGACGGGAAATATGCTCCGGTATGCCAGCCGATTGCAGCAGATGAGGATTCGCCAGCGCAGCCATGGCAAAGCCTTCGCTGATATCTTCAAATTTGGCATCAACGCCTTTTGCTGCCTGTATTTTTTCAATAAATTTCTCCAGCTTACGAGTGCCATCCCGCAGGCCAAAGTCATCATTTTCCTCAGAGGCAACATCCAACTCCAGCGCTTGGTTCTGAAAGGCTGGTTGACTGAGATCATGCCAACGTATTCTTAAGTCAGGATATTGCGCTGAAGATACATCGAAAATACGGCTAATGTCGGACGATTTGCTGCCTTTCGGCCACCAACTCACATAGTTTTTCTCGTTGAATTCGCCCGCATCTTTGGTGCTAACCTGTATGCGTCCCTGCCCAATTTGCAATGCGGCATGTCCCAAGCGGCTGTGGTCGCTCGGTTTCCAGACAAACAGAGTGGCGCTGACCGGAGACACTTGTTGTTCAATCGCCTGATGTACCTTTCTCAAACCAGAAACATCAATGCCCTTGCCATCTTTTGACAAATCACGGGAACTCAGGTTTGCGAAGACGGTATCTGCCATAGGCTGGCCGTATTCTCTGCTTACAGCAGCCTTAAGCTGTTCAACCGCTTTTTCCGCACTTTCCGCTTTCATAGCAATCTGAATATTGGATTTACCGCGGGTAACGAAATCGCCCTGCTCATCAATATAAAGATGCTTAGAATCTTTGAGGTTGGCGTTACCCAGTTTGTTGTACAAATCGCTGAAGCGGCCTTTGCCTGCACTTTCGAAAGTCGGTTCCGCCAGTACCAGCGATTCTTCCATGCGCACATTGATTTGTGACAGCAGGTTTTTCAGCGCAGGAGCACGTCCTGAGTCAGGATGCCCCAACAGATAGCCTTCAACTTGCTGGTGCAAGTTAGACAGTTTTTCAATCGCCGCCAAGGAATAGTCTTCCAAGCGATGATCTTCACTGTTTTGCAGAACATTTTCGTAGCCGCGGAGCGCTTCCAACACATTCTTATAACTGTCACCGAGAATCTTACCCTTGACGTAAGCCGCTTCCTGCAACTCACTGGCAGACATCAGGTCAGTTTTTGGTTTATAGCTCCAGCTTCCTTCCACTTTTTCTGCAATAATGCGGGTACGCCCCTGCTCGTGGGAAACAATTCGGTCTTCCACCAAATGCAGTTCATCTGGCAGTTGCCCGTAATCGTCATAGTTGGCGAGAATAAAACGTTCAATGGCTTTGATCTGTGCGGGATCTTCTGAATCTCCCACGATAATGGTTTTGAAACTATCGCGGTCATTACCCGGCCACGGACGGACTTCAAAGCCTTTTTCATCCGACTCGCGTACCAGCAGATTGCGCTCTGTGCGCAGACCGTAAAATGGCAAAGCCCGATTCAGCATGCTGTCAATGGCGCTGAGTTTGACGTCAACATCTACCAAGGTATCTGACTTGTATCCTGTCGGATTCAATGTCAGCAGTTTTTCCTGTTCGTCAAGGCTGAGGGAATCAAAACGCGCTTTCACAGAAACACCCGCTTCTGTCAGTCTGCGACCAATGGATTCAGACGGCACGCCTTGATATTCTTTGGCGGCTTTATCCAGCAAGCGAATTTCGCCCACCAATCCTTCACGCTGCAATTGGCGCAATACCGGTAATTCAACATTCCAGAAATAGTTGCCAAGACGCAGACCGCCTTCCGCAATCACATACACATCATCACGCGATCCCGTTGCATAGAGTGAGCTCCAGAATCCAGTATTGCTATATGCAGAAGCATCGATAGCTGATTGCAAGGCTTTTTGTTCAGTATTATCGGAATCGAGGAACAGCCCTCCCCAGCGCATCAGTGTCTTGTTCAGTTCAAGGGCAAAAGAGTTACCTTTTACATCAATATCGTAGACCACTTTCTTGCCGTCGGGATGCGCTGCATCCAGAACATCACGATAACCCCTGAAGTTTTTACCTGACCAGAACGACACAATACTCTGATCACCATGTGCAGGTTCAAAACTATAGCCGTAGTGCTCCAACTTTGAGATGAACTCAACGCGCTTATCCCAGTCATAGTCAAGCGTGGCATCAACGAACAGTTTTGCCAGCGAAGTAGCATGTTCTTTCGGTACACTGTTTTCCGTATTGCTAATGTATCCCTCAACAAAATTGACCATCTTCTGCCGGAGGTCATCGGGAATATCGGCATCAACGCGATCAAATCCCGGCACAGGAATATATTTATCTGTGGCCATGCCGTTGTCGCTGTCCAGCCAGTGGTAAATATCTGCAACTTTTTGCGCTCTTATGGCTGCGGCAGAAGCCGTTTCTGACACATCAGCCGATTCTGGTTGAGCATGGGTTTCGCTCAATGCCTGCAATCCACTGAGATCCAAACCGGAAATTCTTGGTGTATTTCTAACAAGTTCTGTAGGTACATCGGCTGTCTTACTGACAGGCTGATTAACTGACGTTTCGGTATAAACTGATGTCAGGGTAGCCCCCACATTTTTAGTGCTCGTACCTTTACCCCGCACACCTGCGTTGATCTGTAATCGATTCAGCGCTTCTTTTGCATCGGCAAGTTCACTCAGATCTTTATCCAGATCTCGCAATTCTTCACTAAACCCACCATCTGCCTGAACGATCGATTCAGGGTTGATTTTGCTCTTGGATTGTTCTGCTTTTTCAATGTCTTCAGAATAGTTAGATTCATAAGCCTTGCCTGACAAACCGCTGCCTGCTGCTCCTGTGCGGTTCGGCTTATGGTTACCATCAAGTCTCGAACCATTGGCATCATTTTGCACCTGAGCGGTTTTACTGTCTGCCGCAAAAGCTTCATGCTGACCACGCTGTTCTGCCTTCTGAGAGGCCGCTTTACCATCACGTTCAGCCTGTTCAGCCCGTTGCTTATAGGTGATGGCTTCTTTTTCCCTGCTTTCGGCCTGGGTACGAGCTTCTTCCACATCCTGCTTGGCATGCTGATGGTTTTGCTCACCTTTAAGCGTACCCGCTTCTGATTTGGCAACCGCATCCTTGACATCACCCAAACGTTCTGCTGCCGCTTTTTGTGAGCGATCCAATTGGTTCTGCGCAGTCTCGCTTGCACTGTCCAATTCGGTCTGAATACGCCCCAACAATCCATCGGCAAACTGATCACGCCACTGTTGGCCAGAGGGTCCATGATATGACGCGTAACCATCCAGTGTTTCCAAGCCCTTGGTTTTCGCCATCAACTCATCTGTAACAGCTTGGGCTTCGCTATTGATCGCATCACGCTGAGATTGTCCATTGGCATTGAGGGCATCCAGATCGGTGTTTTCAAGTTGTACTTGAGTGCCAGAAATAGCTGCCTGTTGTTTACCCTTTTCCTGTTCCAGACGCTGACGATTCTCTTCTGCCTGTGCCTTATCCTGCAAGGCATTCTGGGCCGCTTTGTCCTGTGTTATATGACCAGCAATGGCACTGCTTGACATATCAGATAATGATATTGCAGAAACGTTATCCAAAACGTAACCCAGACCATCATTCAAGCCCATTCCAGAAAATTCCAGTCGGTTGCTGCCTGCTTTGGCCTTCAGGGTCAATGTCTTGTTGTGCCATTCTGAACGGCCATTGGCCTCTGCAAAAACAACTTCACCATTCCACCACACTTCCAGCCCGTTATCATCAGAGCAGCCAAGACGTCTTGCAAAATCAAACTTAACGGTAATTTCTTCATCCGCCGTCAGATTCTGAATATCCTGATAGATGTGCGTGTTGCCGCTGACATCAAGCTCACTGACACGATTGCCATGCCCTTCGTCACTGAGACCGTAAGCCCGGGCAGAATGGGAAACTTCAATGCCTTTGGTGGATTGCCATCCCTCCGCACCCTGTTCAAAATCGCCATTAACGATCAGATTACGTGACTGGGAAGGGGTCAACCGATTGTCATTGCCAAGTGAATTCTGGATACCATCAATATCTGGGGTATCAACACCTGTCACAGCGCCTTTCAGACTATTTTGCAAATCAGAAGTGACTTCATCGATTTCAGTTAGCTTAAAGCCATTCAAAGAAGAGACTTCTGGCAGATCAATGGCACCACGCCCCTTATGGGTTCCCGATGTGTTGGCTTCATCACCATTCACCAGATAGTTGATCCCCTGACTGCCCGCAACCCCAAACAATGTCTGTTTCACATTGTCAAACAGCGCATCCAGTTTATTGCTCTGAGTATTGCTTTCTGCCACCGCAAGGCTATAGAAATCACCGTTGCCCACCTGAATGGCTACGTTGTCTCGTGCATAAGAGGCGTTGATGTTCAGGCCATCACCGACGCGGATATTGGCATTTGCCTGACCTTTCATGACGGAAACATTCAGGCCGTCGCCCACGCGGGTATTGACGTTGAGTTTGCCCCAAGCCACATTGACGGCAACACCATCACCCACTTTAGTATTGATATTCAGGTCGCCATGTACTGCGGTAACGCTTAGGCCATTACCTACCGTGGTCGTAATGTTACCCTTGCCTTTAGCGGCTGTGACTTGCATGCCATCACCCACTTTGGTGACAACATTGCCCTGACTCCACAACGCATTGAAGCTGTCTCCATCACCGATTTGAGTCACAATATTGGCATCACCCTTGGCGAGCACGACATTGCGGCCATCACCCACTTTAGTGATCACATTGGCCTCGCCCCAAGCGCCGGTGTAATCATCACCATCACCGACATGGGTTACGATGTTGGCTTTCCCTTGGACAACGTTAACTTCCTGACCTTCACCCACTTTAGTAATGATATTCGCTTCGCCTTTGGCAAAGTTATAGCGATCACCGTTACCGGCATGAGTTATGATGTTGGCCTTGCCCCAGACCGCATTGATGCCCAATCCATCACCGACTTTGGTAATAATATTGGCTTCACCTTTTGCGAACCCGACCGTGGTTCCATCACCAACATGCGTCATGATGTTGCCAAATTTGGAAATCAATAGGCCGACGGTGGTTCCATTGCCAACTTTGGTCAGAATATTGCCTTTGCCAGACAATAAAGCCGCAGTTGTGCCCTCACCGACATGAGTCACTACGTTGGCCTCAGAAGCCGCAACGACACCCATGAAATCATTACCGACTTTTGTCACCACGTTGGCTTTGCCCAATGCAAGTACACCGGTCAAACCATTGCCGACATGCGTCATGATATTGGCTTTGCCAAACATAGCAGCAAGTGTTGTGCCATCACCTACTTTTGTCATGACGTTGGCTGTGCCAGCAAACAAACCAATACTGGTTCCTTTTCCAACATGGGTATAAATATTGGCTTTACCTATCATCAATGACGCTGTCAGGTCACCGCCGACTTTGGTCAGTACGTTTGCCCCACCGATCATGGTGGCAAAAGTGGAACCATCACCAATTTGAGTAAAGATATTGCCTTTGCCAATCATGGCAGACAGTGCATCACCGTTACCGACTTTAGTTGCAATATTGCCTTTGGCGATCATCAGGGCCACGCTCATGCCGTCACCAATGTGCGTGAACACATTACCAAGCGCCAACATCAGTGCCAGTGCATCGCCGTTGCCGACTTTAGTGAAAATATTTCCAGCACCGCCCATCAGTGCCCAAGCGTCTCCTTCACCCACATGGGTGAAAATATTGCCCGCACCCACCATCGCAGCAATCGTTGTACCATCGCCGACTTTGGTAAAGATGTTACCCACCGCACCCATCACGCCCAGCGTTTGCCCATCGCCTACGTGGGTCAAGACATTGCCCAGACCTAACATGATGCCCGTGGTATCGCCGTTGCCGACTTTGGTCAAGATATTCGCACCGCCCAACATAATGCCGGTAGTTTTTCCATCACCAATATGAGTCAGAACATTGGCACCACCGCCCATGACAGTCCGTACATCACCCTTGCCCTTTTTAGTCAGGATATTGGCACCACCCAATGCAATTGCTGATGTATTTGAGGAACGGGTATTAGACGAATCATTGCTAATATGGGTAATGACGTTGGCACCGCCAAGCATGGCAGATTCCAGATCGCCTTCTCCCACCTTAGTCAGAACGTTTACCCCACCGACCAATATTGAGGATACGTTACCATTCCCCATTTGGGTCAGGACATTAGCGCCACCAACACCAGACCAGAATCCGTCACCATGACCAATTTGGGTATGAGTATTGAAACCACCACCCATTGCGATACGGCTGTTGCCATTGCCTTTGTGAATGGAGATATTGCCAACCGCCAGAAGATGGGCAAGATAGCGGCCATCTCCAACGCGAACCAGCACGTTTGCTGCACCACCAGCATTGACATTCATATCACCACGCTGGCCTTGGTGAAGCAGTACGTTGGCAATGCCGACACCATTGAAGGTCAGGTTCCCTTCTCTGCCTTTTTTGATGATGACGTTTGCACCACCAGCACCTTTAAACTCGGTGTTACCAAACTCAGAACTATGTTCAATAACATTGGCAATACCAGCGCCATTAAAGTAAACATTGCCGCGTGTTACGTTGGATTTGATAACATTACCACCACCCGCGCCATCATAATGAACGTCACCAGAGCTTTCACCGCTGCCTGTCGCCGATTTGAACAGCTCAAGATCACTGTATTCATGCATCTTGGCAACGCGCCCAGAAGTCGTGCGTACCGCCTTGGCACTGTAATGAAGATCACTTAGTACATAGATACCTCCCGGCACTTTCTGATAGCCGTTAGCAGAAGAAATATCTTCGTTCGCCAAGTTTGCCTTGTGATCCCCTATGTTCAACCAAGCCTGCGCGTGATATTGCAGTATCCCTGTTTTTGGATCGTTCTTCAGCCCGACAACCACAATTTTAGTATGGTTATCGAGTTTCTTGGCATAAACATAGGTGTTCGGTTTACGGTTGGATTTTACCACCTTAACATCGGCGGTTGCGCCATTACCGCCAATCGCATAGCCACCCATTTTTGCATCTAACAATGTGACATCAGCGGCATCAATCAGGATACCCTCGCCATAGGCTACCCATTCGTTCTCAACCAATTTTTCTTGGACAGCATGAAATATGGCATCCTGTCGGTTTTCAACAATCAAGTCCGACAGGGTGTATGCACCATCAGTATTGGTTGCATTAAAACCACCTTTATCAGAAATATCCTGTTTATCAATATCTTGAAGATAATCCCCTTCTTTATACCAAGACGTTGAGTGGTATATCAGCTTGCCAGTTTCCGGATCATTGCGGAGCTGAACTTTGTTGATTTTAGTATGAATACCATCCACAAACGCAAACAAATAGGTGTTCGGTTCCCGTGCCGATTTGAGGCCGGTTACCTGATAGGAAGTGCCCCCAATCCACGAACCACCCATGGTCGCTTTTGTCAGCACAATCTCTTCAGCCTTGACATACTCCATGCCTTCGTCATTAAAGTCATGGGCGGTACCCTTGCGTGTTATATGGTTATAAGCACCTGCTCCTGCGAAATGGATATCACCGTGCGCCACATCAGAGTACAGGCTGTTATAACCACCAACGCCTTCAAACCGGATATTCCCTTTGGTTTCAGAATAAACGTCATCTGCCTGACGGGTGCGCTCGATGCGGTTATAAGCCCCCGCCCCCCCCAGAGTAATGTCTCCAGCCTTACCCTTACGAGAAATATGGTTATATGCCCCAGCCCCTTTAAAATTAATATTACCTGTCTCGACTCTGGAGCTAATGACGTTCGCCGCACCAGCACCGTCAAAAGTTACGTTTCCCTGAGAGCCCTGATACTTGTTAAACCAAGTACGGTCGAGCTTATTGCCAGCACCTGCGCCGATAAAAGACAAATTGCCCTGATTGGTTTCATGCCAGAGTTCATTATATGCCCCTGCGCCTTTGAAACTAATATCGCCCTGCAAGCCTTTGCGGGTGATGCTATTGTATCCAGCGGCCCCAGAATAAAAGATGCCGCTTTTGTCACCGGTATGATTGATGGTCACCCCACCGGAGATCCCTTCAAATGTTATCGGCCCACTCTGTGTCTTATTGATTGAAGTGAAGCCAGAGCCTCCCTTCACTGTTAGATCGCCACCAGTATCATTGACATCCAGATACCCCGCTCCCCCTACAATGGTATCGTGTCCCCATGTTGTATTGACTTTTGCAGCAAAGGAGCCAACAACAATATAGTCATTCCCGCCATAAGCATTAATGACTCCTCCAAAGCCGATGGCATGTATTGTGTTTCCATCATCGTCATCTTCATATTTACCCGTAAAGGTATATGCTAAACTTCGACCGACTGATTTCCCCATAAATAATCCTGGTATTGGACAGAAAATTAAACAGTAAACCACTGCACCCGACGGATACAGCGGTCATTTTGAACATCCAGAATTCCCCTGACAGTACAGGCTTTTTGCCCCTTCCATGCTGAAAAGACACGCCGACGAAGATCATGGGCAATGCCTAGTGCATGGCCGAAAGGGGCAATCATTTCTGGAAAGAAGATATGCTGACCAGAACGCCAGTCTTCATGCGATATTTCCCGTTCACCGGAAAGAATCGCGTCCCGACTGCTGTCAGATAAAAAAGCCCAATTACAAAAAGCAACTGGGCGTTGATGTTCATCTTCGTAATAGCAAAACTGATTGAGCTGAAATGACGGCAAAATACGTTGTTGCCACTCTGCAACCAAATAACGTCGATGCAAGGGGGAATGTTGACAAAGCAACATCACCCCACCAATCATTGCCTGTATTTCAGTCGTACTCAGTGTTGCCGGTTGATGTGTGATCATCATAGGCTACAACCATCTGATAGGATTTTGCTGGTATTATTTTGATGTTTCAGAATGGCGTGTTGAACGTTTTTTAGGTTCAGTGGTTTCTGAAACAACAGCTTCTACTTCAGTAGGCTCTGCACTTTCATTTATCTCAGGCGTAGGTAAAAAACCAGCAGCGATCAATTTATTGATTTCAGCTTCCATTCTCGGATCTTCAAGCATGCTTTTCACCATGGATACCATATACATAAAACCGGATGCGGGCATATGAATAACTTGTTTTAATTGTAATTCCTGATCGTTTTCTGCCAGTATGCCATTTGCCATTCGATTGGATTCTTGACCAACAAAATAAAGGGAGAACACACCTTTGTTGTAATTAACGCTTGAAATGGTTTGAACGAATTTTTCAGACATATAATTATCCATTAAATAAATATTAATATAATGTTAAAATTGCTTTAAATTAAAATGATTAAATCATAAATGAATCCCACAGTTATTATATTTTCATTTATGATTTAACCTCATTGCTACAACTCATTGCTACAACCATTTGAACAGAGTAAACTAAGCCAAACGCGAAATGGCAAGTAAAATATACAGAACAAATTTAGATGATTTCTCGGCTACCTTGAACAAAAAATATATCCATTCGTATGATAAAATCAACATATAAAAAGCAAAATGTCTGTTTAGCCGCTACATTTTGTCCCAATTGCCAACACTCATATACTCCTTGATAACAGATAATATATTTTATTGGATTTATTAAACTTCCTTTATAAATAAATGCCATAATCTTTTTCAGGTTATCTCCTTAATCTGAGGTTTTATTTTTATTAAAAATAGATTTCCCTTAATGAATGAAATAGAAAAAAGAATAATATCATTAATTAAATTAATAATAATGATATCTAATAGAAATCACACTACTGCACATAATAAAAACTTAAGCGATAATGATGATTATATTTCTGCCTTAAACAAGATAAAAAAAGAATACAATATTAAAATTAAAAATAAACACTCTATAAATAAGAGGTTAGAAGCCATTCCGCTACCTGCCATTTTATTCAGCGATGAAGGTCAACCTTTCATTCTGGCAAAATATGATGAACAACGGGTATTGATTCAAAAACCTCATCGGGAAACACCCGAGATCTTAGATAAAGCAGAATTTATCAATCTATGGAATGGCAGATGGATGAAAATAACACAAAAAAGTAGTCGATTTAATATTCGCTGGTTTATTCCTGAATTCGTCAGGCAAAAAAAGAACCTCACGGAGATACTCGTGTTCTCTTTCGTTCTCCAAATTCTGGCGCTTATTTCTCCTCTGGTGGTGCAAGTTGTCATGGACAAGGTTCTCGTCCATCAGGCGTTTTCCACGCTGGATGTGCTGATCTTTGGGCTAGTGGTGGCGGGATTGATTGAGGTGATCCTAAGGGGACTGCGCGAATATCAGTATGCCCACACCGCCAACCGGATTGACATAAAACTCGGGTTGAAGCTGGTTAAGCATCTGTTCGGCCTGCCATTGCTGTTTTTCAAAACCCGTCAAGTAGGGGCGATTGTGACACGGGTACGAGAACTGGAAACAGTTCGGGAGTTTTTAACCGGTTCGATGTTCACACTGTGTATCGATGTCTTGTTCATGTTTGTATTTATTTACGTCATGAGCCTGCTATCCGGTACGCTGACCCTGATTTTTCTGCTCACCATTCCATTCTATGCCCTGCTCGCCTGGTGGGTTACCCCCAAAATTGAGAAAGCAGTGGAAAAACAGTTCACTCATGCCGCGGTCAATAGCTCTTTCTTGACCGAAACGGTTGCAGGTGCCGAGACGCTGAAAAGCCTCGCGGCCGAACCTCGCTTTGTTCGCCGCTGGGACAGTCAGACCGAAAAAATGGTCAGCACCAGTTATGACGTGCAGCAATGGGATAATCGTTCCAGTCATCTGGTGATGCTGTTACAGAAAGTCACCAGTGCCGTAATTATCTGGCTTGGCGCCTCAGAAGTGCTTTCGCTGCATATAACTATTGGTCAGTTGATCGCTTTCAATATGATGGTCAGCCATACCCAACAACCGCTGGCTAAACTGGTACAACTCTGGGGGCAATATATCCGCTCACGCATCGCCATCGATAAGTTGGGGGATATGCTGAACCTGCCAACAGAACAACAATCAGGCAACGAACAGGTTACATTACAGGGAACAATTTTATTCTCCGATATCGTCTTCCGCTATCAACCCGATTTACCCCCCACCATCAACCATTTCACGCTGGATATTCGGGCGGGCGAAACCGTGGGAGTCGTCGGAACCTCTGGCTCTGGAAAAAGCACCCTTGCCCGTTTGCTGCTGCGGCTTTATACCCCTGAAAATGGAGCAATCACGTTGGATGGCATTCCCTTACAAAATCTCAATATTGAATCCATCAGGCAGCAAGTCGGTATCGTGCTGCAAGAAAATTTCCTGTTCAATAAAACTGTGTATGAGAACTTGTCCCAATCATGCCCTGATATGCCGTTATCCGCAGTGATTGAGGCAGCAAAGCTGGCCGGGGCACACGATTTTATCCTCAAGCTGCCGATGGGGTATGACACGGTGATTGCAGAAGGTGGTCAATCCTTATCAGGCGGTCAGCGCCAACGTCTGGCCATTGCCAGAACTCTTCTGTCAGACCCCAAGATTTTAATCCTTGATGAAGCTACCAGCGCACTGGATGACGAATCACAAGCCGTCATCCAATCCAACATGGCAAACATTGCCCAAGGCAGGACGGTCATCACTATCGCACATCGGCTCTCCACCGTACGCCAATGTGACCGGATTATTGTATTACATCAGGGCCAAATCATCGAACAAGGTAGCCATGAGCAGCTTCTACAACAAGGCAAGCACTATCGAAAACTCTGGCAACTACAACAAGAACTAAAACAGGAAATAAAACAGGAGGAGCCTTCCCATGCTTAAGGCTATCTTGCGCAAAGGGATCAAGCGGTTACGTACTCCCTCTCCCCATTATGATTTTTTGCCGACGCACTTGGCATTATCACAACGCCCGCCTTCCCCATTCGCCCGTTATACAGCAATCACCCTGAGTATTGGCGTTCTGGTCGCCTTGCTGTGGGCCTATCTGGGTAAATTAGATATACAAGCAACTGCAACCGGACGCCTGATTGCCTCTGGTCGTTCCCAAGTCATTCAGGCTTACGAACAGAGTCGTATAATTGCCATTCATATAGGAAATGGGCAGCACATTGAGAAAGGTGCGCCGCTGCTTACGCTCAATACACTCGGCGTCAATCAGGATATCGCCCGTCTGCTCGAACAGCGCGACTATCTGACAGAAGAGGAAATCCGTTATCAAGCTCTGCTTATGAAACATGATCCTAAATCCCTACCGTTTTTCCAGCAGCAACCCGAAGGCAGACAGGAAAGAATTCTGACACATTACCATCACGAAAAGCAGGAATTCGACTCAATCATCACCAACATCTACGCGGAAATGGAAGTGAATATCACGTCCCAAAAAGCGCGGAACAGCGATATCCAGTCATTGACCAATCTGCGCGAAAATATTAGCCAGCGTTTACAGGCTCAAAAAACATTGAGCCAAAAGCAGATCATCAGCAGGGTTGAATATCTGGTACAAGAAAAGGAATTTTTGGAAACAGAAAGGTTGATCGCTCAACAAAAATCGGAACTCGGTATTCTCATGACTCAATACAAGACACTAGAGGAACGTTTAAAGGGCATCAAAGTACAAAAAGAACGGGAATGGTTTGAGAAAAGAAAACAAGCCGAAATGCAACTGTCCGTACTAAAACAGGAAATTTCTAAAATGCAGGAGCGGGAAGAGCTTGAAATTGTGCGCTCCCCTGTGACCGGTACTGTCCAGCAATTGAGCGTCCATACCCTTGGTGCCGTTTTACAGCCTGCCCAGAATTTGATGGTCATTGTGCCGGATGAACATGTACAACTCGCTGAAATTCAGATCTTGAACAAAGATGTCGGTTTTGTCCGTCCCGGTCAGCATGTCACAGTCAAAGTTGATGCCTTCCCTTATACCCGCTATGGCACGATTGAAGGGGAATTACTCAGCATTTCACGGGATTCCACCACCGATGAACGACTGGGTCTGGTTTTTCCCGCACAAATCAGCCTCAGGCAAAACAACATCATGGTGGATGGAAAACCCGTCGAAATCACAGCGGGCATGTCCATTGTTGCAGAAATCAAAATGGATCAGCGGAGAGTCATTGATTATCTGCTTAGTCCGATTCAGGAATATCAATCTGAAGCATTGAGGGAAAAATAATCATGACTGACGATTTTTCCTTTACGAGTAACGTGGATACCAATCCAAATAATCATGCGCTGGATTGTATTGCCTATTTGGGAAAACAATTTCACAAAGTGGCTTCTGTCGAACAACTGCACCATGCACTGGGGCTGGATTCCCTGACGCTGACAGATCCGCAGCTACGCGAAGCTGTTGATGCCATTGAATTGCACAGTAAATTTGATCGCCTGATACCCAACACCGCCGCCACGTTACCTTTGCCAGCGCTAGTTGAGTTAGATCAGCGCTGGTGGGTGCTGTCAGAAATCCGCCCTGACGGGTTTACCGTGTTTGATCCCACCACCGGAAAACACGAAGTGCATCCATTGTCACATCCATTGCACAGTGGACAGGCTAATCCTAGCGATTCTGGCGGAGATAACGGATATAAAGTGCTGTTGGTGGCTGATAAATCCCTGACCAAGCAGCAGGTTAAATTTGGTCTGAGCTGGTTTTATCCCTCCATCTTCAGGCAAAAAAACCAGTTACGGGATATTTTCCTGTTCGCCATTGTGTTGCAACTTTTCGCTCTGGCTGCTCCTTTGTTGTTTGAAAATGTTATCGATAAGGTGTTGGTCGGGCGGAGTATCTCCAGTCTGCATGTACTCGGTATGGCGATGCTGGCACTGGCATTGGCAGAACCCTTATATGGCTTCCTGCGCAATACCGTGTTTGGGCATATGGCCAGCCAAATCAATGCGGAACTCTCCGGCAAGCTTTATCGCCATTTGGTAGGCTTGCCCCTGCCCTATTTCAAGCAACGTCAAACTGGGCAAATTATCGCCCGAGTCCGGGAGATGGCGCAGATCCGCCAATTCTTGACCGGCTCTACGCTCATGCTGCTGCTTGACCTGATTTTCATCATTCTGTTTCTGGGCGTGATGTTTCATTACTCCTCCCTGCTGACGTGGATCGTGATAAGTTCACTGGCACTCTATTTCTTGCTATGGATCGCCGTCGGGCCCATCATTCGCCGCAAGGTAGAAAAAGAGTATGAAACCGATGCAGATGCCACCAGTTTCCTGACAGAATCCGTTACGGGTATTGAAACTATCAAGACCACCGCAACGGAAAAACGCTTTTTGCACCAGTGGCAGAAGGTATTGAGCCAGCAATTGATCCAACGTTTTGCTGCCCAGAAGAGTGGGCTTGCCGCTGGACAAGGGATCGCTTTGATCCAGAAAGTTGTTGCAGCGCTGCTTCTGTGGTGGGGTGTCAGAGGAGTGCTTAATGGGGATTTATCCCCCGGTGAATTGATTGCCTTCAATATGCTGGCAGGACACGTTACCCAACCGATTCTACGGTTGGCACAAGTCTGGCAAGATTTTCAACATACCCTGATCGCCCTGCGGCGGGTGGGCGATATTCTTGATGAACCGATGGAAAGCAGTAAACAGGGGCTGGCATCCTCTCCTGAACTCGCAGGTAAAATTGAGTTCAGGAATATTCGCTTCCGCTATGATGCAGATACCCCCGAAGTGCTGGCAAATTTGTCATTGGCAATTAAGGCGGGAGAGTTTATCGGCATCACAGGGCCATCGGGTTCAGGCAAAAGTACGCTGACCCGATTGTTGCAGCGCTTGTATGTCCCGCAACACGGTCAGGTTTTGGTGGATGGCATGGATTTAGCGATCGCCGACCCAGTATCATTGCGACGTAATATGAGTGTGGTCTTGCAGGAAAGCATTCTATTTTCCGGCAGCATTGCGGACAATATCCGCCTATGCAAACCCAATGCCAGCGATGAAGAAGTCTATCGAGCCGCAACCTTAGCGGGTGCGACTGATTTCATCAATGCGTTTCCACATAAATTCGCGCATCCTGTTGGCGAAAAAGGGAACAATCTTTCTGGTGGACAACGGCAGCGTATCGCATTGGCAAGGGCGTTGCTGAATGATCCCAAAATCCTGATCCTCGATGAAGCAACTTCCGCACTGGATTATGAATCTGAGGCGGCCATCATGAGTAATCTGGATGAAATATGCCGTAACCGAACAGTGATTAGCATTGCCCATCGACTGAATACAATTCGCTATGCCGATAGAATTTTCGTTTTAGATCAAGGGAAAATCGTTGAATCAGATTCACATGATGCCCTCGTTCAACAAGACGGCTTATATGCACAACTTTGGCATCAACAAACCAAATGATTATCACGACTTATCACTACAGAAATAGAAAATTCATTGAAGACATGGGACTTGTTTAGCCTTAGAATTAATTTCATAACGAAATTAACACAACATCACTAAATGTTCTTAAGGAAGAGAATATAACTATGAAACAAGTCTCTATCACAGCGTTGGTTTTTTCTCACACATCTGTAACTTCGGTTGCCATGCCGATTGAAATTCTCACCATTGCCGCCAATGCCATTGGCGGCCCGATTCCCCATGTCAGCATTATTTCCCCGACCAGTCAGGGAGTGACCAATCAGGAAATAACCAATCAAGAAATCAATGGTACAAACAGCCTGTTTATGGACGCCGAACCCACTGCCTACGATACTCTCCATAGCTCTCTCCAATATGGCCAGCAACCCGATATCATTCTGATAGGCTCGCTGGGGTTCCCTGAATGGGAAGCAAGTCACTGCTCACAAGAAATCATTGAATGGATTAAGGCGATGGATGAAAAACACATTCCTATCGTTTCCATATGCTCAGGCACATTCTTGCTTGCCAAAGCCGGATTATTGCAAACAGGTGCTACAATCCACCCTCATTTTTCCTCTGAATTCAAAAAATTATTCCCCCATATCCCACTGTATACCGACAAAAAAATCATCTGCGATAATCACCGTTTTTGTATCTCCAGTGCCTATGGGTGCGGAAGTTGTATGTTGAATATTGTTGAATTGATTTACGGACAAGATGCCAAAGAACAATGCGCAAAATTCCTGTTAGGCGAAAATGACAGCAAAAAATCGTCAGATTCCGTCAGTTTTGCCCCTTATCGCCAACATGCAGATTCACTGATCCACAAACTGCAAGATTGGATGCATGCTTTCCCCTCTGAAATTTTATCTGTCGCCGATTTAGCCAATAAAATCCATCTTTGTGAGCGCCAAATGAAACGTCGTTTCAAGATCGCCACAGGAAAAACACCGATCCAGTATATCCAGCAGATCCGTCTGTCACAGGCAAAGCATTGGCTGGAAAAATCCCAGAAAACCATCGAAGAAATCAGCCATGAAGTGGGTTATGAGGATACCCGTTATTTCAGGGAATTATTTAAACGTTGCAACGGCCTGACCCCAAAAGAGTATCGCCAAAAATATCACCATTAAGGCGTTTTTCTGCACGCTCACTTTGCACTCTGCAAATAATCAGCAACACTAATAAATGTCACATTTTATTATCTTATCCCCGGAGCCTGATGGGATAGGCTCTTCATCGCTTTCTGGAGATGAATACCATGCTAAAACGCAAGTACCTGACCCAACCTGAGATCGAAATGCTGCTTAGGGAGTTGGGAAATCATGCACATGCAGAACGCAATATCTGCATGATGTTTATGGGTTTTATTCACGGCTTCAGGGTATCAGAGCTACTGAACCTAAAACTGTCCGATGTGGATTTGGATGGTCGCAGCCTGCGCGTACAACGCCTGAAAAATGGCTTTTCCACCATTCACCCGATGGTGCAGCGTGAAGTCCAGCTTATCCGTCATTGGCTGGTGGAACGGCAAAATTATTTATCAAAAGCCTTATCACGTACACAGCGGTACACGGCGCAAAAACCGGATGAAGATGCTGACTGGTTATTTCTCTCCCGTGCTGGTCAGCGTATGTCGCGTCAACAGGTGT